>NZ_JAGDEC010000006.1:0-362980 GCF_040148775.1 Pseudoalteromonas sp. NFXS39 | reverse complement strand
CAATCTGGCGCGGATCTCATCGTAGAGCTGGGACTAATGAAAGTCTCTAATAGACTCTGAATACATTAGCGCAAACCATCTCCGTTATTTTAAATTATTAACTTGCAAAACGGGGCGTACCATACATGTTGCCCCAAAACGAGCTAACGAAAATGCTTAAAATCAATTATTAATAACTCAGATAAGCAGCTTCTAAACGTGTAAAAATATAATTGCTTATTAAGGCAAATTTAGGTGTAATGAATACATAATAAGCGCTGAGAAATGCAGGGAAAGCTTACATTACACTAGCTAAGCTGATTAAATTAACTAGGGAAGTGAAAGCCTCCAAAAAGCCTATTTTTTATAAGCAAAGCCATAGCATAAACAACACCAACTCTGACACACCGAGCAGGTAGAGGTTCATTCCAACAAGCGATTATGCAACACAAACTGTGTGTCGCATGAATACTAAAATGTTAGCTATTGTGGAAATTATTGAAGGAGATAAAGATGACTGAAGGTTCACCAGAGAATACCGAGCAACTTGGTTCGATCAATAAAAAGATCGTAGCCGAAGGAGAAGAACTCCCCACTGTAACACTTAAAGATGGAAGTAAAGTACAAACAGGTACGGTTGCCACAATGCTCCGCAATGTCGCTTTATACAATGCAGGTGAGCGTGGCGAGGTGGAAGAGCAGCTGAAGATTGCAGTCCCGACCTTGATTAAAGTTGGATTATTTGAGCTATTCTCCGTTGATGAATGGGTTAACGGTCAGAATCCTGGTCGTAGTTTCGTTGGTCTGTGTGCTAAGGAATACTTTGGTATGCAAAGCTAACAGTTGCTGCAACTGACCGCCGTTCCGCGCCGCTTCACAGCGGCACTTGAGCTTAGGCGTTACCGAATAAATACTCTAACGTGTTCCTGTCCAAAAACGAGCTTGTCCGGCCATCTGCTTCTGGCTCATAGCTGCCTGCCAGATAAAGTTCAAACCTATTTATCGGAATTGTAAGATCAAATATGAGCTACTACAACTTACAAGAAAGGCATTTCCTCTCTTCATGGTCGGCCAAGGGGTTGCCGGAGAATGGGCTCTCCGGCGGTATCGGTCTTCTTGATGATATCAACAACAGGCCATTTGTGCTAAGACGCAGGGGATGATGTGGATTGCCCAGAAAGCAGTCCCTTGGCAATCTCCATCGCGTCCTCGTGCGACGAGGCAAGCATTAACGGGTAGCCCCAGAACTTGGCGAAAAGCATTGCAAACGCCTTGATGGCAAGACGTTTGGCTTGGCTGGGTTCAATCAGAATCATGGCCAGAACCAGCTCGCGTAATTCCGCCTTGTGCTCTTTCAACCAAAACGCAGTGCGTCTTTTGTCTTCCGGTGAGTGCGCATGGTCTTCAGCAGGTGCGGTATCGGTCAATATCACGAAGGGTTCGCCGCGCTGCAAATTGGCCTCGAATGCTTCAAAGTCCTTCTCGTGGTCATGTTCCGGCTCATGCGAAAAGCTCATCCAGACGAAGGGGAAGTTTGTGCTATTCATCGACATTTTGTACTCCTTTGCTTTTGAGTTGACGCCAGGTGGTCACAATAGCAAGGACACCGGGCAAGGTGATGAAAAAAACGGCGGAGAAAGCAACGTACCAACCGTCGCGAACCCCATCGGCGATCCCGCCGAGAGTATTTAGGACAACCATCAGACTACCGAGAACCAGCGCTACCCACAGCGCCTTGCGGGTTCCGATCAGCGCAATAAGCACGGTGATGATCCAACAACCATAAAATGTGGGGAATACCCACAGTACGTTGGGCTCAAACGTCATCGTCGGCGTTACTCCATGTGCTCTCACAAAGCCGTTGACGTAAAAGAACAACTGGAAGGTGACAAAAAGCACGGCACCCACGCAGGTGGTCAGCCAAAATAGGGCAACCCTGTTCTGTTGTTGGGGAGCTGTAGGGTAGCGTTGGTATAGATTAGATGGGGATGACATAGTTTTCTCTCTTATTAAGTTAGGTATTAGCAAGAGCGAATGTGCTATAAAGGCCACACTCACAACTTGTAGTTCAGTGTTAACATAACGTTGCGCGGTGCGCCGTAGCTTACGGTGTCGAAGTCTCCCTTCTGTAGCGCATACTTCTTGTCGAAAAGATTGTTAAGGTTGACTGACAGATCGAACTTCTGGGTGATGTCGTAACGTCCCATCAGTGATACCAAAGCATAGGAACCCTGTTCCCCACCCAATGTGCTCGTCCCGGTATTGGGCGTTTGGTAGAAGCGACTTTGCCATTTAATCCCGCCACCGAGCGTCAATGAGTGCCAGTCTCCGGGCAACTGGTAGGTATTGAAAAGTTGGGCCGTAGTGCGCGGTAGTTTTGAATTCAGACGCACGCCATCGCCATCTTCCGCTGTGAAATGAGTGATACCTGCGTAGATGTTCCAACCTAGTGCCAGCTCACCCTGCAAGTCCAACTCGATTCCCCGTGATTTCGTTCCATCAGCGCCCTTATAAGCTTGGGCACCGCCAGGGGTATAACTTCCGGCGACCACCTGCGCCGCGTTGTTCAGTTTGGTGTCGAACAAGGCCACCGACGCATTCAGACGCCCATCCATGTAAGCACCTTTGAGGCCGATTTCCTTGGTTTTTCCCTTTGACGGCGTGAGCACATTGCCGCTGCTGTCGCGATAGTCGGTTTGCGGATTGAATATGCTCGTGTAGCTGACGTAGCTCGAATAGGTTTTGTTAATGTCGTAGACCAAGCCTGCATACGGGGTGAATTCACCGCTCTTTTTGTAGTGCAATGAGGTACCACTGACGTCGTCGATTTCGTAGTTACTGAAGCGGCCGCCGATAATGAGTTTTAGCGGATCGGCCAGCGAAAACCGGGCTGCGCTATAAATACCGCTCTGCTTGACTCGGGTATGGGTCGGTACCGAAGCCATGGTCTCGAAGTCAGGTCGGGGATGGGCTGGACTCAAGTCATAGACATTGACTGCTGCAGTGCTGACATAGAATGGTGAAATATCCGCTTGGCGAGATGTGCGGCGTGAACTTGTCGCCCCCACCACTAAATCGTGTTTGCGCCCCTGCAATTCGAAGGGGCCGCTTGCCATCACATCGAAGGTATTTTGACGACTGCGACCGCCGGATGCCAGCGCGACCGGATAGGCCCCGTAAGGAAAAAAGCCTAGGCCTGTCTCACGATCGGGGCGGCCGACCAGACCAAGCAATTCGGCATCGAATTCTGTGCGGTACTGGTTAGCGGTGGCTTTAATATTCCAGCCATTATCGAAGACATGCGCTATCTCGGCAAACGCCGTCTTGAGGGTGTTGTCCCAGTGGCTCCACTTTTGCGCATAGTTCTTGCCGCGAGAATACTCCGCCTGTGTACCGTCGCTAAACCATAACGGCAAACCACCCCAGGTCGCCCCCTTCGGCATGATGCTCTGATAGTCATAACCTAGGCTCAACGTGGTGTCCTTGGTTAGATCCGCCTCGATGATACCGTAGAACCCTTTCCGCTCCGGCTTGTAGTCGTCGAGATACGAATGTCCGTCTTGATACGTTCCCACGATACGGGCGCGAATACGACCATCTTCGGCCAACGGCATCGATAGGTCGGTCAAGCCCCAATAAGTGTCCCAGCTTCCCGCACCAATTGAGGCGGCTGCCGAGAAGTCACGGGTTGGGCGTTTGCGCACCAGGTTGATAGCGGCCGAGGGATTGCCGGTGCCCGTCAGCAAACCGGAGCCACCGCGCACGACTTCGACCCGCTCGTAGAACGCGGTATTGAGCGAACCAATGCCGCTGCCATTGACGACATCGCCGACGGCGATGGGAATACCGTCGTACTGAACGTTGTTGATCAAGAACCCGCGAGAATAGAAACTCGTGCGCTCACTGTCGGACTGGTTCAACGTGATGCCCGTGGTGTTGTCCAGCACATCCTGCACTGAATTCAACTGTTGATCATCTATGCGCTGGCGCGTGATCACCGTTACTGCATTTGGCGTTTCCTGCAGCGACAGCGGCAGGCCCGTCGCCGCTGCAGTCTCACCCATGGTGTAGGCGTTAGTACCTTCACCTATTACCGTTATAATTGGCATGTTTACCGTTTTCTTAGACGTTTTATCCCCATCCTTGTTTTGTAGTTGCCCTGATTCACTGGCGCATACGCTCTGAGTGCTGATGAGGACTATCGCCGCAACAACAGAGCTAAGTACGGTGCTGGGTGTGCTCTTCTCAATTTCCCCACGAAGCTTCCTTATAGTTTTGCTATAACTCATTTAATAATACTCATTTTCAATTAGAGGCTTTATTTAATAATAAAATTGCCTGGGTGTAATGGTGTAATTAGGCCTGATTGTTATTCATTTCGGCCAAATATATTTGCCTCACTGTTTTTGGCCTTACTGAAAAATGAATTGACTTGATTTCGCCATGTGGAATCCCCATCGTGCAGGTCGATTGTGCTTTCTTCTGGTCTGCTATTCTTCAACCCAGCGTGCTTGGTTTGCCAAATATGGAATCCGTGATTGATACAGAAAAGGTCTATCCTGCCAGACACCGATATCAAAACCACGGATTCGCTCTGGTTTTGATAGCGGAATTTTAGGCATTAGTGTCTTATAGAGACTTCGCAGCAGCTCCAGCAAGGTAGCCGTGGGGATATTAATTCTGTGAGGGGTTACTGATTGCACCGATGCCAGTGGGCTGTCCATCATTCACCATTGACGAAAGCATGGGAACGATGCTGGCGGGAACTCCTATCAGGTTATGTCAGAAAGCACAATGCCTGGCACTGCAGTCGTTTCCGCGTTGCTCATTCGTTCTGAGATGTATCGAGCAGGTGGTTTACCGACGGCCTTGCGGAACATGGTGACGAAGCCGCTGGCATTTTCGTAACCCAACTCCAACGCTACTGTCTGCACGCTTTCGCCTTTGCTCAGACGTTGAAGTGCAAGGATCACATGCAGTTGTCGACGCCAACGTCCGAAGCTCATGCCGATTTCGTTCAGCAGCAACCGACTCATATTGCGTTCACTCATACCGATGCGGGTAGCCCAGTCCCCCTTCAATGTTTTGTCTGAAGGGCTGGCCAGTAGCATCTCGGCGAGCTGACGTAATCGCGGATCGCGCGGCATAGGTAGATGGAGGTTTTCTACCGGAGCTGCCGCCAACTCATCCAATAACGTAGCGATCAGCCGCTCTTCCCGGCTCCCGAGTTCATACAATTTGGGAAAGCCAGCCACCTTGAGCAACAATTCACGTAGCAGCGGTGATACTGCAATCGTGCAGCAGGTTTTTGGCAGATCCGGTGTGGCATCAGGCTCGACGAACAGGCAATAACATTCCGTTTCACCCGTGCCTCGGGATGAATGGGGCAAGTTTCCCGGTATCCATACTGCACATTGCGGTGGCACAATCCAGACTCCGTCTTCAATTTCGCAGTTGAGAATACCGCGAACGGAGTAAATCAGTTGCGCCTTGTGATGCTGATGACGGGCTTGTTCCCAGCCCTTTGTTACCGATGTAGCGCTCAGAGCAACCACAGGTCGGGGGATGTCATCAATGTCTCGGGCTGTGCTCAGATCGGTGGTTGTAATATTAGACATAGTCAGTTCTGAACCTTGGTTCAACGATGAGAAGGGGATAAATTTTGACCGAATTGAAAAGTATTATGGAGTAATAATGCAATGAGGTCCAACTTCGCATAGGAATTTTAGGATTAACTATGCTATCTGTGCCGCCAGTACTGCCCATCGGAGCATGTAGCGACATCTAAAATTTAGACAAACCTATAAAAAAATAGATAAATTCCGGTTTGTCTATTTTTTGGCCTTTTCATCCTTACTAAAAAGTCCAATGACGATTAGGGGTCAACTCAAGGTCATTTATTACTGTTTGGCTGATTTGAGAAGTGTTGTAATGACAATACAGTTTGCTCGAAGCAGTCGTGGAAACCTTCTTATCTTGCGAAATTTTAGTGACACTTCCGAGATTTTTCACCAATTCTGGCTCATTCTTAAAAGATAGGTTTTTATCGCTTTTGGAGTTCTTTTATGTATGCGGCAGCACTTGAACAGCATCTTCAGGACGTTATCCGAAATGGTTGGAGATGGGGTAGTTGAGGTATTGCATGTTGCGGTTTGCCCTAAGACACACATCCCAACGGTGCAGTTGATGTTACCGTCCCAGCTTAATGAGCAAGATTTCGGGCCATTATTTGACGATACGCAGAGGCTATTACATCAAGCAGTTGAGTTGTCTACTAGGGATCAGATTGAGGATAATCTGTAATGAATATCTTATTTTTATGCACATCGAATTTAAATCGCAGCAAAACAGCTGAAGATCATTTTACAGCAAAAGACCCGTTATGTGTCTATCGCTCAGCGGGTTTGGCCGAGATGGAGTGCAAGCGAAACGGCACGACCTTGTGTAGTGAAAAGTTATTAACTTGGGCTGATGTCGTATTTGTCATGGAGAAGGAACATGTTCGCCGTATTGAAAATTACACTGGGCAGCGCTTCTTGGACTAAGTCATTAACCTAGATATACCAGACGTATACCAACTAATGACATAAACACAATGCTACAGTGGAAAAAGCATTATTGTGATACACGATTAATTGCGTTCTTACTTCACTTTTAATATTCGTAACTTCAGACTTTTTGATGATTATTTTGACACTCCAAGCCACTTCGACGCTGTTCTTTTGTTAGGCCCTTGAGTAAATATGCTACCAGCTTTTAAATCTTCAGCTGAGCTTATTAATATCCTAAATATCGAAATAGTTTGTTAGCAGTAATATCTTCAATAACAACAATAATTCAGAGGCAAAATATTTGGGGTTTGAAAATGATACATGGATATTATTCAGTTTTTTTAACTAATGGTTTCAATGCATAAAGCTAAATAAAAATGCGATTTAAAAACAAATTACAGCAGTTTTTACTTTGTTTAAAAAACACTCGCAAAAAATGAAAAAAAGTATCTATACTAGAAACTGTATCGAGCTCAGATTTTTCAAGGAGAAAGGAATGAATCGTTTAAGTCGAGTGGGAGCTATTCTTTCAGTATTACTGCTTTCGGGACTACCACAAGCATATGCTAGCGAAATAGATAGAACAGTGATACCTATAAGTAATGGGAAGTTTGAAGGAAAAATAGGCAAAACATTTGAAACTTCAAAACAGGATTATCCGCAGCCAATTCAGGCACCAAAAGGCGCACCTAATGTCGTAGTGATTTTACTTGACGACTTTGGCTTCGGCCACCCCAGCACCTTTGGGGGGTCAATACCGACCCCTTCAATCGATGAATTAGCTAATCAAGGTTTAAAGTTCAATCGTTTTCACACTACCGCGATTTGCTCACCAACTCGTGCCGCTTTACTGACAGGTAGAAACCATCATCAGGTTGCTTCAGGCACGATTACCGAGCTTTCAACAGGTTACCCGGGTTATCACAGTGTTTGGCCCGATGAAACAGCGACCGTTGCTGAGATATTAAAAAGTAATGGCTACAACACGGCTGCATGGGGTAAATGGCACAATACTCCTGATTGGGAGACAAGCCCTATAGGACCATTTGATCATTGGCCTACAGGACTTGGGTTTGAGTATTTTTATGGTTTTCAAGGCGGCGAAACAAGTCAATGGGAGCCTCAATTATTTAGAAATACCACCCCTGTTGAGCCACCTAAAAAACCGGAAGAAGGGTATCACTTAACGGAAGATCTTGTTGATGATGCTATAAACTGGATAGGCCAACAAGAGTCTATCGATAGTGATAAACCATTCTTTATGTACTTTGCAACGGGTGCAACACACGCTCCTTTGCATGCGCCGCAGGAGTGGAATGATAAATTTAAAGGTAAGTTTGATCAGGGCTGGGATAAAGTCCGTGAAGAGACACTTGCACGACAAAAATCGCTTGGTGTAGTACCACAGAATACCAAGCTGACAAAACGACCTAAAGAAATAAAGTCATGGGATTCTCTGTCTGCCAACGAGAAGAAGCTATTCAGTCGACACCAAGAAGTATTTGCGGGTTTTGCTGCACATACCGATTATCACGTAGGCCGGTTGCTTGATGCTATCTCACAATTACCCGATGCAGATAATACCATGATTATATTTATTGCTGGTGATAATGGCCCAAGTGCTGAAGGTAGTGCTACTGGTACGCTTAACAATATGATGACTCAGAATGGTATTGCTGACACTGTTGAAGGGCAGCTTGAAAAAATTGATGAACTCGGTGGGCCTCTTCACGAAAATCACTTTCCGGTTGGTTGGGCGTGGGCTGGCTCTTCACCATTCCAATGGATGAAACGAGTACCTTCACACTTCGGTGGTACGCGAAATGGGCTTGTTATTTCATGGCCTAACTATATTAAAGAGCATGGTGGCTTACGATCGCAATTTCATCATGTAATTGATATCGTGCCAACGATTTTAGATGCAGCACATATACCTGAGCCAAAAATAGTGAATGGAGTAGAGCAGACTCCAATTGCCGGTGTAAGTATGTTGTATTCACTAAATGATAAAAATGCTGAAGGTAAGCGTAAGACTCAGTACTTTGAGACTGGTGGTCACCGTGCAATTTATCATGATGGTTGGGTTGCTGCCTCTTTCCACGGTGTGCCATGGGACTTAAGTGGCTCAGCTGGCTTTGGTAACGATAAGTGGGAGCTTTATAATATTGAAGAAGACTTTTCTGAGGCGGTAGATTTATCGAATAAATACCCAGATAAACTTAATAAGTTAATCTCTATTTTCGATCAAGAAGCAGAAAAATATAACGTCTATCCACTTGATGATCGTTTTGTTGAGCGTGCATCGAACCCTGAACGTCCAAGTGTGACCAAAGGGAAATCAAAATTCACTTATCTACCAGGTACTAGTCGCGTGCCAGAGGGTAGTGCACCTCCTGTTTATGGTCGCTCTCACACAATTACTGCAACGTTTAATATGCCTAAAGATGGTGCAGAGGGTGTATTAGTAGCTGTAGGCGGTGGTAGTGCTGGTTATAGTCTATACATTGAAGATAATAAACCTGTCTATGTAATGAATTTCTTCAACGAAGATCACTATTACTTAAAATCTAAGGAGCCATTACCAGCGGGTGAGGTCACTTTGACACTTGATTATATTCAACAAGGTGAAGCACCAAATGGTGGACAAGCGACTCTTTTAGTTAACGGTAAGAAGGTTGCTACCGGTAAGATAGATAAAGTACCACCTGTTCGTTACTCAGCGACAGAAACGCTTGATATCGGAAAAGATCTCGGTTCCACTGTTTCACGAAGCTACTATGATAAAGCTCCTTTTGCTTTTACTGGTCAGCTTCACAAAGTGGAGTATGTACTGAAGTAGTTGTTCAACTTGCAAGCCCACATTAGTGGGCTTTGCTTTCCATTAGGATACTAACTTTCAAGCTCCCTACTTTTTAATAAGTAATCAACCTATGTACCTTTATGGGTACAAGCATCAAATAACCTGTATTATGTATTCTTTGATTTTAGATGGTGAGAGCTCTTACTTAACCGTCTGATTTTGGTGTTGAAAATTGAAGGTGAAATAATGTTAAAAGGGAACTTTGTGGCCATTAAAATGGGTTTGGTGTGTTTGCTTGTGTTAAATTTTGGGGTTGCTGGTGCTTTGGCTAATGACGATACATCGTTAGAGAGCGTGGTTGCAGATGCTAATTTCTTAGAATGTTTACAAGAAAGTGGCTATAAAACGGTGGGGGAGGTGACAAAAATACATTGCAAAGATCGCGGTATTACTTCAGCCAAAGGGCTTGAGCATTTTAGTAATTTAATAAAACTCGTCCTCAGCAATGAAGGGGATAGCTTCATTGTTGGTGAAATTGGTGGCATTACAAGCAGACCTACCGATAAGAAAATGCCAAACCAACTGACCGAAATCGACATAAGCCACAACAGCCAGCTTTTCTTTGTTGATTTAAGCCAAAACAGCCTTGCGAATATCGATGTAAGTAAGAACGAAGAGTTAAAGACTTTAATGCTAAGTGGTAATAAGCTTTCAAAGGTGGATGTAAGCAACAACAGTAAACTTACATGGCTTGATCTTAATGATAATAAGCTGACTGGCGAATTGACGCTTGTTAACCCTGAACTGTATCAACTTTACCTGTCAGGCAATAAGCTCAAAAAAGTGAATTTACCGAGTGGTATCCGTAACCTTGAGCTTGCTAATAATCAGTTAAAAAACCTAGATTTAAGCAAGTTCAAGATGCTTAGCGAACTAAACCTAGATGCCAACCAGCTTAGCTCTTTAGACATAAGCCATAATAAAAAGTTAACTGCACTTTACGCCAGTAATAACCACTTAAGCACTATCGATTTAACAGCAAACCCCATGCTTCAAGTGCTCTTTTTGTCGAATAACAAACTAAAAAATATTGATTTACGTGAACATGAAAATTTAGTTGATATCAGCCTTTTTAATAATCCACTACAAAAGGTAGATGTTAGCAATAGCTATAATTTAGAGCTGTTAGAACTCGACAGCCGTGTTGAGTGCATAGGCATTGGTTGTGCAACAAGGTTTGAAGGGTATTAATACCAGCGTGTAGGGTAGAGCGCAGCGAAACTCGATAAGTTAGCGAGGGGAAAGGAGAAAGGAGCTATCAGCTTTCAGCCGTCAGCTATCAGATTAAAACAAAAGAGCTTTAAGCCATAAGGTTTAGGTTAGATTGTAGCTGCATATAGTTAAAGCGAAATGCTCACCCGTAGGCGTGAAATTTATTTCGCGCGAAGAAGTTAGAGTAAAGTCAAATAGAAAGACCTGGCCCCATCTGTTTGTTAATATTTGCTGGTTGCTTAAAAAATTATGAAAAGGGAATAAATATGTTCTGCTGTAAAACACTCATCAAATTATTAATGAGCGTGTCTATTATTTTTGGTTCATCTTGTTATGCAAAGCAAGATGTTTATTTTGGTACAGGTTCAGTATCTGGTGATGGTATTTATCATTCGGTTTTAGATAAAAAAACAGGAAAGTTATCTGAGCCTGTTCTTGTTGCAAAAATCAAAGAGCCGAGCTTCTTAGCCAATCACCCAACTCTGAATGTATTATATGCAGCAGCGACAATAGACAAAACGCCTGTAGTAGCAGCATATAGCAAGCTAACTAACGGAAAACTTGCTTTGCTTAATCATGTTGAAATTGGTGACGGTAGTGGAGCACACATCGCTGTTCACCCTTCTGGACGTTTTTTATTAACAGCTCAGTATGGCGGCGGCTCTGTGGCGGTATTTGCACTTGCTGCTGACGGTAAAGTTATCAAACGTAGTCAGTTAATAGAACATACTGGTGGCTCAAAAGTCGTTAAAGATCGCCAAAATAACCCTCACCCTCATTGGGTTGGTTTTTCACCTGATGCAAAATTTGCCTTTGTTCCAGACTTAGGGTTGGATGCTGTAATGATCTATCGTGTAGCAGACAATGCAGCTGAATTAATCGGGCATGGACAAGCGGATACAATAGCAGGAGGCGGTCCAAGGCATATGCGTTTTTCTAAAAATGGTCAGTTCATTTATTTATTAAACGAGTTGGATTTAAGCATTTCTACCTTTACGTATGATGCACAAACTGGTCAAACTAAACGAGAGTTTGTAGTGCCTACGTTAGGCAAAGCAATTAAAGAGCAGGAAGACTTTAATTCAGCTTCAGAAATTCTGGTACATCCAACAGGTAAATATGTGTATTCAGCTAATCGCGGTCATGATTCTGTGAGTGTATTTGCAAGCGATGAGTCAACTGGCTCTTTAAGACTACTTGAAACAGAACATGTTCGTGGTGCGTTTCCTCGTAATATTAATATGGACCCTGAAGGAAAGTGGTTATTAGCGGCAGGTCAGCATTCTAATACTGTGGCTGTATTTAAGATTGAGCAAACAACAGGGTTACTTCAGTATAGAACCAACAGTACAGTAAATGTTCCTGAACCTACTTGCATCTTGTTTGATTAAAACATAAAGGGGTTTGGTGTTTCTTTTACCTAACCCCTTTATCAACCCAGAACTGACAATATGCTGTTAGCAGCTATTGAATCAAACTCACTTGTTTAACATAGGTGTCAGTTTGCAAACCAAAGTGGCCTAGTACGTAAGTGTAGGTGGCATTTTCATTCCATAAACGGCTGCTGTGAATACCATACACATAGCAAGTGCCAGTTGAGCAGACGATTTGATCAGAGTAGCTTTTTATTGAATACACTTTGTCGCCTAATGCTTCACCATAAATACTGTTTAATAACGGGCTACCAACCGATAAGCCATAGTAGCCACAAGTGTTATTCCACACGTTGTATGGGTAAACACCACAACTTAATAGGCCCCGTGCGGCACCTGCAACACCTACAAAGGTATCAACATCTGATGCCATTGCTAACTTATAAATTTGCTGCGCTGCGAGTGTTACACCCATTGAATGGCCGATAATATCAATCTTACCTGTGCAAGATTGGTTGATTGCAGTAAGAATGGCGTTACGCACTGGTGTTTCTTCACTGCCATTATGATCGTTGCAGCTCGCGCAAGATTTAGATCCCCAATCTGGGGTGAAAATTTCACTGTCGGCGTAACCTTTTCGTTTTAATTCATTAATTGTGTTACTCCAACTAGAAGGGGAGGCGGTATTTCCATGTACAAGTACAACATTATCTCTGCATGCTGCAAGAGCCGTTGTGCTCATACCTGCGCATAGCGTAATCATCGTCAATAGGCGTCTCATTGTGTATTCTCCTGTTTAACATTTAATTTACAATGTATGAAGTTTAAACAGGGCAGGATATAGTACTTTCGTGCAGCGGCACTATTTAGCATTGTGCAATGTATGAGTTTATATTTTACTAGCACTGTAGGCGTGAAATTTATTTCGCGCGATGAACAAAAGAGCTATCAGCTTTCAGCCGTCAGCTATCAGATTGAAAGTTAGCAAGTTAGAGAGAGTAGAGGGGGAAAGCAACTCGAGTCTTGTCCTGACTTTTTTCTCCTAAAACCTAATAATTTGTACTTAAAAAACACCCAAAGGTTAAATTATTGTAAATATTTTCTTGCTTTCGTACCTGTTTGGTCTATGTTTTTGGTCGGAGGTCACTCCTCCAACCTGATAGATAAGATTACAATCAACAGGAACACACATGAAAATAAAAACACTCTCACTAGTGCCTGCTTTAATGTTGGCATCGGGTATCAGCCACAATGTTTTTGCTGCGCAAGGAGTCGCATTTGTGCACGGTACAGGCCAGCAAAGCGATGCGTATAATGACTATTGGACAGGCAGCTTTGTTGACACAGTTCGCCAAGGTTTGCCCAACAGTAGTAATTACACGGTCATTAATTGTGACTTTGATCAGTACATGTGGGCAGATGCTGCATCTGGCTGTTTAGCTGGGCAGCTCACTACATTTATCAATAATAAAAACATCACTGATTTAACCCTGATCACCCATTCTAATGGCGGTAATGTGGTGCGTTGGATTTTATCCAATCCAACATGGGATAGCCGTTATCCAAATATTATTAGCAAAGTAACGCGTACTATTGCACTGGCACCTTCAAGTGGTGGCACGCCTTTGGCTGATGCGGTTATTGCAGGTAATTCGTTCGAGCAAAGCTTAGGTTGGCTTTTGGGCTACGGCAGCGATGCAGTAAAACAACAGCAAGTATCTTGGATGGCGTCGTATAACGCACAATGGCTGAATGGCACTCCAAACCGCCCAAGTTTACCGTCTCGATTCGAAACTGTGGTGGGCAGTGATGTTGAATCAGCTGTATGGGATAGCGACAGCTATTGCGGTGGTTACCAAAACCAAGTGGGTCTTGAAGTAACACAAAACTGGTTAGACAGCTGCTCAGATGGCTTTTTAAATTGCAGTTCTCAGTCGTTAGCTGGGGTAGTGTGGTTTACCGATAAATCACGGACCCAAGGCAGTGAGCCTTTGAGTCATCAGCAAAGTCGACGCAACTGCTTTGGCTTGCCAAACATGCTTAAAAATCGAATTTAGGAGCTAGCTATGATTAATAAGTTAACCACACTTACAGCTGCAATCATGCTTGTAAGCACAGCAGCACAAGCAAATGATCAAACGGTTTATCAGTTTCCTCAAGTTCAACCTGCGTTAGGCGCTCAGCTGCAAACACTTGAAAAAGACAGCGTTGAGTATTGGCAGAAGGTTTCGGGCAAGGAACTTAAGCGAGGTGTGCCAGTATTTGTAAACCAAGCTGATAACTTTATTCGTATCGCGCCAAAAGCACGTTTTGATAATGGTGAAGTATTTAAGCCTCATGGCTTACAGCTTGATAAGCTGTCGGTACGTGATGACAACTTTAGACAAATGCCAATGCAAACAATGGTTGCACAAGAGCAAATGGAAAATGCTGGGTTTAACGATGGTAGTGTTGGGTTAAAGCTTGGTCAGGTCAATGGCAAGGCAATGTTAAGAACAAGCCAAGCACTTAACGACAACGACACCTACTTGCTGCATGTGATTGAAAAGGGCTCGAGTAATGCTTTGCATGCTAAATCGCAGTTTAAAGTAAAAGATCATCAACAACGTGTCGCTATGCAGCTCAGTATGGGCAAAAAACGCTTTAAAGATAGCGATGTGCAGTTAACACTTTCAAGTCCAGATGGCGAAAAGCTTGATGTGCGTTACGAAAATGGTGAAGCCGTATTTAATTACCCACTTGAAACCTTAGGTGCAGTAAATGGTTACTATGAGCTTGAGGCTAGTGTAAATACTAAAGTGAATGGTCAAACGGTAAAACGCTCAATAAAAATGCCGTTTGTACACAGCTCACAAACCATTAGTATGGATAAAGCCAAAGTAACAGCGCTTGGCAATAATAAATACCAAGCTAAAGTACCTGTGCAAGTGACTGAATCAGGGCGCTTTGCTATTCGTGCAACCTTAACTGGTAAAGGTGATAAAGGTGAACGCATTAAACTAGCAACGGTTGAAGTTGCAAAACAGATTGATAGTTATGCCAGTTTCACGATGCCTTTCGCGGTCACTAAAGCAGCCAAAGCCCCGTTCGAACTGGTGGATATTGAGCTTACCGACCAAACGCGAATGTTAAAGTTTGCAGGGGAATAAAGGGGAGTTCTTATCGTATGTTGGGTGGAGCGAAGCGAAACCCAACAAGTTTGCGAGTTACAAGGGAAAAGGAGAAAAAGTTGTAAGCTCTGACCCCGATTGTGCCTGCATATAGTTAAAGTGAAATACTAACCCGCAGGTGTGAAATTCATTTCGCGTGTATTGAATATTGTTTTTCTCTGTGCAGCGCGAAGCGCCTCTGTGTTGTGGTTCAAATTATTTTTTTGCACAAAGAGAAGACAATAAGAAGTGAATGAGTAACCCCAAAACCATTCAAATTTGTTTTTAATAATACCTCTTAAGCGCAGCGTCTCTTATCCTCTTTGTGAAAATTATTTCTCTTTAGTTCATTTGCTTTGGGAAGTTAAAAATATGCTCAGTTTGAATTTGAACACAAACAAATATCTGTTTAGTTGGTTGTTTTTGTGTTTATTATAGAAATTAAACAATAATAAAGTTTGAGCTAATAAGCTCACCAAGGATGGTTATGCCAGATATGTATTTTGGAATGATCGCCAATCTAGGCGTTGTTCTATTACTCGTTTTAATTTTAAAAACACTCAATAAAGTTACAATAAACCTAACTTGGTTGCTTGGAACTCTTTTTATTCTATTTTGCTATTTCTTGGCCTTATTCAAAGGTAAAGAACTCATCTCACTGGATTTAGTCTTTTCAGATCTTAAATGGAATTGGTCAGGGAAAATAGTCGCTATTACTGTTTGGGCTTTAGTTTTAGTTTCATTAGCCGCTTTTAAAAGTGACTTTAAAATCAAGGAGGCAGGTTTTACTTTTAGTCAGAATGAAGGCTCTATAAAGCCAGCAATGCTTGTTTTAAGTTTGTTTATAGCATTGCAAGTTATTGTAACGCTTAGCCTAGGCGATGGACCAAATTACGACTTTGAAACATTACTCTATCAAGCTCTTATCCCAGGACTCGATGAAGAGCCAATGTTTAGAGGTGTTTTATTATTTTGTTTTTCATTGGCTGTTGTTTCATCGCGAATTAATTTCTTTGGCTCGCAAATAAACATTGCAGGCTTACTTTTAGTTTTATTATTTGGTCTAGTTCATGGGGTTATGTATATCGATGGTGAGTGGCATTTGTCTGCATTCAGAATCGTATTAACTGGGAGTTATGGATTTATTATGCTGTGGTTAAGGGAGCGTACTGGCAGTCTTGTTTTTCCAATTGTAGCGCACAATATGGTGAACTTTGTTGGGCAGTTAGTTTAGTGCTTGAACGTAAAGGAAATGTACCTTCAAGTAGATAGGTTGGCTTAATGGAAAAGTAATGGCAGAATTGTGTTTTAAAAATGGAAACTTAAATAATGGATTATAATCAGCCACTTTCGAAGCACTCCCTTGATTTAAACCTGAGCGACCGAGTTTGGTTTAGGTTTTCAACTTTCTATAAAAAGCCCGTTTTGCAGGCTGATTCTAATACAAAACTTATGTCGATACCGGGCTTAGCTGTGTTGTCGGGTGGCGCTGAGTTTTTGTTTTTCTTTATGACTATCGCTATTGCTGTAATGAGCCTAGTGTTACAAGAAATGATGCAGCCGATATCCGCTTTTGTAACTAGTGTGAGTTGTTACCTTTGTGTATTTATTACCAAGCGAATCATGATTTATAACAAGTTTGGCTTTGGTCGTAAGTGGGTTATGAGCATATCAAAAGACTCACTCGAAATAGATAGGCAAGCAGTAAAGGGAAAAGCTTCAAAAATTTTGCATATCACTAAAGACGATATCAAAGAAATCGTTTTTAATTATACTTTTCATGGCAGAAGTGGCCGTATTGTGGACGATAAAACGGCCAATTTACACGCTTGTGAAATTCATCAAAAAGATGGCAAGGTTGTTACACTAGATAATATGCGAGTGGGTCTTTTTGATGTGTTATATCTTTTAAAATTCTATCAATACCCGCTGTTCTTTAAAGGCACGACTGCAGGTGGTGCTGGTAATATTTTGATTTTGATTATGCGACTAATTTCTCTTTCTGCGATCATTTCGGCTCTTGTAATGTTGGCTTTTAATTTAAAGTCATAAAGGTGAGCTATTTATAAAGTTATCAGACTTAAAGTACTTAAGTTAGCGAGTTGTAAGGGGAAAGATACGAGTTTAGAGGGACAAGATGCGAGGTGTAGGAGGCGTTTTAACGCCGAACAAAAATGGAGATATTAGATATCAGTCGTAAGAAGTCAGATTAAAACAAAAGAGCTTTAAGCTTTTAGTTGATTGTGCCTGCATATCGCTATGGTTAAACACGTTACTGTAGGCCTGAAATTTATTTAGCGCGATGATCTATTTAAAACGCTCAATGCCAGAAAACACCTACAAACCATTGCTACGCAAGATAAAGTTGCGGCTACAATTTGTTTACTTGCAACTCGATCTCTAGACCCTTTCACAAGTATTCTTTTACAATACATAAAATGACTTAATTCAGAGAATGCGTTGAACTACTTGGCTCACCTTTATTTAGCACAACCGACGGCTGATTCACACTTTGGTAATCTGCTGGGTGATTTTGGTGGACGTCGATATTCAGAGCAGTTATCCGATGCGGTTAAAAATGGCCTTGAAAATCATTATTTGGTTGATAGGTTTACCGACTCACATCCACTTGTAAAAGAGGCTAAGCAGTATTTTTCGCCAGCGCGTAAACGCTTTGCCAGTGTTGCAATTGATGTGGCGTTCGATCACTTTCTTATTCAGCATTGGCAGCGGTTTAATAACCTACCATTGGCTGATTTCAAACAGCACAGTTATGGCCTTTTAAATGCGCGCCAAGCCATGATGCCTTCACGCATGCAGCAAGTTGTTACCAGTATTACAAACAATGATTGGTTTAAAGAATATGAAACGCTCGATGGGGTTAGCCTTGCCCTTGATAACATCGCCAGACGTATTCGTTTTACCAACAACTTTGCAGGAGCCGCTGAAGATATTGCCCGCCATTATCAACAGTTAGACGCTGTGTTTTTAGCGTTTTTCCCCGAGCTGATTGAGCATGTTAAGCAAGCAGGGGTGGAAAAGCAGCTTTAAGCTATTAGCTTTCAGACTCAAAACCCAACAGATGAGCTGAAATGCTCACCCGTAGGCGTGAAATTTATTTCGCGTGTATTGAATACTGTTCTTCTCTGTGCAGCGCGAAGCGCCTCGGTGTACTCTGTGGTTCAATATTTTTTGCACAAATAAAAGAGTGTGAAGTGAATGAGTAACCCAATAAAAACAGCAAATTTGTTTTTAATTATTCCTCTGAAGCGAAGTGACTCTTATCCTCTTTGTGATTATTATTTTCAAACCCTGTTTTTCTCTATGTAGCGCGAAGCGCCTCGGTGACCTCTGTGGTTCAAATTGTTTTTTGCACAAAGAAAAGAGAGTGAGAAGTGAATGAGTAACCCAATAAAAACAGCAAATTTGTTTTTAATTATTCCTCTGAAGCGAAGTGACTCTTATCCTCTTTGTGATAATTACTCCCACAATGGTTCATAAACCGATTTGCCTCTTACCTTAAAATATGAAATGGCTGATATCTTGGCTGCTTGTTGCGGTTATATAGTCGATTAGTGATAGCTAAGTAAATTCTAAGGCGCTTACGAGCTCGTTTTTTAACTGAGCTGAACTACCCTTTATAAAGCAAGTAAGCCTTAAATTAATACTTACCTCAATCGCTGTACTTTGAACATAGCAATGTAATGTAGCAACCGTGAGGGAACAATAATGAGCAAACCTATAATTGCAGCCGTTTCGCCGAAAAAAGTCACCTTAGAACAGGGGCAAGAGTATTACTTTTGTGCCTGTGGGCGTTCTAAAAACCAGCCATTTTGTGACGGTTCACATGCCGGAACCGATTTCAAACCCAAAGCATTTACAGCAGAAGAGTCGGGCGATGCCTATTTATGCCAATGTAAGCACACTGCCAATGCGCCATTTTGTGATGGTAGTCACAAACAATTTGATCAAAGCCTAGTTGGTCAAGAAGGGCCGGGCGTGCAAATTCAAGCCTCTGATTCGCCAGTTGCTACAGCAACTAAAGAGGAACCTACCGTTGAGCTTATTCATCAATTAGCTCGAGAAGGATTATCAAAGCTTGGTCATCATGGTCCTATGGTGTCGATGGGGGTGCCACGATATCAATTACCTAAATGGGATGACTTACAGTTGATGGTCGCACAAATGGCAACGCAACCTTTAATGGAAGATGTAGCTGTTAATACTGAGCTTGTGGTTGGCCCGCGAGCGAAAAAGCCATTAAAACTGGCTATTCCGCTGTTTGTTTCTGATATGAGTTTTGGTGCTTTATCAGAAGAAGCCAAAGTTTCCTTAGCGAAAGGAGCTGAACTTGCTGGTACGGGTATTTGCTCAGGTGAAGGCGGTATGCTTCCTGAAGAGCAGCAAGCCAATTCACGCTATTTTTATGAGTTAGCAAGTGCAGGCTTTGGTTATAGCGAAGATAAATTAAAAAACGTGCAAGCCTTTCATTTTAAAGGCGGGCAAGGGGCAAAAACAGGCACGGGGGGTCATTTACCAGGCAACAAAAATGTTGGCAAAATCTCTGAGGTTAGAGGAATTGAAGCGGGTACTTCGGCGATTTCACCATCAACATTTAAAGATTTACACAGTGCGGCCGATTTCAAAAAGTTTGCTGACAGAGTGCGCGAGGTAACGGGTGGTATTCCAATCGGATTTAAACTAAGTGCTAATCATATTGAGAAAGATATTCAATTTGCACTCGATGCAAGTGCCGATTACATCATTCTTGATGGTCGTGGTGGTGGCACGGGGGCAGCTCCTGAGATCTTTAGAGATCATATTAGCGTACCAACTATTCCTGCACTTGCCAGAGCAAGAAAGTACTTAGATGAACAAGGTGCAAGTGATGTTACTTTGATCATAACAGGCGGCTTACGCTTGCCGATTGATTTTGTAAAGGCGCTTGCCCTTGGTGCTGATGGGGTGGCGATTTCGAATAGTGCAATGCAAGCAATTGGCTGTGTTGCTGCGCGTATGTGTAATACCAATAACTGCCCAGCAGGGATTGCCACACAAAAGCAAGATTTACGTCAGCGCTTAAATATTGAAAAGTCAGCAAATCAATTGAAGAACTTTTTTGAAGCTTCAACTGAGTTGATGACGGTTATGGCAAGGGCATGTGGTCATGACTCTTTAGCTAAGTTCAATGCTAATGATCTAGCAACATGGCACAAAGATATGGCGTTGTTATCTGGTGTTAAGTATGCAGGTGTTGGAATAAGTTAGCGAGTTTCGAGGGACAAGATGCGAGGTGTAGGAGGCGTTTTAACGCCGAAAAAAGTCAAAGGGGAGGGTATTCCAACCCAAAACCAACGCTATGATGTTAGCACCTAGCACCTAGCACCTAGCACCTAGCACCTAGCACCTAGCACCTAGCACCATCCCTACGCGATATAAAATCGCGGCTACACTCTTGCTAACTCATCCCATTTAATCGTCTGGGCCTTTTAGGGTAAATACTAAATGCCTGCGCATGTCTTTTAAAATCACACCTTTTTTCAGCATTGCCCCACTTAGGCGTTTTTGCCATTTTAATAGCTCTGGGGTCGCTGCATCGAGTGATTGCTGGTTTTCAAATTGAAAACACAAAAGCAATGAACCAGGGAATAAGTGGTATTCCACATCAAACCAGCATTGCAACATGCCTTCAAGCTCAGCGCGGCCTTGCTCTTCAAGGGTATCGGCAACATTTAATACAAGGGCTTGCTGTTTTAATTGTACTTTAGAAAGCTTTTTCATTTAAAAACCAAAATCGAGTCGAAAAACTAATTATACCTAAGCTTTATGTTTGGCGGAATGCATTACGCCAGTCTCGCGGTGATAAACCAAACTGAGAGCGAAAATGATGGCGTAAAGTAACAGATGAACCAAAGCCGCATTGCTCGGCTAAATGTTCTAGTGGTAAATCAGTTGACTCAAGAAGTCGCTGTGCGTGGTTTAAACGTTGATTTAATAGCCATTGCCCAACGCTCTGCCCTGTAAGCGATTGAAAATGGCGGGTAAAGGTGCGTCGGCTCATGTGCATTTGCTCTGCGAGTGTATCAATCGTATGGTTGCTAGCTAAGTTTTCTTGCATCTGTTCAAGTAAGCTTGCTAAACGCTCATCAGCAACACTTTCGGGGACGGGTAGGGCAATAAATTG
Source organism: Pseudoalteromonas sp. NFXS39 (assembly GCF_040148775.1). NCBI lineage: Bacteria > Pseudomonadati > Pseudomonadota > Gammaproteobacteria > Alteromonadales > Pseudoalteromonadaceae > Pseudoalteromonas > Pseudoalteromonas sp. NFXS39. The sequence goes on along the minus strand of NZ_JAGDEC010000006.1, from coordinate 341,672 downwards.
TGTCTGCCCACCAGTGCGATACGGAGCCGTTACCATCATTCTGGCAATAGCATTAGTTTGCTCGCTTCCTAAAAATTTGCGAACCAAATATAAGCAGCAATCAATAGCTGCTGCTGTTCCTGCCGATGTATAGAGCTGGTCATGTTCAAGGTAAAGTACTTGATTGTTAAGTTTCACTTTTGCAAAGCGAGCTTTAAAGTCATCGCTGTATGCCCAGTGGGTGGTTGCTTCAATATTATCTAAAAGCCCAATGTGTGCTAACGCATAAGCTCCTAAACAGAGCCCTACAATAATAGCGCCACGGCTATGAGCGTTTAGCAAACTGGTTGCTAATTCTTTAGAGGGGGCTGTTTCAGGGGATGGCCAAGACGGAATAATTATAATATCTGCCTGATCAAATTTTGTTATTGAGTGGTGCGCTTGAATATCAAACCCCGCACTTGAGGGCATTACCTGTTCACATTCGCTGCACACTGTTAAATTAAATTCTTTGATACCTGCCGAGCGAGCGCCCTCACCAAACACCATACATGGTACTGCAAGATGAAATGGGCTGATATTAGGAAATGCGAATACTGCAACATTCATGGTAAAGCCTTATTAAACACTTTGGCCCAATATTATCGATAAATGGTATTTGGGTCACTGTTTGATACGTTAAAAATTCAGCAAACTAGGGTTCAATAAAATGAAAAAGGGCTCATACAATGACAAACACAGCATTACTAATTATCGACTTACAGAATGATTATTTTGAAGATGGTGCATTTCCTTTATGGCAGGCTAAACAAGTAAAAGATCAGCTAGTAGATGTGATCAAACAAGCAACAGAACGCGGAGTTTTACCTATTCATATTCAGCATGTTGCTGATCCTTCTCAGGGGTTAGCGCCATTTTTTAATGAAGGTACAGAAGGTGTTGATATTCATCCTGATATTTTAAAAGCAGCACCAGAATCCCCTGTGGTTGTAAAACACTATGCTGACAGCTTTCATCAGACCAATTTAGAAGATGTATTAAAGCAACATGGAATTAAAAAACTTTTGATCGCAGGCATGATGACGCAAAACTGTGTGACTCATACTGCTATCTCAGAGCAAGCTAAAGAGTACGATTTGGCAGTTATAACGGATGTGAGCACCACAGTATCTGAAATGCTACATTTAATCGCACTAAATGCGCTTGCCCCACGAGTAAAACTGTTAGACGCAAAGCAAGCCTTGCTTAGTTTGCAAAGTAGTTAATATTTGCAAAGGCCGAAATAACATCTTTGGCAAATGCAATACGGGGGTGCTTTAGTGCCCCTTTGTTCCAAACTAAGTAAATTATGTTTTCTGGGCCTTCGGGCCCTAGTTGCACAAGCTCTCCGGCTTTTATCTGATCGCGACATAGGTAATCGGGTAATACAGAATAGCCAATGCCTGAGCGAATAATATTGCTAATAGCACGTATATCTGGGCAAATAGCAATGACGTTTGAGTGGCATTTTGCGTTGAATACAGCTTCAAAGTATTGTCTTATCAAAGGCAGCTCTTCATCATAAGCAACGACATTGTAGCTAGAGAGTAAATCTGCGGTAATGGTGCTGTCTTTGATTTCTCGGCCATGTAAACGGTTCATCACCAAAATTAGCTTTTCTTTGTCGAGCACTAGGCTATCAAATAGTGCTGGATCAGGCGCTGATGCGGCAATAGCAATATCTGCAGTACCTGATTGTAATGCGTCAAAAATACTCACCTTATTACCAATATGCAGAACAAGGTTCACATTGCCAGATTGCAGTAAGTTGGCAATTTGTGGCCCTGACACACTACTAATATATTCGGCAGGTCCTGCGATATTTATAGTGCCATGTGCGGCATCAGAACGTGCCCGTATCGACATGATTTTTTGCTCTAATATATCGATATGACCAGAAACCTGAAGCGCTAGATCATGTGCTGCTGCAGTGGGGGTAACACCGCGGGCTTTGCGCTCAAATAAAGGTTTACCAACTACAGCTTCCATTGCTTGAATGTGTGAGGTTACCGAAGGCTGAGATAAGCCTAAATTAGCCGCTGCCTTCGTAATATTTTTACAACGATAAACTTCAACAAAGGTTTTTAATTGCGTGAGATAAGACATGTAACTGTACGAGCCATAAATATTCTGATTGCTCCTCTTAATTTATCCGAATTCTACTCGCCCCGCAAACCAACTATGATGGCTTCACTTTCTAAGAGGACGAGTTATGAAAAAGATATTACAGCGACTAACGCTTGTTGCTGCATCAACTATGTCGATGTTTGCAGTGGCGGGTGAAGGCGAAGTTTTGGTTATTTTATCAAGTGAAACAACCATGGATTTAGCTGACGGCCAGAGTATTGAAACAGGCTACTACCTAAATGAGTTTGGTGTGCCTGCGAAAGCATTAGTCGATGCGGGTTATGAGCTTGTACTTGCAACACCCAAAGGTAATGCGCCTCAAGTAGATAAAAAATCAGTGAGTACCGATTACTTTGATGGTGATGAAGCTAAAATGCAGAGCATTCAGCGTTTTGTAGCATCCTTACCTGATATCAACGACACCGCGAGTTTAAGCGAAATTTTAGCGGGTGACTTAAGCCAATATGAGGCTGTGTTTATCCCAGGCGGCCATGCACCTTTAATTGATTTAGCAAACAACCCAGAAGTGGGTGAAATTTTGCGTCACTTTAATAAGCAAGGTAAACCAACAGCGGCAATTTGCCATGGCCCAATTACATTGTTGTCGGCACAAGTTCAGCCAAATTCTTATTATCAAGCGATAAAAGATGGCGAAAAGGCAGCGGCCAATAACTGGATTTATGACGGTTATAAAATGACTATTTTTTCAAACCCAGAAGAGCGTGTTTTTGAAAGCAGTTTAGAAGGTAAAAAGCTTAAGTTCTATCCCGCTATGGCAATGGAAAACGCCGGTGGAAATATGGCATTCGCTAGTGAGTGGCAGCCAAACGTGGTTGTTGACCGCGAACTTATTACGGGGCAAAACCCGTTTTCAGATAAATTATTAGCAGAAAAGCTTTTAGAAATGTTAGCTAAGTAAATTAGCTAATTAGCAATTTAAACCTAATTTAAGGGGCATTTAAATGTTGAACTTTATTTATAAAAATCAAACCGAAATTTTGTTTGGTAAAGGTCAAGTGAGTGAGATCACTTCACGTTTACCAGAAAACGCTAAAGTACTATTACTTTTTGGTGGTGGCTCAATAAAGAAAAATGGCGTATACGACCAAGCTATGAGTGCATTAGCCGATGTTGACGTTATAGAGTTTGGTGGTGTTGAACCTAACCCAACATACGAAACACTAATGCAAGCTGTGGCAACTGCTAAAGAGCAGAATGTTAACTTTATTCTAGCTGTTGGCGGTGGCAGTGTTATTGATGGCGCTAAGTTTGTTGCAGCAGCTTATAACTTTGCAGGTGAGCCGTGGGATATCCTTGTTAAAGGTGCTGAGTTTAGTAACCCGTTACCTATCGGTGCGGTATTAACTTTACCTGCAACTGGCTCTGAGAGTAACGGTAACTCAGTGGTTACTAAAAAAGAGACGTCACAAAAACGTGCTTTTTCATCACCGAGTGTGCAACCTGTTTTTGCAGTACTTGATCCTGAATATACTTTTTCGTTACCAGAACGCCAAGTAAGCAATGGTGTTGTAGATGCGTTTGTACACGTTATTGAGCAGTACTTAACTTACCCAGTAAACGCGCCATTACAAGACCGCTTTGCAGAAGGTATTTTACAAACCTTGATTAGCGAAGGGCCTAAAGCTCTGAGTGAGCCGCAAAACTATGATGTAAGAGCCAATGTTATGTGGTCGGCTACAATGGCACTGAATGGTTTGATTGGTCAGGGTGTACCGCAAGATTGGTCTACGCATATGATTGGTCATGAATTAACAGCACTTTACAATCTTGATCACGCCCAAACGCTGGCGATTGTTTTACCTGCGCTAATGCATGTTCAAAAAGAGCAAAAGTCTATTAAAATACAACAGCTTGGTGAGCGAGTATTTGGTTTTAATTATAGTGATGAAGCCGAACAAATCGATAAAACGATTAAAGCAGTGCAAGACTTCTTCGAAGCCATGGCTGTGAAAACACGCCTTGCTGACTATGACCTTGATGAACAAGCAATCGATGCGGTTGTTAAAAACTTAGAAAAGAATGAAATAACGACGCTAGGTGAACATGGTGACATTGACTTAGTAAAGGTTAAGCAGATACTAGCGCTTGCACTTTAGGGCTTAAATTTAAAGGCGTAACATAGTTTGTTACGCCTTTTTTAGTGCTTAAAAAATCGATTTACTTGAACGATTTAATGCCGCGATGAAAGAGCAATATCAGCTACGTTACCCTGATAAATAAACTAACGTAGGTGAGTGTTCACTATTTCATTGAGCGCCATGCAAAGGTCGAAGCGGCAACGACAATCGCAATAGAAATGCCAAGGTAAAGGGTTTCTATTGTGCCGCCAAACTCAACGGCGTGTTCTAAAAACAGAATCACTAAAATGACGGATGTTACCTGTACTAAGGTAATTTTTAAGTCATGAAAATCTTCGATATGAAAGGCGGCCAAAAACTGGCTACTCTTTGTGGTTGCAGGCGAAATGAATAGCCGGTACAGGCTGATGGTAATAACTTGAAGAGTAATACCGATAAGTAATAAGTCGAGAATTTTTAAAAGCTCGACTATCATCTCTTTCCCTCCCTTAGCAGAGTCAGGCAATGATATAAGTGTCGTTTTAACAACATTAAAAACGATGTTCACACAGGTTATATAAACAAGTAATGACGAAATTGCTGTAGTGATAATCGCGATGATGACTAAAAACCGGCTATTTTGAAAAAGGCGCTCCATATCAGCTCACATATATAAATTTCTTTGTTATACGAAGCTTAGCTGGTTTTTGATTAAATACAGCATGGCCATTAGCTAAGGGGGCTTAACTTATTAGTTCTTTAAGTATTTACGAGCGAGCTCTGGTTATGTATAAGTTTAAGGAATAAAAAGGTTGCTTCTATTAAGCATTAATACAAAAGGGATTTTTATGGGCTCGATGGCTAAGCACTCACTAGAACTGGATTTAAATGATAAAAAATGGTTTCGATATGCAGCCTTTAAAGGAAAATCGTCACTAACCGAAGATTCATTAACAGAACTAGAATCTTTGCCAGGCTTAGCGACGTTATCAGGATGGACCGAAGTGATTTTTGCGCTCATGGTATCTGCGATTTCGTTATCTAGTTTTTATTTAGAAGATGTTGTTAAACCATGGTTGGCTTTTTTAATTTGCCTTACAAGCTTTTTATTGGTGTTTATTACTAAGCGCGTCATGACTTACAAGAAGTATGGCTTTGGTTCTAAATGGGCAATGGGCATAAGCAAGGATGAGCTTAAAGTTGATAAGTTGACGTTTAAAAAGCACCAAAATTGTCCCATCACAATTGCTAAAAATGAAATCGCAGAGGTGTTATTTCACTATACGATGGATCTAAAACGCAAACGAAAGTTTGGCGAACCACGAGTTAGATTACCCACCTTGCATGTGTGTGAAATTTACTTAAAAAATGGTGATACCCATGAAATTGACGGGATGCGGGTAGGGCTTTTTAACGTATTATATTTAATGGTTTTTCATGGCTACCCATTAAGCTTTAAAGGCACTTTTGCTGGTGGTGCAGGGAATGTCTTAATTTTGTTACTAAGGATGTTTGCTCTAACAGCGATTGCAAGTGCGCTTAGTATGCTTTTCATTAATTTAAAGCCATGTGCAGTTATAGCGTGTTCTTGAGTGAAATAGCGCCTATTAGAATTAATAGACGCAGCTGGTACGCTTGTATTAAGCAATAAAGTCGAGGGTTACAAGTAGCCGTTTTTCGCCAGCAGCAAGTGCAGGTGAGCGGTGCACAAGCCCTTTACCTTCGTTATCTTGCCAAGTTTCGCCTTTTAATAGGGCTACATCACCCTCATTAAGAGAGTGAATTTTAGTATTTGCTGTCATTAATCCTGATTCTTCATCGCTTAACCCTTGATGGCCAGCGCCAAGTTTAGTGCGATCAAGTCCTGCATTTTGCAACCATTGTGAACCACTACCACAATATGTACTGACTAACCGGCAAGGAACTCTGTCGACATGAAAACGTGGGCACATGGCACGTTCAAGTACTCTTAGGCGTAATCCGGTGCGCTTTAACTCAAATAAATAACAAAACATATCAACTAACTTTGCCAAATCAGCTTTTAACTCCTGCGCTGATGGAAGTTTTTCAAGGGCTTTATCAATGTCAGTTCGAATAGAATCCTCGTTGATCACAGCGTTTATACTGAGATCAGGATTGGTTGCAATACTCTCGGCTACCTCTTTTTGCAGCTGTTCAGCTAAGCTGCGCTGCCAAATTGCAATGTTATGCTCTGGTTTATAAATATGCGAAAACACCACAGGGCTTAATGCCGTTACTACTGTTGTTGGTAAGTTATCAGTATCATGTTCAAATGCGTAAGCTGTCATTATGCTTCCTCCCAAACAGGAAATGGGTCGGGCAGGGTTTGCCAAAGCGCTTTGCCTGCTAATAGTTCATCGTCGCTGAGTAAGCAGTTATCGAGTGCGTGTGTGATCGCTGCTTGATTAAGGTTTTGGCCAATAAAAACCAGCTCTTGGCGCATATCACCAAAGGGTTCTTGCCATACTAGTTTAATTGAATCTAAGTATTCGATATCTGTTGGCCACTGATCTTTCGGTAAGGCTTTCCAAAAAATGCCGCCAAAACCATAGCGAGCAATGCCGCCTGCTTGATTCCATTGGCAGGCAAATTGCGGTCGAGAGGCTAACCAAAAATAGCCTTTGGAGCGAAGTAATTTGCCTTCGGGTTGATTGTTATGAATAAAGTTATAAAACTTCTCAGGGTGAAAAGGGCGGCGGGCCTCGTAAGTAAAGCTGCTAATACCGTATTCTTCGGTTTCTGGGGTATGCTCGCCGCGCAGCTCTTTTAGCCAGCCAGGTGCTTGCTGAGCTTTTTCAAAGTTAAACAGGTCTGTGCCGAGAATTGCATTGATATCAACTTGGCCATTTTCAATGGCAATCAGCTCTGCAGAGGTATTTAATGAGCTTAAAATGGCTTTTAAACTCTCAAGTTCATCGGCGCTAATTAAGTCTGTTTTACTAATTAAAATGACATCGGCAAATTCAACTTGATCAATGAGTAAGTCGGCTACGCTTCGCTCATCTTCATCGCCTAAGTGCTCGTTGGTTTCTTGTAAAAACTTGGCTTCGTTAAAGTCTTTTAAAAAGTTAACGGCATCAACGACCGTGACCATGGTATCAAGCCTAGCAACATCAGAAAGTGATACGCCATCTTCATCGGCAAAGGTAAATGTTTCGGCTACAGGAAGAGGTTCTGAAATACCGGTTGACTCAATAACCAAATAATCAAATTGGCCGGTTTTCGCTAAAGCGCGTACTTCAATGAGTAAGTCTTCACGCAGTGTGCAGCAGATGCAACCATTGCTCATTTCTACTAGTTTTTCTTCGCCGCGGCTAAGCGAAACATCGTTTTTAACAGTTGCTGCATCGATGTTTATTTCGCTCATATCATTGACGATTACAGCCACTTTTTTTTCTTCACGGTTATTCAAAATATGGCTGAGCACAGTGGTTTTACCTGCACCTAAAAAGCCAGAGAGCACGGTGACGGGAAGTTTGCTCATGGTAGTGACCCTTAATTAGATTAAACAAAATCGCTGAATGTTTTGTTATAATATATCAATAAAGGGGCGGTTAGGAATAGCTGTTATGTATTAATGCAAAATAAAGATTCACGGTAGTGAAGTGTAATACGCAATCGCATTGCTGTTTATTAGTGAAATCTGAGCTTTTATTGTGTGCTTGCCAAAGAAGACGAAGTTAATAAATGCCGAATGTTGAGTGTTTTTTATGGGGGGAAGGGTAAACCTAAAATAGGTGGTTCAGATTGTTTTAGCTAGAAAAAATTACACAAGTTGTGTAATAAGTTTAATTACAAGTTATTTAATTCCGTCTTAACTTCTTGATATTGTTTGTTTTAATTTTGGCTTTTTACTTGCTTATTAGTTTTCCTAAATTTACGTAATAACAATTTAACGAGTTTAAAATAAAGGGAAACTTATGCCGGAGTCATTTAAATATTCAGGTCAAAAGGGGCATGGTGGTGAGCTACATCAACATGCAAATAATCAGTATTCAACAATGACTACAGCACAAGGTTGTCCTGTTAGTGATAATCAAAATTCATTGTCAGCAGGTAAGCGTGGTCCAACATTAATGGAGGACCATATTTTTCGTGAAAAAATGTTTCATTTCGATCATGAGCGTATTCCTGAGAGGGTGGTGCATGCTAGAGGTTATGGGGCACACGGTTACTTTGAAACTTACGAAACACTTGAAGAGCTGACATGCGCGGATATATTTCAACGAAAAGGCGAAAAAACACCTGTATTTACTCGGTTTTCAACGGTCGCTGGTAGTAAGGGCTCACCTGACTTAGCAAGGGATGTGCGCGGGTTTGCTGTTAAATTTTATACAAAAGAGGGAAACTGGGATTTAGTTGGTAATAACATTCCTGTGTTTTTTATCCAAGATGCGATGAAATTTCCAGACTTGATCCATAGCGCTAAAGCTGAGCCTGATCGTGGTTTTCCGCAAGCGCAAACGGCTCATGATAATTTTTGGGACTTTATTAGTTTATCGCCTGAATCTATGCACATGGTCATGTGGGCAATGTCTGATAGAGCTATTCCACGTTCATTACGCTTTATAGAAGGATTTGGCGTTCACACATTTAAGTTTATCAATAAAAATGGTGAGAAAAAGTACGTTAAATTCCATTGGAAACCTAAATCAGGCATGCAATCAGTGGTTTGGAATGAAGCTGTTAAAATTAATGGAGCAGATCCTGACTTTCACCGTCGCGATATGTGGGAATCAATTCAAAATGGCGATTACCCTGAGTGGGAACTTGGCGTACAAGTATTTGACCAAGCTTTTGCTGATGACTTTGAGTTTGATGTATTTGATGCAACAAAGCTTATCCCTGAAGAACAAGTACCCGTTAAGATCATTGGTCGAATGGTTTTAGATAGAGTGGTTGATAATTTTTTTGCAGAAACAGAACAAGTTGCTTTTTGCACACAGAACATAGTTCCCGGAATCGATTTTACGCCAGATCCACTATTACAAGGGCGTAACTTCTCATATTTAGATACGCAAACCAAGCGATTGGGAGGGCCAAATTTCACTCATATCCCTATTAATGCACCTAAATGCCCAATGCACCACTTTCACCAGGATGGTCACATGGCAATGCATAACCCCAAAGGAAGAGTAAATTATGAGCCAAACTCTTGGCAAAGTGATGAAAACAATCCAAGAGAATGTCCTGTTCATGGCTTTAAAAGTTCTGATGAAGAAACGCAAGGTAGCAAGCTAAGGTATCGATCAGAAACCTTCAGCGATCATTACAGCCAAGCTAGGCAGTTTTATATAAGTCAAACTAAGATAGAGCAATCACATATTCAGGACGCATTGATTTTTGAACTTTCAAAAGTGGAACATTTAGCTATTAGGGAGCGTGTGGTGTCTCATTTACTAAATATTGATAGCGAGTTAGCTAAATTAGTGGCCTCTGGTTTGGGCTTGCAAACAATCCCTGACCCTGCTGAAGCTGCACTAAAAACTCGCCAAGATTTACCTGTATCTGATGCACTGAGTATTCAAAAAAGTGCTTTAAATACTTTTGAGGGAAGGAAGCTCGGTATTCTCGTTAGTGATGGCTTTGACGATCAGCTATTTAATTCATTAGTTAGTGAACTAAACGAGCAAGGTGCGAACTTTGAAATCATTGCAGCCCAGATAGGTGGAGCGAAAAGTTCTACTGGTGTTCATCTTGGAGCTGAGCAAGTTATTAACGGCGGCCCTTCTGTTTTGTATGATGCAGTTGTCTTACTGACATCAGAGGAAGGTGCTAAAGAGTTAATTAAAATTCCAGAGGCGAGAGATTTCGTTTCAGATGCGTACTCACACAAAAAGTTTATTGGTTTTACTGAAAGCTCTATGGAGTTGTTAAAAGCTGTTGGCTTAAATGGAAACCAAGACGACGGCATAATTAACCTAGAAACGTGCAAGGCATGTGACTTTCTTCAGACACTAACACAACTTCGTTATTGGCAACGATAACTCATCTTTCAAGGCGGGGGCTACTCGCCTTGAGTAATGATTATTTATATAGTGAGAAGGTGCAGTGAAATTAATTTATGTTGATGATAATTTGCCCGGTATTACTCGAAAAAGTCACTCTAAATGTTGGCTTTACTACGACCCTACAGGTAAGCGGATTAATGATAAAAGTGAAATCGCCCGTTTAGATGCACTAGCATTCCCTCCTGCATACAAAGATGTTTGGTTTTGTCCTGAGGAAAATGGCCATATCTTAGCAACTGGTTACGATACAAAGGGAAGAAAACAATACCTTTATCATCCAGATTTTAGAGAGCAGCAGGAACTAAAAAAGTTCGAAGTGTGTGAGCTTTTCGGAAATAAATTACCTTTACTTAGAGCAAAGTTAGCTGAATATTTAGAAGGTAATACACTTGACTATCAAAGGACATTAGCCGCAGTTGTTAGATTGATGGATTTAGGCTCTTTGAGGATAGGATCTAAACGAAACGCGAAAGAAAATAATAGTTTTGGAGCGACAACCTTACGTCGCCGCCATGCGAAGATAACAGGGAAAAATATTCGCTTAGAATATAAAGCTAAATCTGGCAAAGTGAGAGAGGTTAACCTTACAGATCGTGTTTTGAGCACCATTATTAAAGAGTTGCAAGATTTACCCGGACAAAACCTGTTTCAATACAAAGAGGATGGTGAATGTATTCCCGTAACTTCACGTGAAGTTAATCAATTTATTCAGCATGTAATGGGAGAGGAGTTTAGTGCAAAACACTTTAGAACCTGGCGTGCAAGTGTTTTAGCATTCGAAGCTTTTTATAATGCAAAGAAAAAGCTCCCTTTGTGCGACATGCTAGAAACGGTATCGAGCCATTTGGGTAATACGCCAACGATAGCACGTAATTCTTATATTCACCCGGCGCTTATTGATTTATGTAAAAAGGATGAAAACAGCCAGGTTGCTTTAAGAAAGCAATTAAAACTGCCCCGTAAAACGAAGTATTTGAATAGATACGAGCGAGGACTGCTACTCTTTCTCAGCTAGTAGATTTGTCTATTGCTGGTAGTCAAGCAATGCCAATTCCTGATAACAACAATGACAGAATAAGTAAGACTATTTGGCAGTGTACTAATAAGTACGGCTGGCTTAACCTTTAGCTAATTAACTGCTTATTAAGGATTTATATGCGCTTAGCCACACGGTTGTTACCGCTTTTTATTACTTGTTTACCTTATACTTTATCGGCAAATGAAGTTTCAGCACCTGAGCTTCCTGAGGCTATACAAGAAATCTACCCTACAGTAATGAATCAACAAGTTTGGGTTGCAGGTGGTATCTCTACTGAACTGCCAGCATCAAAGGGTAAGATGACTGCAAAAGTTCATTTTTGGTCACCAGAATACTTAAGTTGGCAATCCGCTCCTAGTTTGCCCGAGGGGCGTCATCATACTTATTTAATTGCAGTAGAAAAAAGATTATTTGCCTTCGGAGGTTTCGTTAATGCGCAAGGCCAATGGACCAATAGCCGTGATGTGTTAATGCTAGATGAAGGCGCTAAAGCATGGCAAAAAGTGGCGAGCTTGCCTTTTGCATTAAGTGAAACCGTAGGCGCAGTGTTAAATGGAAAAGTACATTTAGCCGGCGGCCGCAGCCCAAGCAGTGAGAAAAATGGACAATGGCAGCATAGTTTAGATGTTAGAGCGCATCTAGTCTTTGATCCTAAAAGCTTCACATTTACAGAAGCGGCACCTTTACCTTCAGCGAGAAACAGTGCGGCAAGTGCACAAGTAAACGGCCGGTGGTTTGTGCTTGGTGGCAGGACAGTAGGTGGCGAGCCAATCACAGAAATGCTCGAATACTTACCAGATACAGACATTTGGCAGGCACATGCAGCATTACCCAAAGCGCGTGCCGGGCATGCAGCGGCAGTTATTGATAATGCTATCTATGTGTTTGGCGGTGAACATAGCAAAGGGGTTGACCGTGAGGTTTTTAAATATGATTTAACCAAGCAGCAATGGGGCAAAGCTTTCGAATGGCAAACGCCTCGTCATGGCTTAGGGGCCATCACGTTAAAAGGCCAAATTTGGCTTGTGGGTGGCGCCACAAAAGTGGGATTGTCTGAAACAAGCAAAGCAGTGACTTCACTTAGTAAGCTTATTGACTAATAGTTTGCTTCTACTGAGATAGGTTTGGTTGAAAGTTCATAACCTAACTCTTGAATAAATGTCTCTAATAAAGGAAAATTGACCGCTTCGTCTCACAATAAGAAGATAAATTATTTGTTGTGAGTAAAAATAAAAATTATAAGCTGTTTAGGATAGGGAAATGACCAAGCTAACTTACCTTGCATTGCTACTTTGTTCGCAATCACTTTTAGCCACAGAAAATACGACACATTACAACCAATTTGGTGATGCGACACTTTTGAGTTCGCAACAGATTAACTACGACAAAACTTATTTTACTAGCCGCAATGAAAACAATTCGTATGCAAATTTAGACAGAGCTTCAAGGCTAAACTTATCCAATGCTCTTGCCGATGAAAGCCTAGAATTAACATCTGTATATCGTCGTTACTCTTTGGGTAATTCAACAGGTCTTAATGGTCTTTATTCTGTTGACTTGTACGGTAATGGCAATAAGCAAATTATTTCGGTGCAACAAAACGATTTTAATATTATTGAGTATAAAGACAATCAATATTCAGTCGTTGAAGGTTTCGATTCTCAGGATTACATCACTGATAGTACATTGGTAAAAAGCATTGCCGATGATACATATTATTTAATACTTATGACGAGCAATCAGATAGTAAAAATTAACTTACTAACAATGAAAGTCGAAAGTACAAAGGAAGTAATTTCTAGCCAATCAGTTATGGCAAGAGATATTAATAACGACGGTCAGGACGAGCTTATTGCTATTGCCAATAGCCAAATTTTAATACTAGACCAGTCAGACCTTTCAGTTATTTCCCAACTTGAGTATTACGGTAACAAATTTGTTGTTGGCTCGTTTACCGAACAAAATGTTCACGAATTAATGCTTGAAGATGGCAAGTTGTATCGTATCTCTGAAAATACAATAGATTATATAAAAACATTGAGTACTCAACTCACTGGTATCCATTTACAAAGTGTTGATACTAACCAAGATGGCTTAGATGAAGTAATCAATGGAAATGCTTGGTACTCGATTGAACTAATTAGTCCAAATACAGACAGTATTGTGTGGACAGCGAATAGCGATTTAGATATTTCAAGAGTTATAGTTGCAGATATCAATAATGATGGCGCCCAAGACCTCGTATATGGCGATGGTCAATGGGGACAAATACATGCTTTGTCTTTAAGTACAGGTCAGGAGTTTTGGCAGATCAATAACCCTGAACACAGTGTTTCAAGTATTTTGGTGGACGATTTTAACCTAGATGGCAAAACAGATATTGCGTGGGGAGCTGGTTATACGTCTTCAGGTAGTGATGGGTTTCATATTTATACTGTTGAAGACAAGTCTAAGCAATGGTCGCAAACGATCTTTAGCTATTCGCAGTTTTTATTAGGCCTTGCTGATATTGACGGTAAAGGTGGAATTGATGCCATTTTTTCTGAAAATGGCACAAATAAACTTCAAATTGTCGATATCGAAACAAATGAGCAATTGCTAACTAACGTTGATTTAACAGATGGCTGGAATGATTATCAGTATGTGGTTACAGCTGATTTATTCAATGATGGTAAAAACTATTTAATCGTAGCAGGGTCAGAAACTTACACAGGAAACATACAAGTATTTTCGCCAGAAAATGGAAACTTACTGTACACGGTACCTTTTGAAAGTGGCGACCAAATTTCAACGATTGAAGCCTATGATATCAATCAAGATGGTTTCTTAGAGCTAATTGTTGGCAATGGCGCATCGCATACCGGAAGTGAAGGCTCTTATATACGAGTTTTTAACGGACAAACCGGTGAACTAATTAAGCGTTCACCTCGTTTACAGGACTTTTGGAGTGGGGTTTCTGGCATAGTTGCAGGCATAGATACACAAGAAAGTAATAAAGAACTATTTGCTTTAACCGCTAACCAATTAGTTAAATATAACTACACTGATAATAGTGTAACTAATTACTCTTTAAACGGCAGTTTTAAGTCGCTAGAGGGGGTTGTTATCGGTGGTAAAAAAGTACTCTATGCTGCTGATCAATATGGTCTTTTATTCTCTTTGACAGAATCAGGAGAAAAGTCAGAAGTTGCGAAACTATGTGACAATTCATTAAACAATATAGTGTCTACACGCGCAGGCTTCATTTTATTTAGTTGTGAAGATAAGTTTGGAGAGTATGACTTAAATAATGATGAACTGCTTTATGAAATAGCGCGTGCAAATCAACGCAGTTCTATCGTGAGTGCAACTTATAATGGTGTGGACTATTCATTGCTTTCAGGGAAGTCTATAGAGGTATTCTCGAATGAAGCGGCAGAACCTTTAGCTAAACCGCAAGATAGCGAGATCACATCTCATGTACTTGCGCCAGTCGAAGTTAATCTTAATTTAAGTAATATTGATTTTGTGGTATTTGAAAATAGCCCTAGCCTTGGTCAATTAACATTTATTGATCGTCAAACTGGACAGTTCACATATACCCCTAACGGCACTGTAGGTGTTGATGAATTAGCGTTTTATACAGTAAAAGGCCGTTCACGCTCTGAGCTAGCAAAGTTTAAAGCTACGTTAACTAATCAGGCTCCGGCCGTTGAAAACTCTACGATTACAACGCACTGGAATACACCTTTGATACTTAATCTGCCTGCTTCAGATGCAGACGATGAGCCGCTTATTTTTACTGTAAAAAATGAGCCTCAGCATGGTCAAATTGAGTTACTTGATCAAAATACGGGTGAAATAAAATACACGCCGAGTGGTGAATCATTACAGCCTGTTTCAATTACTTTTACCGCGAAAGATTCACTTGAAGAGACTGCGCTTGCCAATGTTGTTGTTGAATTAACAAATACAACACCAAAGGTTACAAATTTAAGTTATGAAACTTATTATTCAACGGTAGTTAATGGTCGTTTTATTGGCAATGACGAAGATAGTGATAAGTTAGAATTTGAACTAGTAACGAGCCCAAGTACTGGTGAGCTTAGTTTTGATAAGGATACTGGATTATTTGTCTACGAACCGGCAGGGGAGTATTCTTACTCAGTAAACTTTAGTTATCGAGCAAAAGATAAATTTGCTTCATCAGATACTAAAACTGTAGTTATAGATATTGTTGGTAAAGCAGACAATTCTGGGTCAAGCTCTGATTCCGGCTCAGACTCAGGCGGTAGTATGTATTACTTAATGTCTTTGTTACTTGCTATGGTTGCGTGTAGACGTAAACTTAAAGTTTAGACATTATAAACTAATTGAATTTTGTAGGTGCTGTACCAATTAAATTGGTACAGCATTTTTTTGAAAGGTTAGCCTTACAAAAAAGACTCCTCAGAAGGCTTTAGTGTAGGTTCATCACCTACAACATAATTATTTAGAAGTTCAGCTGATAACTAAAGCGCTAACATTTTTACTAATCTAATGTTTGTCTACGAATCAGAAAATTCACATAGTACAAGGTTTTTTAATGTCTAATTTTCAACTACTTAATCTTTTACTATTGAGTGATGTAGCGATTTGGATGACGATTTCCTAGAGCAAGCTTATTGTTGATTAAATGTAAATGGTTAAACTCGTGCAAGTGTCAGCTTTCATGTGGTTTAGTAGTGATGAAAAGTCGCTCCTCTAAAGTTATATTTGTTATTACAGTAGTCATTGCCAGTTTAAGTTCGAGTGCATCCCAGTTACCAGGCGAAGTTAACTGGATGAAAGATGCAAAGTGGGGGATAAGTCATCATTACCTTGCTGGAGGTACTCTAGATAATGCATGGTATAAAATAACAGACTACAACGAATGGAATCACTACGTTAATGGTTTTGATGTCAACGATTATGCAGATAAAGCAGTCAAGCTTGGTTATAGCTATGTAATTTTTACGATTACTCAAAATAGAGGTTATTTATCGACCCCGAGTGATATTTACGACTTACACTCGCCAGCATGCCCAAGCAAAAAAGTTGCGCCTGGTTGTATCACCCAAGTTAACTCAAATCAGGCTGATTACACGCCAACCCGTGACCTTGTTTTGGATTTAGCCAAAGCACTTAAACGAAAAGGCATTAAGCTAATTGCTTATATACCTTCGCACTTAGGGGATAGGTGGACGGGTACAAAAACCAAAGCACCTTACCCTGATTGGTTTATAACCGGTTTTATCAGCGAAAGATCACAGGCTTGGGGAGCCAACATCGCTGGCTGGTGGTTTGATAATTGGTTTGAAGCAGATGAATCGAAACAAAAACTCGAGGCAAAGAATGCTTATTTCGTTGCTGATCAACTTGCTCAGTCTGTTCGAAGTGGCAACCCAAATGCGACGATCAGTTTTCATGCTGGTGATGAGCATAGCTTTGCACCCAAAGAACCACACAGCCAATACACATCAGGTAAAACTAACGAGTTACCTAAGGCACCTTCTTCTAAAAAAGTCATAACAGCTTTAGGTTCAAAAGTGCAGTGGCATGGATTTACCTATACCTCTTTAGGGGGATGGGGACAAGTAAAGAGCAGCTTAAAGTATTCGAACACAGAAATAGCTAACAGAGTAAAGCTAATTGTTGATGAAGGTGGGTTGATAACGTTAGATGTGGCTATCAATGCCGATGGCAGCTGGATTGCTGATCGTCTGGTGCAAATTCAGACTATTGGTAATGCACTTGGCACAACAAGTGACACCACCTATTCAAGCCTCGAGTTGGTAAATGATGATGATCCAAGGATACGTTATAGCGAAAGTGGATATTGGATCAGCGCGAGCCAAACAAATATGGGTGAGTATATGCAAGATAGGCACATTACAATGATTAATGGTGCTTACTTTAGTTATGATTTCCAAGGTTCAAGTATTGTATTTGCTACATCAAAAGCTGCTGATCAAGGTACTGTTGAGATTCTCATCGATGGTCAATATCAAGGACAGTTTTCAACTTTTGATGAAAATAACTTCCGTCAAGTGCAAAGTATTATATTTGAAAAACATGATTTATCAGCTGGGGCACACACTTTAATAGTGAAAAAGGTATCGGGTGACGTAATGGCAGTTGATCTCGTCTTATCTAAAAAATCTAAGAGGAGTTTTAAAAAAGACTCGTTTTAGTGATCCCAAACAAAGGGGGGAAGCCCCCTTTTTCCATAAATGTTTGATAACGAGCTAGGTTCATACTTTTTAATTCCTCGTACATTGAAACTCACAGAGCAGCTTACATTTCTTTTCACTGTCTGTTAAAAATAATGTTATATTTGTGTTCTTGCTAAAAAGTAATAAAATAATACAAATTACAAGTATAACGATCAGGTTTCAAGATGACATTACAAACAAACAGTCCGTTAGTAGAGCAGCGTGCCGACCCATTTGTGCATAAGCACAGCGATGGTTTTTATTATTTTACAGGTTCTGTACCAACTTATGACCGTATTGAGCTTCGTAAGTCTGAGACATTAGAAGGTTTAAAAGATGCTGAAACCTTTGATATTTGGTTTAAACACGACAGCGGACCAATGAGTCGTCATATCTGGGCGCCTGAAATTCATTATCTTGATGGCAAGTGGTATATCTACTTTGCAGCCAGTGAAGAAGATGATATTTGGGCGTTACGTCCATATGTACTTGAGTGTAAAGGTCAAGATCCACTTAATGATGAGTGGGTTGAACTTGGCATGATGCAAACTGCTGAAGGTGATGAAAAGTCGTTCACTGACTTTTCTTTAGATGCCACCATTTTTGAAAATAACGGTAAGCGTTACTTCTGCTGGGCAGAAAAAACAGGCGGCCAATTTGCTGCATCAAACCTTTATTTAGCTGAAATGGAATCACCAATTAAACTAAAAACTGCACAGTTTATGCTGACTACGCCTGATTACGATTGGGAGCGCGTGGACTTTTGGGTTAACGAAGGCCCAGCAGTTCTAAAACATAACGGTAAAATCTTCATTGCTTTCTCTGCAAGCGCAACGGGTGCATGCTACTGCATGGGCTATATGGAAGCAGATGAAAATAGCGATTTACTTGATCGCAATTCGTGGACTAAAACACGTACGCCAGTGCTAGAGACGAATATTGAAAAGAAAATCTTTGGTCCGGGTCACAACTGTTTTACTGTTGCTGAAGATGGTGAAACGCCACTGTGTATTTACCATGCTCGTGACTATGAGCACGCAGTGGGTGAGCCGAGTGTGGTGCCAAAAACAGACACCCGTCCACTTGAGGAGATTATAAAAGATCCTCTTTATGATCCAAACCGTCACGCACGTGTGTTAGAAGTGAAGTATGACGAAAATGGTCGCCCGTTATTTGAACTCTATTAACTTTATAGAGCCGTAAACTCAGATCATAAAGCCACCTACTTGGGTGGCTTTTTTAGCTTTAAAGCTTGGTTAAGCAATGATAGCGGGGTACCAGTTTGCCAGCGTTACTCCAAATAAACCGATTAAGAACACGACAGATATAAACGCCATCAAACATGCCGTTCCGATTGTAATAAATTTATGGTTAGTTTGTTCTGCATAGCGGACAAGCTCGGCTATGAAAAGAGGTATCATGTAAGAGCAAAGACTAACGGCAAGCACGGCAGGTCCTGTGAATGTTTTGCTATCGACCCCTAAGCTGCCAAATACTAAAAACCATGCAAATATCAGTAATCTAAAAAACAACACACCATTAGCAGCGAGATATAAACGTATCGCCCAAGTTTTATGCGCATTGAAGTTACGAGCCCGCGCAGTTTTCACTGCAAATAGACTTGAGATGATAACCACTAAGCCGCCAAACATTGTCAGCGCATGCATCAAGGTGTTACCAACGGTGCCTCTTACTATCATTAAATACATGCCGGCAAATGAAATACAGCAAGCTAAAACAACGAATACACGGCCATTATATCGATGAAAGGTTTTGTATTTTGCACGTAATTTTTCAATAAGCTGTAAGCTTCCGCCAAGAATCATCACTACAGCAAATAATACATGCACTGCATACATCAAATTCCCCGTGGTATCATTTGCTACATAAGCGGTGTTGTTAAGTCGATTCCAACCAGATAGACCTGTGGTCATACTTGTCACTCCATAACCAAGAATGAGATAACCCACAAAGCAAATTTGTGCCAGTAATAAGCAAATAAACCAAAGCTTTTTACTGTATCTGAGCGCCTTCAAAGGTGTAAGTTTGCTATTTTTGTTAAACATCATCAATTCCATTACATTTTGCTAATACCGCAAATATAAAGGGCTAGAGAAATATTTCTTATCAAATTCGGAATTTGATCAATGAAATATTGTGTTTATTTATGACCGCCAATGCAGGGTTTGACACATTCACTAACAAACTCTTTTTGCCATGTTGATTTTGAAAAAGTAAACTTACCTGATTGGTAAATTATTCATCAAACTCCCAATTTAAGGTATGCAGAGTTATGCAAAATACTTCCCCTTATTACTTACTCGTTTTTGTTTGTATGGGGCTAATGTTGCTAAATGGCATGAAAAAAGATAAGCAGCTTATTCATTATCTGTTTGCTGTCTTTTGTGGTTCGCTTTGCATGGTTGGGGTGCAAAAAATCAGTGCACCGAGTATTGGTGTTTACAGCTATTTAATCGGTTTATTTACTTGTGCAACATGTAATATGTCTTGGCTTATATCACGCACTTTGTTTCGTGAGCACAAGCCTTTTTCCATGGTGCATATTGCTGTAGCCAGCACTATTGCAGGTTTGATTATGTTTAATCAAACTTGGCATTATTTGGTAAGTGTTGATGCGCAGATTTTCCCAGATAGCCAATTCATGTGGCGTTTAAAGCAAGGTATGGGTGAAATAACTGTGCTGCTATCTTCGAGTATTCTGGTGCTGTCCTTTTGGGAAGCATTACGAGGTTATAAAGGTAAAACACGAACGCAAAAGTGGCAGGCAACTATTTTTGCTAGTTGTTACTTTTTAGCAGTATTTAATGCCAGCATACTGCCTAAGTTTTTATTTAGTGAAAGCGAATTTCAACAGTTTGAGCCACTTATAATTACCACATCCGCCTTGTTAATCGTACTTGCAATGCAGTTAGTGATGTTTTTGCAAAAGCGTCCCCATCCTTGTGTAACTGAATCTGCTGAAATTGAAGAGGTGAACTCTGAAAGGGCAGTTCAAGCTACTAAAAAAATTGAGCCGTCAGAAAATAGAGAAATAGAGCCTGAGCTGACCAAGGGCATAGAAGCACTTATTATTAAGCAACAGGTTTATTTGCAAACTAATTTGAAAATTTCTGACTTTGCACAAGCTTTAGCAGTACCTGAGTATAAAATTAGCCGCGCTATTCGCCATCATTTTAAAGCCACTAATTTTAATTTATTTATTAATCAGTATCGAGTAAAGCATGCGCAAATGTTGCTCCTAAAAGACGAAGCAAGTCATTGGAGCATTCTAAGTATTGCACTTGAAAGTGGTTTTTCTTCGCTTGCTACTTTTAATCGTGTTTTTAAAAGCAGTGTAGGGATAAACCCCAATGAGTTTCGTAAGCAAAACGGCTCGTTAGCAGAACAAAAATTAATAGAGCTCGCTGATTAGGGTTGTTTTTGGCTTAAATGTGCTGCAATTACTTCAAACATGTTTTGTACTTCTATAGGCTTGGCTATGTAACCTTGCATCCCCGATTCTTTGGCTTTAGTTATGTCGGCTTCCATAGTATTGGCAGTCATGGCGATAATAGGAATATGGGCATACTTTGATTGCTTTTTAATTTTATTAGCAGCGGTATAACCATCCATTTTTGGCATTTGGCAGTCCATTAAAATACAATCGAAAGAGTCTTTTTCGACAGCTTCAATGGCCGCTATGCCATCCTCGGCGACATCAACAATAAATCCATTTGAGCGCAGTATTTGCGATGCGACTTGTTGGTTGAGGGGGTTGTCTTCAACAAGCAGTATTTTTGAGCCAGCAAACTTTTTAAAGCATGTGTTGTCTACACTGTTATCTTTTTTCGTGGCGATACCCATAACATGCTCAAGCGTTTTAAGTAGATTTCCTTTAATAATTGGCTTTAATAATATTTCTTCAACGGTTTTATTAAGTGTACTAAGGGTGTTTTTAACCTCTTGGTTTTCATAAGAAGCGAGAATAATGGTTTTTGTAATGTCGATAGAAAGCTGCTGTTTGAGGTTCTCCAAAATGTTATTTTGCTCATAGTTTAGAACATGCCAGTCTAAAAAAATAAAGTCATAGTCATGGCTAATACTGACTTCTAACAGTCTTTCATCTTTACAGTTAATAGTATGGGTGTTGATTTCTAATGTATTGAGCATATTCCGTAAAACTGCTTCAGGGCGGTTGCTTTGTTCAATAATAAGAGCATGCTTTTGTTTAAAAACGTTTGTGTCGTGAGTACTTTGTTTGGATGATTTAGCGAATGACACTGTAAAACTAAAGCAACTGCCTTTGTTTAATTGGCTTTTAACCTCAATGTTACCTCCCATAAGCTCGAGGATCTTTTTGCTAATAACAAGGCCAAGGCCTGTACCACCAAACTTACGTGTTGTAGAAACATCGGCTTGTGAAAAGGGCTTAAACACATTATTTACTTGCTCCTCAGACATGCCAATACCTTGATCAATCACCTGAAAATTAATACAAATACTTTTATTTGTTTGTGACTCTATCGCCATTTTAAGCATAACGTTTTTCTGATTTGAAAACTTAATTGCATTACTCAGTAAATTTAATAAAACTTGATTGAGCCTAAGAGTGTCACCGATTAAAAACTCAGGAATGCCATCATCAATATCAAAGATTACTTCAGTGTTATTTTGCTCAATTAAACTACTGACTAGATTTGCTAGATTTGCGAGGAAGTCATTTAGATTAAAATCACTATTTTCAAGTTCGAGTTTATTGGCTTCTATTTTAGAAAAGTCGAGAATGTCATTGATAACACCAAGCAACGATTTAGCTGAAAGCTGGATTTTTTCGACGTAATCATACTGTTTGTCAGTCAAATCGCTATTGAGAGCTAGGTGGGCCATACCTAAAATTGCATTCATAGGTGTGCGGATTTCATGACTCATATTTGCTAAAAACATCGATTTAGCTTGATTGGCGGCATCGGCTAATTCTTTTGCTTTATTTAAATCTTGGGTGCGAGTGATGACTTCTTTTTCTAGATTTTCGGCCGCATGTTTTAGCGTCATATTTGCTTCATATAACTCTAAGGACTTCTGTTCTAAAAGTGCTTCGGCTTCTTTTCTGGCCTTGCGCTCTCGTTCTATTCTTCGTTTGTAGAGTTCTTCATCCACATTAAGCTTCTTTTGTTAGGGTAAAAATGGCAGATTGGAAGTTTTCGTCAATCTCGCTTTTAACTGTAATTACTTCATTAAAATGTTCACAGGCTCCCTCAATCAAGCCCTCAGCTAAACAAGCAAATGGGTTACCTGAGCGATAAAACATTTTCATCTCGTTCTTGCTAATTCGTTTTGTTTCAAAACTTGGTAACTCAGCATCGTGGTAGAGCTTTTTAACCTCAATATGCACGTGCCGGTCGATGGTATCAAGGAAGTCAAAAGTGCTTTCGACATTATTAAAGAAGTGTGGAAACAAAACAAAAAAGCGTTTTAACAAATACTTACCGTAGGCATGAACCAGCTCATTAACAGGTTTATTGATATGTCTGCTTAATGAGCTGACCAACATTAGCAGTTCTTTATTGTCGTAATTTCCAACGCTGGTGTAGGCGCCGTTTGAAGGAAGTGAGTTTTCTTCAATGATTTTGTCAGCCACCTCAAAAGAAAACTCATTTTCAACCATTTCTAAAAACTCGGTAAAGACGATACCTTTCATAAAGTAACTCAATAAAACGTCATACTAAAAGTTTAGATACAAACAAGGGTTTTACAATTTCTCTACTTACAATTTTTGTGTGGCTAGAGCTTTTAATTTGATTATTAATTAAAGGCTAGCAAGCAAACCTACTAAACAAGGTTATACTTTTTAATACTATCGTCTTTAGATTGCAGTTTGGTTTGGTATTTTATGGTGATTGGCTCGAGGATAAGAAAACGCTTATTGCTCGCTTTTACAGCTGCGTGTATTGCTATTCTGCTTGCGCAAACAATCATCAGGCAATTATGGATATTGCCAACCTTTGAAGCGATGACAAAGCAAAACGATAGGATTGATATTCAGCGAGTGGAGTCTCAACTTCAGCAAGAGATTGATGCGCTGTCAAAAATGGTTTTTGATAGCTCCGCTTGGGATACCATGTATGTGGCAGCGTACGAACGTGATACCCAGTGGTTTAATGATGATTATGTTATTGCTGACGCACTGCAACGTTTAGACGTGAATGGTTGGTATTTATATGATACGCAGGCAAATATTATCGGAGGTGGCAGTTTTAATAATGATTATCTGACTTACTCACCAAAGATCTTAGAAACCTCCCATTTGTTGAAAGAAAACGACTTAATAGTCTTATCTGATGATATAGCTAATAGCCAATCAGCGTTAGTTCATAAAGTCCGATTTATCACGATAGACAAATCTCCAGTCCTGACAATTGCTTACAATGTAACGTAGTCTGATGGCTCGGGTAAATTTGTAGGGACTTTGCTGCTGTGGAGCTTTATTGATGAAGGTTTTGTAGAAAATTTAACCCCAGGGTTAGCAAATGATATTCGCTTTTATGGCACGGACGAAGTGTTTAAATATAAAGATCATTTAACCAGAGTATTTGGTGATAATCGTAGCGTAATGGGTGCTTCCCAACATAATCGGCGTCTTTACTTAGGAGTTAATGACCAAAAGGGTAACTTGTTATTTGTACTTTCTATTAAATCGCGTGAGCGTACTTACGATCGAAGTTTGTTTGATAGCTCTTTAATCACTGGGTTATTTATTTCTGGCTCAGTGTTTATTTTGTTTTATTTATATATAAATCAACAGGTTTTGAAACCACTTAGAAAGCTTTATACATTAGTAAATTCAGCAATAAGCAATAACGATTTTAGTGCTAGAGACGAGTATTACGGTGATAACGAATTACAACAGCTCGGAAGGGGAATGAATGAGTTATTTACTCTGATTGAAAACCAACGTGAAGAAATATTTCTTCGCCATGAGAAGTTAAACCATATCAGTAATACAGACTCAATGACGGAGCTTGCTAATCGTAGGGCTCTAGATAAACACTTTGCAAAGCTTGCCAGTGATGCTGTATCAGCTAAACAGCCTATTTCATTGATCGTAGCTGATATCGATCACTTTAAACTCTACAATGACTTTTATGGGCATGATCAAGGTGACAAAGCGCTATGTGAGGTTGCCAATCTCCTTAAAGATAATACCAACCCAGACAATCACTTTGTTGCTCGATATGGCGGCGAAGAATTTGTAATTGTGCTCAGTAATACTGATAAGCAGGAGGCACTCAAAGTGGCAGAAACCCTGCGTAATGCTGTTGAATCAGCTCACATTACCCACCAAGGTCGCGAAGACTTAAGCTATGTTACTTTATCGATTGGCGTTGCCAGTAAAGCCACTAATGAGGCGTTTGATTCAGATAGTTTATTTAAAATAGCTGATAATGCGCTATATAAAGCCAAAAAGCAGGGGCGCAATTGCTGTGTTGCTGGTGATAAAGCTCAGCTATAGTCTAATAGCTGAGCTTTATTTTTTAAATTGCAACTAAGCTTTGCTCAAGCATTGCTTTAATTTGCTTAACAATTTTAGCTTCTGTTTCTGGCTCAAATTGTTGAATACGTGGGGTGTGAATATGCCCTGTAGGGATGTCTGAATTAAGCTCATCACGCAGGCGAATACTACGGTACGAAATTTCATTGGATAAGTAGCCGCCGCCACCGCCTTTTACCGCAATCGCACCTTCTAATTCTTTAAGTGATTTTGGCTCAAATGCTTTTTCAAGTGTAACGACTTTGTGGTTGTCGTTAATTATGAATGGCCCTTTAGCTTGTTGCATTTGCTTAACTGGTAAGCTGAATAACACAAATTCGTTACCAGGTAGTGGGCGGTCATTAAGGCTTGAAACCTTTGGGGCAGTGGCCGTGCCACCATAGATTATATTGGCGTTATCTGGCGCTGTTACACTGCGACGCTTACCTGGGAAGCGTTCAAGATCAAAGTCTTCTCTGCCCATACTAATAGTGGCGATCATATCGACATTATTAAGTGCGTAATAAGGTGCAAATAATGATTCGATGATACCTTGATCAAAGTCTTCATAGCGTACTGGCACCATCACTGTATTAATCTCAGCGCTTATGCCTTTATAATTTATAACTTGGCCATCAAGTAACAGGGCTGCGACACCTGACGGGTTGCTTTGATTAATATTTTTATCCAATAAGAAAGGATCAAAACCTGTAATCAAAATACGCTTATCGGTTTTTTTACTGTAATCAAGCTCTGTTCGGCCTCGGCTGCCATTTTCAAGCCTTGTTAATAATGCGGTTTGTTCACTGTCTGTCATTGCAAACTTTGGTTTGCTGGTGCGAATAATCTTGCTTGAAAGTAAACGTGCCCAATAGAGTTCGCGGTCGTCGAAACTGTTAGTTTTAATAATGCGGGCTTTCGCATCTCGCCATAATTGCTTGGCGTAGTCATCGATAAGGTCACTCGCCTGCTGGTAACTTGTGGTAGCTTGCCACTGTTTTTCAAATTGGTTTACTTCATCAGCAAAAGCATTCAACACCTTTGGCATGGCTTTGCTGGCTTTTTCAATACGCAGTTCTTCAACGGTTAAATCGGCTGCAAATGCAGAAAATGACGAGGCGATTAAGCTGGTGGCAAGTAAAACTTTTTTCATGATAATCCTATTTAGTTACAGCACGTTTAGTAGGCTTGAGTTAACTATCCTATGGATAAAAGCCCAGCGCAAATAAAATCGCTCAATACAGAACTGGAATAAAAATTAATTAATGGAGATAGCGGTTTTGATCAAAATCATTTCTCAAAGGGAAGGCTTTTGATATGTGAAAAAGAGTAATTAATTATCGTTTTTCGGTAATTGATGTTTGTTTTTTAACTTTGATAGTGCCATAGTGTTTTTTTACTAGAAGGATCGTGAACATGAAATTTGGTTCTATTGCAGTGGTTTCGCTGATTGTGATGTTATTAACTGGTTGTACAACAATTAAAATTGAGGAGTCTCATTTTTTATACCCCGATAAAAAAATAACAATGCAGGAAATACAAAGTGTTGATGGTACTGCCATAACGCAAAAGGTAACTTTAACTACCGATGATGGCATCAGCCTTAAAGGTACCCTTATTAAAGTTGCAGATGCTCGAGCCACTGTAATTTACTTTGGTGGTAACCAGTTTCGCGTTAGTGTCGCTGGTGGAGAACCTGCCAAGCTAATTTTACCTTTTCAGGTAAATATTTTAATGATGGATCATCGTGGTTATGGGCTTAGTTCAGGAGTACCCAGCGTGGCTAATCTACAAGCTGATGCATTACAGGTGTTTGATTATGTAAAAGGCAGAGCTGACTTAAATCACTTGCCTGTTGTGATCCATGGTCATTCTTTAGGAAGTATGATCGCAGGTTATGTTGCCAGTCAGCGCAATGTTGATGCTCTGGTACTCGAAGGTAGTGTGACAAATGTTGAACAGATGACAGCAGCACGAATTCCGTGGTTTGCTAAACCGTTTGTTAGCCTTGAGTTTAGTGAAGAGATTAACCAAGTCGATAATTTAAAAGCGTTACAAGTTTACCAAGCACCGCTATTAATAATCACAGGTGAAAAAGACACACAAACTCCACCTGAGTTAGCGAGAGCTTTATATCAACACGCAAAATCTCAGCAAAAGCAGATTTACATCGCAAAGGGGAAGCATCATTCAGATGCGTTAACAGGTAAGCAATTAGCGACTCATTATGAGCAACTTTTAAAACAAATAACATTGAGTAAATCGTCATGAAAAAAATTGTTTGGATGAGTACGCTGATCCTAAGCTTGCTAGTTTTTACGCTCCTTAGTTTGTTAGTTACAAGCATTATTGTGCTTTTTAGTGACAATGATGTTTTAAGCTTTACTCAAAGTAATGGTGCGCATATGTGGATTGGTCTTGAAGTCAGCGGATCTTGGCAGGGAATAGCGCAAACATTGAGTGAGAGTGATTTTGATAGTGTTTTATGGCTTGGTCTTGTGCAATTGCTGCCATTTATTCTTATCAATATAATTTTGATTCGGTTATTTTTGCTCTACCGACGTGGGTCTTTCTTCGCTATTGAAAATATTCAATGTTTTAAATGGTTAGGTGGCGTATTATTGGCGCAATTTGCGCTAGTTGTATGCTATCCACCACTACTTATTACTCTTCTAAACTTTGCAACAGATACTGATTTGGGAAGAGTCGTGGTTATACAAGATACTGATATTATAGGTTTAGTGATGGGTTTAATTATTTATGTTATTGGTTGGATCATGGGTCAAGCACAGCAGCTACAAGAAGAGCAAGAGTTAGTGATTTAATGGCGATTATTATTGATTTAGATGTTGTGTTAGCTAAGCGAAAAATGAAGTCTGCAGAATTAGCTGAAGCGATAGGTATTACGCCACAAAACTTATCAGTTCTGAGGGCTGGGCGAGCTAAAGCTGTACGCTTTACAACCTTAGATGCAATTTGTAAGCACTTAAGTTGTCAGCCAGGTGATATTCTGCGTTTTGAAGATGATTAGCGCAAAATAAGCTTTGTTTGTTTAGTTTGAGAGTCTTTTAATAACTTGCGGTATTTTGCTGGCGTGATGTGCATTATTGCTTTGAATTCTTTGATTAAATGAGGCTGATCGGTAAAGCCACAATCTAATGCAATATCTGCAAAACTCATTTCAGGGTTAACTTTAATTGCTTGTTTAGCAAGCTTTACCCGGTATATACGCTCAAAATACTTAGGGGTGACACCGCATTGCTCCTTTACTTGCCTTTCGAGCTGGCGTTGACTGAGTGGGGCAAGTTGATAAGCGGTTTCGAGTGGCGTTAACTCAATAAGGTAGCGGATTAAGTGTTTTGAGTGCCTGTTACTGTGGTTAATATTTTTATTATCAGTAAAGTGGCGGCTAATAAACGCAACAAACGCTTCTAAGCTGGCATTATCTTGTAGGCCTTCGGCAATTTCACACAGCGATTGCTCAGCAAGGAGTGGATGTGCGTTTCGCTTAAGTTCAGACAATACGGTTGGGTTAAAGCGAATTCCGCAAAACTGCGCGTCGTATGAAAATGTGACTTTGGATGCTTGAGTTGATGTTTCTTGTATTGCATAAGGGGCAGCAAGCGGCTTGTCATCCAGTAAAACCTCACCGGTAACAGGAAACACAAGCCCTGTTGCACCGTCGCAGGCAAGCCATTGTTCACCTTGAGAGTGCGCTGAGGCATACCAAATAGCTTGTATGCTATCGGCAAGATAGCCCTGTGGGGTCATTAATTCGAGCGTTAAATGGTTACTCATTAAACTTTACTGTCTCTGTCGATAGTGGAAGTATCTTCAATTGTATGCCGTTGTGTCAATTTTTAGTCCAAGTCTAAGTTGCTTTATGGGCTGTTATTCGCACCATTTTTTTAATCCTGCTATGCTACGCCCATTAGCAATCACTGAGTATTTGAGATGATTAACGATAACGATGTAATCGAAACATTAGATG
Source organism: Pseudoalteromonas sp. NFXS39 (assembly GCF_040148775.1). NCBI lineage: Bacteria > Pseudomonadati > Pseudomonadota > Gammaproteobacteria > Alteromonadales > Pseudoalteromonadaceae > Pseudoalteromonas > Pseudoalteromonas sp. NFXS39. The sequence continues at coordinate 312,647 of NZ_JAGDEC010000006.1, read as the reverse complement.
AGTTAGAAACATTTTTACGCCTAGTTGAAAATGGCGGTTTAGGGCTTGAGAATGTAGCTGGTGTTGCGCTTGCAACAAATAATAGCGATGGTCGCCCATTTGTTGCAGTACTTGATGATAGACATCAGCTACTACTGGGTCGTTACGTAAGCAATGATGTGTATGAAAATGGCAAAGATATGGTGCGTTATGGCACTAAAAAACCTCATTAATCATTACTGAGGCACTAGTTAAAGTGGGGCGAAGATGCCCCATTTTTATTGGTATAGGGCAAGTTCTCTGTGAATACTTAACACCAGTTCGCTAGGAATACATAACTGACTTGCCAATGTGTCTAAGTAGTGTTTAGAAATTGCTTGGTTTAAATCAATCGCACTGGCACTGGCTGCATATACTTCAATACCCATTTGTGCGTTTGGCACAGCGTCAACTAACTCGGATAGTTGCATTGGTTTTCTCAATTCATCGAACAGCATGGCCTTTTCTTGCACAGACAATTGCATTGTCTCAACTTGTGTGAAGATTTTTTGTCTTTCTGTTTCATCAATGTGGCCATCAGCATAGGCGGCTGCAATCATAGCGCGCATTAATAATAGTTGCCCATCACTATGATTATCGTCGATTGCATCACTAAATGACTGCTCAGGCAGTGTGGCTGGAGTAAAATCAAAACCACGCGAGCTCGTTTGATGCACAGGAGCCGCTTTTTGTTCTGAATATTGTTTATAGGCTTTCCAGGCAAGCCCACCTACAGCAGCTAGCGCACCATATTTAACGGCTTTTTTACTGTTCTTTTTACTTTTTCCGCCCATTAAACTAGTTAGCCCGCCGCCAGCAACACCCCCTAAAAAACCACTCAGCGCACCTGATTTATTTAAATTACCCACTAACTTTTGTAAGTCTTTCATTGTTCTCTCCTTGCAGATATGTGCCCAGATTAGGCGATTTGAAATTAAAAGGAAACGAGATAAATGTTACAAAACACATCAGGTAACAATTATCTGTTTTAGGTGCTAACTTTCAGCTTGCTTAAAATACACTCAATACTATAAGTTAGGATTTCTGTTTGCTTATTAATAAGGAAAAACTCATGGCAGATAATTACACTCCACCCGAAGCAAGTCTTGAAATGGTATCTGAAAATAACTCAGGGCAGGGAAAGGTAGACAATTTACCCGAGGGTATTAAAGGCTTTAGTTGGGGCGCTTTTTTGCTAAGTTGGATTTGGGCAATTGGCAACAGCACATGGATTGGTTTATTAGCCTTAGTGCCTTATGTTGGTTTTATTGTGTCGATTTATTTGGGCTTTAAAGGCCGAGAAATGGCTTGGCAGAATAAACGTTGGGATAGTGTTGAGCATTTTCAACGAGTTCAAAAACAATGGTCATTTTGGGGCGTATTGATCATTGGTGGCATATTTTTATTGGGTATTCTATCGGCAATATTAATACCTGCCATTCAGGCTAATGCCTAAATTATAAACAAAGCGAATCGGTATAAGAGTCAGTATTTACTGGCTTTTTTTATATCTGAAATTCAAACAACAGATTTAATTCCACATATGGTGATTATGTTTTTCATTCTTTATTTTATGATAATCGTAAAATAAAGTTTGACAATCATAAACCAGCTGCGTACTTTTTAGACTATGAAAATACGAATCAACCTAGATATAGAATTGGCAAAGAACAAAATGCAGCTGAAGGAGCTATCGCAGCGCATAGGTATTTCTATGACCAATTTATCATTACTTAAAAACGGAAAAGTGAAAGCGATCCGCTTTAGTACGCTAGAGGCTATTTGTGAAGAGCTCAATTGCCAACCGGGCGATATTTTGGTGTACGAACGTGGTAGCGAATAACTTAACAACGCAACAGGATTTTGGAGGGCATATGTTCAACCGTGACTATTTAATACCAGGCATTGCAGCGGGGTTACTTGCTGTCATATTTCCCTTGTACTGGATTTCAGTTTTTGGTGAAACACTTGATGGCTTAGGAGAAGCACTTAAGCTCGACCTACAAAGTTTAAGCTTTTCAGACCTTATTTTTGTATTCATAGGTGCACTTGAGATATATGTGTACTTGAGCTTACGCAAGGCTCTTAAAGATATGTTTGATGTAGAAGGCGTTCGCATCTTGTTATGTGTATTAGCGGTGCTGGTATTGGCTTTTCATGCTACCGTTCTTTGTGATGTTTACCTTGCTGTTGTCGGCGATAAAGCATCGAACGACGTGATTGATAGTATTTTGGTTATTGCCATGGTGGTATCGGCTGGGAGTTTAGGCTTGTATGCGTTAGTTGGTTTAATCACAGCGGCTTTATTACTGACAAAGCGCCATGGTATTTCATCACTACTTACGGTGTTTTCTATTCTACTGCTACTAATATGTATCCTACAGTTAACGGTGATTTTTGCTTATTTGAATTTATTTTTATTCCCTGCAGCTTTATTAATTTTAATGGTTTTCTTTATCAAAAAACCTGAACAGATCGAAGTAGTTTAGTTCGGTTTGCACAGCAAGGAGTAGGGTATGAACTGGTTTAAAACGATTTTGTTAACGCTATTTTTGTCATCTGCTTGGGCTGCGACCTGTTTGTATGGTGGTGTCAGTGGTTGGTTTTTAAAGCCAATTGCTGAGACTGGTAACACTGAGCAATTTATTGCCAACAGCCAGGCGTTGATTTCTGAAAACCAAGCGAACATAGCTTATGTTTTGATTGAAAGTGGCGAAGTGATTTTTCAAGATTACTCGAAAAGCAAAGATGAAATAACTGCAAATACGTTGTTCCCTGTGGCATCACTTAGCAAGTTTATTACTGCTTATGGCGTGATGATTTTGGCAGAGCAGCAGAAAGTTGACCTAGCTAAAGCTATACATGAACAACTAACAGCTTGGCAATTACCTGATTCAGAGTTTGATAATCAAAAGGTCAGCCTTACTCATCTGTTATCTCATACTGCTGGGCTTAGTGATGGTTTGGGGTTTGCTGATATTCCTCTAAGTGAAACGGTACCAAGTTTACTTGAGTCGCTTGATAACCCGCTTTCATCAACGGGTGTGCGAGAAATTAAAGCCACGAAACCACCGGGCGATTTTCAATACTCTGGTGGCGGCTATCTGATGCTAGAGCTACTGGTAGAAGAAAAGACGAATCAACGCTTTGCAACTTGGATGAATGATAATGTCTTTAAGCCAGTCAACATGACTGATGCCAGTTATGATGTACTCACTGAGTTAGACAACATAGCACCTGCGTACGATAAAAGTGGGCAAGCTTCCCAGCACTTTCAATACGCATCGGCAGCGGCCACAGGTTTACTGGCAAGTAGCCATGACTTAATCGCTTTAGTGCAAGCATTAACATCACCTCAAACAGGGCAGTTAAGCCCGCAAATGATCACCACCATGCGAGAGCCATTAGGATTTAGCTTAGGAGCACCAATCTGGGGGCTTGGTACCATGCTTTACGCACCAACAGCGTCGGGAGATTTTGTGTTTGGCCACGATGGTGCAAATGAGCCGGCAATAAATAGCACGCTTCGCATTAACCCCGATAACAATGATGCAATCATCGTACTTAGCAGCGGCGGTGAACATATTGCATCAAAACTTGGTTATGAATGGACGCTTTGGCAAACGGGTTCCCCTGACTTTTTAGCCTTTGATATTACCCTGCAAAGCGCTTTTGTACCTTGCTTAATAGGCCTTGGTATCATCTTGATAGGTATGATTATTGTGCGTTTCAAAAAAGCGAAATAAGTAATTGATGTTAAGTTTAAATTATTTTTCTGCTTTACCCGGGAATTAGTAGCATTGTCATTGTTCATTAACGTGAACAGCTATAGTATTTGCTTTAAATTGATTTATCAGGATAGGGCGCATGTTACGATTTTTTTCTATAGACCAAGGTGTAATTACAGAAACCGAACCAGCTGCTGATACACCTCTTGTCACTTCTATTAAAAATGCCCACTGGATTGATACCATAAATCCAACAGAAGAAGAACGACAAGCACTGGCAGGCACCCTCAATATTACCTTACCCGGTGCTGATGATGTTGAAGAAATCGAGGCGTCTTCCCGGTGTTTTATCGACCATGAAGGCTTGCATGTGCATGCGCTTTTTATGTCACCAAATGAAGGGCGCTTTAATACGGTGACAGTGGCTTGTTTGTTACAAGACAACTGTTTGCTGACAATCCGTGATGATGAATTAGCCGATTTTCGTTTATTACGACTTCGTGCTCGAAAAGGGCAAGTGGCGTGTGATAATCCCAAGCAACTTTTAGTAACTTTGTTTGACCAAAAAGTCGAAAACCACGCAGATATGCTTGAAGACATGCACCATCAATTAGAAAAACTCAGTGCTTATGTACTTGAAGAAGACGACTCAGATTTAGAAGAAGCCGTTAGCCGAATTTCTCGTCTTGAAGATAACAACGGCAAGGTGCGCTTATGTTTGATGGATACGCGTCGGAATATCTCGTTTTTACTGCGCTACTTAGGAGCACCAACAGAAGACCGCGAATCACTGCGTGAAATTGTGCTCGATATTGATACCCTTATGTCTCACTGTACCTTCTTGTTTGATAAAGTGAACTTCTTAATGGACTCGACTCAGGGTTTTATAAACATCGAACAAAACCAAATTATCAAAACCTTTTCAATTGCTTCTGTGGTGTTTCTACCGCCGACCGTCGTCGCAAGTATCTATGGGATGAATTTTAACAGCATGCCTGAGTTGCAATGGGCATGGGGTTACCCGTTTGCGATTGGCATTATGTTGCTGTCTGGCTTTGCACCATATTTGTTCTTTAAACATAAAGGTTGGTTGTAGCAAAGCAAAAAAAGCCCAGCAAATGCTGGGCAAGGGGTCTTCGGATAGACCTAGGGGGTTTAGCCTTTCAATTCGCCGGTAGACGATTCAATGTGCGCACGAACAAACCATTGGAATTGTTCTAAATCGGCCAGTTGGCCGGTGATCATATCTTCAGAAACTGGGTCTAGCTCACCAAGCTTTTCGATAGCTGCACGGTGGTCTTTATTGACGCCGTTGTACACTTTATCAAGTGAAGATAGATGGTCAGTCACTAAACCTTTACCAATTGAATAGTCTTCCCATGTACGGCGATCTACAATTGATTGTGGTGTGCCAACAGGTACGCCACCCATAGTTGCAATACGCTCTGCAATCGTATCAGTCATCTCTTGGACTGCGCTTACTTGCGGGTCGAGCATTTCGTGTACACCAATAAAATTAGGTCCAACAACATTCCAGTGAATGTGTTTTAAAGTGAGGTGTAAATCGATTAAAGCGACCATACGCTGGTCTAAAATAGCAATTGTGTCAGCTGCAGCTTGGTCTTTAACACCCGGTGCTGTAAATTCTGCGACTTTTGATGATGAATTACTCATTACTCCTCCGAGATTATCTATTAATTTCCTTTCGCTTTTAGTTTTAAAAGCACGTTTAGTTAGATAGAAGCAAACGTTATGCCTAAAAGAGATTTGTGGTTAAGTTGTTGAATTTATTTGGTTAGATTTTTTTTGTGTTTTGTTGCAGTAGCTATGGCTAAGGTGGAGTATGAAAACTCTGCACACCGAATGTAAAAAATTCAGTGTGCAGATATAAGTTTAAATTTAACGGCTTAAGAGAGTAGTGCTGCTGCTAAGCGAACAAAGTCAGATGAGGTTAGAATTCCCACTAAGTTGTTATCTTTATCAACTACAGGCATGCAGCCGTGGCGATTTTCGACAAAGAACTTAGCGACGTCATGCAACGGTTGCTCTGGCGAGATACTGGTAAAATCGGTAGCCATGATATCAACTACTTTGGTTTGTTTTTCTTTGCGTTCAAGGGCGCTGGCGCTGTAATTAGCCATGATATTCATTACCTGAGCAATCATGATTTTTTGCGTTAACATGCCAACTAAACCACCGTGCTCATTGATCACTGGGATATGACGGACATTCTTCTCTTTCATTAGGTTATGAGCATCATGCAGGGTATTTTGTGCACTAATAGCAAACGGGTCTGGCGTCATCAAATCACTAACTAGGTGTGTCATTGCTAAATCCTTTCAATTAATCAAGTTGTTGTAAGTCTAGTCCTTATCTAGTTAATTGCACTTTAGTGAGATCAAAGTTTTAGTGATTAACGGTGCAAGTACCAGCATTACTTTGCTGGCAATAGTGAAAGTCTAAATAATAGTGAGACTTAGCGGGTCGCTCACCTTTAGTTAGGTACTGATACATCAATTCAGCAGACAGGCGGCCCATTTCAAATGGGTTTTGACCAATGTTAGCCGATGATAATCCTTGCTTTAATATGTCTAATTGCATTTGCTCTGTATCGGCAGAAACGATCACTACCTCTTGATTAGCAATGCGCTGTTTATGTTTAGCAATTACGTTTGCATAGTTAGGGTTAAATTGGGCAAAACCTGCTACAGCTAAAAATAGTGGTGGGTTTTCGAGGTTAAGAAGTTTGTCGAGCTGGCCGAGGGATACCTCTCGCTTGCCTAAGCTATACAAAGGGCAGCGATCAAACTCACTCCAGCCATTTTCACCGCTTAAACGTTTATCTTTTTGCCCTGATAATGCATAGCGCACACCTTCAATACGCTTGTTTAAATTAGGTGTCGTTGAATGCCCTGACTGAATACACACTTGGTTGGTTGTTTTGTTAGTAAATTTTTTTAATTCGTTGCCTAACGCAACACCATAATCAAAATTATTAGTACCTACATAGGCTAAACGATATTGCTGATCTTCTTCGAGCAGATCAGAGTCAAAAGTAATTACAGGAATGTTGTTATCTTTAAGCTGTTTAAGAGCTCTTGCAACAAGATAATTAGAGTCTGTGGTTGCGATTAATAAACCACTAATATTGTTTCTACGAATGAGGTCGGTGATCACTAACACTTGGGTGCGAATATCTTGAAAGTCTTTAGGGCCGTCGTAAATACATTCAAAATCGAGATGTTGTTTTGCAAATTGCTCACAACCACGAAAGGCTTGCTGATAAAAGCTATCGTTCTTGGTTTTACCCACAACAGCCACCACATATTTGGCCTGAATTGGCAGAGCAAAAAGCCAAAAACAGGCGCACAAAAACACCCAGTTTAATTTAAAATTTAATAATACTTTTAAAGACATAGCACTACATATTGCAATTTTATTATAAGCTCGAACTAATTATAGTGGCCTAGCTTGAATTTACCAGAGAGCTTTTGTATGAACTAACAAGCTTTAACATATAATTAAAAAGCCTTTATAAGGAAGTACTTATTTTTGCTATCTTTTATGATTCAAATGGAGTGGCTATGATTATTTATAAATACTGGCAGCAATTAACAAAACTTTGGCAAAAAGCGGCTTTTTTATGGGGGGCTTTTTTTATTTTATTTAATGTATATTGCTTTTTTTGGCGCCATTTAACTGCAGGAGGCCAATATCAGTTTATGGACTCACAGGTTTTTTGGTTCAAAGAGTGGGGGGCTTTATGTGCTTTAAATATTGCATTGGTGGCTTTTGTTGATTTAAAAGGCAGAGTCCGTAATAACTTATTTGTTTTTATTATCGCGTGCACAGTTGCTATTTGTTCATTGGTGATCTTACGTATTTTTATTGATTACTCTTTTTATGGTTATGCAATTGCAGCGTCATTTATCCAGCTTTTACCAAAGTACTTAATAGCGTGTTGCTTAGTTTTGGCGTTGTGGCGATTATGCAGCATGTCGTTTTTGCCACAAGCGAAGCAAGATAAGCCAGAGAAAGGTCCACCTAAGTATATTGAAATAAACCACAAAGGGGTTGTTAAGAGACTTTCTCCAGAATCAATATTATTTATTAAAGCTGCAGGCAACTATGTCGAAATACAAACATTATCTGAATGCTTTTTAAAAAGAGATACCATCAAAAACAGCCAAGCTCACTTGCCTTGCTATGAATTCAAGCAAGTGCATCGCAGCTACCTTGTAAACTTAGCCCACATTGAAGATTTTAATCTTCATAAAGCAAATGCAACTTTACAGATGAAACTAGGGTTTTGCATTCCTGTTAGCAAAACTTTTAAGCCTGCTCTAGCAAATGTATTAAGTGAGTCGAGTGCATTCGTCACAGAATGATGGCTTTCGTCACAATCTTATTTAAAACAAAAGCTTAATCTTTACTATTAAGTCATGAATATAGTTTTTAAGGATAAAGTTCATGACAAAAAAGACACAGAAAACACATAAGATTTTGCACTGGCTAAGTGCGATATTAATTCTGAGCGTACTTGTGTTGGGTTACTACATGACCTGGGTGACTGATTACAGCTTGTATCATTGGCATAAATCAATCGCGGTGCTCATTGCTATCATCTGGTTATTAAGGATAGTTTATAGGCTCTATCAGCCGTTTCAATCTGCCATACAATCGAGCTTAACTAAGTGGCTTCATTTTTATCATTGGGGCTTGCTAATCTTGCTAGCTGTAATGTTACTGTCAGGTGCTTTTTATAGTGGTTTTGGCGGTTTTGGTATTGCTGTTTTTTCGTGGCAATTAATTGCTAGTAATTACAATGAAACGGGTCAGGCCGTTGCGTTTAATGCTTGGTTAAGCGATTTTGGCTGGCAAATTCATATTTTATCTGGCTATTTGTTATCAGCGGCCCTTTCAATCCATATTTTAGCGGCGCTTAAGCATCATTTCATAGATAAAGACGCGACCTTAAAGAGTATGCTTTAAGCGTTTATTTTAATTTGGTTTCGACCGTTATTTTTTGCCGCATAAACGTGTTTAGTTGTAGTCTTATTAATTAGCTCTCAGTCGGCTATGGCTAACAGTTTATGTGGTTACTGCCAATGGCTATGTACGTAATGCAGTAAAACTGCCAAGCAATGGCGATAACTTTACCAGTTACAGCAAAGTGGCTGAGCTGGTAGGGCGTACGTATGTTCATTCGCAGGTAAAAAACATCATTGTTGATGCTTACCAAACGCTCCAGAAATCCCATTCAGATAAACGATACAAATACGCTGAAACGGGCTTAGAAAATGGCGGTAAATTTAGCCCGTACAAGACCCATCAAAATGGTTTGTCTATTGATTTTATGACATATGTTGTTAACGAAAAGGGGCAATCCGTTCATTTGCCAACTCTCGTTTTCAATCGTTTTGGCTACGACATTGAATTTTATGAACAAGGCCAGTTTGAACAGTTTAAGGATGATTACACCGCTTTAGCAGCTCATATTGTTGAGCTGCATACATCGGCAACAGCAAAAGGTTACGATCTTTGGCGGGTGACCTTTGACCCAACCCTGCAGGGCTTTATAAAACCAAGTATGCAGATGATTTAAAAAGCACATCCAGTTTTCGACTAGACCATCTTGGGTACGACATGATGAGCATTACCATGTTGATTTTTTAGTGCCATGTGAAAAATAAGCCAAGCAAAGCTTGCCCAAATCAAAACAAACTAAACATCACTGAAGCGATTAATAGTATTGCCATTAGGTAGTTAAATGCTTTCAAGCGCTTTGGGCTGGCAAGCAAATGTTGAAGCTTTTCGCCAAGTAAAGTCCATGAGCTGACGCATGGCAGGTTAATTAAGCCAAATACAAGGCTTACTATTAACACTGAGGTGAGGTTTTTGTCTGGGGCATACAAACTAACCGCGCTTAACGCCATTGCCCACGCTTTTGGGTTCACCCATTGAAATAGTGCAGCCTGAATAAAAGTAAGTGGTTTACTTTCACTACTGGCTTTTTGTTGTGCATTACTTGTGGCAATTTTAAACGCCAGATAGAGTAAGTAAGCAATGCAAAATACTTTTAATATCAAATAGCTTGGTGGAAACAAATCAAATAGCTGCATGATGCCAAGGCCCACCAAAACCAGCATAAACATAAAGCCAAACGTCACACCAAGTAAGTGTGGCATGGTTCTTTTAAAGCCAAAGTTAGCACCTGAGCTCATCAACATTAAGTTATTCGGTCCTGGGGTAATTGATGACACCAACGCAAATAATGCCAAGGCTGTTAAAATTTCAAAACTCATTACTATTTCTCCATTTAAATTATGATGCAATTATAAGTTGTAATATGCACAATTATTGCGCTTAATATTGTTATTGATATTTGAAATTCACAATCAAGAATGAAAAAAGACAAAATTAACGATAGAATATTGCGCGAGCTTAAGCGCAATGGCCGAATTGCCAATGCAGAGCTGGCAGAAAAAGTGGGTTTATCGCCATCAGCATGCCTTCGTAGAGTGCAAGAATTAGAAAAGCTTGGGGTTATTGCGGGGTATCGAGCGGTTATTAATAATCAGGCTGTTGGCCTAGGATTTATCGCTTATGTTGGGGTTGGTTTAAATGAGCACTCAACAATATCTCAGCGAGCATTCGAACAAGCTCTTGAGTTTATTGATGAAGTAAAAGAGTGCCACAATGTAACTGGCTCGTTTGAATATTTGCTGAGAATTGAAACAGCAGATCTTAAGTCCTATAAAGCGTTTCATGCTGATGTACTTGGCTCTATCCCACAAGTAAGAACCATTACAACTCATGTCGTGATGGAATCACCCAAGGATGAACGCGCTTAATATAGAGTTTGTACCTTTTTTGTTATTAATTTATTGCGAGCTACCAGGCCTTAGTCTAGAATCTTCGCGTTAAAATAATAATTTATAAGGAAATTAAGTGAAAACGTTAAAGCCTCTTTTGGCGTTTATAGCTTTAGGTTTATTAGCTGGCTGTCAATCTACAACCGAAACAGGTGTATCGATGGCCCGCTTTGAGAGCCCCGAGATCAACAGTGACCCCTTTCATTTTCGTGCAACCGTTGGTTCTGATACAAGCAAGATTATTGCTAAAGATACCAGTGAGAGCACATCAACGAGTACCGCGTTAACTACTTCGATGAGTATGACCTTAGGTTATTCGACGGAGCTTAGCCTAGGTGCAGGTATTGGCGGCGATCATGATTATGAAAAATACGCTATTAAGCATCAGTTTTATGGCAGCCCTTTAGAGTCTGCCGCCGAGAAAAACCTCTCTATGGCGGTTAGCCTTGGCTATATTCGCAGTAAAGATTCGGGGTATGGTCCACTATTAGCGGGTAATTACGATGACGATACCTATGATTGGGATTTGTCGCACGATACCTATGATATTGCACTTATTTCAGGTTACCGTTTAAGCTCAAAAGCCTTGTTATATGGCAGTGTCTTTTATCAAAAAGGCTCTATCGATGTTGATTATACGCAGATGTATTATCTTGCCAGCGAAGAAGGGGCTATGTTAACTCGAGCATGTAGTGATACGCCAGAGCAATGCCTTGATTTTAGCGCTGATTACGACGGCCACAATGCCGGTGTCAGCATTGCTCTTGAGTATGCATTCACACATTGGTTCGCCATTACAGGTGAGGCGGTCTATAAATCGATGAATTGGTTTGATCGTAGTGAAAGTGAGACTGCAGCAAATGTAAACTTTGAATTTAGGTTCTAGGTTCGGCTGTTCGAGAAAAGGCATTAGCAATGGCTAGTGCCTTTTTTGTTTAACGGGCAGTTAGCGCAATAATCTGCGGCTACAAGTTGGTAGTGTAAGCAGCAGGTTTTACGCATAAATGTTAGCTTATTGTTTTGATCACTAAAGCGATGTTTACCACATAGCTTTTGCCAAGTTTGAAAACGCTTTGCTATAAATTTTATCGATTTGTCTGGCCAGCAAGCTATTAATGCTGCGTGGAAAGTATCACTTTGTAAACGTTTTAATAATCCTTCATTTAGCCTGTACTGCAATGGCACGTTATTATACCAAGCTTGCTGGTGGTCAATTAAGTGATTGGCTGCCAGTTCAATCAAATCTGCATTATTAAAAGAGTCTTGTTGAGCCATGATATTTAAATTAGCCAAACCATAAATATGTGAGCCCGTTATCCGCTGCTTAATATTGACCAGATCAGGAATGCAACCAAGGTGCTCTACACAGGCTACTAATAAGTAAATAACTTGCCAGTTCAGTTGTAAGTAGAGATTGATTGCGACATATCCCTCAGTAACATTTGCTCCTCTTAATTTTATAGCGTTAGCCAAATCGGTTAATTGCTTGCTAGTTAAACATTGACTGCTAAACCATTGTTCATCGTTTGTTGGAGTTAAGAACGTCAGCAGTGAGCACTGCTGACGTAAGGCTAACTCAAGATTATTATGCTGTTGTGTTTGTAAGTGCATATTGCGCCAAAGGGTTTTGCAAATCACCTGCATACTGCAAGCTTGAAGCTGGGTCGGTAATATCAACCATTTGTTGATTGTTACGCAGCTGTAAGCGGTTTAAGCAAGACAATGGGAATGACTCAGCAAATAAATCATGCTCAGCAAACTTGTCTTTGAGTGAAGGATGATTCGCCTGATACTGAACAATTGTATCGGCGACGGCTTGCCAAAATTGTTGTTCGGTCAGTAGGCCATCAGTTACTAAAATTGCCGAAAGGTAGCGGAAGAAGCAATCGAAAATGTCAGTAAAAATAGACAACACGGCAACGCCTTCTGGAATGGTTACCTTAATCCGCTTTATTTCATCATTCAGCTCAATGTTACTATTTAATAAGGCAATTTCTTCACCAATGTCTTTAATGAATACGCCTACCGGAACATGATTGTTAAATCGAACTATGAGGTTTTCACCATGTGGCATAAAGACTAAATCATACTGATAAAAACAATGTAGCAATGGTGTCATATAAGCCTGTAAGTAGTGGGCTAGCCACTGCTCAGCACTTAGCCCCGATTTGGCAATTTTAGCACTCACAAATGATCGGCCTTCGCTATCGATATGAAGCAGACTTGCCATAGTGGCAAGGCTTTCATTCTCGTCCATGTATTGAGCGGGATTTTCACGCCAAAGAGCCGCCATCATTTTCTTATAAGGGTTATCGCCAAGCGCAGGATGAGTGTAATACTGCTCATCAAAGCCAAGGGTTGCGACTTCTCTTAAAGGTTGAAACTTCAGTGATTTTAAATAGCTATCTTGGTTTACTAAGTCGAACAACCATTGATTTATTGCCGGAGTTACTTTCATATAGGCGCTCGATAAGCCCCGCATAAAGCCCATATTTAAAATCGATAAGGCGGTTTTAACATAGCATTTGTGTGGTTTGCTGATGTTATATAGGGTACGAATTGATTGCTGCGGTAAATAACTATCTTGCGAGTAGCCTAAGCACACAATGTGTTTTTGCGAGATATGATAGCTATAAACATGGACTAATTTGTTGAACCACTGCCATGGGTGCATAGGAAATAACAGATAGTCACTTGGCTTTAAACCTTGCTCAGTTAGTGCTTTTTCAAAGCGCAAACGCTCAGCTACATCAAGCTCATCGGCTATCAAGCTCTCGTATTTATAATCATCGGTACTTTTAAAGGTGGTATGCTGTTTGTGGCACGCAAGCCATATTATTTGAAATGGGTTTGCGGCTTCTGGGGTATATTGGTGAAAGTCTTGTGAGTTAAAACCAATGCGGCCATTGTTGGCAATAAAGCTTGGGTGACCCATGGTCATTTGGGTTTCGATCAGCTGAAAATCTGCGTCTGCTAATTGCTGAGCGTTATAGCGATTATTTTTAAATTTAAATGCAAATCCACTGAGTGTGCTCGCGAGTTCTTCGAGATAGGTGCCAAGCATTGATTTGTCTATGTTTAACTTGTCATTACACTCAAGTACAAACGCGATAGCGTCTAATGGCTGGCTGTGGTTAAGCGCCATTTTAGTAATGCTATTTGGATCTACTTGTAGGTGATTAAGCAGCATTGATTCACCTTTAAACTGATAGCTTTGCCCACCCATGGTATGCAACACGTAATGGTTTGGTTTTTCACTGTCGTAGCTAAATAGTCGTTCGTGATAAAACTCACTGAGCATTTTGGCAATCAGTAAACGGTTTGCGTATTGCCACGCTTGTTGGTCTAGATGTGAGCTACTGCAAGATGGCGTTGCTTGTTGCACTGCGGGACCTTGCTGTGAAGTGTCGAAGCGAGACGAAAGGTGCTGTAAGTAATTAAAGTGATCTTTTTCTAAACTACCAAATAATGCGGTTTTCTCACCTAAATTTATAACTTTATGATGGCTGAAACCTGCCTTTAAGTTAAGGTGGTGAATTTTATGATTGGCTATATCTGGCTCCACAATCACTCGCTCACATGAGAGAGTATTAAACATAAACTCTAACACCGACTGCATAACAGCAAGGCTAAACCCCGCCACAGAGAACTGCTTTGGAGCGAGTAAAATATGCATGCCTAAATCGCCATTTTTAAGCGCTAGGTGGTTCTCAAGTTTTAGTATTTGTGGTTTGTAAATCTCAATTAAAGCAATCGGTGTTTGGTTTATTTCAAGCAAATAGGCTTGTTGAGCCTCATCTTTATTGAGTGTTGTATAAAATTCTAAAATTTCTTCGGGTGAATGTTCCATTGCTCCCCAAAACTGAGCTTGAGAATGCTTAAGCCAAGGGGTAATCGTTGTTAGATCGTGTTCAGGGCTTAATGTTCTGATTTTTACATCACCAAGCAAAGCATGCTTGATATGAGTTTCAATGATGTTTTTCATAGTCGTGTTCTCTTAAAAATTAATAACTGTGAATAGGGTCTGTTGAGGTATGTTTGTTGCGTAAAAAAAGCAGATAAAACAAACATAAAGTGATGGCAAAGCCGACAGAGCCCGTCAGTAGTGGCGTGTTAAGTTCAAAGCGAGATACTAAATCTCCCGCTAAAAATGAGGCGCAGATGACGCCGATATTTTGCATAAAATGAAGCTTGGCAAAGTCGCTTGAGTAAAAACGTGGTTCGCTCATTGCAAACAACATGACTTGTAGACGTACGGTCAGTAAAAATAGCCCAATAGCAAATACAACACGGCCGAACACAAGCAATTGCCAGTGTGAGCTAAGTTGTATAAATAGGCCGATACTGCTTAATACAAGTGCATATGCGATTGTTTTACTGTGCTTATTGGTTGCGGCTTTGTTTTTGGTTGTAATCAAAATGACAAGCGCAACCCAAGCAGGGATTGCAAACACAGCACCAGCTAAAAGTGCATTACTGAATTCGCTTACTTGTTGCCAAAGTAACGTAAAGTATGGCGTTGCTAAGAACATGCTGAAGTACACGCCCATAGATATAACCCCTAAGCGAATAATGTAGCTAGGGAAACGCTGTCGTTTTACTGATGATGCGGTTAATTCCCGTGGCTTGTAGCTTACATTCAATAAGTAAATTAAATACAAGCAGAGCATAACCTGTAAGCAGTCACCTGCAGCCATCACTAAATATAAAAAGCGCGGCTCAATACTTTGGATGATCAAGCCACCTAATAAAGCACCGCCAATACCGCCAAAGTGTAAAAGCACGCTAAATAAAGCAACGACACCGAGGTGCTGTTGTTTTTCTTCGATACTTAGAACAAAGGGATAAATAAGCAGGTAACTTGCTTTAAATATCAGCATGAGCTGTGATAGCAGCCAAAAGCTCCATACGTTTTCGCTGTAAAAGCACGCAACACCCAATAGCCCTGCAATTATTTGGGTGATCACCCATAAATACAGTTCGTGCACGTGCTGCGCTATTTTCGCCCATACAGGGAAAGCACACATCACGGTGATGCAGCAAACAGCGATATAGGCACCAATGTGATTACTTGATTGCAAACCAAATTGGGCACTAAAAAACTGCGGGTAAAAGGGCAAAATCATGGTGTCGCAAACAACAGAAATAATCGTCAGCAGCACTAAGCTTGATTTTAATGCGGGTCGTTTCATGCTATTTGCTTCTGTTTTTCGTTGACAACATCGGGTAAACCAAACTCTTGAAAGGCAATTTGCGTTTCAACAGGGTAGGGGGCATAACCTAAGATTGAGCGCAGAATATGGCTGTTTCTATAGCAGGCCATGCCTAGATCTGGCGTTACAAAACCATGACTGTGTAGCTCAGCATTTTGTACAAACAACCTTTGCAGCTTGTCGATACTATAATTTCGCTCAACAGCAAAGCACCCGTTATCTAGCCAATTTATTTCGCTCATTAAGCCACTTAGAAAATCGGGTAGCTGATAACTAAAGCCCGTAGCCATGATGACCTGATTACTATGTAAGCTAAATTCAGCCTGCTGTTCACTGTGTCTAAAAACTAACTTACTGCCTTGTTTTTTAATGAGCTCGCTGTTGGTCAATAACCTTGCGCGGTTTACCCCTTGAATATCAAGTTGATAGAGCTGATCATAAATCTGATTAATTAACTCTGAGTTGATGCCTTTGTATAAATTACGTTGCTTGGCTAGTAACTCCTGTTTGGTGGTCTGTTCTAGGTTATAAAAGTAATCAACATATTCAGGAGAGGTCATTTCTAGCGTGAGTTTCGTGTATTCAAGAGGAAAGAAACGCGGCGCTCGCGTTACCCAATTGAGTTGGTAGTTATGCTGTTTAATGTCACACAACAAATCATAAAATACTTCAGCAGCACTTTGCCCTGAGCCAATCACAGTGATGCTCTTGCTATTTACTAATTCATCCCGTTTATACAAATATTCAGTGGCATGGCAGAGCTGTGTATCTTCAGCCTGAACAGCGGGTGGATAATAAGGCGAGGGACCCGTGCCCAGTACCAAGTGACGACAATAAAGCGTTTTAGTTTGCTTTGCTGATTCGACAGTGAGTACATAGAGCTGCTTGGTGTGATCAAATTGGCTATGAATGACTTTATGACCAAATTGTATGTTACTTAATTGGCTTGCTGCCCATTGGCAATACTGGTTGTATTGCTCGCGCAGTAAAAAGAAACTTTCTCGAATATAAAACTGATACAGCTTACCTTGTTGTTTCGCATAGTTTAAAAAGCTGTATGGATTAGTGGGATCTGCCAATGTAACTAAATCCGACATAAACGGTGTTTGTAATGTAACGCCATCGAGCATCAGCCCTGGATGCCAATTAAATTCATCACGTTGTTCTAAAAATAACGAATCAAGTTTTTCAATTGGCTCAGCTAAACATGCCAAACTGAGGTTAAACGGACCAAGACCTACAGCAATTAAATCGTATACTTTATTCATAGCTAGTTTCCTCTACTTTTAGACGTGCCTTGATGTTGTAGGCGCAGGCTTTAATATCAGCTGCAATACTTTTAATGTCTTCAATCTGTGTATTTGGGTTAAGTAACGTGAACTTTAAGTAGTTGATGCCTCTGAATTTGGTGCGAGCAATGGCACACTCACCTTGTTTGAATAGCTCATCTTTAATTTGATAATTAAGCAGGTTTAATTGCTCATCACTGAGGTTTTTATCGTTAAAGCGAAACACTAAGGTACTCAGTTCAGGTTGATGAATTAGCTCAAATTCAGAGTCTTGTTTGAGTGCCACATAACTACTACGGGCTAATGCCATAACAGAAGAAAACACTTTGCCAATCTGTTCGTGGCCCATAATGCGTAAAGTTAGCCAAAGTTTTAAGGCATCAAAACGGCGAGTAGTTTGAATGCTTTTATCAACAAGGTTTGGCGCTGCTTGTGGGTTGTCGTTAAACGGATTTAAATAATCAGCATGATGAGTTAAATGTTTAAATTGTTTTTTATCAGCAACAATAAATGCACTGCTACTGACAGGTTGTAAGAATGATTTGTGGTAATCTAACGTCACCGAGTCAGCCTGTTCAATGCCATTGAGTAAGTGACGGTGATCATCAGCGGCAAGTAGTCCACAGCCATAAGCTGCATCGACATGAAGCCATAAATTATCAGCAGTGCAACGCGTTTTTAGCTTATCGATAGGGTCTATTGAACCAAAGTCAGTTGTGCCTGCGGTAGCAACAAGCGCTATCGGAATATTGCCTTGTGCTTTGCATTCATCAATTGCTGCATCAAGTGCGGCTAGGTCTATTTTAAACTCTTTATCAACAGCAACAGGAACAACCGCGTTATAGCCAAGGCCCAGTAAAGCGGCTGACTTTTGAATACTAAAATGGCTGACTTCAGAGCAAAAAATACGGTAGCGATGAGCATCTGGACCTAAACCAAAATCGCGAATAAGGTGCCCTGATAAGCGCTCTGCTGCATGGTCTCTAGCAAGTAACAATGCCATTAAATTAGATTGACTGCCGCCACTTGTGAATATGCCATCGGCAGCAGCACTTAAGCCAATGCGTTCGATACTCCAGTCAATTAACTTTTGCTCAATGAGCGTCCCGCCAGCACTTTGGTCCCAGGTGTCTAACGAAGAATTTATAGCAGTTAATAACTGTTCGGCTATCACCGCGGGGTAAGCAACGGGGCAGTTTAGATGGGCAACATATTTTGGATGATGAAAGTAGACAGCATGATCTAAATACAACGATTTTACTTCATTTAGCGCTTGCTCAACGTTATTGAGAGGTTGATTTAGTTCTACTCTGGCTATTTGTTTACTGAGCTCTTTGTGGCAGACGCCAGAATGAACTTGTTTTGCAGAACGCAGTGCTTGATGGATGAGCGACATTGTTTGCATTGAAGCCATCTCATATTTGAGTAAATTATTTTCGTTAAAAATAAACGCATGGGGCTGTTCATCAACGTTTATTGATGAATGAGCATTAAGCACGGGGGCTAATTGATTCACGACTCAATTCCTTCTCGGTTAATTTGAATCGGGATCGTAATGATAGTGATTATCAATATCAATAATAATAAATCATTAATTTACTTTACAATTTAATTACCTTTTATAGGTTAAAGGTGTTTTATTTTTAAGTTTATCTAGTAATAAATAATTGTAATTAAGTCATAAATTATAACTAAATTAGTCCCTTTTTTAGGTTCTGTTTAGCAGCGTTCTTTTGCTTTTTCGATGAAAATGCTCACAAATAAAAGCAATAAAGCCATCATTTAAGAAAACTATAATAGGTAGGTGAGAGGTTTTAAGAGCTAAGTAAACACACTTTGAGCTGCTATAAAATGCTTAAGCAAAGTGAGGATTCTGCGAATAGTTATTTTAAAAAAGCTGTGTCAAAAAGTGGGTGAGGATTAAATTAATTGAAAATAATGTTGCCATCGCTGTTTGCTAGAATGGCAACAGGAACTTTAGTTTATAAAAATACATAAGCTGCTGGGAGCAGCATACCGCTGATGACTAATACTGAGCGGCTGCCCCATGGGCTATTTTTACCTTTGAGCATAAACAAGCCGCTGATTGCTAAAAACAGCAGCAGCCCAGCAAAAATATCAGAAAAAATAACCCACGAAGCGTTTGTCTCGTTCAAGTGTAAGCGGTTAAATGCTTGAAATACATGACGAGGCTCAATGGCTTCATAGCTTATGATATCTTTATTGAGTTTAAGGCTGAGGTTGTTACCGTTTTTTAAAAATACCTTAAACTCTTGCGGCGATACCCAGTAAGAGGCTTTTACCGGCTCGCTTACATCAGCATGGGAGATAATTTGCTCAATCAACAACTCGTCATTATCTAATTGCCAAGTTTCATCGCTCACACTGATTTGCTGGTGGCTTACTTTGTAGTTTGGGTTCCAATCATCTTTGTGGTTTACTGCAATGCCAGAAACCGCAAAGATAATCACTAAACCAACACAAAAATAACCAATATCGCGGTGTAAGTTTCTGTTTAACTTAAACCAGTTGATACTTGATTTGTTACTCAATGATTTCAACTCCGCTCGGAACGAGCTGATAAATAGCAATGGCTTCAGTCACTGAATTTGCATCAAAGCTTTCGCCGGCTTGCTGCGCTTTGTGAGCAAGTAGCGTTTTAGTGCGGCCAAGACTAAGCTGAATTTTATCGAGCTTACCGGTTACGATAGCTTTACTACCTTTAGCCGTCATCGGGAATACCATGTCGCCATCTTCAACTTTGATACGTAAGTTTTCAAAGCGTTTGTCTGATGCAAGCGTCATCCAGCAACCACGTTTTTCGCAAACCCCTGTGATAGTCCCTTCTACAGTAATTGGACTTGCTAGGTAATCGTCTGGCGTGGCCATAACCGTCGAAATTTTAATGAGTTTGTCACTGTCGACTTTACTGCCAAACTGCAAGCTAAAGGCGTGTTGGCTAAAGCTTAAAAGCGCCAATGAGAATGCAATAAATGTTTTTGATTTTAGTAACATAGTTGTTTCTTAGAAATACATTAAGTCTTAGTTTAAGCGGTTTACTTGTATGATAAAAGCATCATGAGATTATAAATTATTCGCAATTATATCAAGCGTAGATCAATTGTTTTTAATGCTGCGGGGTACTATCAGGTATAAGAAGCTTTATGACAATTTCGTGAATATTGTGATAATGTAACTTTTTATCGTTTCATTGCTTTATAATGCCTTTTTTATTTGTATGATAAAGCTGGTTTTTAGCTTGGAGTTAACATGGTTTCACGTCGAGAATTTTTAGTAGGGGCGGGCACAATAGCCTTTTTAGGATTATCAAAAAGTGCCATAGGTAAGGTGTCGTTAGGAGATTTAAAAACAACGGCTGTCGGCTTTGGCCCGTTAATTCCTGATCCAGATAAATTGCTCGATTTACCAGAGGGCTTTAGTTATCAAGTCGTTTCAAGCCTCGGTGAGAAAATGTCTGATGGATTTACGGTACCTGATAAAGCTGATGGTATGGGCTGCCTAGCACTTGGTAATGACCGCGTCGCATTAGTGCGAAACCATGAGTTAAAACCAAAAGATTTAGCGAAAGCCGAAGCAAGTATTGCCAACCATAAAACGCCCTTGGCTTTTGATACCAACAGTGACGGTGTGGCGTTACCTGGTGGTACAAGTCATATAGTTTATAACTTAAAAACCCATCAAAAAGAGCAAGAATATCTGTCATTGGTCGGCACAATTCGTAACTGCTCTGGTGGTATCACGCCATGGGGTTCGTGGCTTACCTGTGAAGAAACCACTGATACTAAAGCTGATGGATTTAACCAAGACCATGGTTATATTTTTGAAGTACCCGCAAATAGCAAAGGCTTAATCAAACCTGAGCCATTAAAAGCCATGGGTCGATTTAACCATGAAGCGGCTGCTGTTGATCCGCGCACAGGTATTGTTTATCTAACCGAAGACAAAGGTGATAGCGTCTTTTATCGATTTATTCCAAATGAATATGGCAAGCTACACAAAGGCGGGCAATTACAGGCTATGATGGTGAAAGGTAAGCCACAATTTGATAGCCGTAACTGGAATAACAAAGCCATGGTGTTACATCAAGAACTAGAGGTTGAGTGGGTCAATCTAGATAACCCAGAAAGCCCGAAGGATGACTTACGCCTACGCGGTTACAAACAAGGTGCGGCATTATTTGCCCGTGGTGAAGGTATTCACTGGGGTGATAAAGAGCTTTATTTTTGCTGTACCAATGGCGGTAAAAAGCAACTTGGTCAGGTTATGAAATATCAGCCATCAGAGTTTGAAGGCACGGCAAAAGAAGCAGAGCAACCAGGTAAAATCTCGTTGTTTGTAGAAAGTACCAGCAAAACCTTCTACAACTTTGGCGATAACCTTACTGTGTCACCTAATGGTCATTTAATTGTGTGTGAAGACCAATACACTGATGTGGTTGATAATCATCTTCGTGGTGTTACACCGCAAGGCCAAGTTTATAATTTTGCCCGTTTAGTTGCGCAAACCGAGCTGGCAGGTGCCTGTTTCTCACCAGATGGAAGCACTTTGTTTGTGAATGTTTACTCACCTTCAAAAACACTCGCTATAACAGGCCCATGGCATCAGTTTAGTGTTTAGTTAAAGCCTATTTTGAAAAGCCACTGCAAAGTGGCTTTTTTATGACTCTAATTTATCATTAATGAATAATAGAAAACCCTATATGAGTAAGTGCTCATCAGCACAGCCAAAATTAGCGACTTTAAGTGTTGAGAGCTTTATTTTTAGCGGCTTTTTTGGCACTGACTTTATGTGCGTGTTTAGCAATCCATTTAGTCATTTTTTTCATTAAAGCGGGCGGAAAGTCATGGCCCATACCGGGCACGACTCTTAATTTGCTGCGCTTTATTAACAGTGCGGTGTTGATACCAGCAGACAATGGCATGACAGGATCAGCACTGCCGTGGATCACTAACGTCGGGGCTTTAATCTTCTTTAAAAGTTGCTCGCGATAAGGTGTTGCGGCAATGGCTGCAAGCTGACGTTTAAAACCTGTTTGATTAGTGTGGGCACGCGCTATATAACGCTCGGCGTTGGCGTATAAAGCGTGTTCATCTTGTGGGTAGGCTGGGCTGCCAATGAGTTGGTTTAGCCTAACATTGTAATCAATCGCGGCTTCCTTATTACTGCTTCGGGGGCGTATTTTTGCAAGCTTTACTAGTAGGTTTATGTTTGAACCCGAAAACGATAAGGGCGAACTACTCGACATAATAGAGGTTAAGCTCAGCACGCGCTTTTTATATTTTGCTGCGGCAATTTGGGCAATCATACCACCCATAGAAGCACCCACTAAATGTGCTTTTTTGATATTAAGAGCATCCATTAACTCTTTTACGTCGCGAGCCATATCATCGAGCGAATAGGGCAGCTTTGCACGAATGGGTAATCGGCGGCTAAGCCAGTGCTTTACAAGACTTGGCTTACCTAACTCATCTAACGATGTGGATAGCCCTGCATCGCGATTATCAAAACGAATAACCCGAAAGCCTTTTTCGACCAAGCCAAAGTAAAGCGACTCTGGCCAAACGGTAAATTGAGCACCTAAGCCAATAATTAAGATGATCACCGGCGCATTTTTATCGCCTTCATCTTGATAACTAATACTGATACCGCTGGCTGTAAGGGTATGTTCCATAGACTGACAAATAAGCTTACGCAGGTATCATCAGCATAGTAGGTGAAGTTGGCAGTTTAGTGACAGTAGGAAAAATAGACAGCATCTAACTACGTGCTGCCTATTTTCAGGGAGTTTAGAAGTAAGCGGTAACGCCAATCCAGAAGTTACGGCCTTTATCTTTAACGTTGTAGTCGTCTGTGAATGTTACTTCGCTAACTACACCACGACCTGTTAGGTACTCATATTCACCATCGCCATTTAGGTCGGTATAGCTCGTGCTATAAGAGGTGAAATCTTCGTCTAATAGGTTGTTCACACGGGCATTGATTTGCACATACTCATTTACATAGAACTGCGCCCCTAAATTAAGTAGGTTGTAGTTTTTGTAGTACAGTGCTTTGTCGTGCACGTTATCCCAACCGCGATAACGGTCTGAACGATATACACCTTGTAGGTATAGGTTCATAAAGTCAGTCGCTTCCCAGTTTAGGGTAAGGTTTGCCATGTGCTCAGCTGAGTTAGTTAATGGTTGACCTTCTTCAGGACCGCTCTTTTGTTCGCTATCAGTCCACGTGTAGTTACCGTTAACAGACACTGTTTTAGTGATAGTGTATTGACCTGCAATTTCAACACCTTGCAAGTCTACTTCGTCGATATTGATCTTTTGGCTGTAGCTATCGTAGCCAAGCTGATCGTACTGACCTAGGTTCACACATGGGCGCACATCATTAGTTTGCTCACAGCTTAAAATAGTATCGCCGCGGGCAATTTTGTCTTCAAACTTGGTGTTGTAGTAAGTCACATTAATGTTGTGATCACCATCAAGCGAAGTCCAGTAAAGTGCAACTTCTGAGTTCACACTTGTTTCAGGTTCTAAATCTGGGTTACCCGCAAATGGGCTTGTGCCTTGACCACCAAATCCGGTGATACCGTCGTAAAGGTCAGTTGTTTGAGGTGTTTTATAACCCGTACTGACACCCCCTTTTATCGTCCAAGTGTCTGATATGTTGTATACACCATAAACGCGTGGTGATACTTGGCTGCCAAATACATCATGGTCATCGTAACGAGCGCCTAATGTAAAGGTAAAGTTGTCAGTTGCCATCCAGTTATCTTCGGCAAATAGCGAGTACATGTTTTGCTCTTGCACTTGACCTGCTTGGTCACTTTCAAGGCCAAATACACCGTCTTTTAACTCACCATCGATAAGCTGGCCACCAATTGCAAGGTTATGGCTACCAAAGCTGCCAGTGATAGGAATATCAAAGCGTAAATCATACGTATATTGGCTGCTTTCTAACGGGCGAGTAGGGCGTGGTAAGAAAGTTTCTTCAGCTAAGTCTTTACGTGCTTGCTCGTCCATTCCCTCGTATTCGCCAGTACCATCGTACATAGCTTGCAGCTCTAATCGTTCGCTTACACTTAGCGGTAAAGTACGGCCATTGTTTTGCGTATCAACATATGAAACAGAGGCCTTCACCGTTGCCCAGTTAAGCTCTCCATCGTAACTTAGTGACCACCATTCACGATCAAACTCTTGGTCTGCAGCATAGCCTGCGCGCGGGTTTACTTGGCCACGACGATCTTGCCAAATAGATTCAATATTATCTTTTGTGCCAAGTGGGTAAGTAATGGTGCCTGATTCAATGTTGTAGCTTGGTGTGTTGTCGTACACTTGACTTGAGTTATCATAATCAAAGCGTAAATGATGAGAATCAAACGGGGTATAAGTTAGGGTAATACCATACTGCTCATTAGTGTTATCAACAGTACGCCCACCACTACCAAAACCTAAAGAGCGAACATGAACAACGCCATTAGGGTCGGTAGCTGGTTCAAATGTCGGTGATGATGCCTGTTGCTCGTAAACACTACCGCGTACGCCTAAGCTTAATACGTCTTTGATCAGCGGCCCCATCACACTAAAGTCAGTGGTAATGTCATCACCAAAATCATCGTTTTGTTGTAATGAGCGGCTAAATGAAACAGCACCGCTCCAGCTATCAGTATGCTTTTTAGTGATGATATTAATTACACCGCCAAGCGCATCAGCACCATAAAGGGTTGATGCAGGGCCGCGGATAACTTCGACACGCTCAATGGCATCGACAGGCGGTACGTGGTTAAACGCGTTGCCTCCAAAATTGTTTGGGTAAATATCGCCATGATTATTTTGGCGTTTACCATCAATAAGTAACAGGGTGTACTCGCCTGTTAAACCACGCATACTCACACTGCCTTGGCCTGTTTTATCACGGGTTGTGCCAATGTCGATACCTTCTAAATACTGCACAGCATCAAGCACTGAGGTGAAGGCGTGAGACTTAATATCTTCATTAGTGATAATTGAAATACTTGCAGGTGCTTCAGTAACTTTTTGCTCAAAGCCGGTTGCTGTAATAACTAAGCGTTCCATATCTTGTTTAGGCTTAGCGTCGTCAGCTGAGGCTGAAAAATGTGTTGCTATGGCAAGGGCCAGTAAACTTGGTTTTATTGATTTCATTGTAGATTTCCAGTTCTTTTTGTTGGTTATCCTTTTAAGGAACGACGGG
Source organism: Pseudoalteromonas sp. NFXS39 (assembly GCF_040148775.1). NCBI lineage: Bacteria > Pseudomonadati > Pseudomonadota > Gammaproteobacteria > Alteromonadales > Pseudoalteromonadaceae > Pseudoalteromonas > Pseudoalteromonas sp. NFXS39. Next base: position 287,298 of record NZ_JAGDEC010000006.1, on the reverse strand, counting down.
TATACTACAGAAATTAAAAATACAATCAATAATTATTCTTATTTAGATTAAGGTGTTTCGGGTTCAATTTACAGTATTTATGATTAAGTTGAGTTTTTAGCCAGTAAATACGGTGTTACAAACTAGATTTAGATTAAATACCCATGACAGGTTCACCTCCTGTATAGTGTTTTAATTATTAATATAAAAATTAAAACAATGAATTCGGATATCTCTTTAGCGCGCTTTAAGCAGTTTCCTTCTCTTATGTGGATCTTCTTATTCGGCTCGTTTATTACCCGTGGCAGCTATTATATGGTTTGGCCATTTCTAGCAGTTATCTTGTACGAAAAATTTGCTTTAACGGCGACAGAGGTCGGTTTGGTGCTTTCCAGTGCTGCCATAATTTCAGTGTTCACCAGCTTTATTGGCAGCAGCCTTTCAGATAAAGTCGGTCGTCATACACTGATGTATATTACAGGCGTGTTGTATATCATTTCTTTCTCGTTGTTGGCTGAGGTTGAAACAGTGGCAGGCTATGTGATTGTGATGACCTTATGTTCGATTGCTACCGCGCTTTGGCGGCCATTAACCAGCGCTGCAATTGGTGATATTATTGACGATGCTGCAACTCGTGAGCTTGCCATGCAATCGCTGTATTTTATTGTTAATGTGGGTTGTGCGGTTGGTCCATTAGCAGGCGTATGGCTGGGTTTAACAGGCGAGCAGTCAAGTTTTTATATTACCGCAGGCGCATTTGCTATCTTGTTAGTACTACTTGTTTGGGGTTTCAATGTTAGTGATAAAGCGTCAAAAAACAGCGCCGCAGCCGACGAGGTTGAAACTAAAAGTCCAGAAATAAAGGGCCAGCAATTATTGCGCATTTTGTTTGCTGATAAGCTGTTGCAATGTTTAATTTTAGCCAATATTTTGTGCATGTTTATTTACGCGCAAATGGATAGTTCACTAATACAATACCTGACTCGTGCAGAAGCTCCTGATTTACTTGCATTGATTTCTGCGCTGATTTTTACCAATGCGATGGTGATTATTTCAAGTCAATTTTTGCTATTGAGAATGATGGCGCGATTTAACTTAACAGTGCGTATTCAAATCGGTTTGGTACTTTTAATGGGGTCGCAATTTTGGTTGGCACTCAATCCGATAGACCTGTTCTGGGGCTGGATAGGTGCGATAGTGGTCATGAGCTTGGCTGAGACTATTTTATTTCCGACTATGAATGTTCACCTTGATAGACTCGCGCCATCACACCTTCGTGGTACGTACTTTGGCGCAGCTTCGTTTTATGATTTAGGTTTTGCTTTTGCACCGCTCGGTGGTGGCTTAATTTTAGATTATTACGGTGGTCCAACCTTGTTCTTTGTTGCGGGAGGGTTATGCCTAGTCGTGATTTATTTATACGCCATTCTTGAAAAGCTACCTAGACCTGATTTTGCAAATCCATTATCTAAGTAAATATATAAAGTGAAAATGCAGAACAGCTGCTACCTTTATAGCTCAAACATTAAACATTGAGGTTTAACATGGCTGTTTCTGCAATTCCTAAAGGTTTTCATGCGGTCACCCCGTATTTGATTATTGAAGGCGCTTCTAAAGCTATTGAATTTTACAAAGAGGCGTTTGCTGCTGAGCTAGTAATGCAAATGCCTATGCCTGACGGAGGGGTTGCACATGCCGAGATAATAATAGGTGACTCCTACATCATGCTTTCTGATGCTTACCCTGAAATGGAATATAAATCTCCACAGCAGCTTGGTGGCACCCCTGTAAATATGATGCTTTATGTTGAGGATGTCGATGCTGTCTTTGCTAAAGCGTTGTCGTTAGGTGCAAAAGAGTTACGTCCGGTACATGATCAGTTTTATGGTGACAGATTGGGGACTTTAGCCGATCCATTTGGTCATATCTGGAATATTGCAACGCATAAAGAAGACCTCACAGAGCAAGAGCTAATCGAGCGCATGGGGGAACTCATGAGTAAAGAACAAGATGCTTAAAAGGTTGTTTCTACTGACATTCCTATTTGCCACGAATCAACATCTTGATAACTGCCAAGAGGCGAACTAAAGTCGATATGTATAACGTTATCGTTACTTGAACGCGATGAATATAGACGAATACCCACACCAGCACTGGTTAGCATTGAATCTGAAATATTCGCCGTTTCAGTGCTGCCGAATGCTTGCCCTACATCGACAAAACCGACAAAGCCAACATCCACAAACTGATATAGATTGATGTTTGGGTACATTCTTAGCTCAGCAGTTGCTTGTAAGCTTGAAGTACCATGTTGGTAACTTTCTGGAAAGCCTCGCATGCCTTCTTCACCGCCAACAGCCAGCGGTTTCTCTGCAAACTCATGGTTTTGCCAATGACCATTTACATGAGCATAAAAGGCAAATGCATCTGACCAGCGATAGTTCATTTGTGCTTTTGAATATATAGCAAAGCGGTCATCAAGCTCAGTACCTACATTGCCCTTGATACCCGTGGCAAAGCGATACAAAGTGTTATTGTTAAACCAAGCTTTGGTGAGATTAGTATCAAACAAAAATCCTTGCCCCAAATTAACGGTATCTATAGCAAACTTTGAGTTTAGCTCCCAGCCTAGGTTAACGTCTTCGTTGTGGTTTATGAGGTCAATATCCTGTAAAACAGTATAGTTGTCTTCTAACCAATGTAATCCGACCCACGGCGCAGCAATACTGTAATCGCTAAGACCTGCGGGTAAAGGTTTTGTATCGAAAGGGCGGTAACTAACATCTTCGTAATCAATCCCAGCTAGCCAGTGAAAGGTTTGCTTTCTGTCCTGTGACAAAATTCCACCATAGGCGAACTGTGCGATTAATTCATCAGTGAAAAATTCTGAACGAGTCAGTCCATTTTGATAAATATAGCTTTTTTGTTTTTGTGACTTGGCAAAGTAGCGCATCAGTGCGTCACTACTACGTTGATAAAAAGGCTGATGATAATCCACTAAAAAGACTTGCCCGTCATCGTAGTCATCAGCTTGTAAAGTGAGGGTCGCATGAGGCTGCCAAGGAACCGGCATTTGCAGCACAGAGTGATAGCCTGAGCGTTCGTGATCTGATTTATACTTTAATGATGCGCGGATCCCGTACCCCAAAAAGTTCTCTTCTTTAAAGCCTAAGCTGTATTTGTTATTGCCGCTACTACGGCCAAAATTAATAGTTGGTAATAAACTCCACGTGTCCCACGTATCTATTTGTACCACGCGTGGTTCATCTTCAAGGCAGTCTTTTGTATAGCTAACTTTGGCATCTCTTAAGTACTTTTTGCTGCGTAGAATACGCTCTGCTTCTTGCAGTTGACGCTCACTGACTAGATCGCCTTCTTTAAAGGTAATTTGCTCACTGACAACTTTGTTTTTGGTATCTATGTGCAGCCAGTTTATAAAGCGATGTAGAGCGGTTGTTTCAGGATCATTTGGATCAAAAATCGTATGTGTATCAATGTTGAGTTTATCAACAGTGATATCTTTTTCTTCGCTTAACTCAGCAGTTGGTTTACTTTTTACTTCACAGACGACGTCTAAGCTTAAAGGTTCATTTGCGTATACTGTCCCTGTAGCAGTGCATGTTAATAATAAAACAGGTGTTATTTTATTCATCTTTATTATGCCTACTAAATACGAAGGAGACGCAGCTTGTTTGCTTTATCAACCTTTTAAATTCTTTACAGTTCTCAGCATAAAATCGCTAACTTAAGAAAAACTTAACTAAAACTTAAACTTTATTGAATATTATAAGGTGTTGATTAATAAGCCGTGTGCTAACTCATTATGGCGAAGTTAATCTTTAAATGGTCGGCTTACGTATGTGTTTTTAAAGCTTCTAGTAGAGTAAATAATGAAAAAGCGTGTTTTATACTGGCTGCAAAATGACTTACGTTTGGTCGACAATGAAATTTTATCTGAATTAGCTGAGTTTAACGGCGAGCTAGATTTAGTGTATGTGATTGAACCACGCTGGTTTAGGCAAACTAACTTTCAGTCAAAACCGTATGGCACGCACAAGTACAACTTTTTACTTGAGAGTCTAGCTGCATTTGCAAAAGAGCTTGAGAAGCTTGGGCAAACTCTACATGTGATCACCGGAGAGCCAGAGCAAGTTATAACTCAGCGTTTGCGAAAATATGAAATTGAAGCATTGGTTTGTACTGAGCAGGTTGGTACTTATGAGCAAAAACAGCTTGGCAAAATCAAAGCATTATGCCCTCAAGTAACAGTGAAAACCTATCAGCAAGATACCTTGTTTAAAGCAAGTGACTTGCCATTCCAACTTGATAACCTACCTAAAAACTTTACAGCCTTTCGTAAAAAGGTAGAAGCAGAGTCAACATTTATAGCAGCGCCGCTGCAGCCTGTAAGTTACTTACCTCATCCCGTACAACTATGCCCTGAGAACACTGTTGATGATGCTCCAACTAGGTCAGGTAGTTTTAAAGGTGGTTTAATTGCTGCCCAACAACATTGTCGTCAGTACTTTTCGTCAAAAGCGCCGAGCAGTTATAAAGAAACACGTAATGAGTTAGACGGTTTTAGCAATAGTACTAAATTTAGTATATGGCTTGCTGGTGGCGAAATTAGCGCAAAACAGCTGTACAGAGAAGTTGAAATATATGAATTGCAAAACGGTGCTAATGAATCTAGTTATTGGATAAAGTTTGAATTGCTTTGGCGCGAATACTTTAAATGGCACGCAATGCAAATTGGCGCAAAACTTTTCCACTTTAACGGGTTAAAGCACAGTGCGCCACTGACCACTTTTAACAGTCACCGTTTTAATGCGTGGTGCCAAGGGTGCACACCATTTGCTTTGGTAAATGCAATAATGCATGAGCTTAATGCGACAGGCTATATTTCTAACCGTTCGCGGCAAATTGCGGCAAGCTGTTTGGTTAATGAGTTTGCTCTTGACTGGCGTTATGGCGCGGCCTATTTCGAACAACAACTCATAGATTATGATGTGGCTGCGAACTGGGGGAATTGGCAATATATTGCGGGCGTCGGTGTTGATCCTAGAGGCGGGCGGCATTTTCATATCAATAAGCAAACAGCGCTATATGACCCCTTGGCTCGTTATATTGATATATGGCAAGGAGAGCAAACAATTACAAACAGTGTGGATAGTGTCAATGAGGTGGATTGGCCGATATCTTCATAGCCTGTGTTAGATCAATATTCTTCACGGATTTTTAGTATTTTTTATTTTGTTAACTAGAATAATAATTAAGGCTTGCTTTAATTTTGAAAGGCCTAGTTAACAAGGCTAATTATGGTATTTAGTGAAGGGTATGATGCGATAAAATCGCAGCTTGGTTTTGACCTATCTCAGCTAATTCTCGACAGTAGTGATGCGGGAATTTGGCTTTGGAATGTAAAAACAGGCGAAACTGTTTTCAATGATAAATGGGCGAACATTATCGGCTATACACTGAAAGAGTTATCGCCAATTTCAATTGAAACCTGGCTCAGCTATGCTCATCCAGGCGACTTGCCAAAATCAGAACAACTTTTACATGCTCACTTCAAAGGGGAGTCAGAGCGCTATATCTGTGAAGCGCGCATGAAACACAAACAGGGACATTGGGTTAAGGTGCTCGATAAAGGAAAGGTGCACAGTTGGGATGAAGATGGTAATCCAGAGTGGATGCTTGGTGTTCATATCGATATTACTGAGCAGTGGTTAAAAGAGCGTGAAATTGATTTTTTACATGCCAAGTTGCAAAAATTTACTGATAACTTACCCGGGTTTGTTTATCAGTATGTAGTCGATAAAAACGGTAAGGCATGTTTTCCTTTTGCTAGTTCAAAAGTCTTTGATATCTATGGCTGTACTGCTAATGAAATAAAAAAATCTGCAGATTTAATTATGCAGATTATTCACCCTGATGACTTAGCCCGAGTTGTTAAAAGCATTGAAAAATCACGAGTAGAATTATGTGATTGGCACGAGATATACCGAGTTAATCACCCAAAAAAAGGTGTGATTTGGGTTGAAGGAAAATCGTCACCCATAGCCCGTGTGAATGGAAGCGTTGAATGGAATGGCTATATCGAAGATGTTTCAGAAGAAGTAAAAAGGAACGAGAAAATACAACTGCTTACAGCGGTTTTTTCAACAACTAGTCGCGGTATTTTGATTACAACGGCAGAGCCTAAAATTGTGGATGTTAATCCTGCATTCGAGCAGATAACCGGGTTTAAAAAATCGGATGTCATCGGAAAAAATCCATCCGTATTTTCAGCTAATCAGCAGCCAAAAGAGTTCTATGTACAGATGTGGGAAGTTCTCTTAAAGAGTGGCCGCTGGCAAGGTGAAGTATGGAACAAGCGTAAAACGGGTGAAGTATTTCCTGAACTGTTAACTATCGATGCATTGTATGATGAACATGGCCATATTAGTCATTTCATTGGGGCATTTGATGATATTTCGCAAGCTGTAGAAAAGCGCCAGCTACTTGCTCAATTAGTTAATCAAGACCCACTCACTAAGCTTTTAAATCGTCGTGGTTTAGATATCCAGTTGCATTCAATTACTCTTAGTGCGACAAGTGAAGAAAATTGGTTTTCATTGATTTATGTAGACCTTGATAACTTTAAACTGGTGAACGATACCTTTGGTCACGAGCAGGGCGATAATCTACTTCTTGAAATCAGTGAGCAGCTTTCACTTCAGCTGCGTGATAAAGATATATTAGCGCGCATTGGGGGCGATGAGTTTGTCATTTTATTGCCGAATTTATCGAAACATTTGGTTTGCCAAGACATTGCTGAGCGTTGCAAAAAAGCGGTTGAGGACGTAGCAAAGCGCTACGCAACCAAAGTGCCTGTCAGTGCTAGTTTTGGAATCGCGCTTTACCCAGAGAATGGTAAAAACGCGAAAGAGTTACTCGCCAATGCTGACGAGCAAATGTATCAGATGAAGCTTAAACATAAAGCCTCACCACTGGGTTGATATTTCGACACTAGGTAGTTTATTTAAAAGAGGTAACAATGCGCGCTCTTTGCGTAAATCTTTGCGTTCATGTTCTAAATCTTTACGTTCTCTATACAACTCTTTTTGTTGGCCATTATCGAGCTGATTGCTATTAAGCTCAGCGCGAATATTTTTTAAGCGCCGGTCAATATCGTCAATTCGGTCATCTATGTATGCGAGCCTTTGCTGTACTTGATATCTGTCGTTTCCTTCTTGCCATGCTTTACGAAAAGCGGTGCTGTTACATACCCCATTGTAAGAGACCCCTTGTATGCCAAGGGTAAAACCATTTTCGGGCTCACAATATACAGCCAGACCCAGATCGTACCCCACTTTATATTCAGCAATATCAGCACTAACGCCATATTCGCCGCATTGCGATAATGCATCTAGCCCATCGTGATATTCCGTTCCATCAGCACCATGTTTATAACCTATACCTTGCCAATTGGCTTGCAAACATTCATCTTTGCTGACAGAGGTACAGCCTGCTAATACGATTAATGACAGCAGAGGAAGTGTCCATTTTCTCATTAAAGTCTCGGCTTAAATTATTAATAACTGACTAGATTCTAGCCTGTAATGTATTTTTTTAGAAAGTAGTTTTTGTATTTCGTAATAATGCCCTCAGTTGAGGGCATTACACGCTTTTAATTACCACTGACAGAACCGCTGAGCAATGCGAATATTCGACTGTGCATTTTTTAAGTGTGCTAATTGTAATAAGCATAACGCAGTAAAGTGACTGCGTTTGATCAATTGATGGCGGTCAAAGCGCATAATCTCGTACCACAACTTAAATAGCTCGCCAAAACGCATCAGGTTGTTATTGTTAAATTGCCATTGTGATTGGTAGTTTACTTTAATTGGGCAAGGCATATGACCTGGGTATGCTTGCCATGGTGCAAGCATAGCTCGTGGATAACTGGTTTTCAGCCAGCGCTGATAAAAGCGGTGTTTACGTACATATTCAACAGGGACAGCTAGAGGATATTGCAGTACTTTCCACGAATAGAATGGATGGAAGAACTCCATTTTAAAGTCGCATACTTGCTCATTTGGAATGCTCAAATGATGGTGTTGATCATTGAGAAGTAAAAATAGCTGAAATGCTTTTTCGAGTGGTAATTCAGCCAAGGGTTTAAAACTAACTTTTAGGTTATCTATTAATTTTTGTTGCAGCATAGCCGCATTATGAACTACTGACTTTGGCAAATAAGCGTACTGCTGATCTAAATAAGCTTGAATGAGTTTATCAAGATTGTTTTCTTTTGCTGCTGCATAAATATCGTCGCCATAAAATACGGCACCTAAGCCAACACTGCCGCCATTACCTGACCAACTGATCTGTGGTCTTGTAACGGTTTTATATTCATTGTGATGCGCCTTACGCCAGTATTTACCAAGCCGCTGTTCAACAGAAAGCTTTTGCGTATCTCGTACTTGCACTACTTCAAGCTTAAGGGCGTTTTGCGAAGCATATTGTTTTGCGCAATAGAGATCTTGGCTATCTGACTTTGAAAAATTAAACGATTTGAGCTCAACCCCTTGGCGTAACAGTTCACAATTAATTAGTCGCGAATCTAGACCTCCAGAGAGGGTGCTCAGCACTTTTTTATCGGTGTGCATCGCTTTTGTAACAACACTGCGAAAAGCCTGAGTGACTCCATCAATTGCATCTGTCACCTCATGGTTTTGTTTGGCAAGGGCGACCCAGTCAAAGTAACGTTGTTTTACCACGCCATGGCTGACATCAAACCGTAATATTTCGCCTGGATATGAGCATTTAATGTTTTTATAAGGTGTGTGGTCAAGAAGCGGGTAGCCAAGCACAGCAAGCTCAGTGAGGGCTTCTGCATCGCTTTCAAGCTCAATACTCAACTGTTTAAATAAGCCTAAGTTGGTCGAAAATAGTAAGCCATGTGCAGTTTTTAAGGTATAAAATGGTTTTAACCCAAGTGGATCAGTAGCAAGTACTAAGCAGCCTAATTGGCTATTAAACTGGCAAAAGCTAAAAACCCCTTCACATTGCTGTAAACAGGTGTTGAGTGAGGTTGCATTTGCCATGGCCTTTAAATCATCACTACGGGAGCTGCTGAGTAAAGGATGGCCAATCAGCGTTGCAATTTGCGACTCAGTTTGCAACCAACTTGCTTGTTGGTATGCATCGAAATCATAGTGAAAAATAGCTCCATTCTCACAATCAAAGCGCTTAACATCTGTTTTTTTATAGCGATTAAATGCATCAGATAGTTGATTAATATAATGAAATTCTGTTTTGCCTAATTCATTGAATTGGATATAACCTGCGATAACAGCCATGTTAACTACCTTTTCGTTTGCTAACTTACTAGTGAAGTTGCAAGGCGTAGGCCAAAACGAATAAAGGCCTTACAACAAGGCCTTTGGGTAACATTACAAAAGCTGATCAGCGATTGTTAAGTTGTTGGTTGATCTCATCAAAAATACTCGCGTCATCAATGGTGGATGGAATTTGTAGTTCTTCACCATCGACCAGTTGGCGTAAGTTCTTTCTGAGTATTTTCCCTGAGCGGGTTTTTGGTAAGCGCTCAACATGAACGATTGTTTTCAAACAGGCAATAGCGCCAATTTGATGCCTGACTGTGTGGATAAGCTCTTGCTCCACCTCTTTGCTATCACCGAGGTAGTCGTCTTTGAGTACAATCATCGCCATCGGTAATTGGCCTTTTAGTGCGTCGTTAACACCAAACACTGCGCATTCAGCAACAGCTGGGTGAGCAGCCACAATTTCTTCCATTTCACCTGTTGATAAGCGGTGACCTGCGACATTAATAACATCGTCTGTACGGCCCATAATAAACAGATAACCATCATCATCAATATAGCCACCGTCACCAGAGAGATAATAACCTGGATATTCGTTTAAATAGCCCGCTTGAAAACGTTCATTGTTTTGCCAAATTGTTGGTAAACAGCCAGGTGGTAAGGGCAGTTTAATGACCACAGCACCACTTTCGTTTGCAGCGCACTGCTCACCATTCATATCAAGAATTTGTACATCAAAGCCCGGTGTCGGTACCGTTGAGCTGCCCGGTTTAGTTGCAAGTTGCTCGATACCAATTGGATTACAAGCGATAGCCCAACCTGTTTCTGTTTGCCACCAGTGGTCGAGCACTGGCAAGCCTGTGTTGTCTTTGAGCCACTCATAAGTTGGTGGATCTAAGCGCTCACCAGCAAGGAATAAGCGTTTTAAACTAGAGGTATCGTATTGTTTGAAGCCCTCGGCTGTAGGGTCCTCTTTTTTAATTGCGCGAAACGCAGTAGGGGCACTGAATAATGCGGTGACCTTGTAATCTTCAACCACTCGCCAAAAGGCACTTGCATCAGGTGTTCTAATTGGTTTGCCTTCATATAGTATTGTAGTGCAGCGATAAATAAGTGGCGCGTAAACAATGTAAGAGTGACCAACGACCCAACCGATGTCAGAGGCGGCCCAAAATACTTCGCCGGGTTTCATACCATACACAGTTTCCATGCTGTAATGCATTGCGACAGCATGACCCCCATTTTCTCGAACCACTCCTTTAGGTGTTCCTGTCGTACCAGAGGTATAAAGGATATAAAGGGGATCATCACCTGCCACTGGCACTGCACCCACTTCGCTCGCTGCATCTGAGGCTGATTGCCAATCGATGTCTCTGCCATCTTGCATCTCGGCAATAGCTTGTTCACGCTGAAATACAACACAGTGTTCAACTACATGCTTGGCGTTTTCGAGAGCTTCATCAAGCAAAGGCTTATATTCAATGACATGGTTGACTTCAACCCCGCAAGACGCTGTAAGCACAAGTTTAGGTTTTGCATCATCAATACGAACTGCTAACTCGTGCGGTGCAAAACCACCAAATACGACTGAGTGAATGGCACCAAGACGCGCACATGCCAGCATACCAATAACGGCTTGTGGGATCATTGGCATATAAATAACGACACGGTCACCTTTACTTACGCCAAGGGACTGCATAAGTCCCGCAAATTTGGCAACTTGAGTTTGTAACTCGCCATAGCTGTATTGTTGTTTAGTATTGGTAACAGGGGAGTCGTAAATCAGAGCGATTTGATCTGCAAAGCCTGCTTCGACGTGTTGGTCGAGGGCTAGGTAACTAGTGTTTAGCTGACCATCAGCAAACCAGTGATAAAAATCATTATCGTCATATTGATAGGGTGTACTAGGTTCTTTAAACCAAGGAACCCGTTTACTTTGTTCAAGCCAAAATTGGCCCGGATTGCGCTGAAATTGTTGATATTGTTGTTGATATTCGCCCGCCATAATGAGGCTCCTATACTTTTTAGTGAGAGATTTGTACAACGTATAAAAAAATATAAGGGGGATTTTGATTAAATAATATGCGACCTTGGTCGGCATCAGCTTCATTTATTCTTGGAAAGATATCTGGTGTTATTGAAATTTAGCTACAAAATCAATCAACTTTCGGGAAGATATGCTTATTCTCGAATTAAAAAATGATTTCAAATTTGCGTTATTTAGGGGCTGTGGGTAGAGGGAGCTGCCACTTTTCTAAAATGGCTTGGTATTGACCTGTTTCTTTAAGTGTCGAAAGTGCAATGCTTAACCTCATTGCCGTGTCAGGATTTAAATTCAAGTTTGCAGCTAAATAAAGCTCTGAAGGAAAGTCATCTAAGTGAAGGCTTTTATGAATTTTTTTAGCTTCTACATTTGATAAAACAAGTTCATTTTGCAGGGTGAGTGTATTGGTTAGTACAAAATCGATTCGTTCTTTTTCAAGCATCTGCCACAGCTGATGATAATGACTTACTAACACTAAGTTTTTATCTTCACTAAATCCTGCTTGCTTTAAATAATGTTCGCTGGAATAACCACGTATAGTCGCAACGCGGTATTTCTCAGCTTGTTTTAGGCTTTGTACTTCATGGTTTTGACTTTGAGAAGCCAGATCAACTAAATAAGCATCAGAGAAATACGTTTGCCCCAGCCATTTAAATTTAGCTTCACGAGCTGGGTTTTTTAAAAGCGAGATCATTAGTATGTTTGGATTGTTTTCAAGCTCATGAAAAGCCCGAGCCATCGGCATTATTCTAAACTCACCCGCTAGATCTGCCTGCGCTAAAGTAGCTTCAATAACTTCTATAAGTGCGCCATCTGCTTCGCCTTGCTGATTAATAAAGTGGTATGGAGGCAAGTCTTCAGCAATAAAGGTCAAATTATCCGCAGCAGTTGCACAACTGATGCACAGAAGCATGATAGCAATCAGTAATGAGCGAAACGGCATAAATATCCATTATTTATAAATAAACAATTAACATACTAATAAATCTTAATGCAAAGGTATAGGCTTTTAAAAGGCCTGGAATATTTAATTGCTTTTCTTACTGCGTGGTGCGCCCATTAAAATGCCCATGTGGCAAATACAGACCGATAAAAAGGCACTCAAGCCTAGTGCACCACCATAGCCATCCAATAGAGGGACTAAGTATTCAAATAAGATAGAAAATAGTAAAGAAGAAATAGTTAACGTGAAGAATCCAAAGCGCTTTGGTGCGCTCATACCAATAAACGTCCCGCCAAAAAATGCCACAGAGTAAAGCGCTAAATTTACTGGTAATAAGCTCAAAATGCCATAAGCAATAATGCTTGAGGCAGCAGATGCTCGAATGGCATCAAAGCGATTATGATGTGCTATTAGGTAGGTAGATAATGCACCTGCTAAAGCGGTTAGTGCTATAAATATATCCACTATAAGACTCCTTTAGCCATCATAAACAGAGCAACACTGGCAAAGGCAACACTACCAAGGCGACCACCAAAACCTGCAAATAGATTCATAGTTAGCATATAAAGACAGGCACCGATCAAAGAAATAAAACTTAGTTCCCAGTAACTATCAATTAAACTTGATGAGCACATGCCGGCAAAGCTTCCTGCGTAAATAGCTGCATAAGGGTGATTTCCAAAACGAGCCGGGAAAGGAATAAATGTGCCAACTAAACCGGTAACAGCGGCAGATAAAACAAGGGCAACATTGGCTTGGTCATGAAGCAAAAAGCAGGCAAAACAGCCAACAGAAAAGGCCAAAAATTTGACCAAGAAAAATGTAATATGTGCCATTAATTGATGATACACCTCGCTTAAGTAGGTAAACGAGGTGCATTATCTCATTGATGCGTTTAGTCCTGCAACTGCCCTGCGTGGAGTTTTATATCAGTTTGCTTAACGAAGTGAGCTGCTACTTTGCTGTGGTGACCATATAAAGCTACAACCAAAAAGCAAATGAGCGGAACAACAAATGACACAGCAGTGTTAAATGCATCGATAGTTGCGGCTTGGATCAGGGGTAAAAATGCTCCTCCTAAAATCGCCATAACTAAGCCTGCCGCGCCGACCTTTGCATCATCACCTAAACCCTCAAGTGCCGTCCCGTAAATAGTTGGAAACATCAAAGAGAGACAACTTGAAATAGCAACGAGTGCTATCACACCAGCTAAATTAACTTGGGTTGCAACAACAAAACAAAGTACGGCTGCACCTAAGGCCATAAAACGGAGCAATTTAGCCGCGTTTATAAAGCGCATTAGCCAAGTCATAATGAAGCGAGACACTAAAAACACCAACATAGAATACTGTAAGACTTGGCCGCCCGTAACTTCAGTTGTGTTAAGAGCTTCCATCGTATAGCCGATGGTGTAAGTCCACACACAAGTTTGGGCTCCAACATTAAAAAACTGTGCTAGCACACCAAATCGATAATGCTTATTTTGGTACAAATGTTGAAAGGTCTTTTTAAGCTTTCGAGCTGGTGTTGCCGCTTTTGCTACTGTTACAGGCGATCGGCTACAAAAGATACATAGCCACAGCAAGATTAAACAACACGCCATACCGACATACGGCACCATTACGGCATTAAGTTCAGCACTCACAACTGTTTTTAATTGCGCCTCACTCATTAGGGCGCGGCCAGCACTATCTGCTTGATTTAGGTTTGGCAAGATTAAAGTAGCCGCCAAAAACACACCTATATTAGTACCCACAGGATTGAAGGCTTGGGCTAGGTTGAGCCTGCGAGTTGCTGTTTGTTCGCATCCAAGCTGCATAACATAAGGATTTGCAGAGGTTTCTAAAATAGACAAACCGCCCGCAAGAATAAACAAGGCTAATAAAAAGTGACTATAGAGCATGGTTTGGCTGGCGGGATAAAACAGTAATGCTCCACATGCGGCCATGGCTAAACCAACTAGCAACCCAGTTTTGTAATTAAACCGTCTGTTAATCATTGCAGCGGGTAAAGCCAAGCAAAAGTAAGCGCCATAATAACTAAATTGCACTAAGGCAGATTGCAGCGCACTCATCGAAAATGTTTTGCTAAAAACTTTAACTAATGGGTCTGTCATATTGGCTGCAGTGCCCCAAGCTGCAAAGCAAATTGTAAGTAGAATAAAAGGCCAAAGCATTTGGCGCGATACAATAGCGGACTGTGTTTGCATAGCTCACCAGTTTAATGTGTTCATATTGTTGTAAGCGACAGTATTCACGACTATAAATAATAAATCAACTAGGTTGATTTATTATTTATAGTGGCAGATAGTATGACAAACAGGTCTAATAGGCCGGTCATGAGACTTTACTATGAAGGATGTTATGAATCGCAGTCTAAACCCAACAGTGAGAAGCTGTAACGAACGTGCCATCTTAAGCTTAATTAGGCAGCATGAAAGTATGCCTAAAGCGCAAATAGCTAAGGCGCTATCTTTATCTGCTCAAGCTGCGATGGTAAATATTAATAAGCTAGAAGAAGACAACTTATTACTGCGAGGAGCACCTTTAAAGGGACGAGTAGGGCAGCCTAGCGTGCCGTTTAGACTCAACCCAGATGGCGCATTTAGTTTTGGTTTGAAAATTGGTCGACGTCGTTTTGACCTTATTTTAGTTGACCTACAAAGTAACCAAAGAGCCAGCATATCAGTTGAAGTGGAAGAGCCCTCTGTCGATGAACTTAAAGCATTTTTAGAAATACATATCCCACAATTAAAAACTCAACTAGAGCCTGAATTAAGGGCGCGTGTGTGTGGTTTAGGTGTCGCAATGCCATTTGATATTTGGCAATGGCAAGCCGCTTCAGACACTGCAACAAATACCCTTAGTCAATGGCAAAATTTCGACTTAAAAGGTTACTTAGAAAGTCAGTTTAATTTACAGGTTTATATTAGTAACGATAATAACGCTGCCTGCTGTGCAGAACTAAGCCTTGGTAACCCTAATAACTACAGCGATTTTTTGTATGTTTATTTGGGGGCTTTTTTAGGTGGGGCTGTGGTGATTAACCACCAACTTCTCGGAGGTAAAAGTGGTAATGCCGGTGCTATAGGCTCAATGCTAAACGCTGATCGGGAGCAGTTACTTAGTCAATGTTCATTACTATCATTGCAAAGCGAGTTTGATAAGCAGCAACTTAGCATTTCAGTGTACGAGCTAACTGACAGTCAGTTTACAGAGCATAAACGACTAGTTCAGCCTTGGCTTGAAAAAGCTGCTGAGGCTATCAGTATTGCCATGCATAACAGTTTGAGTTTGTTAGATATGCAAGCGGTAATTATTGATTCGCCACTGCCAAGTAAGGCTTTACAACTGCTCAAACAGCTATCTGTTGAAGAATTTACAAAGTTAGATAGTCGGGGGTTGCGCTCGTGTGAAGTGAGTTTAGGTATTTGTGGAGAAAAAGCGCAGTCGATAGGTTCTGCTCAACTCGCGCTTAGTCGTCATTATTTTTAAACAGGAGTGAGCAGCTCACTCCTGTTTAAATTATTACTTCTGATATTGTTTGAACCACGCAAGCGTGTATTCAATTTTAGAAATCATGCGTGATGGACGACCTGCAATACCATGTGGCGAGCCTGGTACACGAATAAGTACGGTATCTACTTTTTGCAGTTTTAGTGCTTGGTAGAATTGCTCTGATTCTGAAATTGGCGTACGGCGGTCTTCTTCACCTGTCATAATCAATGATGGCGTGGTTACGTTACCTACTAATGAAAGCGGCGAACGTTTCCAGTAATGCTCAACATTATCCCATGGCATGCCAGGGAATTGGTTACGAATTTGACCAATGTAGCTGTCAGCTGAAAGAGTTTTACTTAACCAGTTGATCACCGGTTTGGTAATCGCAGCTGCGTTGAAGCGGTTTGTTAAACCAACCGCATAAGCCGTTGCGATACCACCTGCTGAGCCACCAGCAATAAATAAGTTATCTTTGTCGATAAAGCCTTTAGCAATCATCGCATCAACCGCAGAGTTATGATCGGCAAAGTCCTCTTCAGAGCTGTATTTACCGTCTAGCAGTAATGCAAAGTCTTTACCGTAACTTGTTGAACCACGGTAATTAACATACACAACCACGTAACCTTCAGCGGCATAACGTTGTAATTCAGCAGTAAAGCTTGGGCCATAGGCCAGGTGTGGGCCGCCGTGAATTTCAACCATTAATGGATATTGCTTGCTTTCATCAAAATCAGGTGGTGTGATGTACCAACCTTGAATTGCTTGGCCATCGAACTGCGATTTAACATTCAGCTCGTGCACTTTACCAAGCTTTTTATGACCTAACACATCTTCGTTTAATGAAGTGAGCGTTTTCTTTTTACCTTTGTAAAGGTAGCCTAAATCAGCTGGGCGGTATTCACTGCCTGTGGTGTACGCAATAGCGCCATTATTGGCCATGCTGAAACTACCACTGATATACGGACGACCAATTGAAGTGCCCGACACGGTATCAGTTAAATCAGTTACCTTACCGCGGCTGTTTACTTTAGCGAGCTTACGCTTACCAAAATCATCGTACTGAATAACAAAGTCGCCATCGCCTGACCACTTATAATCAGCCACTGAACGGTCTAATTTTTCAGTAATATGCTTGATTGATTTATCATCTAAATCGAGCATAGATAGTGTTGAGTTAATATAAGGCACAGGCGCGTTGTCACGGGCAACAAAGGCAAGTTCATCACCGTCTTTAGCGTAACGAGGCTTAGTTTCACGGCCAGGCAAATCAGTTAGCTGCGTAAGCTCACCTGATTTTACATTAATTTCATAAAGGTCTGACTCAGTTGTGCGGTACTCCCACTCATCATTGCGATCAGCAGAAAAAGCCAGTTTTGTGTTACTTGGATCCCATGCTAGTGGGCCATAATGCTGATAATCACCCGATGTTAACTGACGCGGTGTGCCACCCGAAACCGGAATAACAAAAACGTGACGATATGAAGGCTCTAAAAAGCCAGCGCCATCAGCTTGATAGCGTGCCTTTTCAAAAACTCTAACAGGTTTTGACCACTCGGCACCTTTTGGTTTCTTCGGTAGTTTTACTGATTTAGCGAACGCAGATTTACCTTCAGGAATGCTCATAGTGAAAGCAATTTGCTCAGAGTCATTCGACCAGGTTAAGTTACGTACTGATTTTGGCAGTTGCGTTAATAATGCTTGTTTGTCTTGCGCTAACCAATAAACGTGAAGTTGATTTGAGCCGCTTGAGTTACTGGTAAAAGCAATTTTCTTGCTATCTGGAGACCAAGTAGGTTGGCTATAGTTATGCTCATCAGAGAACAGCGGTGTGTGTTGGCCAGATTTTATATCGTACAGCCAAAAGCTACGCTTGTTGCCATCTTTCATGATGTCGTAGCCGCTGCGCACATAAACGATTTTTTTACCGTCTGGACTTATTTGTGGGTCACCTGCGTATTCAAGTTGAAAAATATCTTCTGAGACAAACTTGTCGTTAGCATATACCTGAGCCGTCGTTGCTGCGCATAGCAAACTTGCTCCAATGAGGATTGTTTTTTTTAATTGCATGGAATGGTCTTTTTTTAGCCGTAAAATTTTATCCTAAAAGCAGAGCATTCTGTGCGCAAGCACATTGAGATAAAGTTGCATTTACCCCAGTTGAATTAACGCAAAGTCTATTTGTGCGTGCTAGTAGCTGATTTTAAAGGCTTAGGAAAACTTAAAATAGTCATCCCAACGCGTATCTAAGCGCTGTTTGGCCTTATCTAAATCAACTGCTGTATAAACGTCATCTTGCTGATTAACCAGCTCAAGCTTTACGAGCTTGTTTAAGGCATCATCAATTTCGAAATCGAGTTGGCAATTGTGTTGTTCGTTGAACCACTGCTCAATTCTCTTATCTAATTGTTCTGCGCTCATTGCTGTGTTGGCTTTTAATAAAAAGGTGTAGGCAAGCAGAGCTTCTTTAACATCCTCTTCTTCAGCTGCGTCGACAAGGGTATGAAAAACACCAGCGTTGTTATCCAAGTTTTTAAAATATAAGTTGTCGGCCAGTGCTTTCATAAAGCGAATTTTACGGTTTTTAAATTTACTCCACTCTTTAAAGATAAAGCTGCCAAACACTCCCATGCCGATTGCAAAGGTTATAAAGTGCTGCTGACTCATGTGCACTTCTTCACTACGCCAACCACCCCAAAAAGCAATCATAGCAATAAGAAGTAGAATTGAGGCGCCTAATTTTGTTACTAAAACTACAGCACCACCAATTAGTGCTGATGAGCCAATAATGAGTTTATCTATAGGGCGCATTTTTACTTCACTATTGGGAAACAGCATTTCTAAATCGGCTTTTGGTACATTCTGGAATAGTTTGACGATAGTTGAGTTTGGCTCAAAGCCTAGCGGCATTTTGCCTTTTTTTAAAAAATACTGCTCGTCTTTAAAGCGGATGAATACGGCAACGCGGTCGTAGTTAGTAAACTGAATTTGCTTTTTCTTAAGCCCCCAGAAGCTTCGCAAAGTCTCGGTTTTTTGCGATTCGCCACGACGGTAAAATACCACTTCAGCAAAATCATCAAACTCAACGGCCAAACGCACTTTAAATAATGACTCTTCATTAAGCGCGTCTTGTAAGTCTTGATTGGTAATGGTTTCAAAGTTGGCAGCATTGAGTACCGTGGCAAAATCTTTTGCAAACGCAGATTGATAGCAGGCACGTTGCTCGTTGGTAATCGGTTTTAGTGTGCGGGTGTCGCTATTTGGGTCAAATGGCGCGTAATTATCTTTTAATGATTCCAACAGTTCGTGATATTGATAATGTGTCACGCTTTGTAGTAATACACAAAACTCTATAAATGACGCTTTCTGCCGTTCGCCCAAGTAGACTTGGCAAAGGTTAATAATGTCGTGTTTTCGAAAAGGAATAAATCGTGTGTTAGTCATTATGCTAGTAAATGTATTAAACAGAATCCGCATAGATGATAAAAAAATGATGCCAGAAATGCGATATTTATCAGAAAATAGCGTAAATGTAGAACTTTTTACTGAGCAAAAGGGGTTGTTTTTAGGCTGAGTTCTTCAGTCAAAATGCTGGTTTTTGAAATTCACAGGCGCTTTGTCATGTACTTTTAAACACGCTTTGCTAATGTTGGTTCAATTGCAGTAAGTTGTCGTGATCTCTTATGAGTAAACAACCCCCAACAATCAAAGTGAAAGCTGAGTTAAGTTCAGTACCGCTAGTTATAAAGCAGTTATTTATCAGCGTGTTTATTATGTCATTACTAATGATTGTGGTGATATACCTCTACCATTTTTATCGATTAGAAAATGATATCTACCTCAATGGCGTATTAACAGATGCGATTAATTTACTGATCCTCATATGTATGTTCGCTTTTGTACAAACATCGGTAGTTGCAAAAAGAAGCTATATATTTTTAAGTATTGGTATTTTTTTGTGGAGTGTTGGGCTGACTTTTGACTTTCTTGATGAGCTAGTGTTCCAACCTATCTGGGTTGGGATTTATATTGAAGATATTAGTCGAACGATTGGTATGTTGGTCACTGGTTTTGGTTTGTTTTTAGTATTGTCAGATTTAGCAAAAACTCGTGAACAGTTAGAGGAAGAGCTTAAAACCGATGTGCTTACTAAGGCTTATAACCGCCGATATTTTTATCACTATGTACAACAGAATCAAGACCGACCATTTAGTATTGTGATTGTAGATATTGATCATTTTAAAGCGATAAATGATGAGTACGGCCATGATGTGGGTGATCAGGTACTGGTTGATTTTGTGCTGCAGTGCCACAAGGCATTAGAGCAAACTATTTTATTTGCACGTATAGGTGGAGAAGAGTTTGCTTTATACGTACCAACTGATGATCGCGTAATATTGAGCCAGACCTGTCAACAACTGCTATGTATGGCAAGTAACGTTTTGGTTACTCCTAGTAAAACGCTCAGCGTAAGTGTGGGGTCAGCAATTAAACGTACTACAGAAACGTTTAGCAATACTATGAAGCGTGCCGATCAGGCGCTTTATTTGGCTAAAAACCAAGGTCGTAGCCGTTATATTCATAATCCGTAAGGTACGGTTAAGGGTTTTTGTTGTAATCTAAAACGCAACAAAAAAATTAAGGATGAATAATGGCGATTGCTAAAAAGCTTAAGCAAAAAACACGGCAGTTTATCGACTCAAAACATATGCTTAAATCGATTACGGTGGCATCATTTTTAGAGTCAACCATAGTGCCAATACCTCTTGAAGCTGTACTTGTTCCGTTAATGCAAGCCCGTCGTGAAAAGCTTTGGTTAATTGCATTAATGGCGACGATTGGCTGTATTGTCGGCGCTATTTTTGGTTATGCCCTCGGCTATTATCTATTTGATGTGGTTGGGGATTGGGTTATTAATACCTTCTCAAACCCAGAGCAATTTGAGCAAGTTAAACAAAAAATGCAAGCACAAGGCTTTTGGTTTGTATTGACGCTCGGCATTGTGCCCATCCCATTTCAAATTGCCATGCTTGCCGCTGGAGCAACTAAGTATTCAATTTTTCTATTTTTACTGGCAACGGTCATTGCTCGTTCAATCCGGTACTTTGCCCTTGCCGCGGTTGTGTATTACGCGGGTAATCAGGCTGAGCGAATTATTCAAAAGCACAAAACCAAAGCGTTAGTCGCTATTTCTGTGTTAGTACTGTTACTTTGGTGGCTCAGTACACTCATTTAACAAATAAAAAATACTGATTATGATTATCCTGTCTATACTTTGAATTAAGGAAAGCGCTTAATAAAAACAACAGGATGACCCATGAATACCCTAGTGGCTGCACTACCTATTTTGGTGCTGATCTGGATGATGGTAAAACGCAGCCCCATCGCTTCCTATATTGCCTTACCAATAACGGCGCTACTCGCTGCTTTACTGCAACTGTTTTACTTTCAAGCTGATTTACGGCTATTGCTTGCAAATTCGTTTGCTGGTGTGTTGTCTGTTATGACGCCTATTTCGATTATTGCTGGAGCTATTTTACTTAACCGCATGTTGGCAATATCTGGGGCCGAAACCACGATAAAACATTGGCTCGAATCTATTAGCAGTAATCAGGTTGCACAGTTGATGATCATAGGTTGGGCATTTGCATTTATGCTCGAAGGCGCATCGGGGTTTGGTACGCCAGCGGCCATCGCTGCACCTATTTTGGTCGGACTTGGTTTCTCGCCTTTTAAAGTGATTGTTTTTACTTTGATTCTAAACTCGATTCCCGTGTCTTTTGGGGCTGTTGGCACGCCTACTTGGTTTGGTTTCTCGGCGCTACAATTAGATGATGAACAAGTGCTCGCTATCTCAAGATGGACGGCGCTTTGTCATGTTGTTGCTGCTTTGGTAATTCCTATGATTGCGCTGTGTATTGTGCAGCCACTGAAAACGGTTCGTAAAAATAGTGTGTTCATTTATTTAAGTGTGTTTTCATGTGTCTTACCTTATTGGTTGTTTGCCCAGTGGAATTATGAGTTTCCATCACTGATTGGCGGTGCAGTGGGGCTATTGCTCACTATCTTTTTAGCGAATAAGGGAGTGGGGTTAGATAACTCAGCTGTAAATATACAAAGCATGAAAGGCAAGGTTGAGCTCACACCAAAAGCGCTGTTTTTAGCTTTATTCCCGTTATTACTGTTAATTGTTGTGCTGGTCATAACCCGTATTCATCAGCTAGGCATTAAAGCATTGCTTAACGACGAAACGCTCTGGTTGAGTATTCATTTGGGCTTTGCACAATTTGAATTAAGCAAAGCGCTGATCTTATCTTTACATGATATATTCGGCACCTCAGTGGGGTGGTCGTATAAAACCTTATTTGTACCGGCGTTGATCCCGTTTGTATTGGTTGTGCTGATCTGTGTACCGTTACTTAAAATGAGCAAGCTACAAGTTAAACAGATGTGCACCGATACCTTAGGGCGTATTGCTCTGCCATGTATTGCCTTAATTGGGGCGCTGGTGATGGTTAATGTTTTAATGCAAGGTGGCCATAATGCGCCCATATTTTATATGGCGAGCACCTTTGCTAATGTAAGTGGAGAACATTGGGTATTATTTGCCTCATATTTGGGGGCGCTCGGGACTTTCTTTTCGGGCTCGGCAACGGTGTCTAATCTTACCTTTGGCGGTATTCAATATGGCATAGCAGAGCAAGTGGGCTTATCAGAAACTTTAGTGCTTGCGTTGCAATCAACGGGTGCGGCGATGGGGAACATGATCTGCATTAGCAATATTATTGCTGTAGCCAGTATTGTTGGAGTTAATAATCAAGAAGGGCCAGTGCTTAAGAAAACCTTTTTGCCTATGCTAATTTACGGTGCAATAGTAGGGGGCTTTAGTTATCTATTTTACTGATTAAACATGTTCAGATAAAAAAGGTGCCCAGATAAACCGAGCACCCTTACGGAGTAATTTATTGAATGGCTTTTTTTACTTCGCGCCAGTCAATAATCTTAAAGTTTTGCGGTGCTTGTGGCATACGGTTGTAACCATCTTGCACAATTAGCACCCCTTCAGGGTAGCCTGGTAGCGCAGCCGGTGTCACCGTTAGGCCATCGGTTTCTGATACGCCATCGATTGCTAACTCTAGGTTATTGCTGATTGCAAATTTACCCGCAAACTCAAGGCTAGGGGGATTGCCATCGATAATTTTATAAAGCACATAGCTGTAATCACCTTGGCTAGAAACCACTAAATAACGGGCATCTTTAGCGTGGTAGATTTCCATGCCTTCTACATCATCCACCAGCATATCGTTCACGGTTTGTAGCATTACAGGTTTATTTTCTGCTGTAGGCTCAGCACCAATAAACCAAATACCTTCGTCTTCTTCACCTAAAAATAGCTGTGCGGTTTTATCATCTGCACTGCAACCTTCAGGTTGGCTCGGAACACTAAATTCGCGCACTAGTTGTGCTGATACGCTCTCATTATTACCGATTAGTTTGTATTGCTGAAACAGACCTGACTTATCATTCATAAACACATAGTTACCGGTGTTTGATGAATACATACACATACCGTAAATTTCTTTTAGAGTCGTTGGCAGCTCTGCAATATGTTGCACCTGATTGTGAGTATCGACGCTGTAAACACTGATGCTGTTATGAGTACGGTTACTGCCAGCAATCCACGTATTAGTTGCGTTGTTGATACTTGCATGTTGGCGCACATCAACATTATTTAAACGGCCAGTTTCTAGCGCTTGTAGCTCTTTGCCAGTAAGGTCATACACCATTAAACCACGACGTTTATCGGTGCCTAAAATCAGGCTTTTTGCTGCATTGCTTGGGTTTACCCAAATTGCAGGATCATCGGCGGCATCACCAAAAGCACGTACTGCATCGGTTTGCGCTTGTGCATTAATGTAAGTAACAGCAGTTGTTTTAGCGCTATTTTTTAGCTTAGCTTGTCTCTGGGTTTGGCCCTCGATTTGACCTTTTACATAATGACCAGATTCATCATCGTATAACACGATGTCAGCTTGATTATTATTAAAGCGCACTGCGGCAGATTCAATTGCCAGTTCTCCAGCAAATTGCCAGCTGCTAAAACGTTTAGTTTTACTTTCGTAGCGATGTAATTGGTTATCTTCAGAAGTGGTGAACCATAAGCTGCCATCATCTGATGTGCTTAAACCGCCAACTTCAGGCGCTAAGCTGCCAAATGGCGACATCATAGCAATGGGCTTTTTATCAGCCCGAGATTCGGCATCTGCGTTAATTTGCCAAATGCCTAGCTCACCTTCACTTAGGTAAAGGGTTTTGCTGTTATCATCAACCGCGCAGCCTGATGTTTCACTTACACCGGCAAACTCGCGTAATTCAAGGTTTAATGCACGTTTGTTTGCAATATCAAACACTAAAGTCTCGCGGATAAGGCCGCGGGCATCAGCCACAAATGCTGACACAGCTTGAGTTGTCGGGTTAGCAAATAAGCACACAGCCTCAGGTTTTGCTTTAGGTGGGCTGATACGGCTAATTTCGGTTAACTGCCATTTTGGTGCTTTTTGTAAGCTAAAAATGACTGCTTGGTCAGCTTCGTTATCGATGCTGGCAACAAGGTAACTATTTTTGTTGATTGCTTTAACAGAGAGCGCTTCGAAATTACCTTTTTGTAATGCGTGCTGTTTACCTGTGGCATCAATGAGTTGTAAGCCTTGGCTTTGTGAGCTCAATAACCAAGCGTCATCAGCAAGGGCTGCTGCTTGTGAGCCTTGCATATTTTCAGTTGTGCCAAAGGCTGTTAATTGGTTTTTACTTGGCGCCTCGGTCGCTGTTGTTTGGCTACAGGCTGCTAGGGTGCTTAGCATCACTGCACTGGCTACAAGGTTAAGTGGTTTTGTAAAATTCATGGGATCCCCAAATATAAAACAAGGCAGCAATGAGCTGCCTTAATAACTCTTTTGTGTATTAAAATGCGTAGCGCAGCATTAACTGAATAACCGGGCCTGCTTCTTCAGACTCCAGTTCATACTCGTCAAAGTCGCGGTTGATTTGGTCATCAACGGTGTCGAACTTGTTAAAAGTTTCGTCCTTGCTCGCATCAAGTAGGTTTGAGCCTACTAAACGAAGCGTGACGTCTTGCCAGCGTTTTTCTACGAATACTTCAAGGTCTGCGCCGTAGTGTGTGGTTACTTCTTCACCTACGATGCGGCCATAAGCATCACCTTGTTTACGGTAAGTTGCACCGAATGAAGCGCCTAAATCAGGCAGGTCTTGAATAAAACCAACGTTAAATACGTAGTCAGATTGGTCGTTGAATTTACGGCTACCAAAGGTGTCATCTACTTCTGAATCGAGCCATGAGTAGTTAAAGAATACTCCTGTGTTTGGCATGCTAATAGCGCTTAACGGGGTTGATAAATCAAGCTCGATACCTTGAACATTGCCATCACCGGTGTTACGAGGTTGCAAAATATAAGTACCATCACCTTCTGACCCTTGCTGGCCTGTATTGGCAATTTCGATAAGATCAGTGACATCGCGGTAGAACACATTGATACCCACTACACCGCTTTTACCTAAGCGATACTCATAACCTAAGTCCATACCCCATGATGATTCTGGTTGTAGGTCTGGGTTACCTAAAAAGTCGTTATCGCCTAGTTCTTTTTCAAGTAGAGCGGGGGTGATGTAGTCAAAATCAGGGCGACGTAAGCTACGCGCTACAGAGGCACTCACACGGCCGTTTTCTGAGACGTTGTAGCGTAAGTGTGCCGATGGCAAGAAAAAGTCATAATCGTTTTTAGCGCTCACACCTTCTGCTTTGTCAGTAATGGTTGAGTCGGTTGTTTCATATCGTACACCTAACTCCCACGAGAAGTCTTGGTCTTCGTGCTTAACTAATGCAAATACATCGAGGCGGTCTTCTTCGAGTTTATTTACACCACCAGCGGCTGCTTCAAACTCGTTGTTAAAGCCTGCCAGTGACAGTGGTGTTTTGCTGAACTGATCCCAGCTTGTAAAGCTTTGTTCGCTTTCATCTTCGGCTTGATAGACGGCGGTATCTCGCTCTTTACCTTGTACAAAGGCACCGAATTGAATCGTTTTGTTCTCGCCTGCAAATAGGCTGTGTTGCCATTGTAATGACCATTCTTTGTCATCAAGGTCTACGGTTTCTTCTTCTTCCTCAAACACCATAGGCAGCTCAGAAGTATCGATTTCTACTTCTTGCTCGTAAACAGACTCTTCAAAGCTTGCAAAACCAAGCTTGAATTTACTGGTGCCACCAAAAAGGGGTAACTCATAACCTGAGTTGATGTTGTAGTTTGTTTGATCGATGAAAGACACATTAGCGTTGTCGGTTTCAAGATTACCACCTTCAACAATCGAGTTATTGATTGCTGTTGGGTCATCATATTCGAATGAGCGCTCATCTTCAGTTCGGTCGGTATCAACCCAAATCGCGCTGATATCGAACTTGCTGCCATCATCAAAGGCTATTTCGTAGCTGGCATTTAGCGAAGTATCGTCACCGTCACGAGTATCTGATTGATCTTCGCGGTTATCGAATTCTTCAGTTTTGTAATTGGCGTTATTCTCAGGGCTGTCGCCATAGCGTAAGCTTGATTTCTGTTTTGGGTTATAACGACCTTGTAAGTTAGCGCCAAGTAACAAACGGCCACCAGCAAACTCAGTGCCGTAAACACCGGCAAAGCTTTCTTTTAATTCGCCATCGTCATAACGCAGGCCACCCGCACGAAGGTAACCACCATCTAGGCTGTAACCGTCACGCAATACAATGTTTAGAGTACCGGCAATGGCATCTGCAGAGCGGTTTGCACTTGAAGCACGAATAATTTCAACACGCTCAATTAGCTCAGCAGGAATACGGTCAACAAAAAATGAGCGGTCAGCACCAGCACCAGGTACTTCTTCACCATTAATAAGGACCTTGGTGTAAGCGGGGCTTAAGCCGCGCATACGCGCGCCATCAGACTCTAAAACATCTGATAAAAACGTCACACTGGGTACACGTTTTAATGCATCACCGGCAGTAAGAGGTTCAAAGCGCTGAAAGTATTCTTGTGAGTATTCAAGCGTCGGTGCCAGCTCTTGTGAGCGGTTGCGATAACCGATTTCGCCATATACAACAAGCTCTTCAGAGACTTTTACTTTTTTCTCTTCGCTGCTTTGCTCATCTTGTGCGTAAGCGGCAAATTGACATAAGGCGAGGGCGCTAACTAACGCCTTCGTTTTAAATTGTTTCATGGGGTTGCTCCTGGTTGTCCTTGGTTTGACGAGCAAAGTACGCAGCTTAAATGACGCAAATGTGACAGAAAGTCGCTAACAGGTAGTAAAAACAAGTGATTAGAGGGTTTTAAAAACACTTTTGAGCTGCAATAACCCTATCTTTTTAAGGTAAATACAGTGCTTAAGGGGTTTAATAAGGTTTGACTGTCGTTTTGCTGTCACATCATTGAGCTAATATGACCCTGCTGCTTAAAACGCTAACGGGTTAGCATGGCAGCGTGAATTATTGTTAGGTATCTAAAATGCGATTTAACCCTTTTACTCATCATCGATTTTTAACCAATGCAGTCATTGCTCTGTTTGTGATTGCGTTTTTGCTAAGCGCGCAAGCAGGAGAATTAAAGCCTCTTGCGGATATAGCTTGGTTAGATATTTTAGGCGAGGGTGGCATTGTACTGATGACACTCACTTGGATAGCTGCACTGCTTATTTCAAGGCCGCCAGGGAAAGTAACAAGCTTTTTAGTGCTTGGGCTTGGGCTTTTTATGTTTTCAGCTTCCCTCGATTTATTTGATGAGTGGTTACATCAACCCACCAATACATGGCTCACATGGATAGAATCATTGCCTGCGCCGATTGGCATGATTTTCACAAGCCTTGGCTTGTATCAATGGCACCAAGAACAATACGTACTTAACAGGCAGTTAAAGCGCCGTGAAGCACAGCATCGCGAGCATGAATTAGTGTGCTCAATCACCGGACTTTATAAGGCTGATTATTTACAAGCGGTATTAAAAGAGCAGTTGAATGAACCACAACCGTTGCAATTGGCCGCCATTGATATTCGCGGTTTTGCTGATTTTAACGCTGAATTTGGCTTTATCGAAGGCGACCGCTTACTAGGTGAAGTGAGCGAGCTTTTATTGATGAATTGCCGTCTTACCGATGTAGTGTGCCGCTACGCGGGAGACTGCTTTATGGTGCTGATGCCAAATACCAGCGCAGTACAAGCGAAAGAACTGCTGGCGCAAATTACCTCGGCGCTGAACCATTGTGCATTTAAGGTCGAAGGCGAAAAACACGCTAAGTTTCAAGATGTAACAGCGGCCTTAGTAGGCAGTGTTCAAGGCGATACGCCACAAAGTTTAAGCTCGCGTTTACACGCTAAGTTACAACAACAAAAACAACAAAGAGTCAGCCATTGTGAAGCCGTATCTTAATCAAGATGACAAATACCTCACCGCACAGGGACTGATCACCACGCTGGTGGAGCTGGCCTTAAGCCGCGGCATTGCACTGCATAAGTTACTCAGAGGCACAGGGGTGTTTGAGCAAGACTTAATGAGTGTGCAGCATCAGTTTAGTATCTCGCAGCAAGTGCGCTTATTAACGCAGTTTAAGCAGCTGATGAAGTCCGCCGACAGCGGCTTTTTATTAGGCAGTCAACTAGCAAACGATACCTCTGTTGCCGCCCAAGGCGTGTTACATGCAGAGCATATTGGGCAAGCTTTAAAGCAGTTACACAATTTGCGCATGCAACTGGCACCTTTGTTATTTAGTTATAGTTATGTACATAACGAGCAGTATTACATTGTGCTGCAAAATGCAGTAGGTTTGGATGATGAAATAAGCCAGTATGTTATGGAGATTTACAGCGCCGCTTTTTATCAAATCCTTAAAAAAGTGGCGGGTGAGCGGGTACCTTGTCAGTTCGAATTTGCCTACAAACGAGCCAGACATAGCCAAGAATACGAACAACATTTAGGCCTTAAAGTCGCCTTTGAAAAGCCAATAACTCGTTGGATTTTGAATAAACAAGCGCTTAGGCTTACTAATCCGGCGTTTAGTAGCTTTAGGTTTTCACAAATTAACTCGCAACTAGCGGCATTAAGTTCTGCCAACAGCACTTTTGTGGAAGCAGTAAGCCGGTTAATTTATCAAAATCCGGCCTTAAATTTAGAACAAGTAGCCAGTCAATTTGCCATGAGCCCCGCAACTTTCAAGCGTAAACTAAAAGCTCATGGCGTGCGTTTTTCTACTTTGTATGATGAGCAAAGTAAGCGTAAAGCGATTTACCTGCTTGCCATGCGTGAGCAGTGCAATGAGCAAGTCGCCATGCGCTTATCATTTTATGATATTGCTAATTTCAGACGAGCGTTTAAGCGCTGGACTGGGCTTACGCCAAGTCAATTAAAGGGGTAATTATTTTTTATTCTCTACTTAGGGAGAAAAGGTTTTATGTACATCTTTATTACGGATGAAGTGTAGATAAAAATATATCAATTCCTAGGCAGTTATTTTTCTCAAGCTGCGTTAGACTATTGTTATTGATGTAATTAACCGAGGTCTCAAATGATTGAGTATCCTGTTGACCAACTTCCCCAGTTAATTGATGACTTGCTTCAGTGTGACACCACAACGCGCAAAAATAAGTTACTTGCTGATGCTAAAGAAAAGCTTTCTACCGAGCATTTATCGTTATTGTTTGAAGCGTTACCCAAAGAGCAGCGCTTAGAAATTTGGCAATTACTTGATGAAGATACCCAGCATGAAATCTTCATTAACTTAGGGGGGGATAGTTGCCGCTGGTTATTGCAAAGTCTAGAAGAAGCCGCTGGCTTTAAGCTACTTGACGAAGTCAGTGTAGAAGAGCTACTTGAACTTGAAGAAATTATTCCTGAGCGCTTTGTTGATTATGCACGCAGACAACTTGATGAAGTTCAAACAAAGCAGTACGACCTTGCACAGCAATATAATCCAGAGCAGTTAGGTCACTGGCTCGATTTTGATGCGCTAAAAGTGTCAGAAAAACTCACCGTGGCTGGCGCGCGTAAAATTTTTCAAAAAGGTTTACCGCAGTATACCGAGGTGATTTATCTAGTCAGCCGTAAGGGCACTCTCATTGGTGAAGTGGCAATTAATGCGTTATTTAAAGCCAATGATAGCGACAGCCTGCTGGATTACGCGAACCTTGATGTGTCGGCATTGCATGCTGATGACGACCTATACGAAGCGGCTGAAGTGGTTATTCATAGTGAACAAATGGCGATGCCAGTTGTGAATGCCGACAACAAACTATTAGGCCGATTATCAGTGTCATCAGCTTATGAATTGCGTCAAGAAGTCACCGACGAAGCCGCTGCAAAAGCCGGTGGTCTACGTGAAGACGAGGATCTGTTCTCAAGCGTCACTAAGTCGGCAAAAAACCGCGGTATTTGGCTTGGTATTAACCTAGCAACGGCATTTTTAGCCTCTTGGTTTATCGGTTTGTTTGGTGCAACTATCGAGCAAGTGGTTGCGCTGGCGGTATTAATGCCGGTTGTCGCTTCAATGGGTGGTATTGCAGGTAGTCAGACGTTAACGGTTATTGTGCGCGGTTTAGCACTTGGTCAGGTTACCGACTCCAACCGTAGAGCACTGCTGAAAAAAGAGCTAAGAGTAGGGGCGTTAAATGGCTGTGTTTGGGCCTTTGTAATTGGTGTACTCACTTATTTCTGGTTCAACGATGGCATGTTAAGTGTAACCATTACTATCGCTATCTTACTTAACTTAGTTGCTGCTTCGTTATCAGGAGTAGTGATCCCATCGATTTTAGATAAGCTTAAAATCGATCCAGCCCTTTCTGGCTCTGTGATCCTTACCACAGTCACCGACATCGTCGGCTTTGTCACCTTCCTAGGTTTAGGTAGCTTGCTACTTCTTTAAGGGATCGGATGCTGGCTAAAATACAGTTTAGCCAGCTCAACAAATGTTTTAACTCGATTTGACAGCGCATACCTATGTGGATAAACCGCAGCAATCGTTAATGGTTTTAAAGTGTGCTTTGCTAACACTTCAACTAATTGACCTGATTTTATAAACGGGGCTACTGAATAACGGGGTGCTTGAATTATCCCATCACCGGCCGCCGCTGCTTCATTTAAAAATCGACCATTATTTGAGGTCATTGCCCAATTAAACTTGCGGCAAACATGCTGGCCATCTACCCAAAATATCCATTGTTCATTACGAATATGATGGTTGAAAAACAGTAATCTATGCTCAGATAAGGCTGCTATATCTTTTGGAACGCCATGGTTTTTTAAATATGCAGGGCTTGCCCACAAAGATAATGATGAGTGGCAAACAGTTTGCGCTATGTGGCTGGCATCTGGTAATGAAGGGGCAATTCTAAATGCTAAGTCAATTTGGCTATCAAATAAATCAACAGGCGTATTAGACAGTACAATATCTAATTTCACATCGGGAAAAGCGCACTGATATTGACTGACTAAAGGTGCTAAATATTGACAGCCAAATTCTATACTAGTTGAAATAGCAAGCTTGCCGCTAGGCACTTGGCTAAGCGCACTAAGCTCTTCATCAACTTCATTAAATTTATTAAGTAAAGGCTTCATTTGCAGTACATAACTCTGGCCTGCATCGGTTAAACACACTTTGCGGGTGTTCCGCTTTAACAGCAAGCAGCCTAAGTTTTGCTCTAACTGTTTTACATAGCGGCTAACCATGGTGGTAGAGAGCTGCATTTGCTTAGCAGCTTGAGTAAAGCTCTGATATTCAGCGACTAAGCACAAGGCTCTGACGGCTTCTAGTTTGTTCATTGTTATTATTTTTAAACTATAAGTTTATACACTATAAACTTTTGTGAGATGTAAAACCAAGCAATTCAGGTGTAAGTTGATAGCTAAAACAAGAATAAGAGGTGATCATGAAATCGGGTATCAACACATTACTTGCCAGCATTGCATTGGGTTTATCGTCGTCGGTGGTGGCTCAAACCATTGCATTACAAAATGTTAACCTAATCGACGTGGAAGCACTGTCGGTTAATGAAGCACAAACCATCATCATAGAAGATGACAAAATCAAACAAATTGTTCCTGCAAGCTATCGTCGCTTTGCCGACGATGTCATTAAAATCGATTTAGCAGGTAAGTATGTAATACCCGGTTTAATCGATACGCATGTGCACCATGCTACATCACCTGATGATTCAGATAACGATGAAATCACGCGCACTCGCTTGCGTCAGCTTTTACAGGGTGGTGTGACAAGTGTGCGCGATATGGGCGGCGATACCCGCGCTTTGAGCTCACTTAAAAGACGAGCCGATAACGATATTATTCAATCACCGGATATTTATTATTCTGTGATTATTGGTGGTAAAGCGTTCTTTTCTGACCCCCGCACAGTCGCCTCTGCAAAAGGTGAAATCCCGGGCACTGTGGATTGGATGCGAGCCGTTGATGAAAACAGTGACTTTGATGCCATTATGCTGCGTAGCAAAGGGCTGGGGGCAACCGGCATCAAAATTTATGCAAATGTGCCAGGGTCAGTGGTAGCAAAGTTATCAAAAGCTTCTAAAAAACATGGCCTTAAGGTGTGGTCGCATGCTTTTATTGGCCCAGCAACACCGCTTGAAGCGGTTAATGGTGGTGTTGAAACAATTTCACATGCTGCTGATTTTGCTGCGCAAGTTATTGAGAATTTCTATGATATGCGCCGTAAAAATGTTGCCTTAACAGAACAGCAAAAAAGCGATGCAAAGCAACTAGAAGCTTATCAAACATTAATAAAGCAGATGAAAAAAAATGGCAGTATTCTAGACTCGACCCTAACGGTATTTGATAAAACCAAAGCCTCTCGTGGTGAAAAAGGGTTATTGCTCAATGAGTGGGGCGGGCTGTTTACACAGTTGGCTCATCAAGCCGGTGTGACTATAGCAGCAGGTACCGATGTGACTAGTGACAGGTTTAATACTGTAACGCCTATGGTCCACCATGAAATGCAGTTATTAGTTGAACGGGCAGGTTTAACGCCTTTAGAAGCTCTACAGGCTGCAACCATTAATGGTGCAAAAGTGATTGGCATTGAGAAAAAAACAGGTTCGATAAAGGCAGGTAAAACGGCGAATCTTGTGGTGCTTAGCAGAGATCCAAGTAACGAGATTACCAATAGCCAAAACATTGTTCATGTGATTAAAAATGGCCAATTTATCCACTTGCCAACCACTATGTCTTTGGCTGGCAATGACATCAGCACCCAAATGACGCAGGCGATGAAAAACATTGGCTTTGTTTTGCAAGATCACAATTTAGATTTTAACGATGTTGTCAAATGCACCCTTATGTTGGCAGATATACAAGACTGGCCTTTAGCCAATCAAGCCTACACGCCATTTTTTACTAAATTACCTGCTAGAAGCGCATTTGCAGCCAGTGGCTTAGCACTGGGCGCAAAGGTTGAGGTGGAGTGTATCGCTGCGTTGTAGTGATGCACAGTAAAACTATATACTCTTAACCTAACTTTATATACCTGATTGTAGTTAGATAAAAGGAATGCAGAGTTAGGTAAAGAGGCTTTACTAATTAAAGATCATTGTCCGAAAAATGGACAGTAATGGCAGCCGCAGCTTATTCTGTAGGCTCTAATGATTATTCAGGTTATTTCGCTGCCATTGGTGCAAGTTATCAATTTGATAAAAAACAAAGTTTCAAGGTATTTGCCGCAACAGAAGACAGTGATTATGGCTCAGATCTAAACCTAGTATTTGGTTACAATTATCAATTTAATTAAAAAATACTGTTATAAAGTATTAAATTTTGTTAGTTTTCTGAGTGAATTATCACTGAGAAAGTTGTGAATGAAGAAAAAGTTAGCTTTGTTATTACTAGGATTATCTAGTCTTAATGCCAGCGCCTCTGAAAACTTTAGTGATCATGAAATGTTTTGTGGGCAACAGTCACAAATTAGTTGCTTAGATTACATTAACCAACAGCTTGCAAGCAGTGAGCTTGGCTCTGCGCATTGGTATGAGATTAAATCTTATCAGTTTGATTATTTCTACGATAAGATGGAATATGAGATTTTGAAAGATAGCACTGAGCCTTTTGTTGCGAGTGAAGAGTTACCAGTCGTTTTTCAAGTTCAAGTTTACTTTTACTACGCAAAATCAATGCATTATTTAGGCGACTTTGAAACAGGCCGTAAATATGCCAAAAAAGCATTTGAAAAACTGCAAGCAATCTTCGACTCCTTTGGTAACCCTATGCGCATGGTCGAGCTGGCTAATTTGCAATATGTGTTTGGTAACAAGGAAACAGCACTGCAAATTCTTGATAGGGCAGAGCGCCGCTTTGGTAAAAGCAAAGATCCTATTTTTCACTTTGAACTTGCGTCGAATAAAGCGAATGTTTTTCACTCATTAGGTGATGTAGACGGTGCGCTTGCAAACCGAAAAATCGCAGCCGATTGGATTTTAAAAACCAATCATAACCGCAAAATCTCTGTGGCTTTAGGTAACTTAGCTCGCACCCATCAACTTTTGGCGAATTATGCTCAAGCAGATGAAGTTTATGTACAGTCTCTTAAGTACATGAATTCAGACTCAGATCGAAATGTGATAGCTATTTATAAGTTACGCTTAGCTGAAATCAATTGGCAAGCAGGAAAGCAAGATCAAGCATTAAAATGGTTTAAGCAAGTGCATAAAGAAGACATTCGGCAATCACATGCGAAACTTTATGCACATCTCGCTAATGTACTTTAGATATTGTAAAAACACCCAGGTTTTTCGTCTTCACCCGGCGCTAAAATTTGTAGATGGGTTGACTCACCTTGTTCCATCAAAGGCTTCATTGTTTTATCAAATTGTTTAGCGGCATGTTCGATTAACTTTGCTTGCTGTTCTAGTGCTTTAAAATCGGCATCATGAGCGGCCATAAGTTTATTTAGTTCTTTAGCCAGCTTATCTTGCTCTTTTAATAAGCTTTTATTAATTCGCAGGTGGTTCTCGTCTTCAATAACAGCTTCTTCGGTGATCGCTTCTATTTGCTCAGAGTACTCAGTGACTTGTAGTTCTATGTCACTAATTGGTTGTTCTAGCGCTTCTAGTTTTACCTGCTCACGTTCAAGCTCTAGGTATGCAGCAATCTGTTCGTTATTGAGGGTGCTTTCGCTTACCTTTTTGCAATCTTTAAAAGTAATAACACGATAATCGTTTTGGTTGCTTGTTGTACTGGCATTTGAGAGGCCAATACAGGCAGTAGTGGCTGTGATTAAGAGTGCACTTGCGCTGATGCGTACTAAATTCATAATGATGTCCTAATGGGTTATGTTATTTAGTTAGTCGCAACAAGTTTGCATATAGTTTATCTATCCGAAAATTTTTTTAATTATTTTTGAGATTATAGTTTCAGAAGCTAGCGGTGATGACCTAGGTCATCACCGCTTTTTTTTAGAAGCTATAAGTGATGTTACCGTAAATAAAACGGCCATCTAAGCTGTATGGCGCAAAGCCACTATAAGGGAAAATTTGGTTGAAATCGCTATAACCAATATTACTTACAGTATCTTGAGGATACTGATCAAACAGGTTATTAGCGCCTAATGCGAACTTCCACTGCTCATCAGGGCGGTAAGCCACTTCTAAGTCAGCAATCCATTTAGCATCAAGTACTTCATCACCTTCAGGTGTGCTTGATGTATCCACCACTTCACCGTAACGCGTGGCACGAAGTGTTGTTTGGAAGTTTTCATAATCCCATGTTGCAGATAAGTTCCACTTATTTGCTGGGGTGCCTTCTTCAAAGCGGGTTATTTCACGGCGCGCAAAGTATTCGTAGCTATCACCAAGCGCTTCAAGCTCTGCTGGGTTTTCTTTAACATTCGTCACTTCAGTGTCGTTAAAGTTAACCGCAGCACTTAAGCGTAAATCACCATATTTTTCTAAGCCTAATGAGTAAGTCGCAACAATATCAACACCTTGTGTACGTGAATCAATGGCATTAGTAAAGTAACGAACACGCTGTGTATTTACTTCGCCTGCTTCGGCTAAAATCGCTTCAACTTCTGGGCCACTTAAGTTTTCAGATAATACAATACGGTCGTCTATTTCAATGCGATATGCATCAAGGGTTAAGCTAAAACCACCTTGGGTAAAGATAAAGCCCGCAGTCATGTTGACTGATTCTTCTGCATCAAGGTCACGAGCACCCAGTGCACGCGCCGCAGGTTCATCAACAGGGAACAAACCAACTTCATTTGGCACACCATTTTCAAATACCGTGCTTACCGATTTGTAAGACGTTTGTGCAAGTGATGGCGCTCTAAATCCAGTACTAATAGCACCACGTAGAGACAATGATTCATTCACGCTGTAACGAGAAGCCAGTTTTGATGTAAAAGTACTACCAAAGTCACTGTAATCTTCAAAGCGGCCAGCGAGAACCACATTCCAGTCGCTTGTAAGGTAGGTATCAAACTCAGCAAAAATAGCGACATTATGGCGGCTTTTATCGGTTGCACTGTCAGGTGAAAAGCCTGCTAAAACTTGTGCACCACCGGCAGCAACAGGGTTGCCATCGTCATCTAATACAGTTAGGTAAGAGGCTGTTTCACCTGCTTTAATTTGGTAGTTTTCGTGACGATACTCAGCACCAATGGTGACAAACACATCATCAGGTAAACCTAAGTCTAGCGTGTTGCTAGCATCCATGTTCACTAGGTATTGCTCGTACACAAGCGCACCGTTATCAAACTCTGTTGGGCTATTTACGCCCATTGAAGTGTTTAAACTATTGCTAACACCTAAACCAAAGTCATTACGACCATAATTAGTGCTTACATCCCAAGCCCAATCATTAGTTTCGCCATTTAGACCAATCGCAAATGAGTAGTCATCTACGTCGGTATCAATTTGTGGTAAGAAACCGTCAGGATATACTTCAGGTAAGTTACGAGAGTCTTTCGCACGACGATAAAAACCACCTGAATTACCTTTACGGTTTGAGTAACTTGCAAATGAGTAAAGCGATAGTGAGTTATCAAACTCATAACCTAGGTTATAAAAAAGCGCGAAGTCTTCGATAGCGGCTTTACCAAAGCGGTGGTTATAGCGGTCAAAGTCAAATTCGCGCGAATCTAAATTGCCATTCTCATCACGGCTATATTGCTCACGTGCATCAAAACCAGAGCGGTTTGTTGGCTCGTTATTGCGTGACTCAATCGACACGTTAATAAAACCGTTATCGCCCAGCGCAAAGCCCGCATTAGCACTTGCTGTGCGCGAAATGCCGTCGTTTACTTCACGGTCGCTGCCAGTTTCAAAGCTTAGGTTGCCTTCGCTATCAGTTGTAGTGTTTAGTAGCTGAGGAGAGCCTGCCATTTGAGTGTCGTACTCACCGTATGTGTAGCTTACACTACCGCCTTCATCGGCATCTTTTAGTACAATGTTAATTACACCAGCAATCGCGTCAGAACCATATTGCGCGGCAGCGCCATCACGCAGTACTTCTACGCGCTTAATTGCTGAGGTAGGAATATTATTTAAATCAACCGCCGTTGAGCCACGACCCACTGTGCCACCTAAATTTAATAGGGCACCCGCATGGCGGCGTTTACCGTTGACTAATACCAGTGTGTGATCAGGGGCAAGGCCACGTAATACGGCAGGTTTTGCGTGGTCAGTACCATCAGCAATGGTGGCGCTAGGGTAGTTAAAACTAGGTAATTGAGAGGCAAGTACTTGGCTAATTTCAAGCTGACCTGTGCTTGCTAAATCGCGGCTTGTTAATAAATCAACCGGAACAGTACTTTCAGATAGGCTACGTAAACTACGACGTGTGCCCGTCACTGAAATAACTTCAATATCTTTTGCTGTATTTTCAGCAGGTTGCTCAGCAGCGATTGCAGTCACTGATGCAGCAAGCGTACTTGCGATTGCAAGTTGCAAAGGTAATTTTTTGAATAATGCCATTTTTGATTCCCATCTGACTTATCTATTTTAGCGCAGTGTAAAACGCATAATGGGAACAAACAAATAACATAAAAGTATAGTATATGTGTAACTAACGCTACTTGTTAATTAGTTTATTGTGTTGTTAATTATGTGTTTACGCGCTAATGCTTATTTTATTTCTACCTTCTGTTTTTGCTCGGTATAAAGCAGTATCTGCTGCACAAATTAATGCCTCTGAAGTACGATATTGATTATTAAACTCACAGGCAATTCCTTGGCTTACACTTATTCTAAAATCACTTGGTAAACCTATATCAGTAAATGGCATGTTATTTACTTTTATTTGAATATGTTTAGCAATGGCGGCGGCCGTGTCTTTTTGACAGCGGGGTAATATAATGGCGAATTCTTCACCACCATAACGGGCTGCTAAACAATCGCGAGAAGGGAGTGATTCTGCGATTATACTTGCTACTTTTTGTAAGCATTTATCGCCTTTTACATGACCAAATCGGTCGTTGAATAATTTAAAGTAATCGATGTCGATTAATATAGTGCTAATGGCTTGGTTGGTTTGTACGCTTTCTTGCCAATGCTCTTTTAATGATTCCTCAAGGGTTAATCTATTTGCAAGGCCGGTTAAATGGTCAGTGGTAGCCTGTTTAATTAAACGATTATATTGTTCTTTATGTGATGATAAATCATGTAATACACAAATAAATAAATTTTCTGCAACGGCAATGTTTTTTGGCAGGCTCGATATACATAAATCCGCCTCAAGGGTTTTACTGTCGGCACGGTTTATTTTAACTTCGTTTGGCCCAAGACTTATCGGCGAGTCTTTATGGTCTAACCAACTAAGTAGGGTATACATGTATTTATCACGGTCGGTGTCGTGTAGGTAATGTAAAATGTTTTGCCCGATTAACGCTTCTTGGTTGTCACCTAAAAGCTGTGCCGCCATCGGGTTTGCAAATTCAAACGTGCCTTGACCATTAATGATAAACACTCCTTCAGGAATGTTCTGAAACATTTGTGCAATCAGCGCAAGTTGCTCTGAATTGATAGACTGCGCAAGTGAGCTTTTCGCTCCTGATTTAGCAGTGCTTGGTTGTTCATTTTTATTAGTAGACACGTTCGTTTCCTTTTTGCCGATGCAAACGATTTTGGTGTCTATAAAGTTACTTAAAAAAGTGCAAATTAACCTTCCGGTAATCTTCTGGTTTTAAGTTGTTGTTTTTAAATGTAAAAAAAGCTCCTTGGAAGGAGCTTTTTATGAAGTTTTTTAGTTTTAGTCTTCATTTTTTACTTGCGGATCGGCACTTTCATAGCTTGTGCCATTGCACTCAACGATGAAAATCATACACGCAGTGCCGCTATTTTCATCAGTATCCGCTATTTCAATTGTTTGACCATTGTTAGTGACTTTAAAGCTAAAGTCTTGCTCGCAATCACCTTCAAGGTTTGCAAATTTAGCACCTGTAAATTGAAAGCCAGCATCAACAGTTGCGTCATCAAGTGTATAAATACCTAGGCTGTTTCTTTCATTGACAGTACCGCCACCAGAAACTTGCTGACCGTCTTGGAAGTATGTGAATACAGCTTCATTTTCAGTGTTAAGTGTAACATTCACTGTAAAGTTGTAAGTTTGACTTTCGCTCATTGTTATTACCTTCTAGTTGTTTTTTATAGATCAAAGTTAGTAATACCTAACTCTATTAGTTTACTTTTAATTGTGTTGACTTCACTTTCCTTATTCAAACATGTGTAAGCTTGTATAAGGGGGTGAGTTATTCTTATGCTTTTACTGCGGTAGTGTTTTTCATTTATTGAATTAATGATATCTCGGCAAATAGAACTTTTAACTAGTTTATCTTTTGATAGTTTTGCTTTTATTAAACTTACTTTTATAAAATCAATGTTACTTTCTATTTTTTCTTTATTACTTTCTCTTTCCTTATAGTCAGTATTATTCTCAAGTTTTAGTAAGAGGCTCTCTGCTTGGGAGAAGTTTTTTACGTTTATTAAGTAATTTATGGTATTTAATTGGATTTCAATAATTTGAGATTTTTCAAAGCCATTGCTATCAGTGTAGTTAACTATTTCATCGATATTTGTTTTACTTTCTTCGGATAGCATTAATTGAAATGAAAGAGCCCTGTAATATTTGCGTTTGAAATTTTCATTTTCAGGATCTTGTAAACGTGCCTTGTTTATTGCAAACAATGCTTTTTCTACTTTTCTATAAGCATCTTGTTTATCTGGAAAGTAACTTAAAAGATAGCTTTGTTGCATATAAATATTAAAAATGTCGCTAAGAAGACTGGCATCATCAGGTCTTATTTTTAGGACAGAATCTAATTGATTAATAGCTTGCTCAAGCATGGTCAATGCTTCGCTTAAATTTCCTAGCCTTTCTTCTGTGCTTGCAATCCAGCTAATGGTGTCTGTTTTATCGCGTAATAAATTTTTGTTATTAGGTTTAAGATCAAGGGCTTGGTTTTTAAGTTTTAAAGATTCAGTAAAGCTTTGTTTTGCAAGTGCGTAATTAAACTGTTTTAAATACAGCGAGCCAAGTGAATTGTGTGAGTAAGATAGCTCCATAATTGAATTAAAGTCATTAGGGGCAAGCTGATACATCATTTCGCTGTAAGCCAAGTAACGTTTGAACATGGGCTCAGTCGCTAAATAATTACTTTGCTCATAAGTTAAATTACCAAGCCAAAAAGCATTGGCCCCTGCGAGCATTAAAACATCTAGGTTGTTGGGTTGAATTTTTAGTAATGATTCTAGGCGCGTTCGTGCATTTTCAAAGGCAGTGAAGGCCTCGTCGGTTTTGCCTCGAGAGTAAGCGACTTCGCCCATGGCCTCTAAGGTTTGAGCGTATTGAAAACGGTTATTAAACTCGGCTTGTTTATCGCTAAAGTCAAACAGTGACGCTGTTTCTTCGTCTTGGTTGGTAAAATACTCAAGGGCTTTGTTGCTAATACCATCCAATAAATCCATGCGCTTAACGCTTCTGAGTTTGTCGGCAAATTCACCGACCATAAAACCCAATAAACTCTCAGCTTCTTGGCGTTTTTGTTTTGCTATTTGTTCGGCGTGATAGCTGCGCACGCTCATAAATGTGGCAATAAAGGTTAAGCACACAAGTGCAGCCGCCGTTATTTGTAACACGCGTTTTTTACGTTTGGCTTTGTTGTTAGAAGCTTTAATTAACGCTTGTTCGTCGCTCGATAAGCTAAACATAGGGTTTTTAACTAGGCTTTGTGCTTCTTGCAGCGGTTTGCCTTGGGCTAATAAAAAGTCGCTGTGTTTATGTTCAAGCAGCCAGCGCTCGGTGGCTAGTTGCACACGACTTTGAATTGCTAAGCTTTGTTGGTGCTCTTGCACCCAATCTATGGCGCGTTGCCAATGGCGTAGCAGGGCTTCATGGGCAAGGCTAAAGCAGGCTTGCTCATTTTTAAGGTGTGATACAAACAAGCGACTATCGACCATAGCCTGAACAAGCTTGGTCGCAGCAGGGCTGGTTAATTCGCTCCAATGTGCTGCACGGCTGGTGAGCGTTTCGCCATCTGGGTTTAAAGTGATCAGCTTAGAAAGAACTACAGCAAGTTCAGTTTGTTGGTCTTTGGGTAATTGGCAAAATACCTGTTCGGCTTTTTGGCCGATGGCTCCTTCGATGGTGCCAAGCGCTTGGTATTCAGAAAACAATAATTCGTTGTCTGGGCTGCGCTGCAAGTAAAGCTGCTGCAAGGTGTATTGCAGCATCGGCAATGCATCAGGGTTATTGGCAGTATCGTTACAAAGTTGTTCATCAAGCGGTGTGTGATGCTCTGGGTGATGTTGCCAACTTAAGCCTGCTGCAAGTGCTGGCAAACGGATCATTTGCTTAAGCTCAGAGCGAGTTGGCGCTAATAAATCAAAATGTGCGCCATTGGCTTTACCTGCCATTAAACTTGGTTGACTCACTACTTGCGGGTAAAAGTCATTACGACAGGCACTAAAAATGATCATGCAGCCACTTGTTGCTAAGCGCTCAATAAGTGCTAACAGCTGGTTGCGCTCGTCATCGCTAAATAGCGGCGATGACAATAGCACTTCGAGCCTGTCGATAAATAAAAATAAATAGGGCGTAGTGCGCTCTTTATTTAGCGCTGCAAGTGCTGCTTTACAGCGGGAAATAACCTGTTCTGGATCTGTTAATAACAATTCAGCCAACGCATCGGCGCTTATATCGCTAAGTACAGGTGCGTCGTTTACTTCTAAATCGAGCAAGGTTGAGGCTAAATCAAGCAGTAAGCGCTCTTTACTGACATCGGCAAAGTCGAGTTGGCAGTAACTGTGTACTCTAATGCCATCGTAGCCATTACTCGACATTAAAGCGGGCAATACACCTGCGTTAACTAACGACGATTTACCTGAACCACTGGCGCCTAAAATTAAGCAAAATGCGCGACCAAACTCAATTTGAGCCGACACTCGCTGTAGCAAAGTGGCAATTTGTTTGTTACGACCAAAAAATACATCGGCTTGCTCTGGTGCAAACGCACTTAAGCCAACAAAGGGCGAATCACCTTGCCAACTGGTTTGGCTGGCTTTTTGTTCTTCGTTGAGTGGAAAGTTGATTTCGGCAATAACCCGATAACCACGTTTACGAATGGTTTCTATGTAATGCGGATCGCTTGCTTTATCGTCAAAGGCTTTACGTAATTGGGTGATCACTTTATGCAGGGGGTTGTCACCCAGCGCTACATTTGGCCAGCAATGGCTGATGATTTCTTCGCTCGTTAGTAGCTCACCTTGTTTTTCGCAAAGCAGCAGTAATACATCCATCGCCTTGGGTTCAAGATGCTTTGTTTGCTCACCGCGTCGGATTGAGTTGGTAGCCGGGGTAACTTGCCATTCTCCAACGAAAAACAGTGCCGTATTCATAGTGTTATCTTCATTGTTATTGTTAGAAACGCAGTCCGATTGGACCGATTTTTTATAAGACTACGCGATACTTTGATTAATACAATATTATGAGATTAACAGCAAGCACCTTGCCTTTTCTGACATTAAAAAATCATATTGATGTCGTGTATATAAAACTTTTTGTAAAGTTTATTTGACTTTTTGTGTTGCTAGATTAATCTTTAGTCAAGTTTACTTTACTTTTAAGGTGAGAATAATGAATCGAACAGGATTAACCTTTAAACAGCGTAATAAGCAGAACACGCTAAACCTCGCTAAATGGACATCAGCATGGGTGATTACTTTAGCAATTGCCTCATTTGGACCACATTTTTTATGGCAAGAGCAGGCTGTTTTTAGTGTTGTAGCAATCTTAATTAATGTCGTAGTTGGCATCAAGATGATTTTATCGAACAAGCGACAACTACAAGGAATGGATGAGCTTCAGCAGCGTATGCACCTTAATGCAATGGCCATTACTTTGGGTGCAAGCTTGGTATTTGGTTTCGCTTATTCGGTGGTGCAATCAAGCGGTTTAATAAGCTTTAAAGAAGATATATCGCACCTCGTAATCTTTATGAGCTTAACCTATTTAGTGAGTCTTTTAATGATGAATAAGCAGTTAAACGACGAGGGCGAAGAATGAAAAACCGCTTGAAAGTGCTTCGTGCTGAGCACAACTACACCCAAGCGAAACTCGCAGAGCTTTTGGATGTGTCTAGGCAAACTATTAATGCGATTGAAAAAGGTAAATTTGACCCAAGTTTGCCATTAGCATTTAAAGCCGCGCGTTTATTCAACCTGAGTATCGAAGAGATATTTCAGGATGAGTAAGTCTGATAGCGTAGGAGGCGTTTTAACGCCGAATGTTAAATCATTCAGGTTAAACGCCACTTATCCTACGCGATATAAAATCGCTGCTACATTTTTGAGAGCTTAAGGCTTACAGCTTTGTCTTTTCATCTGCATCGCACTTAACGACCACATTAAAAAGCCACCTAAGAATAGTGCCGCCGAAACATAGCCTGTTTGACTTGGCAGTGCGCCTTCGGCAATAGCCATGCCGCCAAGCCAAGGGCCAATGGCATTGGCTGTATTAAACGCACACTGTACCAGCGCACCTATCATGGCGTGGCCTTGTGGTGATACATCCATTAATAGCGATTGGATCACAGTACCTAAACCCACGCTAAAGCCAATAAAGAAAATAACCGCATATAACAGCCAAATATTGTGGCTGGCGCTTACATAACTGGCAGCAAATACTATAGCACCAATTAGCGCTGCGCCTGTGGTTTTCAGCGGTGAGTGGTCGGCGGCTTTACCTAATACGTAGTTACCTAAAGTACAGCCAATACCAAACATGATCATGGCAATAGAGATAGTGTAAGCAGGGGTATGGGTGACTTCTAAAATAGTGTCAGCAATGTAAGTGTAAACACAAAATACACCACCAAAACCAATAATGATGATACCTAGAATGGTCCATACGAGCTTGTTCTTTAATACACTTAACTCATCGAGAATCGATGTTGGTGCGGTATTTTTTACGTTAGGTACGTATTTCACAATCAATACCAAGGCAACTAACGCAAGTACAGCGGTGCCCGCCAAACAATAACGCCAGCTAAAGTTTTGACCCACAAGGGTGACCATGGGCACACCAACGATAGTAGCAATGGTTAAACCCATAAATACTTTTGACATAAAGCTTGCCCGTTTATCGGCAGGGGCGATATCGGCAGCCAATAAAATCGCGGCGGCGAAGTAGGCACCGTGTGGTAAACCACTTAAAAAGCGAAATAAAATAAGTTGCTCAAGTGAGTTTGCAAAAGCACTTAAACCATTGAATAAAAACATCATACTGACAAACATCAACAGTGCATTGCGCTTACGCATGTTGGCGGTTGTGATCATAAATAGCGGGGCACCGACGACTACGCCTATTGCGTAAGCACTGATGGCATAACCACTTTGCGCTGGCGTAGACGAAAATGTTTCGCTGATCAAGGGCAACATTGGCATCATAGAAAACTCTGATAGGCCTAAAATGAATGTGCCTAAAGCCAATACTA
The DNA here is from genome assembly GCF_040148775.1 of Pseudoalteromonas sp. NFXS39. Classification (NCBI taxonomy): domain Bacteria; kingdom Pseudomonadati; phylum Pseudomonadota; class Gammaproteobacteria; order Alteromonadales; family Pseudoalteromonadaceae; genus Pseudoalteromonas; species Pseudoalteromonas sp. NFXS39. Next base: position 242,493 of record NZ_JAGDEC010000006.1, on the reverse strand, counting down.
TCAGAATGGTAAACGTGCTTGCGTTGCCTTGGGGGTTGGCTACGTTAGTCATGTAATTCCTTTAAAAATAAATTTAAAAACAAAATAGATTTTTGATAATTGAAAATGCCAGTAACAAATACTTTGTTCTGGAGTAGAGATGTGTGCCCAGCGCTATTGTAATACAAATTAACGGGGTTGATACAGTACTTTTTGGAACGTTCTATATTTGTTTGCTATAAGAAAATAACCTGAACTTCTTAAGTCTTTGCTGTTCAAATTAAATACAGATGAAAAGCCAACTATACTTGGTTAACTGAATTGGTTTAAAGGAGAGCGCAATGAAAAAGATATTTGCCTGTATCGACGGTTCATGCATGACCGATGCGGTGACAGAAGCGGCTATTTGGATTTCTAAGCGCTCCAGCCATCCGATAAATTTTCTGCATGCTTTAGAGCCACCTTTGCCGCAGGGCAGTGATGATTTAACCGCAATTATTGGTTTAGGCTCGCAAACCTCATTGTTAGAGCAATTGGCAAAACTTGAACAAGAGCGCAACAAAGTAGCGTCGCAGCATGGTCAATTATTGCTTGATGAAGCAATGAAAAAAGCCGAGCATGCAGGCCTAACCGAGATTGAGCAACAGCAGCTTTCAATGAGTCTTGTTGATGCCTTACTTGAACATGAAGACAATGCCCGCGTGATGATTATTGGCCGCTCAGGTAAAGGCCATTACGATGATTTTAAAGTACTGGGCTCGCATATTGAAACGCTGATCCGTCAGGTGCATACCCCGGTTGCGATTGTGCCGCCGCAATTTCATGAGCCTACAAATTTTATGCTGGCTTATGATGGCAGCGAAAGTACCGACAAAGCGATTACACAAATTATCAATGGTGGCATTTTATCTGGCTTAGATTGCCACTTGGTGATGGTGGATAAACAAGATGGTCACAGCCAAGACAAACTTGATACCGCCTCAGCAAGGCTGGCTGAAAACGGCTTTAATGTCAGGGCGCGCATGCTCGATGGCGATGTTTACCAAGCTTTGTGGCGATATAAAAGTGACCATGCCGTTGACTTAATGGTGATGGGCGCATTTGGTCACTCTAAATGGCGGCAATTCTTTTTAGGCAGCACGACCTTAAAAATGATTGAAGATAGCCGTATTCCTTTAGTGGTGCTGCGCTAAGTTATTTACCTGTGACAGGGTGCGACAATATGTCACGTGTTCAGACTAATTAATGAGTTTTATAATCGGCGTCATTAATTATTTGCTTTGATTTTAAAAGAGTTATGAACACGCAATCTTCTCGTCCTGGTTTTTTATTTTCTAAAATTGCTGCAGCACTTAGCTGTGTTTTAAGTATTTCTGCCTTTGCTGATGATTCTATTGAAGTGATAGAAGTGCAAGGTCACGCCCAAAATAACCATCAATTAGTTGGCTCTGCTGACTCATTACTGAAAGATTTAGGTGTTGATTTTTCAGCAGCCGGAGGTGTGTCTAACTTGCCGGTGATGAACGGCATGATGGGAGATAGAGTTAAAGTTTTAGTTGATGGTGCTGATGTCACAGCAGCGTGTGCTAACCAAATGAACCCGCCACTCTCTTATGTGTCGGCAAACCAAATTGCCTCATATAGTGTTGTTGCTGGTGTATCACCGGTAAGCAGTGGCGGTGATAATATTGCTGGTGTTATCAGGGTAAATACGATTGCCCCTGAATTTAGTGATACAGACTCAGTTAACTGGCGTGCTGGCTATGTTACTGCCCAGTATAAGAGCGTTAACGACAGCCAAGCATACGCCCTAGGTGCAAGCCTTGCTAGCAAACAGTTTAGCTTGTCTTACCAAGGTAGCTTTGAAGATGCTAACAGTTATGATGATGGCCATGGTGAGCGTGTACTTGATACCTTATATCGAGTGCAAAATCATGCTTTAACGGGCGCTATTCGTGATGATAAACAACAGCTTGTAATTAAGTTGACGCATCAAAAAATTCCTTACCAAGGCTTTCCTAATCAATACATGGATATGACCGATAACACCAGCTATGGTTTCGTTGCTCAGTATCAACGTGAGCTTGAAAATGGTGATTTGCAGGTGCAAGTGAATGCGCATGATGTAAAACACGAAATGGGTTTTTTCAGTAATGAGAAAACCGGCATGATGCCAATGAATACCGATGCACAAGATTACAGTTATCAAATTCACTGGCGCACTGATTTATCAAAACAGTCTTCACTAATGATAGGGCAAGAATACTACGGTTATCGAATTGATGATTGGTGGCCAGCGGTTGCAGGGTCAATGATGATGGGCCCAAATGAATACGTAAACATTAATGATGGCAAACGTGACCGCCTTGCGGCATTTGCTGAGTATCAAAACCAAGTAAACCAAGCATGGTGGGTATCGGCAGGTGTTCGTGTTGAGCAAGTAACCACAGATACTGGCGAAGTGCAGGCTTATAACGAAGGTGGTATGGGCGGCATGGGTCATATGGGATCGATGATGGATATGTCAAAAACCGATGCCCAAGCTGCGATGGAGTTTAACCAATTAGACCGTAAACGTGACGACACTTTAGTTGATATTAGCTTACTTGCTCGCTATCAATTATCGAACAACGATGAGCTGCAATTTGGTTTAGCTCGTAAAAATCGCGCACCCAATTTATATGAGCGTTATAGCTGGGGTGTCGGCACGATGGCAACCACCATGATTGGTTGGTTTGGCGATGGTAACGGTTATATTGGTAACCCAGATTTAGAAGCCGAAACAGCCCACACATTAAGCTCTAGCTACACCAAATTAGCCAAAGACGATAGCTGGCAAGTAACGGCAAATGTTTGGTACACGCAAGTAAATGATTATATTGATGCTGAAGTTACTAAGAGCTTTAATCGCACCGACATGGCGCATACTAAGCGTAATATTCTTACTTTCACGAACCTAGATGCGACACTTTACGGTGCAAAACTGGCGGGCCTGATTGAACTTTACAACACAAAGCAAGCAGGAAAGTGGCAGCTAAAAGGCTCACTAACCAGTACTCATGGCGAACGTGATGATAGCAATGAAGACTTATATCAAATTATGCCACTGCACACTGAGCTGAGCCTAGAGCACGAATACAAAGGCTGGCAAAACGCACTGAGCTGGCAGTGGGTTGATAGTAAAACTAATGTTGATGAGCGTCGTTTAGAAAACCAAACCGACAGCTATCAGCTATTGGCTATTTCAAGCCAGAAAACGTGGCAAAATTTAACCTTTAAGTTAGCAATTACCAACTTACTTGATGAATACTACCAACAGCCACTTGGCGGTGTAAGTATTGCTAATTATAAGCAAGATATGAGTAATGGCTTTGAGCAACTTGCAGGACAAGGCCGCTCGTATAATGCCAGTGTGAGTTATAGGTTTTAGGGAAGGGAGTTAGCGAGTTGCTAGGGGAAAGAGAGCTGTCAGCTATCAGCCGTCAGCTTTCAGATTAAAAACCAGAGTTTCTAGTTACGAGAGTAAAGTTAGCGAGTCAGGTCACGTGTCCGATAAAAATGTGAAATAAGCTGTCGTAGGCGTGAAATTTATTTCGCGCGTTATCTTTTTATATTGCGCGATATAAAATCGCGCCTACAATATCTCGCAACTCGCAATCATTTTATCGGCAAATATATATCCGTTTGCAGGTCACATTCATCTACCTCATGGATGAGGTTGAGGTAATGAAAAAAGCAAGGGAAGTCTCGGACCTCTTCGCCACTTTGCACCAGCCATTCACGGTATAAGTAGTAAACTGTATCGCTAATGGTGTCATGAGAGCCATTATGACGTACTACTGCACAGCGTCCTGCTGGGATTTCACCATTACGCACGCCTTGCGGGTTTTCAGTAATCGGTGAGGTGATACTGCCTGCAAAGTCAAAACGAAATGCATGGTCTTCAGTCGTTGCCGGATCGCTATATGGGATCCCATAAGTATTACTCGTTTTAACGGGTGAAAAGCCTGACTCTTTGCGCCACTCAATAAATTGTGCAGCGGTATTCATAAGGGTATTTGCAGCGCCTTGGTGGGTAAGTAACGCCACAGGCTGTGCTTTAAAATCAACAATGTTTACGTTCATAGGGCAAACCTTTTTATCGGGTAATGAAAATTCAAACTGTGTGTGCCAATTAGGCCAGTTTGGTTTGCTTCTGAATTCGCTTGGAGACTGCTTAAATGTGCGCTTAAAAGCACGGCTAAATGCTTCTGGGCTATCAAATTGCGCCTCTAATGCAACATCAATAATTTTAAGTTGATGCTCAAATGCAAGTCGAAATGAGGCCCGCTTTAAGCGCGCAAGTTGCGCATATTTGGTGACACTTAGGCCAACCCCCGCGACAAATAAACGATGAAAATGATATTTCGAGCAACATGCCACCTCACTCAGTGTCTCCAGTGATAAAGGTTCATCAAGATGCTGACTAATATAGTCACAGACTAGCTCAATGCGTTGTTGTTGCCTCGTTTTCATAGTTACTCGTTAATGCTTTTCAGAAGTGAGGCCAGTTTGCCATGGCCCCTAAGTCGTTACCTGATTGAAATTGCGCATTTTGCTTAACATTTACGAATTGTAGCAGGTGCTTTTAAGCCAGAGAAAGCGTTAGAAGCTCCTTGAAAAAATCAGGGTAAGATAATTGAATAAATACTTTTTTATCTAGAGCGCAACGCTTTTTATTCTCTTTATGGGGTTTAGTGTTTCTTTGTGTAGCGCGAAGCGCCTCTTAATCTCTTTGTGCAAATAAATGCCTTGAAGAAGCGTGAAGTTTATTTCGCGTTAAAACAAATTGCACAAAGAGAAATGAATGAGAAGACAATGAGGGGAAACAATTGATTACTTGTTATTTTCTCTAAAGCGCAGCGCCTCTTAACCTCTTTGTGCAAATAAATGTCTTGAAGAAGCGTGAAGTTTATTTCGCGTGTTGCGCGATGTAAAATCGCGCCTACAATCTTACCGCTGACCGCTAGGTATTTTAACTTTCCTGCTCAGTTTCTTGCTGTGCTAATTTATCGCGTTCTGCTTTTGAGATGTATGCCGGTTTATTGCTTTTATGCAATTTTGCATTGGCGCGCTTATCTTTTTGCTTAAGTTTAGTGAAGATCTTTTTTCTGCGGTTCATGAGTCTAACAAACGAATTAATAGGGTGAGTGGCTATTGTACCTTGTTGGTATTTTTAAGCGATCTATTTTGCTTGAATTAGAGATGTTATGTCGGCGTTATAAGCGTTACAATCAAGGCGACTTTCTAAAAACCTTCTTAAACTCTGGAGCTTATCTTGAAACATTCATTACTTGCTGCATTTTTATTAAGTGCTTTCTCTAGTCAGGCAGCTGTGTCTGAGCAAAGTGAAAAGCTGGCTAACTACGCGGTAGAGCAATATCAACAAGCGCAAATTCATACCTTAGAGAATTTAGTTTCGTACCCAACAGTGAATAAAGAAGGTCTAGCGACTCCTGATAACCCTGATTTCATTGGCTTTAAGTCGTTCTTAAAAATGAAAGCGGCGCAGTTTGGTTTTGATTACCAAGATTTAGGCTACACAGTATTAATTGGCATGGGTAACCAAGCTGACAAAGTAACCATAGTAACCCATGGTGATGTGCAGCCAGCAGATGCCAGTAAATGGCAGCAAAGTCCATTTAAAATGGATAAAACCTCTGAGCCAGGAAAGCTAATTGCACGTGGTACAGAAGATGACAAAGGTGCAATTGCGACTGCACTGCATGCAATGAAGGCGATTAAAGACAACGGCATTACTTTAAATAACCGTATTGAATTAATGGTTTACCTCGCAGAAGAATCTGATTGGGCACCACTCGAAGAGTTCATGAAAACCTATCAGCAACCTAAATATGCTGTCACTATTGATGCTTCATACCCTGTGGTTGTTGCAGAAAAAGGCTGGAGCTTAATTGCGCCGACTTTCTCAGCAACCTCAGCACAAACAGGTTTATATGTCAGTGACTTAAAAGGCGGCGCCTTTGTTAGCCAAATCCCTGAAGATGCCAGTGTGTTAGTGCATAACGCTGATGCGGCGACTGTGGCTAAATTACACGATAATGTCGCTAAGCTTAAAAACGTCAAAGTGGCGATGACTGAGCAAGCAAATGGTTTGTTAGTGAAAGTGAAGGGGATTTCAGCGCATTCATCGGAGCCAGAAGCGGGTGAAAATGCGATTGCTCACCTTGCTGAAATCTTCAAAGGCATCGATCTTGAGAACAATAGCGATGGTCAAGCAATTGAGTTTATCAATCAGCTAATTGGTCTTGATTTATATGGCGCGCAATTCGGTGAAATCGGTTACAAGCATGACTTTATGGGTCCGATGACCGTTTCGCCAACTTTATTAAGCCGCGACGGTAACGACATTAAACTGTCGATTAATATGCGTCGTCCAGTGGGTAAACAAGAAACCGTGCTTAGGCAGCAAATTAATGAAGCGCTTAGTGCTTGGCAAACCACGAATAATGTCACGTTAAAAGACACTAAAGTGGTAATTGGTACGCCAATGCTGTTAGATGGTGCGCCTCATGCAGAAGCGCTACTCGATATCTTTAAGCACTTTACCGGCGATAAAGACGCGGGCTTTGTATCAATCGGTGGTGGCACAAATGCTAAGCTATTTGATAATGCGGTGTCATTCGGTCCATCAATGCCAGGTAAAAAGTACACAGGCCACTCAGAGCATGAGTTTATTACTGAAGAGCAGTTAGCACTGAACTTAAAGATGTACACTGCAATGATGATGAAGCTAGGTAATATGTAATTCTACATACTAATAAACGCCACTTTTAAAGTGGCGTTTTTGTTTAAAACTGTTGATTCATTCCAGTTTAAAACTGGGCAACAAACTTAAGGTTATAAAGTTCAGCAGAGCCGCTTTCAGTGTAATTCGCGGTTAAATAATAGCGATCGTTAATAAAGTACTTACCTTGTAAAACGAGTTCAGAGTCATCCAACCCTGCACCTATGGCATAGTGATCGCCGAAGTAGTAGCTGATCATGGCATTGCTTGCTGATTCATAAAGGCTGTCTTGGTGGCCAACATCGACGGTAATGTAATGGCTGCCGCTTAAATGATTAAAGTATCTGGCAGAGACATTCCAAACGTCGAGTTCATCATCTGTTTCTGCGCTAAAACCAAGGTAATCCTTATCGTTGATTTGGAGGTTATACTGGGCTTTTAAGCGAAAATAATCATCACCATATTCACGCACATCCCTATTTACAGAGACTTTTAAGGCATCAATAAATAAGTAGCCTATTCCTAAGGTATAGTCATCAGTATCATCAACATCGTAAATTTCACCTGTAACAAACCAATTTTTATAATAACCTTCACCAAACATGCCAAGATAATCAGTGTAATCGCTATTAAAGTAATTCACTCGGATGTTTGAATCTGTATCTAGGTAGCCATAATCATCGAGCACACCCGAGCTCTGCTGCTCCTCAAAGTAGTAATGGCTCACTAATTGGTAAGCATTAAAACTATATCTGTTATTCTCGATGTGCGTATAGTCGATACTATTGAACCATTGTTTATTTACTTGTTGTTCTGTTGCGATTGAGCAGCTTGAATAAGCAAGTGTTGCAAGAGCAATAGGGGCTAGTTGTTTAAACATACATATCCTTGTTGTATTTGGTTTTGTTTCAGAAACATAATACAACAAGCTGGTATTTACATTGTAATAAAGTGTTGTGGGTTTGTAAGAGTCGCATACCTAATCGCCATAATACTTAATTAAGCATATTGGTATGAAAAGGCCAAGCAACGCTTGGCCAAGTGTGATTAATTAAGCTTTGTGGTGAGTGATATTTCGGCATTCATCAGTTTAGAAATAGGGCAGCCCTGCTTGGTTTGCTCGCAAAGTTGCTCAAACTTTTCGGTCGAAATTTCAGTTATTTTCGCGCTGACATCAAGTGCAATGTGGCTCACTTCGAAGCCGTCATCAACTTCATCAAGGCTCACTGTTGCTTTGGTAGTTATGTCGTCAGCGACAAAGCCTGCTTCTGTTAATGCCAGCGATAGCGCCATGCTAAAACAGCTACTGTGTGCCGCTGCAACCAGTTCTTCAGGGTTAGTACCTGGCTTATCTTCAAAGCGAGTATTAAAACCAAATGGCTGTTTATCAAGCGCACCGCTTTGACTAGAAATATAGCCTTTGCCAGATTTAATATCACCAGACCAACTCGTATGTGCAGATTTTTTAATCGTCATTGTCATCTCCTTTGTAAATTTTTTCGGCTACCGTGAAAGGCTTTCAGGGTTTTGTGCCGAAAACTGTGAGTTAACGATATAAGTGCAACTTAAACGCCAATATTTCTTTTCGCTTCGCGCTTGCAACGCTCAGAGCAGTATTTAACATGCTCCCAGTCACGCTGCCACTTTTTACGCCACCTAAATGGCCTGTCACAAACTGGGCAAGTTTTGCTTGGTAAATTAAGCTTTTTATGAACCATGCTGTTGCCTTTTAAGGCTTGTAACATGCTGGCGTAGTACGGCTTCTGTGCCACGCTTTACATCATCACGCTCTCGAAATGACCATAATCGCTCACGAGCATCCTTGGCAGCGCGTTCTATATCGACCATGGGCTCTGGGTAGTCCTCGCCGAGTTTAAAATTATTAAACACGGCTTCCATTGGTGGCTGTTGCCATGGCTGGTGGAGATCCTCTATGGGTAATTCTTTAAGCTCAGGGCACCAGGTTTTAATAAAAAAGCCATCAGGATCTTTGTCTTTTGATTGCTTAATTGGGTTATATAAACGAATAGTGTTAGTTCCTGTGACCGATGCTTGCATTTGGATTTGTGGGTAGTGAATACCCGGCTCAAAATCTAAAAAATAACGCGATAAAATAAAGCTGACTGATTGCCAATGGATATTCATATGATGGGTCATAAAACTCACTAACATAGCGCGCATTCGAAAGTTAATGTAACCCGTTGCTGCTAGACAACGCATGCAAGCATCAATAATAGGAATACCTGTTTGACCTTGCTCAAAGCGCTTTAAGTGCTCTGCAACGAGTTCATCATCGCGATAAGGGTAACGCAGGTAGCCTGCATTTTGCGGTGCAAACTCCATACTGCATTGAGTTTCGAACTTTTGCATAAAATGACAATGCCAATGAAGCCTAGACTCAAAAGCATGTAATGAACGACGCCAGCTTCTTGGTTGCTTGGGGAGGTAATACTTTAATGTCTGATAAACTTGTCTCAGACTTAAATTTCCCCATGCTAAATAAGGAGAGAGCCTAGAGCATGCATACCTACTTTGTGATGGGCTGGAAATTCCTTTTTGATAACCTGCAGCACGACTTTCGATAAAACTCCTCAGGGTAGCTCTAGCAGCATGAGGTCCGCCATATTGAAAATATTTATCATGGGATGCTAATTTATTTATGTAGTTCGGTATTTGATATTTTTTAGGTAGTATTGCTTTAAACTTGAGCCAGTCAGGGTTATCAAGGGATTCATTCATCACTGTGTGCCAGTGATCTTGCCAGTCACATTGTTTGGGACGAGCTCTAATTACACCGCCCAGAGGTGTTTCATTCCATGTAATTGCTCTTTTTTCAAGCCAATGCCTAACATCTTTGTCTCTGTTGTAGGTGTTTAGTAGGCCAATTTCTTGATGACTGTATACGGTCTTTATTTCAAATTCATCATTAAGTGTTTTAAATAAACTGATCATTTCTTGATTATAAATAGCAACTTGAGTCTGATACTTTTTAAGTTGTTTATTCATATCGACTAATGACTGATAAACAAAGCGCCAATGTCTTAAGCTGTAATGAGGGTCTTCAATCAGCAAAGGCTCGAAGTTATAAACTAACAAGCAAGGGAGATCAGATTGTACTGCTTTGGCAAGAGGTGTGTGATCAGAAAACCTTAAATCACGCTTGAACCACACTATATTAATTGCTTGTTTTTTTAAATTACTCATGACTATTGCTACTTTTAACTTCTGAGCAGCAATACGGGTTATAAAGCGTTTTAGATTACTAAGAGTTGAGTACAGATAATAATAAAGCGGTCATGATGACCGCTTTATTGCTTAGCTTTAAGGTATTGGCGTTTTAGATTGAAGCAGCGAAAGATTTAATCTCATTTGCCGCCGTTTCTAAGCTTTCCTCTGCGCCCGGCATCGCTAAGCCTTCAGCATAAATAAAGTTAACATCTGTCATACCCACAAAACCAAGTACATCTTTTAAGTATTTAGTTTGTGTATCCATGTCGGTGCCTTGATAGATACCACCACGCGCTGCAAGTACTACGACTTTCTTGTCCGTAATTAAACCCACAGGTCCTTGCTCAGTGTATTTAAATGTAATACCAGCACGGGCAATACGATCAACCCAAGCTTTAAATGTTGATGGAATACCAAAGTTATACATTGGCATACCAATAACGATAAGTTCGTTATCGTTAAGTTCAGCGATTAAATCGTCAGAAATTGCAGCAAGGGCTTTTTGCTCATCGCTACGTTCATTTGCATCAGTCATCCAAGCAGCCATTTCTGTCTGCGTTAAGTGGGCAATCGCATTGTCGCTTAAATCGCGAGTTGTTACTGAAATTTGTTGGTTGTTAGCAAGCTGCTCAACAAATTGTTGGCTAAGCTTGGTTGAATTACCTTGTTCACCATTTAAAGATGAATTTAACACAAGTACTTTTTTCATCATGTCACCTAAGAAAACTGAAGTTGTGCAGTCATTATAATTAGCAATAAATAAATTAATAATGCTATTAATCGAGTGGTTTATTCGTTTTAAACGAATGAATGGGGTGGGTTAGTTTTTAGGCTGCTTTTCATAGCTGTGAAATAGAACTTGGAACAGGCTTTATAAAGTAAATATATTAGCCAATTAAACTTTATAGCGGGGGTTACCACCTTTTACATCAGCTAAATTGTTTAAAACTAATAGAGAAAAGGCGACCTAGGTCGCCTTTTTTAATTACTGATTCTGCGTCAATTTTATTTATAGGCTAATTCAGCGTCAATATTGCGCATTAAGTTGGTAACCCAGTTAATGTATTGGCGGTGAATCTTTTCACCATTGTAATCTAGGTTTATCGAATCTTTGTAATCAATAGAGTATTCTTGCTCGTTAAACGTAATATCAACACGTAATTGATGTTTACGAATATCAAGTTTACCTAAGATTTGACCTTCGGCATTTGAACGACATGTCCAGCCTAGTTTCATGCATGCTTTTAAAATATTGGTTTTGATACTTTCAAGGTCATGTTGGCCAGAGGCCATTTGCGGTACAGGGTTAGCGTCAAAGTTACGAATAGGCACACTGGTGCTACAAGCAGAAAGTGTAAGTAGCGTAAGAAGTGCAAAAGCTGCCTTTTTCATAGTAAATCCTTTTTATGGGAACAAAATTAGCGCGATTATGCGCTTTTTTTAAGGCAGGATCTAGACATCAGGCAAAAACCACGCACTGATAGCACCAACTAAGCCTAAGATACTGTAGAAAAAAATCAACTCAGCAGTTGTTAAATAGCTATTTAGTAAGCCGACACTACCGAGTAATAATAATATAACCCCAATCACCGTATTACTGACGGAAACATAGTCAGTACGCTTGTTACCTTCAGCCATATCAACAAGGTAGGTTTTACGCCCAAGTCGAACCCCTTGATGAGCTACTGTGAGTAAAAAATAACATAGTGGTAATAGCCAGAACTCATTGAGCGTTTGTGGGCTGAAATAAGCAACTAAATACACCGCGAAGCCATTAACAGTAACAAGCATAGCAGCAAACATTAATACTTTACGGCTCGATAAATCACTTAGTCGACCCCAAATAGGCGCAGAGACTAAACTGGCAAGCCCAGAAAGTGCCATAAATGTAGCAAGCAATGAAAAGTCGAAAGCTTGTTCACTGGCAAGGACAATATAAAAAGGTGCACTCAAAGCAGAGCATAACAACAATGCTCGCGTGACAATAAAATGTGCAAATTGCTTATCTTGATAAAGCAGTTTTAATTTTGATAAGGCATGTAATAAGCCGTTTTCAGCGCCTTCGGTTGCGCCTTTGTATTCTTGAATACGACTATAACTGAGTGCTGCAAACAACCACATCAAAGCAGCCAACATTAATGCGACATAAACCCCATTTTCATAGCCAAGGCTTTGTAGGTACCACAGGCCAAGACCAAAGGTGAGCGTCGCAAACCCGGCAAAACTGGCAGCAAGACCGCTAATGCTGCCGCGTTGTTGTTTAGGAATAACCTTGCCCAGTACATCTTTTGCGGCAATCGAGTTAAAGCCGCGAGCGAGGCTAAAGACAATCAAAATAGCAATGATAGCAAAACCAGCACTTGCGCCTTGTAAGGTCAAAGCACAAACTAGCATGCCAACAATACATAAAGCTTGCACAATCGCACCAATCACCCACACCCACTTTCTGACCGATAGCTGACGAATTAAACTTGCAATTGCCAGTTGTGGCAGCATTGAACCAGACTCACGGATAGGCACAAGCCATGCTATAAAACTAGTTGGTACATTAATGCTTTGTAAAAGCCAAGGCAGGGTTACTTTTGGGTTTAATAGAGCATCGGCAAATTTACTGAATAGCTGGCTAACTAATAAGGTAATAAAATTGCCGGGTACTACCTTACAAGCTGCTTCATCAATTGCCTTACAAGCACGGGCATCTTCAGTGTTACTGAGGCGTTGGTAAATGTCTTCTTTGCTGAGTTTATTCATGTGGTTTAAAGTTATAAAAAAGGGCTAGTAAAGCCCTTAAAAATCATCCTTAGAGTGACGCTCAGCTAGTTGCTCAGTTTCATCACCCCATGTTTTATTGACTCTGCGACCACGTTTTACCGCAGGGCGACGCTCAATTTGTTTCGCCCAGCGAAGAACATGGCTGTATGACTCAACATCTAAGAACTCAGCTGCATCATATAGGTTACCAAGCACTAAATTGCCATACCAAGGCCAAATCGCTATATCAGCAATCGAATATTCGCTACCTGCCATGTAGTCATGGTCGCTCAAATGACGGTTTAGTACATCTAACTGGCGTTTAACTTCCATAGTAAAGCGATCTATCGGGTACTGCATTTTGAAAGGCGCGTAACTATAAAAGTGACCGAAGCCACCGCCTAAATAGGGGGCAGAACCCATTTGCCAAAATAACCAATTACGACATTCTGTTTTACTGGCATGATCGCTTGGTATTAGAGAATCAAACTTTTCTGCCAGGTATTGTAAAATTGCGCCTGACTCAAACACGCGCGTAACGGGTGTAGTACTGTGATCCATTAAGGCTGGAATTTTTGAATTAGGGTTAACACTCACAAACCCTGAAGAGAATTGATCACCATCGCCAATTTTAATTAAAAATGCATCGTAGTCGGCTTCATCAATACCAAGCTCTAATAGCTCTTCGAGCATGATAGTCACTTTTTGGCCATTCGGTGTCGCAAGAGAGTAGAGTTGAAGATCATGTTTACCAACGGGCAAGTCTTGCTCGTGGGTCGCACCTGAGACCGGACGATTCGTCTTCGCCCATTCACCACCGTTTTCTGCATCCCATTGCCACACTTTAGGTGGCGTATAACTGTCGGTATTACTCATTGAAACTCCTAAATTGTGCTTTAATGAATGTCATTACGAGACTACCATCCTAGTTGATCAGATAGATCAAGGGAAGTACAGTTATTAATTATGAATAATAAGGAGGATGACATGAAAAAGCATGGTTTAGCTATAGGGCTTGAGCGAACAGGTACGACTTTTTATCTCACTATTAAAGTGGTGGGTAAGTTAACGCACGACGATTACAAAACCCTCACCCCTCTCATTGATAATGCAGTAGCCGCAGTCCCAGGTGCAAAAATAAGAGCCTATGTTGATATTACTGAACTAGAAGGCTGGGAGTTGCAAGCCGCTTGGGATGACTTCAAATTGGGGCTTAAACACAACAAAGAATTTTGCCGTATTGCAGTGCTTGGCAACAAAAACTGGCAACAAGTGGCAAGTAAAGTGGGCAACTGGTTTATTAGTGGCGAAGTGAAATATTTTGAAGATCCAATTATTGCCACACAGTGGTTAGACGAATAAGGAATTGAGTGATAGAAAACTATCAATTAAAGGTCGCGACGTTTAATTTATATAATTATTTAGCGCCACCTGACGCATTTTATGATTTTCAGCGAATTTATAGCGCTGAGCAATGGGCTAAAAAGCAGCGCTGGTTGGCCGATTACCTTAAAAACCAGCAGCCAGATATTATTGGCTTTCAAGAAGTGTTCAGTATTAATGAACTTAAACAGCAAGTTAACGCGCAGGGTTACCCTTATTTTGCGGTAGTTGAAGAACCGACTGTGATTGATGACTTTATTTATCGCGATCCGGTCGTTGCCATTGCCTCGCGGTATAAAATTGTTGATGTAAGTCAGGTTGAGGCAGAACAAGACGATGTTTTAGCTATGGGCTTGAGTGCTCGTTTTAACTTTAGCCGCAGCATTATTCGCGCAACACTTGAGGTACCTCACTTAGGACAGGTCGATTGCTATGTGGTGCACTTTAAATCAAAGCGTAGCATGCTCCAGCACCAAGATGATGAAAGCCGCAGCGAACAGCAAAACTTAGTAATGCATTTAAAATCACAAGCTCTTGGACGCTGGGCATCGAGCATACAGCGTGGCAGTGAAGCAGCACTGATACTCGTTGAAATCATTAAACGCAGGGCGCACACCAATAACCCTGTGATTGTAATGGGGGATTTTAATAATGAGTTACACGATGGCGTGCTTAACCATTTAATCGCTGACCATCTTCGCTTTAGCGGTCATAGGCAAAATAGCCCATCTCGTTCAGAGTTTAAACTACAAGATAGTTGGCAACTCTATCAGCGCCATGTTGTCACCGAGAACGATAGAGAAGCCACCCACTATTTTGGCAGTAGCAGCTCAGTATTTGATTATATTCTGTTATCCCGTGAGTTTGATGCCGGATTTCAGGGCAGCTTTTTTGAGGTAGTTGATTATCACACCTATGATCAGCATTTAATCAACCCCCAGTTTGCCTATGATGATCAGAGTACGGATCATGGTGTCGTGATGGTGACAATGAAGTTGCGAGACTAGAAGCTCTCAGCTTTCAGTTTAAAGCTTAGGGTACTTTTGTTTATCACGCTTTGCCATAATATAACCGATGAATGCGCCGCTAATTGCGCCGAATAAATGGCTTTCGAATGAAATATGAATGCGCTGCGGGAAGACACCCCAAATCAGGCCGCTGTATAACACTACAACCGCAATACTAATTAAAATGGCTTTGAATGAGCGGTGCATAATGCCATAGCAAATTAAGTAGCCCCATAAACCGTAGATAACACCACTTAGCCCTACATGAATATTGCTGCGGCCAAATAGCCAAACTAATAAACCGCCAATAATTGCTGTACCGGCAAACACCAGCCAGAAACGTTTAACGCTAAATTGGCAAACTAGCCACCCGAGAATAGCAAATGGCACTAGGTTACTAAAAAGGTGCGCCCAGCCACCATGTAAAAATGGCGCAAAAAACACCCCTGATAGGCCTGACATTTGTCGTGGCAAAATACCTAAACCGTTTAAGTGTATGCCGGGTAGGCTATTAATTATTTGCAGTACAAGGCACACAAGCATAATGCCTAAAATTGCGAATCGTTTACTACTGATAGGAGGAAGTTTGGCAGCTTTTTTTTCAGTCATGATGAGAAGCTCTTAAATCAATTTGACCGAATGAGTATAACTTATTAAAAGTGAAGGTAAACACCTTGACGTACAAGGTATTTACCTAAGGTTTAGGGCTAACCTAATTTGGTAAGCAGTTTTTTCGCAGCAAGCTCAGAACTTGCTGGGTTTTGTCCTGTGATTAAAAGGCCATCTTCAATGGCTAGTACACCCCAATCATCGGTTTTTTGATATTGCCCGCCTTGCTTTTTGAGCTCATCTTCAACCAATAATGGTACGACATTGGTAAGCTGTACGGCATCTTCTTCAGAGTTACTAAAACCTGTGACTTTTTTATCAAATACTACAGATTTACCAGCTGAATTTTTCGCATTAAGCAGTACTGCACTGGCGTGACACACGGCACCCACTGGCTTGTCTGAGTTAAGAAATTGCTCAATTAAGTTAATCGAATCTTGGTTATCAACTAAATCCCATAAAGGGCCGTGACCACCTGGGTAGAAAACGGCATCAAAATCACCGGCTTTTACTTCATTTAATGGTTTAGTATTTGCCATTAAGGTTTGAGCTGCGCTGTCTTGTTCAAAGCGTTTAGTCGCATCAGTTGCAGCATCAGGCGCTGCGCTATTTGGATCAACTGGTGGTTGGCCACCTTTCACAGATGCTAAAGTTACCTCTGCCCCGGCATCAATAAAGGCGTAGTAGGGGGCTGCAAACTCTTCCACCCAAAAGCCCGTTTTATGGCCGGTATCGCCAAGCTCATCATGAGAAGTAAGTACCATTAAAATTTTCTTAGCTGACATAGTGAATCCCTTTTTGCTTATTAAATATCGTTAATAACACTATAGGGGCGAAAATAGAGTTAAACAACGCAGATAAATTTGACTTCATTGGTTTAATAATTGATACAATAATTCAGGTTAGATTAGGAGTCTGTATGAAAGTATCGTTCGAGCAATTAAAAAGCATGGTGGTGTTTGCCCATATTGTGCAGCAAGGCAGCTTAACTAAAGCAGCTCAACAACTAGGTTTATCAAGGGCTGTTGTCAGCTACCACTTAAAGAAATTAGAGCAACAACTAAAGCTTACGTTACTTAATCGCTCAACGCGTACCATGACCCTTACCGAAGCGGGTATAGCTTATTATGAACGTTGTCAGGCTATCACCGAGCACGCTGAGGCTGCTAACTTACATCTTGAGAACTTAAAGAGTAAACCGGTTGGGGTTATTAAGCTAAGTTGTCCGGTAAATGTTGGTTTGCAGCTTGTGGTACCTGCACTTGCTCAGTTTAGGCGTTTGTATCCGAAAATTGATATCGATTTACAGCTCAGTGATGATG
Source organism: Pseudoalteromonas sp. NFXS39 (assembly GCF_040148775.1). Lineage (NCBI taxonomy): Bacteria > Pseudomonadati > Pseudomonadota > Gammaproteobacteria > Alteromonadales > Pseudoalteromonadaceae > Pseudoalteromonas > Pseudoalteromonas sp. NFXS39. Next base: position 225,427 of record NZ_JAGDEC010000006.1, on the reverse strand, counting down.
TGGTTGATATCATCAAAGAGGGCTATGACTTAGCGATTAGAGGCGTAGCCCTTGAAAGCTCAAATTTACAAGCGACTAAACTAGCAAGTATGGCGACCTGCTTATGCGGCTCAGCCGATTACTTTACAAAATACCCTATACCAAAGAGCATTGCCGATTTAGCAGAGCATACATGGGTGGTGTATCAACCAAGTAGTGCTGTTGTCACGCTCGAAAAAGATAAACGCCGCTTTGAGGTGGCTGTTAGTGGTGGCATAAGAACAAATAACGCTGCTGCGCGAACTGCCTTTGTTGAAGCTGGGCATGGTTTAGCGAAGATCCCTGTTTATGATGCATTGCCAAGGATCAAAGCGGGATTACTACGCACAATATTAGATGATTATAAGACTGCTGATATTGAGCTTTATGGGGTGTTCCCGCCAGGAGCAGCGGGAAGCAAAAAATTGCGTGTGTTATTAGATTACCTAAAGGATTATTTTACTAATCAAGTTGCCACACTGACGGTTTAAATAAGCGTTCGATTAAATAAAGCAACGGCTTGTTGATACATAGTTATTGCAAGAGCTGGATCGTATCGCTCACCTTCATCACGCATAAAGGCATGTTGTGCGTTAACTTCTTGCCACTGGTAATTAATTCCTGTTGCAACAGCTTGTTGGTAAATTTTAAGGCGGCCTTCCTTTGGTACATGTGGGTCTTGCTTGCCCCAAATAAAGTGAATCTCACCTTGGATATCTGCCATGCGCTCAAATGAGTTATTCCCCTTTTGTGCTGGTAAGGTATCGCTGTGTATATCTGTCGCATATAAACAAAAAGCGGCCTTGATATTTGGGTTTAAAGCAGCACGGTACGCAAGGTGACCACCAATACATACGCCCATAGCACCAACATTTCCCGTGCAGTAATCTTGCTGAGCCGCAAATGCAATTAAAGCTTCAGTATCTGAGTCATGACTCTCAAGAGGCTTATCCCATTTGTCGGCGTTGCCTTTATCTTTACCTGCATCATCATAGGCGAGTACCGTCCCAATAGGATTTAACTCATGAAAAACTTCTGGCACTAACACAACAAAACCATGACCAGCAAGTATTGCCGCAGAGCGCGCAATCGGTGCTGTTTCTTGGAAAATCTCAGAATAGAAAATAACACACGGGTATTTACCTTCTTCTACAGGGCAATAAATACTGGTGCGCATTGCGCCTGTTTTAGTCGCTATGTCGTGGCTATGGTGCTGAATAATCATGTTAATCCTTGTAAAAAACGGTTTAGTTAATAATACCTCAGCCCCACCTTTTGGACGAGCAAAAGCCCTTGAAATTTATTGATGCTCAGCTAGCAGGGTACTGCATACAGCTTGCGTAATAAGTGAGAGTAGCAGGCCAGTCTGAGAAAATAGCCATCACACCCACTTGCTTAGCAAGAACATCTATCACATTCATCATTTGCCCATCTTGTTTAATTACGCTGGCAATCGACTGATAATAATAACCACCGCCATTATTTAATGGCCCAGAGCGCTCCAAACTCCATGTAATAATGTTCAGCCCGGCTTGTTTAGCTTTAATTGCATAAAGCGAGGGCACGATTTTACCTGATTCATCAAGGCTCAAAAGCATCCACATTGGTGGTGCGATAATGCGTATTCCGTCGTTATATAGAGTCTGCATTGAAGGCTGCCAAGTTGTTTCATCCATGGCATCAAAGTGTGCTTGCTCATCTCGGCCATCAAGGTAAATACTGTTGTTTGCAAATTCTGGATGATTGTTTAGCCAATACTTCACATCTTCAAGGTTAAATGATTGTGGATAAACATCTTGGCTATTCACCCCTAAGGCCTGATACTCATCAAGCATTTTTTGTGCATAATCTTGCTGGCTAAAACCGTTAAATGGCATGCTGACTTCTGGGCTTTTTAGCTCGGGTGTCATTTTTACACCCAGTGATTTGAATAACTCAATACTTTGCTGGTGGGTCATTACGGTACCACTGTTTGCGTATAAATCAGTGCGCCAGTTTGGTGTTCCTTGCAAATACTCTGCGACCGTTTTGGCATTTGGGTTGGAGCCATCCATTTTAGCTTTTAAGGTTAAAAATTCAGCTTCAGTGATATCGCTGGTGCAGCATTTAGCCTGAGCTGGTTGGCCGTCTTTGGCCGGGGTAAAAGGTTGGCTGCATTTTGCTGCCAGCTCAGGAATCGCTAAAATGTTGGTAGTGGTGTGTAAATCACACTGTGAATGACGGCACACGAGTTGTTTGTCTTTAGTAAAGGCAACGTCACATTCAAGTACGCCAGCGCCCATTCTCGCAGCGGCTAAATATGACTCTTTACTATGCTCAGGAAACTGCATGGGTGCGCCGCGATGACCAATTACAAAGTCAGTTTTGTAAAAAGGGCCATTACCGCATTCAGCAAGTTGCTGCTTTAACGGCCCATCAGTCATCTTGTCGATTAAATAGTAAGGCCTAGCACCCACTTGCACTGCCTGCTCCACAGGCAGGTTTTTACAGCCTTGAATAACGAAAACTAAACAACATAAAACCAGTGCGCGCATATCAGCATTCCTCTAATCGAATAGAGTTTAGCCTATCATGTCTGCGTGGCAGTTTTATTAAGTTTCTGATTTATAATAAGTGCTAATAAGATAATCGCTGCGCCGATGGCAAGCTTGATGATATCGGCATCACGGTTCCAAATAACAATGTTAACGATTATCCCAGCTGGAATTAGTAAGTTATTCATTACTGCCAGGGCACCTACATTGACTATGGTTGCCCCCTTATTCCAAGCGAAATAACCGAGCCCTGAAGCAATCGTGCCTAAGTAAATTAACACGCCCCATTGCGTCGTTGTGGTGGGTAGCTTACTAGTATTGCCAAATAAACCGTAACAAATCAGTGCGACAATTAACGCGCCAATAAAGAACCAAGCAAACACTCGAGAGTGAGGTAATTGCTCATCTTGCATTAAACGTTTGTAGGTTACTTGCCCGGTAGCAAAGCAAATATTGGCTGCCTGCACCATTAACATACCAATGAGGTAGTTCTCATCAACCCCTTCGTAACGAATAGCGACGGCGCCCAAAATAGCTAGCATTGCGGCGAATAAAAACTTGGCATTAAAACGCTTTTCAAGCAAATCATTTAACAAGGTGATGTAAAGCGGTGTCATTACCGTAAATAGCAGTACTTCGGGCACACTGAGGTACAAAAATGAATGGTAATAGAAGCTGTACATCACGCCAAGCTGTACCGCACCTATCGCCATGAGCTTGAGTGCTAGGGCCTTAGGGGTCTTACGCCATTGTAAAAATGGTAAAAATACGCAAGTTGCCAAGCCAATTCGCATTAACACACTAAACCATGCATCCACTTGGCCTGCTAAATAAACGCCAATAAGACTAAACGAAAAGGCCCAAAGCAGGGTAACAGCAAATAAGTAGGTCATGTTTGATTAATTTGTAATTTTAAAAATTGCACTATAACAAAAAGCCCGCATTAATTGCGGGCTTTCATCATTTTGCGAATAATTTTAGGTTATTCAACCAAACCTCGACGCTTTAATAACGCATCTGTTGTTGGTTTTTGACCACGGAACTCAATGTAGCTTTGCATTAAGTCGCGGCTGTTACCTTTTGATAAAATCTCTTTACGGAAATTATCACCGTTTTCACGTGTTAAACCACCTTCTTCAGTCATGTGTGCAAACGCATCAGCTGCGAACACTTCAGTCCAAAGATAAGCGTAGTACCCTGCAGAGTAACCGCCGGCAAATGTGTGGCTAAAGTAGCAAGACTTATAACGAGGTGGTACCGGGTAGTAAGCAATACCGTGCTTGTCTAACGCATCATGTTCAAACTTTTGTACGTCTGTAATGTCAGCATCAACACCAAATGAGTGCCATTCCATATCAAGTAGTGCCGCGGCTAAATATTCAGTTGTATCGAAGCCTTGGTTGAACTTTTGTGATTCTAGTACTTTTGCAAGTAACGCTTTTGGAATCGGTTCACCTGTTTTGTAGTGCTTGGCATAGTTTGCAAGTACTGTAGGTTCAATATTCCAGTCTTCATTTGCTTGTGAAGGGAATTCAACGAAATCGCGTGCTGTTGCTGTGCCCGCTAAACTTGGGTATTTTACATTAGAGAATAGACCATGTGCAGCATGACCAAACTCATGGAACATCGTAGTTACTTCAGAGAAAGTCATCAATGTTGGCTGACCTTCAGCTGGCTTAGGAATATTCTGCGCATTGTAGATCACAGGCATGGTGTCTTTTAGACCGCTTTGGCTAACATAGGCACTCATCCACGCACCACCACGTTTACCTTCACGTGCATAAGGGTCCATGTAGAATAGGCCGATAGCGCTGCCATCTTCGTTAAATACTTCAAACACCATTACGTCTTCGTGATAAACAGGTAGGTCTTTACGCTCTTTAAAGGTAATACCGTAAAGTTTATTCATCGCAAAAAATAGGCCGTCGTGGATCACTGACTGCATTTCAAAGTAAGGCTTAACTAAAGCTGGGTCTAAGTCGTACTTCTCTTGGCGAACTTTTTCAGCGTAAAACGCCCAGTCCCAAGGCTGTAGTGCAAAAGTTTCACCTGACTTTTTGATAACTTGTTGGATTTGCTCTGCTTCTGCTTCTGCTTTAGCAACCGCTTTCGGTGCTAAGTCATCAAGAATGCCGTAAACATTTTCAGTTGTTTGCGCCATACGATTAGTCATTACATACGAAGCCCAATCTTTATAACCAAGTAATGCGGCTTTTTCCGCACGTAGCTTAGTTTCTTTAATGATGATAGGGCCGTTTGTTGCTTGGGCGCGCGTTGAAGAGGTAGTCCAAATCTTTTCACGTAACTTACGGTTTTCAAGGCTTTGTAAGATAGGTTGGCGAGTCGTGTTCACAAGGGTGATCATGTAACCTTCTTTACCTGCTTTTTTGGCAGCGGCAGCTAGGCTTGCGATTTCACCTTCAGATAAACCTACTAATTCACTTTTATCTTTAACTAAAATTACATCTTCTTTGAATGATTTTAAGATGTTTTGCGAAAACTCGGTTGAAAGCTTGGCAAGCTCTGCGTTGATTTCACGCATTTTGGCTTTTTCAGCTTCAGTTAGTTTTGCACCCGCGTTAACGAACTTTTTGTAGTAGTAATCAACAAGGCGTTGATCTTCAGCATTTAAAGATGCTTTGTTGTCGTAAATGCTTTGTACGCGAGCAAATAAAGCTTTGTTTAAGTAAATGTCATCAGTGTGAGCTGACATAATCGGCGCCATTTTCGCGGCGATACGTTGGTACTCACTGTCAGAGATTAAACCTGATAAGTTAAAAAATGCCGCAGATGTGCGGTCTAATAGCTCACCAGAGAACTCCATTGCAACAAGGGTATTTTCAAATGTTGCTGGTTCTGGGTTGTTTGCAATCTTTGCAATTTCAGCTTTTTGCTGTGCGATGCCTGCTTCAAACGCTGGCTCGTAATCTTTGGTTGAAATTTTATCAAACTCAGGGGCCATGTATTGTAAAGGGCTTGGCTTGAAAAGAACGTTTTCAACATTGGCTGTTTGTGTTTCAGCGGCAGTTTCAACTTGAGTTTGAGTGTCAGCTTGCTGTGAACTACAAGCAGATAATAAAAACACACTAGCAATTGTAGTTGCTACTAAGGTCTTACGCATGAGAGCTCCAAAAATGTGGATAAATCTTTTCTAACTTATCAAATTTTTGGCTAGAAACAATCAAGTTTGTCGTTTTATTGGGGAATTTGAACGCAAATAATGACAATGAAGGGATAAAGGTGTGTAAAAAGCCATCAATTGTTTATTAATGGCTCACTTAAGTAAAAAGTGGCACTAGCTGCCAGTTTAAATCTTGTTGGTAATACATCACCATAGGTTAGTTGTAACCCAACACAAACTTTTTCTCTGAGCCAAAGCTTTCTGGCATGGCGTTGCCAAACTCTTTGTTTATTAAATTCAGTGAGTGCTCTTGCTCAGCAAGTAAGTTTAAGATGCGGTTACGGTACTCTAAACTTGATTCGAATAAGTTTAGATCAACCAAAGGTTGTAAAGTGGCAAGTTTTTGTGTGAGTGTCATTTGTGACATTGTGCTCTCCTCGTGCTATTCAAAGCCTGTGAAACCTCAAGCTCTCTCTATGTATATAGCAGCTGTAGACTAAAATAGTTAATAATTAGCGCATATTGCGCATAAAGAACTTAGTATTTACCAAGTTTTCACCTATTATGCCGTGCTAAACTTAGTCACAACTGAACCAAACTGATTTTTACTAGGAATGTTAATTTATGACCCTTGCTGATCTGCAATCTGCACTATCGTTTGTTTTGTTCACCTACAATGATGTGCAAATTACTGTGCTTAAAGTAATTCAAGTCCCTTTGGCGCTGTTTTTAATGTGGTTTGTGGTCACCTGGATTGGTCGATTAATTAAAAAAGCGTTACTGGCAAAAAACTTAGGTCCTGACACGGTTCATCTATTCACCCGCATTTACCTGGTCGTTACCATAGCCGTTCTCGTTTTTACTTCGCTGGAAGTACTTAATATTCCTCTAACAGCTTTTGCATTTGTTTCTGGTGCAATTGCAATAGGCGTCGGATTTGGTGCGCAAAACATTATCAACAATTTTATCAGTGGTTGGATACTAATGTGGGAACGACCAATCCGTATTGGCGACTTTTTAGAAGTGGGCAATGCAAAAGGAGTCGTCGAGACAATTAATACTCGTTCAACCCGTATCCGCCGTAATGATGGCGTGCATATGCTTGTACCAAATAGTCACTTATTAGAGAACACGGTGACAAACTGGACATTGATTGACCGTAATGCACGTTCTTTTGTGAACGTTGGTGTTGCTTATGGCTCAGATGTTGTGTTGGTTGAGAAGCTAATGAAACAAATTCTTGATGAGCATCCAGCTATTTTAAAAACGCCAGCATCGTCAGTGTTATTTGATGACTTTGCCGATAGTTCTCTAACCTTTAGCGCTATTTTCTGGGTGTGTGCTGAATCAGAAGCGCCGCTTCGCCAAGTGCGAAGTGAGCTGCGTTTTAGCATTTATAAACTATTTGCAGAAAATAACATTACCATTGCTTTCCCTCAGAGAGATATTCATATCGATGGCGAGATAGCGTTAACGAGACGCAACAGCCAAAAATAAAAAAAGCGGCTCAGCCGCTTTTTTGTTATCGAAAGAATGAATAGTAACAATGAAACTAAGTAAACATAGGGTGGACAATTCCGTTAGTCCATAAAATAGCCGTCGCAGCTAGAATAATTACCAGTAATATTAGCCCACAAGTGACTACTGAACTGGCATAAATAAAGCCTCGCTCTTCAGGAATGTGCATTAATATTGGCACTCCAGTGTAAAGCAAGTAAACAGAGTAAGCTAAAGCAACAAGACCAACACATACCACAAACCATAGCTCAGGTAAAAATGCGGCAAATGAAGACATAAACACCGGCGTTGCTGTGTAAGCTGCAAGCTCTAGAGTTTGCGTAAACGTAGGTTTTGCACCAAAGGTCACAGCCATCCAATGTGCTAAATAAGCAAGAGCAAAAACGCCCGCAATCAGTGCAAAGTACATCGCAACTGCGATAAGTAATGCACTATCATGGGTGAGGTATACTGCCTCACCTGAACCGATACTCCAGCCCAAATAAACTGATGAATAGTAGCCCATAATAGAAGGGATACAGGCAATTAATAATATATGCGATAAGCTATAGCGCAAGCTTTCGTGACGGTTATCAATTGTCTGCCATTCTTCGAGTGGGTGAGCGTACAAGCCCCATAAGTGGTTTAGAATCATAATTATTGCCCCTGTAAAAAAGGAATATGAGCTGTTTTATTTTTGTACAGCTTTGATTAAGTTATGGTTCAGTAATTAAGTCTTGTCAAGAAGCTGAAATAGACGAAATAGTCGATTAAATGTAACTCTTTAGTGCATATAGAAAATTACTTTGCACTGATGTGGGTCATGGAATGCGGACTTATTTATGTGGTAAAATCAAACCAAGATTTTTGATGAGAAGTTATTCTGTGCCTTATTCTGATTTGTTAGCACCCATTCATTCTTTTCTAAAGTGTGAAACCCCCGATGAGTGGATTGCTGCGGCAACTAAAAAAGAAAACTTAGATATAGTTCTAATTGACCACTTAATTTGTGAATTGAAGGCCGCGCAAAGTGCGATGTTTTTAATTCGTAAGTACGCGGTTGATAAGCAAAGTAGTGACGCTTTACTTGAGTGGCTAAAACCATTTGAGACGCTTATTTATAAGCGAGAAGGGGATTGGCGTGAGCTTGCAGATAAAAACAAGCTAACTAAATCAATGATTCCAAAATCGAACTCACCTTATGGGCAAGACCTCATCGATAAAATGGTTATGTTGATTAAAGAAGAGCTGCATCACTTTTATCAAGTACTTGAGATCATGGATGAGTACGGTGTTGAATATAAAAGTATTACCCCATGTCGTTATGCAAAAGGTATGCTGCGCCATGTAAAAACTTACGAGCCAGATGCTTTAGTTGATAAGTTAATTATCGGTGCCTATATCGAAGCCCGCTCATGTGAGCGCTTTGCTAAATTAGCGCCACATGTAGATAAGCGTTTAGGTGATTTTTATATTTCACTACTGCGCTCTGAAGCCCGCCACTACCAAGACTATTTAACCCTTGCTCAAGAAATCAGTGAATTTGATATTACAGAGCGTGTTGAATTTTTTGGTCAGCTTGAAGCCGATCTTATTTCAACCCCAGATGAAGATTTTAAGTTCCATAGCGGTGTGCCTGCGTAAAAATAACCAAGAGCGCTTGCTTGGCGCTCTTTTGCTTCATCCTACCTTATACAATCCGTTTTCTTAATAATTAAGCCTTATCCTTGTCGTAGTTTATAATTTTTATTACTTTTCCGAGACTTACTTATTTTTATCTTCAGGGAAATATTTGTGCCTTTAAATATTTTGTACTACGTTTGACCTAGATATCTATTAATGTTCGTAAAATAGAATCATAAGTTGTCAAAAGGAGACGTTATGCGTGATTCTAATGAGTTTTTCGAGTTTAAAGAGAGTGCTTCTGAACAAACGCATACTCAAAAAAAATGGAAAATATTAACGGTTGAAGACGACCTAAACTATCAACAAGCATTATTAAATAGTTTTAATGCTATATCTTTCGATGAAAACCAGTCACTGGAGGTACTGACCGCGAATTCAGTGTCAGAGGCATCATCTGTATTATCCCGACATAAAGACATCGCTATTGTATTTCTTGATGTGGTGATGGAAGAAGATGATTCAGGCCTACGGCTTGTGAATACCATTCGCCACGTATTAGGTAACAACGATATACGCATAGTGCTATTAACAGGGCAGCCAAGCTTTGCCCCTGAACCACAAGTCATGCAATCGCTTGATATCGACGAGTATTGGAATAAGTCAGACATGACGGTAGATAAGCTTAAATCTATCGTTAGTAGCCACCTTCGTACTTATCAATACATTTCGCAAATCTCAAATGCTAAACAAGGGCTTCAGCTAGTACTCGATGCAGCAAGAAGCATTAATAGTAAACACGATATACGTGCGTTTTCCCATGCGGTGCTAGATGAGATAGGTAAAATTTTGCACCTATCTAAGGGAGGCGGCGTGTTATGTGTTGGTAATGAAAAGCACTTTGATAAACATCCTAAAGTTCTTACTAGTATCGGCTGCTTTAGGGGGCTTGATGGTAAAGACCTCAGCACAGATTTGCTCAGTGAAGAAGCACAACAATCCTATATTTTAGCCAGAGAAAAAAAAGAACACGTTTTCTCTGAGCATTATAGTGTTTTTTACTTTGATACCAGTGATGTTGATATTAGCTTCTACATCACGATTGTAAAATCAGATACGCCAATTGATGAGCATAATGTATTTTTACTCAAAGTTTTTAGTGAAAATGTCAGTACGGGCTTTTCGAATATCGCACTGATGAACCGCCTTACTGAGCTTGCATATACCGACATAACGCTAAATATACCCAATAGAAACTGGTTACAGCGCGAAATCGATAATATGAACAAATACGAACAGTCTGAAACTCAGCTAGTGGTATTTGAGATACTTCAGTTTGACGAAAAGTCTTTTCGGTTTGGTCATGAATTTTGTAAAAAAACACATCTCAAAATGCGCGAGAATATTTTGCAAGCATTGGCGCCGTATCACCCTCGTATTGCCGTATTTAAAAGTGATAGTTTAGGTGTTTTAGTTTCAAGTCATGCATTTGAAGATGAGAGTATTGTTGACTCTTTAAAACGTCAATCTTTTGAAATTGATGGAGTAAAACAGTTTTTAGATGTGCGTATATTAGTTATGCAATTAATCGCATTTGAACAACATAATGCTGAGCAAATTTTTAACCTTGCAGAGTCGACCCTCAACGAAGAAAACACACAGAGAGCTGAACTTCTTTATTATACATTAGACAATACTAAAGCTATTACACGGCGCTATGAATTGATGCAAGAGTTGCGCACCGCAATTCGTAACAAAGAGCTCCAAGTAGCGCTACAACCCAAGGTTAATTTAACCACAAATGAAGTGGTTGGTTTTGAAGCACTGGCGCGATGGCAAAGAGACGATGGAACATTTGTTAGGCCCGATGAGTTTATCGAACTTGCCGAAACTGCGGGACTTATTAGTGAGTTGGATAAGCTTATTTTCGATAAGATAATGCAAACGATTAAGCAATTTGCAGAGCAGGGCATTAGCTTGCCAATTGCGTTTAATGCATCTACGTTTGATTTGTTAGCCGATGATTACTTTGTTGAGATTGCCGCACGTATTGAAGAGTATGATATATCGCCTTCGTTATTAGAGCTTGAAGTAACAGAGACTCAAGCGATTTTTGACTATGAAAAAATTAACGCATGCTTATGTCGTTTTGCGGGTTTAGGTATAAAAATTAGTATTGATGATTTTGGTACTGGCTATTCGTCGCTTGCCCATATTAGTGAAATACCTGCGCAGATAATAAAAATAGATCGCTGTTTTGTGACTAACATCCAAGAGTCAAAATCTAACCAACACATTATCGAAATGATTATGTTGCTGGCAGATAAATTTGGCTTTGAAGTAACGGCAGAGGGCATTGAAACAGAAGCCGAGCATAACTGGCTTATTGAAGCTGGGTGTAACATAGGGCAGGGCTACTATTATGCAAAACCCATGTTTTATGATGATGCATTGCAATGGCTAAAGGGCAGGTCTAAATAACTAGTATGGTAGAAGTAACAAGCCAATATAAGTCACTGAAAAAAAGTCTACTTTTTAAATTTATGGTCATGGCTGCTGTTAGCTTATTATTAAGCTTGATGGTTTATGTAATTCAATATCAAATACAAAAAAGTAGTGTCACGCTTTTGCAAGATAACACCTTACTTGCCGCTCACAACACCTTAAGCCGTGAGCTTGGTGATGTACGTAAAGTGGTTCAGTTGCTGGTAGCCGATGACATATTAAAGCAAAGTGATGAAATCGCATTACTTGAGGAACAGATACAAATCCATTTTGTGAACTTTGGTTTAGCAGCAGAAAACATTTCGCAAATACGTTGGTTAGATAGAAAAGGCCAAGAAAAGGTTCGGGTTAACTTTAAAACAGGACAAGCAGAGCTAGTACCAAAACAACAGTTACAAAATAAAAGTAGCCGTTATTATTTTACCGAGGGAATGGAGCACAGTCAGGGTGAAGTTTATATCTCCCCAATAGATTTAAATGTAGAGCGCGGGGCTGTTGTTACACCCCATGAGCCGACATTGCGAGCATCTTATCGAACCACAAGCGATAACTTTGTATTAGATGGGCTAGTGGTTGTCAACTTTGACTTATCGAAAACCTTACAGCAAATAAAGTCACTCAGTACCTTACAAGCACAAATACAATTAATTAATGGTGAAGGTTATTGGTTATTACACCCTCAGAAAGAAAAAGAGTGGGGGTTCATGCGAGAAAAATCAATGCTGACATTAGGTAATGAAGATAGCCAATTATGGCAAGCAATTACCCAGCTGCCTAAATCTCAGGAGCTTATTGCATCACATAGTCATGCAACTAGCTTTTTAAAAATGAATTTAGGCAATAAAAACGCAGCTGGCACAAACGATATTGTTGTCCTAGTAGAGGCTGATGATTCGGTGCAAAACGAGATTATTTTACGATCTTTTATTATAGCGTTAGCTTGTGCTGTTACCTTAATATCAATTTCTGGTTTGTATCTGAAACGTAGTTATCGAGATCAGCGTAAAATTATAAAAGCCAGATCACACCTAGAGCAAGAGCAGCAAGAACTGTTAGCTGCCAATACCAAATTACAACGTTATATAAAGCAGCAACATCAATTACAAGGTGAGCTTATTGAAGCGCAAAGGTTGTCATCACTTGGTTTAATGGTGGCAGGTGTAGCTCATGAAATGAATACGCCACTCGGTGGTGCTGCAATTTCATTATCGAATGCGCAATTAATTAATCAACAACTCAAAGATAAAATAGATGAAGGCTTCACTAAGCAGTTCTTAGAGTCTAGCGTTGAAAAAATTGACGACAACCTATTGATATCAAGGGTTAATTTAGATAAAGCTATCTCTCATGTTAAAAGCTTTAAGGAAATGGCACATGACCGCTCAAATGATCAGCTCGTTAGTTTTAATATCGAAAAAGTCATCAGTGATCTATTACTTGGTTTAAAGTCTCGCTTTAAAGCCTCACAAGTAACAATAGAAACTTACATCGATGTCAAAAAAGATATCACGAGTCGTCCTGGAGTTATCTCGCAGGTTATCGAGAGTTTAATCGTTAATGCAGTTTCTCACGCTTTTAACGAGCTTGATGACAAACTGATTCAATTACATGTTTATTTAAATCAACAAGGTGACGTTTGTATTACTATTTCTGATAATGGCTGTGGTATTGATGACTCATTACGTAGCAACTTATTTGATCCCTTTGTTACAACATCTCGAAAGCATGGCCATACAGGGTTAGGTTTGTACCTTGTACATGAGTGGGTTACGAGTGTTCTAAACGGAAAAATCCAGCTAGTTGCAAATACTGACTTACCTGAGGGTATAGCAACGAAGTTTAAAATCACTTTGCCAATCGTGCAGAAGAGCACGGTTAGTTAGAGTAGGCTTGCTCGTATAGTTGCGTAATATGACTCATTTCACTTTCATTCAGCTCATATCGCTCCAGTATCTCTAAAAGTTTACCAGACGCCATAATCGCTTTTAGGCCTAAATATAAACTTTGTTGAAAAAGCTCCCCTTGAGGGTGTTTTTTTTCGGTGATTACATGCAATTGTTGAGTTGCAAGGTAAGGAGTGATTATTTCTAACTCTGTTGGCTTTGCTTGCTTTAAGCGTTCGCTATTCTCGAGCCAATACAAGGCAACTTCTTTAGTGCCTGCTACTAAATCAACACGACCATGCTTCAATAATAATAAGCTTTCAATTAAGCTTCCTGTTGTTGTCACACTCAATTCTGGGTGATGTTCAAACTCTTCACTAACTACATAGTCTTCACCTTTACTAATTGTATAAGGCTTTAATGAATATAGTGAACCTGTGTAGGTTACTTTGTTATCAACACGCTTGAATAACACGGTATGTGCAGTTGCCAAGGATTGCGAATATGTAAAATTTCTTGCACGTTGCTCGGTATAAAATGCCCCCAGCACCGCTACTCGTTTATGGCGCTTTGCGAGTTTTAATGCCCGAGCCCAATGGGTGTGTTCAATGGTGGCTTTTTGTTTTTGGGTTTTAAGCGCTGCAATTATAACTTCGTGAAGCCAGCCAGGCTTACTTGAGTTATCAATAAAATAAGGAGGATAAGGCTCTGTTACCAATTGCCAAGTTTGACAATTGATTGAAAAACTAAATAGTAAACAGCAAAAAAAAAGGCTCAACCGACTAATCATAGATAATGCGTTTTTTACAATAATAGTTAAAGCATAGTTAAAATGTCAGCGATTTAAAGGGAGTGTGGACTAGTTTTTGTTGCTCGGGCGTAACTCTTAAATATGAACCTTGCTCATACCAGTCACCTAAGACGGTGCGCGTCAAAGTTTTATCGGCTAGATTATAATGGTGCACATTTGGGCGGTGGGTATGACCGTGGATCATATTCGTAACTTGATGTTTTTCGAACATGGCTAATACCGCATCCTCAGTAACATCTAGAATTTCTAACGCTTTGCCAGCTTGGCTTTGTTTTGATTTTTCTCGGGCGTTGCGGGCAATTTTCTTGCGATACCAAAGCGGCATAGCGAGCATTAATTTTGGCCACCACCAAACACGACTTTTTTTACGAAACTTTTGGTACTCAACATCTTGAGTACACATTTCATCACCGTGCAGGATAACTGTGGGCGTCCCGTATAGATCAATAACAACCTGCTCAGGTAATAAAGTCATACTCGCGCTTTTTGCATAGTCTTCGCGCATTATGAAATCGCGGTTGCCATGAATAAAAAACACCTCAGTACCACTTTTGCTTACTTGGCGTAAACGTGCGGCAACACTCTTTGAAAGCTCAGTTTGATAGTCATCACCGACCCATACTTCAAAAAAGTCACCCAAAATATACAGCGCATCAACGTCATCATTAATAATCTTACTATCAAGAAAATTAAAAAATGCCGCAGTAATGTCTGGGCGGTTTTCTGTTAAATGGAGATCGGCAATAAAATAACTTTGTTTCATGGTTACTCGCAAAAAAGCGGGCAATGGCCCGCTTAAAATGACTAAACGATTAAATTAGCTAACCGTTACTTTTTCGATGATTACATCTTCAAGAGGTACGTCTTGGTGGAAACCAGCGCTACCTGTAGCAACACCTTTAATTTTGTTAACCACGTCCATACCTTCAACAACTTCTGCAAACACGCAGTAGCCCCAGCCTTGTGATGTTTCACTGCTGAAGTTTAAGAAGTCGTTGTCGTTAACGTTAATGAAGAACTGCGCAGTCGCTGAATGTGGATCCGGCGTACGTGCCATTGCTAATGTACCTACTTTATTAGCAAGGCCATTATTTGCTTCATTTTCGATAGGGTTGTTCACTTCTTTTTGCACCATACCTGGCTCAAAACCACCGCCTTGTACCATGAAACCATCAATTACACGGTGGAAGATAGTACCGTTGTAAAAGCCAGAGTTTGCATACTCTAAGAAGTTTTTAACTGTGTTTGGTGCGTCGCTTTCGTGCATCTTGATAGTGATGTCACCAAAGTTTGTGTGTAGTACAACCATGAGGTTTCCTATATCTGGTTTAATAATGGGGCTATTTTATAGTAGTTGCCTTGGATTAACAAAGTGCTTATTGAGAAGGATTAACAAAGTGCTTATTTCAGTTGATAAAGCGCTAGAGCGGCGGCTTTGCAAGTGTTACCATAGAGAATCTCGAAACACCGTTAAGGACATTTTATAAATGGTACAAATTTACAACACACTTACGCGACAAAAAGAGCAGTTTAAACCCCTTGTTGATGGCAAAATCGACATGTACGTGTGTGGTATCACTATTTATGATTACTGTCACATCGGTCATGCTCGCACTTTTGTAGGTTTTGACGTGATTGTGCGTTACCTACGTCACATTGGCTACGATTTAAAATATGTACGTAACATCACCGATGTTGACGATAAAATCATTAAGCGTGCTAACGAAAATGGCGAGTCAATTAATGATTTAACGACTCGTATGACCAAAGCGATGCATGAAGACTTCGACAGCTTAAATATGCTGCGTCCTGATGTTGAGCCAACAGTGACAAACCATATGGATGAAATCATCGCTATGGTTGAGCGTTTAATTGCTAAAGGCCATGCCTATGTTGCTGCAGATGGTGATGTATTGTTTGATGTTTCTACATTTGAGCAATATGGTGCTTTGTCACAACAAGACCTAACTATGCTACAAGCAGGGTCACGTGTTGAAGTTGCTCAAGATAAGCAAGACCCACTTGATTTCGTGCTTTGGAAAAAAGCTAAGCCAGGTGAGCCTTCATGGTCATCTCCTTGGGGTGAGGGTCGTCCTGGTTGGCATATTGAGTGCTCGGCAATGAGCTCTAAGCACTTAGGCGAACACTTTGATATTCATGGTGGAGGTTCAGATTTACAGTTCCCGCACCATGAAAACGAAATTGCTCAGTCATGCTGTGCAAATAACGGCAAGTACGTAAATACGTGGATCCACACAGGTATGGTTCAGGTTAATAAAGAGAAGATGTCTAAGTCATTAAACAACTTCTTTACCGTACGTGACGTATTAAAAGAGTACGATGCTGAGTCAGTTCGTTACTTCTTAATTTCAGGCCACTACCGTAGTCAGCTTAACTATTCACAAGAAAACCTTGAGCAAGCGCGCTCTTCTCTTGAGCGAATTTACACTGCACTGCGTGGCGTAGCACCAATTGAGTGTGATTTAGCCAGCAATGAATA
Source organism: Pseudoalteromonas sp. NFXS39 (assembly GCF_040148775.1). Lineage (NCBI taxonomy): Bacteria > Pseudomonadati > Pseudomonadota > Gammaproteobacteria > Alteromonadales > Pseudoalteromonadaceae > Pseudoalteromonas > Pseudoalteromonas sp. NFXS39. The sequence goes on along the minus strand of NZ_JAGDEC010000006.1, from coordinate 208,935 downwards.
TGTGGCTAAATTCAGAAAAGCGATGGATGATGACTTTAACACACCAGAAGCGCTACCAGTGTTATTTGAATTAGCAAAAGAGCTAAATCGTGTGAAAGATAGCGATGCAGAGCAAGCAGGAAAACTTGCTTATGTATTGCGCAGTGTTGCAGAGGTACTAGGTGTGGCACAACAAGATCCAGAAGCCTTTTTACAAGGTGGTCAAGCTGATGACGAAGTTGCACACATCGAAGCGTTAATTGCAAAACGTAATGAAGCCCGTGCTAGCAAGGATTGGGCGGCTGCTGATGAAGCGCGCGATGCTCTTAATGCGCTGGGTGTTGTACTAGAAGATTCTGCTGGTAAAACAACATGGCGTAAAGCATAAGCCTCAATTGAGACATTACCCATCAAAAGGTTGCCAACGTGGCAACCTTTTTTGTTTTTAGATGGTATAGCTATTGACCTCAACTTTGCTTGAGGTTTTACATTGGCATCTCTTCGTATTAACAAGGACAGACTTTGAATATTATACTTGCCATGATCCCCGCCTTCTTATGGGGCACCACCTATGCAGTGACCAAATATGCCACACCTGATTGGCCGCCACTTTTATTAGGCGCATTGCGTGCTTTACCTGCAGGATTATTACTTTTATTGCTTAAGCCTAGTTTGCCGACTCGTTCGCAGTGGCCCAGTTTACTGACTTTAGGTGCTGTGAATATAGCGCTGTTTTTTGCCTTTATTTTTATTATGGCAGTCAACCTTCCAGCAGCAATTGCAGGTGTGGGAATGGTTTCAGTGCCTGTTGTCGCTTTATTATATGCATGGCTTGCCAAAGGGCAGCGCCCAGCAAAAGTTCAAGCATTCTGCGCTATGGCATTGGTCGTGCTTGCATGGCTATTATTTGACCCCGCTTATGTGGCATTGAATGTATTAGGAGTTGCGGCTTTATTTGGTGCCTTACTTACTATTGTAATTGGTAGTACCTTAGTACAAAGCTTGTCTGTGCATATACATTGGTGGGTCGTACTTACTTGGCAATTAATCATTGGAGGCAGCCTATTATTGCTTGCTGCTTTTATTGATGGAAGCGTGCTAAACCCAGAGCAATACCAAGTAGTATTTGAGCCTATTTCAGCGCTTCAATATACTGCGCTATTTTGGTTAATCGTTCCCAATACAGCCATTGCCTATACTCTGTATGTTTGGTTATTAGGTCGCATGAGTGTAGCTGAGTTTTCATTTGGCACCATTGCCAACCCAATAGCGGGAATAGTGTGTGCTGTTGTGCTCATAAACGAACAGTATCAAGACTGGCAATACCTACTGATGTTTTTGATGATCATATTTTCAGTGCTACCTCAGATGTTAAAGCTAAGATTGTTAAAGCAACAAACAAGCTAATAAAAAAGGGCTGCCAATTGGCAGCCCTTTTACTAAAGTAATTTTTCTTAGCTGTGATAATTTTCACAAGCTTCAAGCGTGTTTTCGATTAAGCTTGCCACTGTCATCGGGCCAACACCACCAGGTACTGGTGTAATGAAATGTGCTTTTTGTTCAGCAATATCGTATTCAACATCACCAACAAGCTTGCCAGATTCAAGACGGTTAATGCCCACATCGATTACGATAGCACCTTCTTTAATCCAATCACCCGGAATGAACTCAGGTTTACCAACCGCAACAACTAATAAATCAGCGCGGCGAACATGCGTTTCTAAATCTTGAGTAAACTTATGACATACCGTGGTTGTACAGCCAGCAAGTAATAGCTCAAGTGACATAGGGCGACCAACAATGTTAGACGCACCAACAACGACTGCATGCATACCTTTGTAGCGAACACCCGTAGAGTCGAGTAGGGTAATAATCCCCTTTGGAGTACATGGACGAAGTGCCGGCATACGCTGAGCTAAGCGACCAATGTTATAAGGGTGAAACCCATCAACATCTTTATGTGGTGTGATGCGCTCAAGAATTTTTTCAGCATCAAGACCTTGCGGTAAAGGCAATTGTACTAATATACCGTCTACTTCTTTGTCTTCGTTTAGTTGATCTATTAATGCAAGTAAGTCTTGCTCAGTCGTGTCGCCAGGTAAATCGTAAGACTTAGATATAAAGCCGACTTCTTCACATGCTTTACGTTTAGAACCAACATACACTTGGCTAGCCGGATCTTGACCAACTAACACAACTGCTAGTCCTGGAGCGCGTAATCCATTCGCTACACGCTCTGCAACTCGCTCTGCTACATTGCTGCGTACTTGTTTAGCTATTGCCTTACCATCGATGATGTTTGCCGTCATGGGTGACCTTTAATTGGGGTTAGTTAACTTGATACTGATACATCTAAATATGATTATCCAATGAAGGGGGCGTGGATACACAAATCATATTTATTTATGTTGCGTATTTTCGCAGAAAAGCATCATAGCGCCAAGATGCAATCTTATATAAAGCGCTACTTTATAAAAAAGAGTTCAAATTTTAGCTTATATTTGCAATATTTAACCATTATGAACTAAAAGTGACCGATTGAATTATTTTCTTAAAAAAATGTTTGACCTAACTCGGTCAAATCACTATTATGCACCCCGTTGTTAACGAGGTCACTCGCAAACAATAGTAAGCATCGGCGATTAGCGCAGTTTGGTAGCGCACTTGGTTTGGGTCCAAGGGGTCGCAGGTTCAAATCCTGCATCGCCGACCACTTTACTTTTTGTAAATGGTGCTTACAGGCAAACTTATGAAGTTTTCGATGCGCCCGTAGCTCAGCTGGATAGAGCAACGCCCTTCTAAGGCGTTGGTCGAAGGTTCGAATCCTTCCGGGTGCGCCATTTGAAAATATGTAAATGCCGTGGTGATTGTAGCTCAGTTGGTAGAGCCCCGGATTGTGATTCCGGTTGTCGTGGGTTCGAGCCCCATCAGTCACCCCAATTTACTCTAAGATATCGGCGATTAGCGCAGTTTGGTAGCGCACTTGGTTTGGGTCCAAGGGGTCGCAGGTTCAAATCCTGCATCGCCGACCACTTTTTAAGTGGTCTTAATTTTCAAAACTTCTCTCAGTATCGGCGATTAGCGCAGTTTGGTAGCGCACTTGGTTTGGGTCCAAGGGGTCGCAGGTTCAAATCCTGCATCGCCGACCACTTTTAAAGAGTTTAAGGTTATAGAACGATTGGTTTGGGTACCTCCAATTCAGTCGCAGGTTCAAATGCTGAATTACCGACCTCTTTTAAAATTTAAGCTTTACTCCCTCTAGCCGAAGCTACTTAATTCTTTTCAATACCTTTTAAATCAGCTTAATTCTCTTTTGTTGTTTTTTGCGTTCGTTTTTTACGCACTTAAACGCTGTTTGCTGCTATATACGCCAAATAATTGCCCCCCAGACTCGACTATCATAAATATTAGGTTATAATGCCGCGTCTATTGTTTAACATAGTGCCCATAGAGGCAAAGCAGCAATGGTATCTCATGGTTACAATGCGCCGTTTTAAGTTGAAATATTCAGCGTTAAAACTTGCTATCACTCATGGAGATCACCTTGTTTGTAAGGAAGGCGAAAAGTCGCCAAAATTGAAGATTGAGGTAAATCATGCAAGTTTCTGTTGAGACGACTCAAGGCCTTGAGCGCCGTCTGACCATCACCGTTCCTGCAGAGAACGTTGAGACTGAAGTAAAAAAACGCTTACAACAACTGTCTAAAACCCAGCGTATCGATGGTTTCCGTCCTGGTAAAGTACCAGCGTCTATCATCAACAAGCGTTACGGTGCTGCAGTACGTCAAGAAGTTGCTGGCGAATTAATGCAACGCAACTACATCGAAGCTATCGTTTCTGAAAAAATTAACCCAGCTGGTTCACCTACTTTCGCTCCTAAAGCGTTAGAAGCTGGTAAAGATTTAGAATTCGATGCAACTTTCGAAGTTTACCCAGAAGTTGAAATTCAAGGTTTAGATAAAATCGCTGTTGAAAAACCAGCTGTATCTGTAACTGACGAAGACCTAGCTAACATGCTAGAAACTTTACGTAAGCAACACGCTTCTTGGGCTGAAGTTGACGCAGCTGCAGGCGAGAACGATCGTGTAACTATCGACTTCGTTGGTTCTATCGAAGGCGAAGAGTTCGAAGGCGGTAAAGCTGAAGACTTCCCACTAGAACTTGGTCAAGGTCGTATGATCCCAGGTTTCGAAGACAACATCGTTGGCAAAAAAGCGGGCGAAGAAGTTGTTGCTGAAGTAACATTCCCTGAAGAGTACCATGCTGAAAACCTTAAAGGTAAAGCTGCTACTTTCGCAATCACTGTTAAGAAAGTTGAAACTCAAGAGCTTCCTGAGCTTAATGACGAGTTCGCAACTAAATTCGGTGTAGCTGAAGGCGGTGTTGACGCTCTTAAAGAAGAAGTTAAAAAGAACATGACACGTGAGCTTGACCAAGCGGTTAAAGCTAACGTTAAAGACCAAGCTATCAAAGGTCTTTTAGCTAACAACGAAATCGAAGTGCCAAAAGCGCTAGTAGATCAAGAAATTGATGCACTACGTCAGCAAGCAGCACAACGTTTCGGTGGCGACGCTAAAAACATGCCTGAGCTTCCGGCTGAATTATTCCACGAGCAAGCTGTAACTCGCGTTAAAACTGGCCTATTACTAGGTGAAGTAATTAAAGCGAACGAGCTTAAAGTTGACGACGCTAAAGTTGAAGAGTTAATTGCAACTGTAGCTTCTGCATACGAAGATCCAACTGAAGTAGTAGAGTACTACAAAGCAAACGATCAGCTTATGCAGCAAATGCGCAACGTAGCTATGGAAGAGCAAGCAGTTGAAGCAATCCTAGCTAAAGCAAACGTGACTGACGTTGAAAAAGCATTCGACGACATCATGAATCCACAGCAAGGTGCTTAATAAGTCATTGACTTAAGCTCTCGCTAGCGATTAAATGGCTCGTGTTACCCTGTATTTATACAGCGTACTCGGGCCATTTTAGTTTGTGGTATCAGTTTCAAAAAAACCAACAATACTGATGTTATTTCAGAACTTTTTTCGGCTAGGATTGAAATTATTCTGATAAGTTCCTATATAGTTATAAAGATTGAATAGGCAGCTTAATTAACATTATTATAAATGTGCTTTCCTTATAGTAAGGATGAGTCGCAGCGGATAAGGAATTAAATAAGAATGAATAGCGGTATGACAGACCCTCTAAACGCACTAGTCCCTATGGTTGTTGAACAAACAGCTAAAGGCGAGCGCTCATATGATATTTACTCACGTCTTTTAAAAGAACGCATTATTTTCTTAACTGGCCAAGTTGAAGATAACATGGCAAATTTGATTCTTGCGCAAATGCTGTTTTTAGAATCAGAAAACCCAGAAAAAGATATTTATCTTTATATTAATTCGCCAGGCGGTTCTGTGACTGCGGGTATGGCGATTTACGATACTATGAATTTTATTAAACCTGATGTAAGCACTATTTGTGTTGGCCAAGCGGCAAGCATGGGTGCATTTTTACTGTCAGGGGGTGCTAAAGGTAAGCGTTTCTGTTTACCTAACTCACGCGTGATGATCCACCAACCATTAGGTGGCTTCCAAGGTCAGGCATCTGATTTTGAGATCCATGCACGTGAAATCTTATCAATCAAAGATAAATTAAACCGATTAATGGCTGAACATACTGGCCAGCCACTAGAAGTTGTTTCTCGTGATACTGACCGTGATAATTTTATGACTGCTAGTGAAGCAGTTGAATACGGCCTAGTTGATTCAGTATTTTCAAGCCGCGAATCGAAGTAATCTGAATAGCTAATAATAACGTATTGTTAGCTATCACCCTTTACTATGCGAAAACTGATATTCTTTGATATAGTTAAACATAGTGAATTAGCAGTAGCCTTATGCTACTGCCAACGTAATAAATGAGGTAGCTGAATGTCTGACACTCCTACAGACGGCGACAAAAGTAATAAATTGTTATATTGCTCTTTTTGCGGCAAAAGCCAGCACGAAGTTCGCAAATTAATTGCTGGCCCTTCAGTATACATTTGTGATGAATGTGTTGAGCTGTGTAACGATATTATCAGGGAAGAAATCAAAGACATTGCGCCGAAGCATAATGCGTCTGATAAACTGCCTGTGCCGAAAGAGATTCGTGATCACCTAGATGATTACGTGATTGGCCAAGACCACGCGAAAAAAGTGCTGTCGGTGGCGGTATACAATCATTATAAACGTTTGCGCAATCAAACAATCAATGCGGACATTGAGCTTGGTAAGAGTAATATCCTATTAATCGGTCCTACAGGTAGTGGTAAAACATTACTTGCTGAAACTATGGCACGCTTACTTGACGTTCCATTTACTATGGCTGATGCAACTACATTAACTGAAGCTGGTTATGTAGGTGAAGACGTTGAAAACATTATTCAAAAGCTACTGCAAAAATGTGATTACGATGTAGAAAAAGCACAGCGCGGTATTGTTTACATTGATGAAATTGACAAGATTTCTCGAAAGTCTGATAACCCATCAATTACTCGTGATGTATCAGGTGAAGGTGTGCAACAAGCCTTACTTAAGCTAATTGAAGGTACTGTTGCGTCTGTGCCACCGCAAGGCGGTCGTAAACATCCACAGCAAGAATTTTTACAAGTAGATACATCTAAGATTCTGTTTATTTGTGGCGGTGCATTTGCTGGCCTAGATAAAGTGATTGAGCAACGTAGCCATAAGAATACTGGTATTGGTTTTGGCGCTGAAGTTAAGCAATCATCAGGTAGCCGCAGCCTAAGCGAAACATTTAAAGATGTTGAACCAGAAGATCTAGTGAAATACGGTTTAATTCCAGAGTTCATTGGTCGTCTTCCGGTTGTTGCGACATTAACTGAGCTAGACGAAGCTGCACTTATTCAAATTCTTAGCGAACCAAAAAATGCATTAACTAAACAATTCTCTGCATTGTTTGCTATGGAAGATGTTGAGCTTGAGTTTCGTGAAGATGCACTAAGTGCTATTGCTCATAAAGCAATGGAACGTAAAACGGGTGCTCGTGGCTTACGTTCAATTGTTGAAGGTGTATTACTAGATACTATGTATGAGCTACCTTCAATGGATGATGTTAGCAAAGTGGTTATTGATGAAACCGTTATTAAAGGTGAATCAGACCCAATTTTGATTTACCAAAGCGGTAACCAAGACAAAGCTGCATCAGAATAAAGCTGTAATAGTTTAAAAGTTGAGCAGTTAAACACGAAAAAGGAGCCAAAGGCTCCTTTTTTTACAAATATGTTGAACTTTCCCTTACATATCCCCATATACTTGAGTAATCTTTAAAATAAATGAAGTGCGAAGAGAATATAATGACGCTTGAGAGAACAGATCGAGTCGAAATCCCCGTGTTGGCACTGCGCGATGTAGTGGTTTACCCACACATGGTGATCCCGCTATTTGTTGGTCGTGAAAAATCAATAAAATGCCTAGAAGCGGCGATGGACAAGGACAAACAAATTTTCCTAGTGGCGCAAAAAGACGCCTCTGTTGATGATCCGCAGCAAGATGATATCTACCGTGTTGGCACCATTGCCACAGTACTTCAGTTATTAAAGTTACCTGATGGCACCGTTAAAGTGCTTGTTGAAGGCACACAACGTGCGAGCGTTGAAAAGTTTTTAGATAACGATGATTTCTTTGTTGCTGAAGCACAGTTCATTGAATCAAGCCATATCGACGAGCAAGAGCAAGATATCTTTATTCGCAGCGCAATTAGCCAATTTGAAGGCTATGTAAAGCTTAATAAGAAGATCCCACCTGAAGTACTTACTTCTGTGTCAGGTATCGATGAAGCCGCACGTCTTGCTGATACCATGGCAGCACACATGCCACTTAAGGTACCTGAAAAGCAAAAAGTACTTGAGATTGCCGATGTTACTGAGCGTCTTGAGTACTTAATGGCGCTGATGGAAGGCGAGATTGACTTACTGCAAGTTGAGAAGAAAATCCGTACTCGCGTGAAAAAGCAGATGGAAAAATCGCAGCGTGAGTATTACCTCAATGAGCAAATGAAAGCGATTCAAAAAGAGCTTGGCGAACTTGATGATGTACCCGATGAATTCGAAGCAATTAAAAAACGCATCGAAGAGTCAGGTATGCCTAAAGAAGCTCAAGAAAAAGCGAACGCTGAGTTAACTAAATTAAAAATGATGTCGCCGATGTCGGCTGAAGCAACCGTTGTGCGTTCTTACATTGATACGCTTATCAATGTACCTTGGAAAAAACGCTCTAAGGTGAAAAAAGACTTAGCTGGCGCACAAAAGATTTTAGATAGTGACCATTACGGCTTAGATAAAGTTAAAGAACGTATTATTGAGTATCTAGCGGTGCAGCAACGCACTAATAAGCTAAAAGGCCCAATTTTATGTTTAGTAGGTCCTCCTGGTGTCGGTAAAACCTCACTTGGTCAATCAATCGCACGTTCTACGGGTCGTAAATATGTGCGTATGGCATTAGGTGGCGTTCGTGATGAAGCGGAAATCCGTGGTCACCGCCGTACTTACATTGGTTCTATGCCTGGTAAATTAATCCAGAATATGACTAAAGTCGGTGTGAAGAATCCATTATTCTTATTAGATGAAATCGATAAGATGTCATCAGATATGCGTGGCGACCCAGCATCAGCATTACTTGAAGTACTTGACCCAGAGCAAAACAGCCATTTTGCCGATCACTACTTAGAAGTTGATTACGATCTATCTGATGTGATGTTCGTGGCAACTTCAAATAGCTTTAATATTCCGGGTCCATTATTAGACCGTATGGAAGTTATTCGTTTATCTGGTTATACCGAAGACGAGAAGCTAAACATTGCAAAACAGCACTTAATTCCAAAACAAGTTAAGCGCAATGGCTTAAAAGAGCATGAAGTTGAGATTGCCGACAGTGCAATCATTGGCATTATCCGCTACTACACACGTGAAGCGGGCGTTCGTAACTTAGAACGTGAAGTGTCAAAACTATGCCGTAAAGCAGTTAAAAACATCCTGCTTGATAAAGACACTAAAAAAGTACTTATCAACGATAGCAACCTTGAAGAGTTCTTGGGTGTACAGCGTTTTGACTATGGTAAAGCAGAAGACGGCGACCGTATTGGTCAAGTAACGGGCCTTGCGTGGACTGAAGTAGGTGGTGATTTACTTACTATCGAATCAGCTGCGGTTCCAGGTAAAGGCAAGCTAACTTACACCGGTTCGCTTGGTGATGTAATGCAAGAGTCAATTCAGGCAGCGATGACGGTAGTTCGTAATCGTGCTGAAAAGCTACGCATTAATAGCGATTTTTATGAAAAACGTGACATTCATGTTCACGTGCCAGAAGGTGCAACACCAAAAGATGGCCCAAGTGCTGGTATTGCCATGGTAACCGGTTTGGTATCTAGCCTAACTGGTAACCCGGTTCGCTCAGATGTGGCTATGACTGGTGAAATCACTTTACGTGGTGAAGTATTACCAATTGGTGGCTTAAAAGAAAAACTTCTGGCAGCACATCGCGGTGGTATTAAAACCGTTATTATTCCAAAAATTAACGAACGTGACTTAAAAGAGATCCCTGATAACGTATTAGAGGGCCTTGAAATTCACCCAGTTACATGGATTGATGACGTTTTAAATCTGGCGTTGAAGCATCCAGTTGAGAGTTTTTCTGTCGAAACAGAAAAAAACCAGTAAAAAACCGCAAAAAAGTGCATTTAGGGGCTTTTCAAATACAAAGGGTATGATAAGTTAAGCACTAGTTTTCAAGCCTAGGCCTTATGTGGCCTAGGGTTGAGAAAAATATAATAAACTGAGCATAAACTTAATTTGCTCATCAATTTTCAAAACAGTGATGTTATTTTTTAATAAAAACAATCGCTCTTGATAATAACAATGAAAGAGGATGATATTGTGAATAAATCTCAATTAATCGATCAAATCGCAGCTGACGCTGACATTTCTAAAGCGGCTGCAGGTCGTGCACTAGATTCATTCATCGAGGCTGTTTCAGGCGCTCTAAAAGATGGCGATTCTGTAGCGCTAGTTGGCTTTGGTACTTTCTCTGTACGTGAGCGTGCAGCGCGTTCAGGTCGCAACCCGCAAACTGGTGAGACTATCCAGATTGCTGCAGCAAACATTCCTTCTTTCAAAGCAGGTAAAGCGCTGAAAGACGCAGTAAACTAATCATTAAAGATTAGTTGGTGAGAGATACCTAATCGCACTTAAATTGAATTTAGGTAACTTATCACCAGTTACTTCAAGTGAAAAAGCGTATCTGGTAAGATACGCTTTTTTTACATGAGCAGGGTTAATTTGTACCTGATCAGAATAGAGATAGATAAATGCTTGAGAAAATCAGAGAAGGTTCGCAGGGACCTGCAGCCAAAATTATTTTAGGCGCGGTGATTTTATCTTTTGCTTTAGCTGGGATCGGTGGTTATTTAGGACAAACCACAGAGCAACCCGTTGCAGAAGTAAATGGAGTTAAAATTAGCCAAACCGAATTCAGCCGTGCATATCAAAACGAACGTAACCGTTTAGAACAACAATTTGGTGAATACTTCGCACAGATCGCTGCTGATCCAAATTACATGGCACAAATTCGCCAAGGTGTAATCGACCGTTTAGTACAACAAGAATTGCAAACTCAACTAGCGGCAGAATTAGGTCTTCGTGTAAGTGATGAAAGTGTTCGTAAAGCAATTTTAGAAATGCCTTACTTCCAAGTAGGCGGCCAGTTCAGCAACGACCGCTACTTACAAGTTATTCGTCAAATGAATTTCCAACCAGATGCTTTCCGTGAATATTTACGCGAAGACATGACACGTAGCCAATTAGTTGGTGCGGTTGCTGGTACTGATTTCATCTTAGAAAACGAATTAAACAATAGCGTAGCTCTACAACAGCAAACACGTAGCATCGACTATCTTGTTGTGACAAAAGAATCATTACAAGAAGGCATTGCAGTAACAGAGCAAGAAATTGCTGATTACTATGAATTAAATCAACCGCAATTCTTAGCGCCAGAGCAAGTATCTGTAAGCTATATCGATTTAAATGCTGCCACCTTAACACTTGATTCAAGTGTTTCAGAAGAAGACATCAAAGCTTACTACGACCAAAACAGCGCACAATATGTTGAGCCTGAAAAACGTCGTGTATCACATATCTTAATTGATAACAGTGAAGACGATGATGCCGCAAAAGCGAAAGCTGAAGAGCTACTAGCGCAGCTACAAAACGGCGCTGATTTTGCTGAGCTAGCTGAGACATCTTCTGATGACGTAGTTAGTGCTGAAATGGGCGGTGACCTTGATTGGATTGAACGTGACATGATGGACCCTGCGTTTGAAGATGCAACTTATGCACTTGAAAACAAAGGTGATATTTCTGACGTTGTAGAATCTGAGTTTGGTTATCACATTATCAAGCTTACTGATATTCAAACGCAGCAAGTTAAACCATATGCTGACGTTAAAGATGAGCTTCGTGCTGAACTTGAGCGTACTAAGAAAATTAATGCGTTTTATGAAAAGCAAACTCAAATGGGTGAGCTAGCGTTCGAGATTTCAGATACCTTAATTGATGCAGCAGAAGCTGCAGGCGTTGAAGTACAGAAAACAGAACTAGTAACTCGTAATGCGTTACCTGAGCCGCTTAACAACCCACAAGTTGTGGCTGCTATTTTCTCACCTGAGGTGCTAGAAGATCGCATGAACTCAGAAGTAATTGAAGTAGGTGATGAGCATGCTGTTGTTGTTCGTGTAAATGATCACAAAGCAGCGACAACGAAAGCTCTAGCAGATGTATCTGAGCAAATTAAATCGACTTTGGTTGCACAAAAAGCATCTGAGCTTGCTAAAGAAAAAGCGCGCACACTTTACGCTGATATTGAAGCAGGTAAGAGCTTAAACGAGGTTGCACAAGCTGAAGGCTTAACAGTACGCCAAGAAGCTGCTCTGGGTCGTCAAGCTTACACTGTGTCACCAGCGATTGTTCAACAAGCTTTCAAAATGGCTCACCCACAAGGTGCACCAGAGGTTGAAGTTGTTGACCTAAACAATGGCGATGCGGCAATTGTTGCGCTAAAAGCAGTTAATCCAGCGGCTGACGTTGAAATTAACGAGCAACAAAAGCAAAACATCACGATGGCTCAAGTGAATAAAAACTACATGGTATTTATTGCAGCACTAAAAGCACAAGCTGAAGTGCAAGTACCACAAGCGACTCAAGCTGCTGAATAGTTAGCAAAATGAGTTAAATAAAAGGCGCCTACTGGCGCCTTTTTTGTTACCTTTGTAGGTCATTTCAACTCGTGAATTGGTATCAAAAGGAGCATTTATGGAGTACAGTCAAATAGAGCAGCTACCAAGCGCTGAAGAATACTGTGATATGCGCCTTAAAGCTGGCTTATCAGCACGTTCATTAGCGGCTGCAAAGGCGGGATTGCCAAACTCTCTTTATGCTATTTGTATTCGTAAAAACGATGAGTTGATTGGCATGGGCCGTGTAATTGGTGATGGTGGCTGTAATTTTGAAGTGGTTGATATTGCAGTCGCACCAGAATATCAAGGCCAAGGGTTAGGACGTGTCATTATGGAACATATTGACCGTTACATTGAATCTGCCGCCTTTGAAGGTAGTTATGTCACTATGGTGGCTGACAAACCAGGCTTTTATGAAAAGCTTGGCTACAAGTTTGTCGCACCACAAAGCCAAGGGATGTATAAAAAGTTTTGAGTATCATAGACAAACAAAGCGCAGATCATTATACGTGGGGTAACAATTGCGACGGTTGGCATTTGGTAAAGTCTAATGCGCTGAGTGTTATTCAAGAGCATGTCCCAGTAGGTGAGGCTGAAGTAAAACACTATCATAAGCATGCCGAACAATTTTTCTTCGTACTTAGTGGCTGTGCCACCATTGAACTTGATGGCCAAATACACAAACTCACTGCACAACAAGGTTTGCATGTAAGTGCTGGACAAGTTCATCAGCTAAGTAATCAAGGTACTGAACCACTGCATTTTATCGTTACATCTACACCACCAAGTCATGGTGACAGAGAAGAAGTGTAAAAGCTGTAAGGTAAAAGAGTAGAGTTAATAGAGATATTAACATGCTCGCGTAGGAGGCGTTTTTAACGCCGAATCAAACTGACAGCTCACTGTCAGCAATTCAACAATTTCTGCGTTACGCTTGATTGCGGGTTTTGAAAAATCGCTTCGGTTTGGCCGTATTCAACAATCTCACCGTGATCAAGTACTACGAGTTGGTCGCTTATGTGGCGCACCAGACTTAGATGATGAGTAATTAGCACATAGCTAAGCCCGGTATCTTTTTGTAGACGCAGTAATAAGTTTACCGTTTGTGCGCGCACAGATGGGTCTAGAGACGATAATGCTTCATCGAGCACTACCACTTTAGGATCTAAAATTAAAGCTCTTGCAAGCGCTATACGTTGCAATTGGCCACTACTAAACATATGCGGGTAATAGTATTGATGATCTAATAGCAATCCAACTTTTGCGAGGGTTTGCTTTATTTTATCTTCACGCTCTTCTTTGTTTAAGTCAGTGTTGTACTGTAAGCAGTCGTTAAGCATGTCACCAATGGTTAAACCCGGATTCAACGACGCCTCAGAATCTTGGAATATCATACGGATGTGGCGACAGTCATTATCACGTAAGCCATCATTTTCGATGATATTACCATCGAGTAGAATTTGTCCTTTATCGGCGTTATCGGCTCCAGAGAGCAATTTAGCTAAGGTACTTTTGCCTGAGCCTGTTTCCCCGATAATCGCAATGGTTTCGCCTTGACCTAAACAAAACGAAATATCTTTTAAAACAGAGAAGCGCTTACGTGAAAATAAGCCAGCACGTAGGTTGAAACTCTTTGATAACGCTTGAACTTTGAGCAGTGGTTGCATTATTTCATCGCCTTAATCAATGGGAAATGACAGGCATAACTATGGCTATGATGCTTGGTTAACTTAGGTGTAACCACACATTCTTTTTGCGCTTGCGGGCATCGTGGGCCTAATCGGCAACCTATTGGTAAATGCTGTAAGGTTGGAATGGTGCCTTTTAATGCATAAAACGGTTCTTTGTGTGCTAGACCTTGCTCATAGTCAGGCAAACTTTTCAAAAGTGCTTGAGTATATGGATGGTATGGCTGACTAAAGATACGATTAGTTGGACCTGCTTCAACCATTTGTCCGCAATAAAGTACATGCATGCCATGAGACCAGTCGATGATTTCTTCAAGCTCGTGAGAGATCATTAAAATTGACATATTCTTTAGCTGATTCAAGCTTTTTAATAGCCTAAATACTTGTGCGCGAGTGGTACTTTCAAGTGCAGTTGTTGGCTCATCGGCAATTAATAGCTTAGGAGTACGGGCAATTGCCATCGCAATCATCACTTTTTGACATATACCTTCAGAGAGTTCATGGGGGTAGCTGTCGAGCACTTTTTTATGATCTTTAATACCCACTTTATGAATTAACGCTTTTACTCTATCTTTACGCTGTTTATTACGCTTTAAGAAAAAGCCGCTGATGGCCTCAGCGGGTAGGGTTTCGGCAATTTGATCAAATATTTTTGCAGTAGGGTCTAGGCAGCGGCTTGGGTCTTGGTAGATCATAGCAATGTCTTGACCCACCAGTTTACGGCGCTGCTCGTTAGATAAGCGCATCAAATCAACACCACGCCAGTGCATGCGATCTGCGGTGATATGCCAGCGTTTGTTCAAAACCCCAACAATGGCTTTTGCAATTAAGCTTTTACCAGAGCCAGACTCGCCAACCAAAGCATGCACTTCACCTTCTTTTAAGGTCATGCTGACCCTATCAACCGCACGAATTACGGTTTCTGAGGTGCGCAACTCTATCGTGAGATTGCGAATATCGAGTAATTGCATATTAGTCGGCCTTACGTTCTTTAAGCACTTGGCGTAAACCGTCACCTACTAAATTGGTAGACAGTACTGCTAAAAATAATAATACGCCCGGTAAGCCAACAGTCCAAGGGGCAAGGTAAATTAAACCGAGATTTTCAGCCAAAATAGCGCCCCATTCTGTGGTTGGGGGCTGGGCGCCAAGTTTTAAAAAGCCAAGTGCCGAGATATCCAAAATAGCGGTAGAAAGCGCCATGGTAAAAATAACCACAATATGCTCGTAAATATTTGGAAAGATACCACGGGCGAGAATATGCCAGTTGGATGCGCCATCAAGTTTGAATGCTGTGATGTAATCCTTATTAAGCTCTTCAACAATTAAGTTACGTACCGAGTGAATAAACTGTGGCAATAAAGCTAAAATAATCGCCCATACTGTATTCATTAAGCCCGGGCCAAGAATCGCGATAATAATAATTGCCAGTAACAGCGATGGAATAGATAACGTAATATCGAGTAAGTGATTTAAAAAACTTGAGCGAATACCGTGGCTAATACCAGCAAAAGTACCCACTAATACCCCAATCACGGTGGTTATTAAAGCTGCCACGACCGACAAACCAAAAGTATAAGTTGCACCATTCATTAAACGCGATAACACATCACGACCTAAATCGTCGGTGCCTAATAAAAAGCGCACATCACCAGCGTCATGCCAAGATGGCGGTAACAATAAAGCATCGCTGTGTTGTTGATTTACACCATAGGGTGCAAGCAGTGGTGCAGATACTGCCAGTAATACTAAAGCGATAAACAACCATAAGCCAACAAGGGCTGGGTGATTAGTCTTAAACTTTTTCCAAAATCGCGCTAGTGGCGATTTATTCGACTCTTCAGAGAATAAATTAAACTTTGCCATGAGCTTGGTTCCGCGATAGTGGGTCGAATAAGGTGTAAGTGAGCTCAGCAATAATTGTAGCTAAAATGACAAACATAGATACAGCGAGTAAGCCGCCTTGAATAGCTGGGTAGTCGCGTTGATAAATACTATCGATAAGCCAACGACCAATGCCTGGCCACGAGAAAATAACCTCGGTGATCATCGCAAGGGTGATCAAGGTACTAAACTGTAAACCGATTTGTTTAATAACCGGTAGCAGCGCATTACGTAGTGCGTGATGAATAATCAGCTGTGCACGGTTTAAGCCCTTTGCCCGCGCCGTTTTAATATAGCTTTGATCGAGTACTTTCAACATTGAGTCTCGGGTAAAGCGCACTAGAACAGTGGTTGGATACATAGCAAGCACTATAGTTGGCAGGGTTAAATGGTGTAAAGCATCTAAAAACGCCATACCATCATATGGAAAGTTACCTAGCATTATATCAATTAAAATAAAGCCAGTAACAGGCTCAATCTCGTAAAGTAGGCCCATACGACCCGACATAGGAAACCAGCCTAGTTGCAGTGAAAAAACCATAATTAACAAAAGAGCTAGCCAAAAAACCGGCATTGAGTAGCCGATAAGTGTGCCTGAGTTAATAAATTTGTCTGGCCAACGTTTGTAGTAAGCTGAAGCTAAGATACCCCCTGGTACGCCAACAGCAACAGAGACAAACAACGCATAAAGGCTTAATTCGAGCGTTGCAGGAAACAAGTCTTTAATATGCTGAAATACACTCTCGCCAGATGCAAAAGAGACCCCCCAATCACCCTGAATAATGCGCTCTAAAAAGGCAAAATATTGCACTATGTAGTTTTCGGTAAAATGAAATCTTTCTTCAAGTGCACTGGTTTGCGAAAAGGTACTATTGGTAATACCGCTTAAGTTAGTAAGCGCATCACCAGGAAACAAAAAGCTTAATGAGAATGTAAAGATGCTCAGAGTTAACATCATAAACATTAAGAGCGCCAGGCGGCGAAGAATATAATCTAGGATCATTATTCTTTCCTCGCGTTAGCTAATGAAATACCACCGAAAGGGCTCAAACTGATGCCTTTTACATCACTACTTGCTGCCTGAAAGCGCATGCCATGGGCAATAGGTAAGATAGGGAGCTCTTGTACTATAATCCGCTGTGCCTGATTATAATATTCTTTACGTTTTTCAAGATCGGTTGTGTCGAGAGCTTGTGTGAGTAACAAATCAAATTCAGGGTTACACCAATTAGACGGATTTTTACCACTAAAGGTAGCAGTACAGCTTAATAATGGACTCATAAAGTTATCAGGATCCGGCGTATCGGCAGCCCAACCTAACAATACGCTATCGTGGCGATGCTCGCCAACCCGTTGTAAAAAGGTATTCCACTCGTATTCGACGATATTAACGTTCACACCAATTTTGCGTAAATCGCTTTGCATCAGCTCAGCCATTTTTCGGGCATTAGGGTTATAAATACGACTTACGGGCATGGCCCAAATGTTCATATCAAAGCCATTTTTGTAGCCAGCTTCAGCGAGCAATGTTTTGGCAAGGGCAGGGTTAAATTCAGGCATAGCCTTTTGTGCTTCAAAAGCCCAAGAAGCTGGAGGAAGTAAAGACTGAGCCTTAATACCGTTACCGTAATATACCGCTTGCATGATTTTATCGATATCAATGGCGCTTGCGAGTGCTTGGCGTACACGTACATCATCAAAAGGCGGGCGCTCAGTGTTAAAGGCCCAATAACCAATGTTTAAGTTTTGTTCTTTTTGAACTTTAATGTCTTCACGTTGCGATAAAATACTAAGCTGCGCACTGCTTGGGTGCGCAGTAACATCACACTCTTTAGTGAGCATCTTGGCAACCCGGGTTGTCCCGTTTGGCGTAATGTCATACACCAGTTGCTCAAGTACTACAGGGTGTTTCCAGTAGTCAGGGTTACGGTAATAGCGAATTAAACGATCGCGACGATACTCTTTATATACATAAGGGCCAGTACCCACAGGGTATTGGTCAAATAAGTTTTCTTGATTTCGCGCTTTAAGTTGCATGGCGTATTCTTCAGATAACACCACAGCAAAGTCTGTTGCAAGGTTTGCTAAAAAGCTGCTTTCAGCATTATAAAGCTCAAACCGTACTTGGTAATCAGAAACACGAACAATGCGACGAATGAGCTGGTCAATACCAACACTTTGAAAATATGGGTAGCTGGCTTCGCCAACAAAGTGATAGGGGTTGTAGACGTCGAATAAGCGGCTAAAGGTAAAAATTACATCATCTGCGTTAAAATCACGACTTGGGGTGAAGTATTTAGTGGTATGAAATTTAACTCCTTTACGTAGGGTAAAGGTGATTGCTTTGCCGTCTGGGCTAATTTTCCAATCGGTTGCTAATTCTGCCTGAAATTCAGCAGACACCGGATCAATACTCAGTAGTCGGTCATAAAGCTGGTTAGCGATAATATCGATAGTTGAACCAGTCGTCGTCACTTGAGGATTAAACGACACAGGGTTTGCTTCAGCGCAATAGACCAAGCCCTGGTTTTTTTGTTCTGTGGTTTTTTCTTCGCTATCTAGGCAGCCTACTAAGCACACCAAAGACAAAGCAAGTAACGGTTTAAACACCTGATTAGCCTCTAACTATTGCTGCTGATCTAATAAATTGTATTTTTTCAAATAGCCACGTAATTGATGATACGTTAATTCTAAGTGTTCTGCAGTTTTCTTTTGGTTAAATTGACTATGTTCAAGCGCTTTTTTAATCACATCAATTTCAAAGTCATTAGACAGTTGCTTTAAATTGCAAGGAAATTGAATTTCAGGCTTACTCAGTGTCACCGCCTCTTGATTTTGTGTTGTTGTAATAGGCGCAGCTTCTACACTTGCAACTGGGACACTGCTCACTGCCGCTTTAACGCGCTGTTTAGGTCTATACTTACTCGCAAAAGGGTCTAAAACAATCTGGTGAACGGGAATATGTTCGTTGCCATGGCGATATAAACTACGTTCAACCACATTTTTTAATTCACGGATATTACCAGGCCATTCATAAGACTGAAGGGTTTCGATGGCGCTACGCGTAAAGCCACTAAATAGCTCCCACTCAAGATCGCGAGCCATGTTAATTGCAAATTGTTCTGCTAGTAACATGATATCTTCTTGGCGTTCACGCAGCGGGGGCAGGGTAATAACATCAAAGGCGAGACGGTCGAGTAAGTCGCTTCTAAATTCGCCTTGCTCAGCAAGCGTCGGTAAATCTTCATTGGTTGCACAAACGAGGCGGGTATCGACTTTAACGGTTTGCTTACCACCGACACGTTCAAATTCGCCGTATTCAATAACGCGTAGTAGCTTTTCTTGCACCATGGCTGAGGTATTGGCTAATTCGTCAAGGAATAGAGTACCGCCGTTAGCACGCTCAAAGCGGCCTTCATGGCGTTTGCTAGCACCAGTGAACGCGCCACTTTCATGGCCAAATAATTCACTTTCAAGTAGATTTTCATTAAGCGCTGCGCAGTTAAGCTTTATATAGTTTTGTTCCCAACGCTTAGATAAAAAGTGCAAACGCGCAGCAATGAGCTCTTTACCCGTACCGCGCTCACCAATAATCAGTACAGGCTTTTCCAAACTTGCTAGTTGTGACACTTGATCAAGTACACTTAAGAAACTGTCAGATTGGCCGAGTAAATTATCCTGTTGGCGAAATTGGCTCATATTCCCTAACTCTTAGTCATTTTTACTAAGATCTAGTGTATTTCATTATCTTCGAGAACTAAAGAAATTTATAAATTTAGTTTAACTGTTTGAATATATTGGGTTATTCTAGCTTTATAAAAGTTGGCAAGCATATTGATACTAGATATACCAACTGATTAAGTTAAAACACCAAAGAGGTAAATGTTATGGGAATTTTTTCACGTTTTGCAGACATCGTTAATTCTAATATCAATGCCATCTTAGATAAAGCAGAAGATCCAGAAAAAATGGTTCGCCTGATCATCCAAGAGATGGAAGATACATTAGTAGAAGTTCGCTCTACATCAGCAAAAACACTTGCTGAGAAAAAAGAGCTAGTACGTCGCGTTGAAACTTTGAAAGTTCAAGTTGCAGACTGGCAAGAAAAAGCTGAATTAGCACTAAGTAAAGACCGTGATGATTTAGCACGCGCAGCACTGATTGAAAAGCAAAAGTCAGCAGACGCAGTAGCTGCAGTTGAAACTGAGCTTGAACATGTAGAATCTCATATCGAGAAGCTACAGCAAGAAGTAAGCACGCTACAAGAGAAGCTAGCTGATGCAAAAGCGCGTCAAAAAGCAATCATCTTACGTCAGCGTTCTGCTGAATCGCGTCTTGAAGTTAAAAAAGCACTCGACAGTTCTAAAGTTGAAGACGCTTTAAACCGCTTCGAACGTTACGAAACTAAGATCGATGGTCTAGAATCACAAATAGAGTCTTATGATCTTGGTAAAAAATCATTAGCTGACGAAATTGCTGGTCTTCAGCAAGACGAAAAGATTGATGATGAGCTAGCTGAGCTTAAGAAAAAACTAGCAGATAAAAAATAATAAATGGGGGCATGTCCCCCAATGCTTAAACACATAACGGATTGACAGGAGAGTACCATGTTCGACGCAGAAGTTTTGATGGCACCCATTATTGTTTTTATGGTGGTTGTTGCCCCACTTTGGCTAATTTTACATTACCGTAGTAAAAAGCAAGTGAGCCAAGGTTTAAGTGAACACGAACATCGCCAGCTGTTAGAGCTTGCACAAAAAGCAGATAAAATGGCAGAGCGTGTTGAAACATTAGAAGCCTTACTAGATCAAGAGGCTCCGCAGTGGAGACGTAAAGTATGAGTACCAAACGCGAATTATTTAGAGACGCAGAGCGCGGTAAAATAGCTGGCGTGTGCGCAGGTATCAGCGACTACTTTAACATGGAGCTTTGGCTGGTACGTATTTTAGTCGTGACAGCAGTGCTATTATCAGGTGGTCCATTTATTGTTGTTGCTTACATTGCTGCTTGGTTTATTTTAGATAAAAAACCAGTAGAAAAAACAGAGAAAAGCACAGACAGCATCCATCAAGACCCGCTTGAAGTAAAGTTTAAAGTATGGCAAAAAGGGGAACCACCTCGCCGTGCATTGCAAGACTTAAAAGATCGTCTTGCTCGAGTTGATGGCCGTTTACAAGAGATGGAACGCTATGTCACATCAACAGAATTTACGGTTAGCCGTGAAATCAACAAACTTTAAAGGACATATACGCACCTTGTTTGCATCCTGATACCAAGCGCAAATAAGGTGCTAGACACTTTATGAGCCAATCATTTGCAAAAAACACCTTTAATTCGTTAAAAAATAAAGCGGAAAAAGCCCTTCATCGTAGTTTAGATCAACACGTGAAGTTAGCCGTCACAGGGTTAAGTGGCAGCGGTAAAACCGCGTTTATTACCGCCTTGGTTAAACACTTAACCAGCCAAGCTGACGATAAAAACTTACCTTTTTTTAATGTGATGCGTGAAAAACGCCATATCGCTACAAAAATAGTGCCGCAGCAAGCACTGACAATTCCTACATTTGAATATACCAATGCATTGTCAGCGTTATTACCTGCTGAAGGTGAGCCTGCATGGCCTGCATCCACTGAGCGTATAAATACTTTACGTTTGGCAATTAAATACCAAAGTAACTCGGGGCTGCGTGGTCACTTTGCTCCGCAATCAACACTTTATTTAGATATTATTGATTATCCAGGTGAGTGGTTACTTGATTTGCCAATGCTAGAGCAATCCTTTGCTGATTGGTGTGAATTACAATATTCACTGTTGCAGCAAACAGCGCGTAACGAAAAGGCTAAGCCATTTTTAGCAGCCCTCGCTGAACTTGATTTATCAGCCAGCGTTGATGAGAGCAAGCTTGCTGATGTCGCTGCGCTTTACCAGCAGTTATTGGTCAGCCTTAAACAAGATACCAAACTTGCTATGCTACAACCTGGGCGCATGCTAATGCCCGGTGAGCTAAAAGGAGCACCGTTACTGCAGTTCTTCCCGGTTGCGAGTGTGCCTGACGATATAACCGAGGGGTCAAATTTAGCGCATCTTAAAAAGCGCTATAAAGCCTATGTAAAAGAGGTTGTAAAACCTTTTTACGAGCAGCATTTTCGTCATTTTGACCGACAAATTGTGCTGGTGGATGTGCTCAGTGCCTTGAATGAAGGTAGCGAAACGCTGCATGAGCAAAGCCGTGTTATTAACCAATTACTGGCGCACTTTAATTATGGTGAAGCAAGCTTCTTTAAACGTTTGTTTAAACCAAACATCGACAAGCTACTGTTTGCGGCCAATAAGTCAGATCATATTAGTGCTCAGTATCACAAAGATTTAGCACTGTTGCTTGATTCAATCGTGCATGACCAAACGAATCACTTAAAGTTCGAAGGTGTGCAAATCGAAACCATGGCAATGTCATCTATCTGCGCAACAGAGCCGCGCCAAGTGGCTGAAAAAGGCCAGCAGTTAGCTTGTATTTATGGCAAGCCTTTAGGCGAGCAAGAATGGCTAACATATTTACCGCCGCAGCCACCGTCACGCCTTCTCAACAAACAAGAGTGGCCAAAACAGGGCTTTGAGTTCTTATCGTTTTCGCCACTGCCATGCCCTGATAAACGGTTAAAGCATATTCGTTTAGATCATGTCATGCAGTACCTGATAGGAGATAAACTAACATGAGTGAGCAACCTAAGGAGATGAATTTTCAGGCTGGTCGTCGTATTTCAAGCTCAGCAAGCAATGAGGCTCCTACAAAGGAGTTAACCGTTGCAAAAGTCATAGAAAACGCAGAATTTATCGACACAGAGGACGAACTGCAAGATAGCATCGAACTTGAGCCTGTGTATAAAAAGTCAAAGTGGCAAACCTTAAAAGGGGTGTTTGTTGTTAGCTTTTTAGCTTTAGTGTTACTTGAGTTTGCAATGTCATTATTTGTGACGTTCCAACAATCGATTATTTTAGGTTCCGTCTATTTAACAGCTGTTCTCAGTGGTGTGCTACTGATTGCCCGTGTTATTTGGCGCGAGTACCGCATGTTGAGAAGTTTAAAGCGCAACCAATTGCATCGAACCGAGGCTGACCGCTTACTTAACAGTGAGCAAGTAGGTGAAGCACTACCATGGCTTGAAAAGCTTAATAAACATCAGGAAATGACTGGGTTTGAAGAGTTTAAGCAGCAAATAGCAAGTCATCATACAGATAAAGAAATCATGACATTATACGCTGATAGTTTATTGGTGAGCCAAGATCAACAAGCGAAAAAACTGATTAACCGTTTTGCTACTGAGTCCGGTTTATTGGTTGCGCTAAGCCCGCTGGCTTTAGTCGATATGATGGCAGTTTTATGGCGAGGCACTAAGTTAATTGAACAAATTGGCCGGATCTACGGTATTGGTTTTGGTTACGCAAGCCGTATTAAGTTGTATCGTTTATTAGTGAAACAAGTGCTGTTTGTTGGTAGTGCAGAGTTAGTCTCAGATTTAGCGGCAACGGCACTGAGCGCTGAATTATTGGGAAAATTGTCGGGGCGTGCAGCACAAGGGCTAAGTGCAGGTATTTTTACCGCGCGTATAGGTTATAAAGCAATGGAGCTTAGCCGCCCGTTACCTCGCTTAGAGCATAAGCGTAGCTTGCTAAAAGAAACTGCCAATAGTATTGCCCGTAAAATTGCCTCACGCACGAGCGATAAAGAGACCGAAAATACAAAATGACAACTTTTGTGTACAGTTAATAAAAACTGCTGAGTGATATTTAGCCATCTGAGCATCCGGCATGCTTGTGCATCTTGGGTATCTACGTTTTATTTATGAGTATGAAGTACTGATAATAAAAACGAGAACACACAATGACTAAGCATCACTTACATACACAATGTATTCATGGTCCAGAAAAACCAAATGACCCACATGGCGCACTGAGTGCGCCACTTTACCAAACCTCTACCTTCTCTTTTGCTAATGCCGCCCAAGGTGCAGCCCGATTTGCTGGTGAAGAGCAGGGCTTTATTTATACCCGTTTAGGTAATCCGACAACCCAAGAGCTAGAACAGAAAGTGGCTCAGTTAGAAAACTGTGAAGCGGCTGCTGCAACGGCTACAGGTATGGGAGCAGTGTCTGCGTCTGTACTTAGCTTTTTACAACAAGGTGACCACTTAGTGGCATCAAGCGCGTTATACGGCTGTACCTTTGCATTTTTTGCTCACATGCTGCCGCGCTTTGGTATTGAAGTCACTTTTGTTGATATGACCAACGAAGCTGAACTTCGCGGGGCGGTAAAAGCAAACTCAAAAATGATTTTTGCAGAAACACCAATTAATCCGACCATGGCGGTGCTTGATCTAAGTTTAATTGCCGATGTTGCCAAGCAGCATCAACTGATAAGCGTTATCGACAATACATTCCTAACTCCATTGCTACAGCAACCGACCTCGTTTGGCATTGATATTGTGGTACATAGCGCAACTAAATACCTAAATGGCCACGGTGATGTGGTGGCAGGGCTAGTTTGCGGTACAGAAGAGCATATCAATTTGATAAAAATGACGGTGCTAAAAGATATTGGTGCAACGATTAGCCCGCATGATGCATGGTTAATTAATCGTGGTTTAAAAACCCTAGCTGTGCGCATGGAGCGCCACTGCGCGAGTGCTCAAGTTGTGGCTGAATATTTAGAGCAACACCCGCTAGTAAGCCAAGTTTATTACCCGGGGCTTAAATCACACCCGGGTCACAAATTTATTGGCTCACAGATGAAAGCTGCTGGTGGTGTTATAGCCTTTGAAATTAAGGGCAGCCTCGAAGATGGCGAAACATTTATAAATAACACCCAGCTTTGCACGCTTGCGGTTAGTTTAGGGGATGCTGAAACCCTTATTCAACACCCGGCATCGATGACACATTCGCCTTATACACCTGAAGAAAGAGCGGCTGCTGGGATCAGTGATGGCCTAATTCGATTATCTGTTGGTCTAGAAGATGTTAACGATATTATTAACGATCTTAAAACTGCATTTACATTCATCGGATAGGTTGTAATTATAAGTTTACGACAATACCTTCTTTAATCCCTTTGAATATGGGGTGTGTAAACTTTTGGATCCTTTGCTGTAATTTAATGTTTACGTTAAGGCTGTTTCTGCAAACCTCGGAAACAGCCTTAACTATTAAAATTTCGCTTACTTTTACATAGTATCGACTTAACAAGTTAATGAGATTCTGATCAATGCTGATCAAGATTTAACGAAGAAGGTTATTATGGCTAAAGCAAGTAATTACACCTCCAAGCAACCTGATGAAAATGGGGTTATCCATTGGAGCGAAGAAGAAAATAAAATATGGTCAGAGCTAGTTGCTCGCCAACTCGCTTGCATTGAAGGTAAAGCCTGTGATGAATATTTAGCAGGTCTTAAGAAAATTAATTTACCAACAGATCGTATTCCACAACTTAGTGAACTCAACGAAGTGCTACTCGAAACAACGGGCTGGCAAGTTGCGCCTGTTCCGGCACTGATCGATTTTGATGAGTTCTTTCGATTATTAGCAAACAAGCAGTTCCCAGTAGCGACTTTTATTCGCAGCCGTGAAGAGTTTGACTACTTACAAGAGCCAGATATCTTCCACGAGATTTTTGGTCATTGTGCCATGCTTACCAACCCAGCATTTGCTGAGTTTACGCACAAATATGGTCAGTTAGGTTATGCCGCTGAAAAGAAAGATCGTGTTTATTTAGCACGCCTTTACTGGTTTACTGTTGAGTTTGGTTTGATGCAAACCGAACAAGGTCTGCGTATTTATGGTGGTGGTATTTTATCAAGTCCAGGTGAAACACAATATGTGTACTCAGATAAGCCAGAAATCAATGCGATGAACGTGCTTGATGTATTACGTACACCTTATCGTATTGATATTATGCAGCCTGTGTACTACACCATTAACTCAATCAATGACTTATTTGATATTTCACAAATGGATATTATGTCGCTGGTGAGTAAAGCAAAAGAATTAGGGCTACATGAGCCAAAGTTTCCTCCTAAAGAAAAATTAGCAAGTTAAGGATTTATAATGTCTTCATTAAGCACACAAAAGTGTGAAGCGTGTCGTGCGGATGCGCCTAAAGTATCTGATGCTGAATTAGCAGAATTGATCAAAATGATCCCAGACTGGGTTCCAGAAGTGCGCGACGGCATTATGCAATTAGAGCGTGTTTACAAGTTTAAAAACTTCAAGCAAGCACTTGAGTTCACTAATAAAGTGGGCGATATGGCTGAAGAAGAAGGCCACCACCCAGGTCTGTTAACCGAGTGGGGTAAAGTAACCGTTACTTGGTGGAGCCACTCTATCAAAGGGTTACACAAAAATGATTTTATCTGTGCTGCTAAAACAGACGATGTATTCGCTGCACTGTAAATTTTAAGTTCTGCCCAGAACGATAAAAGGCGTAACCTCAGGTTGCGCCTTTTTGCTTTTTTAGAGCCCAAGAATTAACATTAGGCTCTTATCTTTGCGAGAACACTAGAAAAGTAAATAATGAAAAACAAAGCGCTTATTCTGCCATTCCTACTCATTTTACTGCCCTTAATTGATAGTTTGTTCATCCCGCAAACATTTGGCATTCAATGGCATAGCCCTAAGCTGATGTATCAAGTAGGCGTAGCGCTGATGATTGTAAAGCTCACTATGGTTGCCATCGGGCTTTGGTTATTATTAAAAGCAAAGCGCCTTTATATGGAAGCCAGTAAATCGACCCGTATGCTTAAATTTTCAGTCTTTTTACTCGGCGGCTTACAAGTTGTGATAATGACTGCAATATGCTTTTGGTATTTAGTAGCGGGCACGCAAGCGAAACACTTTATGCTGCAAGATAACATTGCTGTATTTACCGCTGATTATGGCGTATTTGCCCCGGTACATCATGAGTTTTCATTTATATGCTTTGATGCCAATGGTTTTTACCATATGCAACCAATTGCCCAGCTACCTTGGCTCGGAACCTTTACTTTTACTAGCCAAGATTCACGTTTGATCATTCAACATAAAAACCAAAGCGGCGCGAATACTCAAGAAATTTCATTAAAAGGGTATGGCTGTTTGCAATAAAGCGGGAAGGTGTTTGGCGTTATGAGCTGTATTTTTTCAAAGAAAACAGTATTGGGATTTATATTGTCGAAACTGCCAGCTCTGAAAATATCCTATAAAGCTGGCAGTCTATTTCTTACATAGCTTACTTGCTATTGTTTTACCTGAACTTCGACTTCTTGCCCGGTTTGTAGTTGCTCAGCGCCGCGCACTGCAACTTTATCGCCCGCATTTAAAGCGATGTTAGAAGTCGGGGTGACTTCAACAAGTTTATCTTTACCATTACCTACTTTTACGGGAACTTGCAGGGCTTTGTTGTCGTTGTCGATTTTGACGATATGGGTGCCTTTTTTGCGTAAGATAAGCGCATCGCGATTCACCAGTAGTACATCCCCTTTGCTTTTTAGTGGCACGGCTACATCAACCAGTTGGCCAATCGCCCATGTTTGCTCGGCGTCTCTTGGTAGTAGGGCGCGTACTTCTACAGTTTGTGAACGCGGATCGGTTGATGGGATCACCGCTGTTACGGTAGCTGTTGTCATATCAGGGGCTGATAAGTCGCCGGCTTGAATTGGTAACTCTATGCCTTTGTGTAAAAACTTTAAGTATTTAACAGGCACGTACAAACGCACTTCTAAGTTATTAATATCGAGAAGGGTGACCAGTTCATCAGCACGATTTATTTCGCGGCCAGCGCGTTTAAAACGCTCGCTGATCACGCCATCAAATGGGGCGCGAACGGTTGCACGGGAAAGCTGATCGTCTATTACTTTTAATTCAACCTTAGCCAGTGCGATATCAGATAACGCAAGGTCATGCTTATTTTGCATATCATCGACTTGGCTTGCTGCAGCACTGCTGGCTTTGGCGAGTTTTTGTAAACGAGCGAGCTCTTGTTGATATAAGCGTAGGTTTATTTTGGCGCGATTGAGCATTTCTTGCTGGCGTGCTTTTTCAAGTTCAAGCGGTAAGGTGTCCATACGAACTAGGGTGTCGCCACTTTTAACCAGAGTACCTGGCTCAACAACATATAATAAACGACCGCTAACGCCTGCTGTTAGGGTTACATCATCTTTGCCATACAAAGTGCCACTGACTTCAATTTCGCTTGTCAGTGGAGCTTGTGTGACAGTTTCTACAGTAACCGGCACGACTGCAAAGGCATTAAATGCGATAAGGCTTATTAGCGCACAAAAGCGAGCGGTTAATTTACGAAAAGGTGTGTTCATTGTTTTAATACTCATTGATTCGATACCAAGCTTAAAGGCGTTTTTTCTGGTTGCTGTTTGTTATTAACGGGCGGCAGTTGTCTGCCAAGTTGCAATAAACTTGGCATTAATATCAAGGTGAATAGGGCACTAATGGCCATGCCACCGACAATCACAGTGGCAAGGCCACGGTAAATTTCTGATCCTACCCCCGGCATTAGCATCAGTGGCAGCATGCCAAATAAGCTGGTTAAGGTACTTAAGTAAACGGGTCGTGCGCGCAGTAGCACAGCTTGGCGAACAGCGTCTTCTCGGCTGAGTCCTGCAGCCATCGCGACACGGGTTTGGTCAACCAACAAAATGGCATTATTTACCACCAGACCGAGCAAGATAATAAAGCCAATCATGGTCAGTAAGTCGAGCGATTGGAAGGTAAATAAGTTAAGCACAAATAGAGCCAGTACACCGCCTGCAATTGCCAATGGCATGACCAGTAAAACTAACGCGCTATCTTTGGCTGACTTAAACAATGCGGTCATTAGCAAGAATAAAATAAACAGAGCCAAGATAAAGTTGATTGTCATCTCTTGCATGGCTGAATTCATCTTTTGTGCATTACCTGCCAAAATCGCGCCGGAGCTGTCGGGCAAACTTGCACGTACTTTTGGCATAACTTGCTCAGAAAGAATGGTTTGTGCTTGCTGCAAACTCATATCTGCTGGTGGTGTGACAACAATACTCACGGTACGGCGGCCATTAACACGTCTAAGTTGGGTTGGTCCCACGGTGCGTTCAATATTGGCAAGCTCGCCTAAGGTTTGAATACCTGAACGCGGGGTCACAATAGGAAGTGCTTTAAGCTCCTCAGGTGTTTGCCATGGAATACCGCGCAAAATTACATTCATGCGTTCGTTGCCATCAAAGTATTCATTAACAAATAACCCGCCTGTATAGGCTTGCACTGCTTGAGATACATCACGACGAGTTAGCCCAGCTTGAGTTATACGACGGTCATTTGGTGTGAGTCTAAGCTCAGGTTCAGCCATATCGAGTCGTGGTTGTGGCCTGGCTGTGGCGTTCGGCATAGCTTCGGTGACAGCTTGTAGCGCCACATTAGCACCTGCAATGAGCTCATCCATATTAGGGCCTGTTAAATCTATATTGATATTACGACCATCACCGCCATTGGCCACTTGGATCATCGACCCTCTAAAGAAGAATACTTGGGTGTCGGGTAAATCAATGAAGATTTCTTCTCGGGCTACTTTCATTAATTCTTCAACGCGTTGTGGATCGGCAGAATAAATAAAGCCGCCAGCATTAGAACCAAACGCATAAAAGTTAAAGTCTTTAATACCCGGCTCTTTTTCGCCTGTGTAATAAGGCATTAAGCGCTTTTTGATACGCATCAGTAGCTCTTCTTCCATAAACTGCACATTGCCGCCAGGCGGGGTATTCAAGTTAAAGAAAAAGCCATCGGTTGGTGCACGCGGCATAAAATCAGTTTTCGGGAGCATGGTCATGGTCGCGACGAGTGAGCCACCTAATAACGAAACAATCCATACTATTTGTTTCACGCGGGTATTGGTAAGCGCCATGATGAAGTTAGTTAGCTTGTGCCAATATTCACGATAAGGATCTGCTTTGAGCTCTTTGTCTGGCCAAAAGTGGTTAGCCAACGGAATAAGTGTAATTGCGCAAATCATAGAGGCAATTACAGCAATGGATAAAGTGAGCGCTAAGTCAGAGAATAACTGCCCTTCAATACCTGCCATAAATAAAATAGGCAAGAAAATAGCAACGCTGGTGGTGGTTGAAGCAAATAAAGCGCCTGTTACTTGAGCAGCGCCTTTTAGCGCGGCTTTTTTACTATCAAAGCCTTCGCTTCTGAGTCTTGCGATGTTTTCTTGCACTATGATGGCGGCATCAAGTACTAAGCCTACAGCAAAGGCAAGGCCCGCCAGTGAAATAACATTTAAGCTGCGATCAAAAATATTCAACGTTAAAAACGCAACTAACAAAGAGACAGGAATTGTCGCTGCAATCACAAACGTGGCTTTTAAGCCTCTAAAGAACAGCCACAAGATTAAACACGACAGCAAAACACCTAGGCCTAAGTTACTTTTAACCAACGACAAGGCATTACGAATATGCACAGAGGCATCAAAACTTAATTCAATCGATAAGCCATTTTCGGCCAGCGGCCCTTCGTTGAGCTCTTTAATGGCAAGGTTAATGTCGTCAAGTAGGGCAACGGTATTGGCTTCGTTAGCGCGCGAAATACGAATGTAATACGCAGGTTTACCGTTTCGGCCACTCATTCCTAAACGGTCAGAAAAAGTGCGTTCTACACTTGCTATATCGCCAAGGTAAATGGGTCTGTCGCCTGAATAGCCAACGCGCATTTGTGCCATGCTCGATAAATCATATTGCCCCGTAAAGCGTACTGTATATTGACGACGGCCAACATTAGCTAGGCCACCGGAAGTATCGCGTGAGCTGGCTAATACATTACTGATTTGGTCAAGGCTGACGCCCAGTGCGGCGGCTTTGTGAGGGTCAAAGGTAATACGTAATTCTTTTGGTCGTTCACTGGCTAAATCAACACGGGCAACTCCAGGTATACGTGCCAAACGGGGCTCAACAAATTCATCGATTTGTTTTTGGAACTGCGCCATGTCTAAATCAAGGCTGTCGCTATTAAAGTCTTTCGGGGTGACCAGTAACGTTGCTGCGGCTTCACCATTATTACCGCCAGCAAATACCACAGGATCAAATGCATCTAATGGCAGGGGCGGCGCTTGGTTAAGGCTAGTTAACACATCAAGCATTGCCTGCTGCATGTTTTGCCCAACAGCAAAAGTCAACGTGATAGAGCCATTACCACGGTTAATGTAAGTATTAACCTCTAGCGCACCCGGGGTGTTTTTTACTGCGTTCTCGAGCGGCTCAATGATCACCGATTCAATCTCTTCAGGCGCAGCTTGGCGCCAGCCAGAAAAAATAGTGATCTGCGGTTGCTCAATATCTGGTGTGAGCTGAATTGGCAGCTTAAAAATGCTCAACATGCCAAACAACATAATCAACACCAAGATGACAATAACACTCGCAGGGTTTTTCAGCGAACTACGTGTCAGATTCATTGTGTGTGTTCCAAAATCAGTTTGTGTGCATTGTAGTGCGATGTAAAAAAAGTGCCAGTGAGGTAAAGGAAATGTATGTCAGAAGTAACGCTGAATGGCCTTAATTACGCGATAAAATGTGTATTTGAAATAAGATGTAACAATTTAACAAGGGGAGCTTTAAGTTTTAAGCCCTAAGCTTTAACTAAAAAGCCTGAAACTAGTCGGCAGTATCTTCTCGAAGCAGGTTGGTAACGTTTTGCTCAAACACACGTTTTACTTCTGCACTGTAGTGATTGTGGTCATTAATGGTGATAAAGGGATTAGTGAAACTAACATCGCAGAAAGTTGTATAACACTGGATTTTAACAGCAACTCGATCTGGGGTTGCAAGGCTATCTAGGGTTGTTTGTAATGCATCAAAAACATATTCTTTGTGAACGTGTGATGTTAAAGCAACTTCAAGTTTTTTGACCTCAACGCGATGTGAATTTGTATCTGTTACAAACAACTCGTATAGGTAGCTACGTGATACAAACAGCAAGATTGCCACAAGATAGAATAATCCTGTGTAATAAAATAACTCTGTGTGGGTAAAACTGCGAAAAGACTTAAACATTTTCACTATTATTTTGTTTGTTTTTTATACTAAAACATATTTTTGAGCGTATCTCAATAAACTAGCTAAAAATCACTGCATTACAGATAATAAAAAAGCGCGAAACTAGTTAGTATCGCGCTTCTTATCTCTAAAATTTAAAGCTCAGTCTTGTTATTCATCAATCGAGCGAAGTAGGGCATTAATACCTACTTTTTCACGAGTTTGTTGATCAACTTTTTTCACTATGATGGCAGCGTATAGGCTGTGTGAACCATCTTTTGATGGCAAAGAACCTGGAACAACAACCGCACCGGCTGGTACTCGGCCGTAATGGATTTCGCCAGTTTCACGGTCATAGATACGTGTGCTTTGGCTGATGTAAACACCCATTGAGATAACCGCGCCTTCTTCAACTACAACGCCTTCAACAATCTCAGAACGCGCGCCAATAAAGCAGTTGTCTTCGATGATAGTTGGGTTTGCTTGAAGTGGCTCAAGTACGCCACCAATACCTACACCGCCCGATAAGTGAACATTTTTACCAATTTGAGCACATGAGCCAACCGTTGCCCATGTATCAACCATTGTGCCTTCATCAACGTAGGCACCAATATTGACATAAGACGGCATAAGCACCACGTTTTTACCTACAAAACTGCCTTTACGTGCAACAGCATTAGGCACAACACGCATACCGCCTTGTTGAAATTGTTCTGGTGTATAGTCGCTAAATTTAAGTGGTACTTTGTCGTAAAACTGATTAACACCATCGTTCATTGGCTGGTTGTCACGAATACGGAAAGACAGTAGCACTGCTTTTTTCAACCATTGGTGTACAACCCACTCACCGCTGATTTTTTCAGCAACACGAGCAGCGCCGCTATCAAGTAATTCAAGCGCATCGATAATAGCTTGTTTTACTTCACTTGATACCGTACTCGGGCTGATGCTATCGCGGTTGTCCCAGGCGTTTTCGATCATGGTTTTTAAATCTGACATAAGATCCTCTTATTCGGTTTCTGCGTTGAGTTTTTTACGCAATGCTTGATGAATTTTAGCTTGTTCTTCGTCTGTTAATGCTTGGTATTCGTTATTTGATACCACGAAGAAATCTTCTGCACGCTCACCAACAGTGGTGATCCGTGCGGCATGAATATGTAATAAGTGTGCTTGAAAAACTTCAGCTATTTTCGTCAACAGACCCGGAATATCCACCGCTTGAATTTCAATTAAACTGCGATCTTTACGAGCATGTGGTCTAAGCACAATTTTTGGTTTGATATTAAAGTCTTTGAAGCGCTGTGAGCGATTCTTCTTAAAGCGAATTTTCTTTTTCGGGTCGCTAATAGCAAGATCTAATGCACGTTTAATACCTTGTGCTCGATTACTCGCAATAGGGTCACCATTGACCTCTAAAATAACAAAGCTAAATAGCACGTAGCCGTCTTTCGTAGTCAAAACTTGTGCATGTTGAATTTGCGCTTTTTTCGAACCAATTACACTGACTAAACGAGAGAATAAACCGCCTGAGTAAGGGCTGTAGGCAAAGACTTGCGTACCGCCATGCATTGCAGTGTTTGAAACTGCAACGCTTGGTTGGCTTAAATCATCACAGCTCAATAAGTGCTCTGTATGCCATGAAATTTGCTGTTCACTAAAGGCTGTAAAGTAGTTAGCTTTAAAGCGGCTCCAGATTAAGTCGATTTGATCTTCGTTACAGCCATGATTCAATAAGCGCTGTTTGGCTTGCTGCTTTTTATCACGTATCTGGTCACGTTGGTCCATCGGGTTTTCAAGCCCTAAACGAAGCGCGCGCTGGGTGTGTAAATAAAGCTCACGAAGTAGGGTGTTTTTCCAATCGTTCCACAAATTATCATTGGTTGCGCGAATATCAGCTAAAGTTAAGCAATATAAGTAATCAAGCTGGCGCTCATTTTTTACTTTACTCGCAAAGTCTTTGATCACATCTGGGTCATTTATGTCTTTACGTTGCGCTGTAACCGACATAAGTAAGTGATTAGCCACTAACCACGAAATTAGCTTGCCATCTGATGCTGGGAAGCGGTGTAGCTTAGCAAATGCGATTGCATCAACCGAGCCCAGTTCTGAGTGGTCGCCACCACGACCTTTCGCAATATCATGGAAAATACCAGCTAAATAAAGTAACTCAGGCTTATCCATACGAGTGACAATTTCACTGCATAACGGAAATTCGCTGACTTTTGATTTATCAAAATACTTATAAATATTGTTGATTAGTTTATGGGTGTGCTCATCCACTGTGTAGGCATGAAATAAATCAAATTGCATTTGCCCGAAGATATTACGCCACTGCGGTAAGTAGGCGGCAATAATGCCGTGTTTATGCATTAGGGTAAATGCACGACCCATACCGTTAGGATGCTTTATTAGGCGTAAAAATGCCTCACGACAAGCGGCGTAATCTTGTAAATCACCTAGTAAACGACGGCGAACTTGACGCATTGTGCGTATGGTACTTGGGTAAATATGGGTGATCTCTGGGTTATCAGCAATGTGTTCGAACAACACAAATAGCTGATCACGGCGGAAGAATACCGATGGATTTTTAACACGAATTTGATGGCCAATGCGCTCAAAGTTACGGTCAAGTTCAATCACAGGTAACTCACCTGCACCCGGTAAAATGCTTTGCTCAAAGTATGAAAGCAGCATTTGGTTAAGCTCACGTACGCGGCTCATGATCCTAAATAAGCGTTTCATCATGCGCTCGACCGAGGCTTTACCATCACTACCAAAGCCGAGAATTTCTGCGGCATGAGGTTGATGATCGAACAACAAACGGTTTTCAGAGCGACCCGCAGCGATGTGCAGCGCAAAACGAATGTTCCAAAGGTTTTCTAAACATTCAGACAGCTCTTGGTATTCTTCGTGAGTAAGATAGCCGTGATTTATAAGTTCTTGTAATGTTTCGGCTCTAAAGTGCTTTTTAGCAACCCAAATAATGGTCTGTAGGTCGCGCAGGCCACCTGGGTTTTCTTTGATATTGGGTTCAAGGTTATAAGCCGTACCATGGCATTTTTTATGGCGTAAACTTTGCTCTTGAACTTTTGCCAAAAAGAATTCGTCTGAGCGCCAAATAGGCGTATCAAGCAGGTGTTTTTTTAGTTTTTCGAATTCGATATGATTACCGAAGATTAATCGGCTTTCGAGTAAGCTGGTGGCAAATGTCACATCTTCGCGTTTTTGTTCTAATGCTTGTTCTATCGTACGAACACTATGACCAATCTCTAAATTAAGGTCCCATAGCATGGTAACGAACTGACCAATTTTTTCACACACAGCTTCACTTGGTTGCTCGCTAACTAGCAGCATAAAGTCGATATCGGAGTAGGGGTGCAGTTCGCCTCGACCATAACCTCCCACAGCAATGAGGGCTAGGTCACTTTCGTGAGCAAGGTTGTAATCGTGAAACAGTTTAATTAATAAGCGGTCGATAAACTCAGCACGGGCATTAATTAAGTTGCTAACGGGTTGTTTTGAGAATTCGTTCTGTAGCCATTTATAAAAATAACTAGAACAGTCGCGATAATCGCTAAGTTGCTCAGCTTGGCTGAGCAACTTTTTTACTTTATTGGGTAATGCCACAGGGGCTGGCTCCTAGTGTTCGATGATCCTGTCGATAGTATCATCTGATCGGAGCGTTAAAATTTCAACACCATTTTCAGTCACTAACAGTGTATGTTCCCACTGTGCAGACAATGAACGGTCTTTTGTTACTACAGTCCAGTTATCTTTTAGTAGCTTACATTGGCGTTTACCGGCATTAACCATAGGCTCGATTGTTAAACACATGCCTGCTTTTAATACTTCGCCAGTACCTGCTTTGCCATAGTGCATCACTTGCGGCTCTTCGTGGAATTCAGCGCCAATGCCGTGACCACAGTATTCGCGAACGATTGAGTAGTTAAAGCCTTCAGCGTATTTTTGAATTGCAGCACCGATATCACCTAAGCGTACGCCTGGTTTTACCATTTTAATTGCAAGGTATAGGCTTTCTTGGGTAATTTCAGCAAGGCGTTTACCTTGAATATTAGGTGTACCAACGTGGAACATCTTAGATGTATCACCGTGATAGCCATCTTTGATCACAGTCACGTCGATATTTACGCTATCGCCTTCTTTAAGCGGTTTGTCATTTGGAATACCGTGACAAATTACATGGTTCACTGAGGTGCAAATTGATTTTGGGAAACCGTGATAATTAAGCGGTGCTGGAATAGCATCTTGAACATTGACAATATAATCATGACAAATTGTATTTAGTTCATCTGTGGTTACACCTGGCACCACATGCGGTTCTATCATTTCTAGTACCTCGGCGGCTAAGCGCCCGGCAACACGCATTTTTTCGATTTCTTCAGGGGTCTTGATCACAGCACTCATTGAGGCTCCAAAGTTGTTTTTCAGGTCAGTTTTTAGTGCACAAATTTTGCACTAGACGTTGAGTTTTCAATTTTAATATGGTATAAAGCGCGCCGTCTTTTTACAAATAAATTCTTAACTGATTTTTTGTATTTAAGGCAAACACAATTTTATTTTAACACACACACGTATCGTCACATACACTTGGGTGCACTTAAGTTACAAATTAACTGCGGTGTTGGTGCTATGGGATATGTGGAGGCCTAACCCTAAATTATAGAGGATTATACAAATGGCAAACGTTTCAATGCGCGATATGCTTCAAGCTGGTGTTCACTTTGGTCACCAAGCACGTTACTGGAATCCTAAGATGAAGCCTTTCATCTTCGGCGCTCGTAACCGTGTTCATATCATCAACCTAGAGCAAACTGTACCAATGTTCAACGAAGCACTTAAGTTCTTATCGAACGCAGCTTCTAACAAAGGTAAAGTACTTTTCGTTGGTACTAAGCGCGCAGCAAGCGAAGCAGTTAAAGAAGCAGCGATCCAAAGCGAGCAGTTCTACGTGAACCACCGTTGGTTAGGTGGTATGTTGACTAACTGGAAAACAGTTCGTCAATCAATCAAGCGTCTTAAAGATCTTGAAGCGCAAAGCCAAGACGGCACTTTCGAGAAGTTAACTAAGAAAGAAGCGTTAATGCTTACTCGTGAAATGGAAAAGCTTGAAAAGAGCCTTGGTGGTATCAAAGACATGGGCGGTCTTCCTGACGCGCTTTTCGTTATCGATGCAGACCACGAGCACATCGCTATCCGTGAAGCTAACAACCTAGGTATTCCAGTTGTTGCTATCGTTGATACTAACTCTAACCCAGACGGTGTTGATTACATCGTTCCTGGTAACGACGATGCGATCCGTGCTATCCAACTTTACACAGGCGCTGTATCAGCTGCGATCACTGAAGGTCGTGAGAACAACATCGTTGCTCAAGCTGAGAAAGACGACTTCGTAGAAGC
The DNA here is from genome assembly GCF_040148775.1 of Pseudoalteromonas sp. NFXS39. Taxonomy (NCBI): domain Bacteria; kingdom Pseudomonadati; phylum Pseudomonadota; class Gammaproteobacteria; order Alteromonadales; family Pseudoalteromonadaceae; genus Pseudoalteromonas; species Pseudoalteromonas sp. NFXS39. The sequence continues at coordinate 171,643 of NZ_JAGDEC010000006.1, read as the reverse complement.
TGAGTAATTAGCTGTCATCAAGTCTTCATCTAATTAAGGTGAAGACTTGTTATTCTTGTTAAGCGGCCTATACCGCTTCCCTATAACAGAATTCAATTGAGGATATTCTAATGGCTGTAACTGCTGCCCTAGTTAAAGAATTACGCGAGCGTACTGGCGCTGGCATGATGGATTGTAAAAAAGCGTTAACTGAAACTAACGGTGACATCGAGTTAGCGATCGAAAACATGCGTAAGAGCGGTGCTGCAAAGGCTGCTAAAAAAGCAGGTAACATCGCTGCTGAAGGTACAATCTTAATCAAAGAAGGTAACGGTTTCGCTGCACTTCTTGAAGTTAACTGTCAAACTGACTTCGTTGCTAAAGACGCTAACTTCCTTGGTTTCGCTAACCAAGTTCTTGACGCTGCTGCAGAATCTAAAGCAGACATCGACGCACTTAAAGCACAGTTCGAAGAAACTCGTGTTGCTCTAGTTGCTAAAATCGGTGAAAACATCAATGTTCGTCGCGTTGAGTACATCGACGGTGACAAACTTTCTTCTTACCGCCACGGCGACCGTATCGGTGTTGTTGTAGTTGGTGAAGCTGACGAAGAAACACTTAAGCAAGTTGCTATGCACGTAGCTGCGTCTAAGCCTGAGTTCGTAAACCCAGAAGACGTACCAGCTGACGTTGTAGAAAAAGAAAAAGCAGTTCAAATCGATATCGCGATGAACGAAGGCAAGCCTGCTGAAATCGCTGAGAAAATGGTTATCGGTCGTATGAAGAAATTCACTGGTGAGATCTCTCTTACTGGTCAAGCTTTCATCATGGAACCTAAAAAATCAGTTGGCGAAATTCTTAAAGAGAAAGGCGCAACTGTTTCTAACTTCATCCGTTTAGAAGTTGGTGAAGGTATCGAGCGTAAAGAAGAAGACTTCGCTGCTGAAGTAGCTGCTCAAATCGCTGCTGCAAAAGGCGAGTAATTTTCTAACTTAGTGACGTAGGCCAATTAGATGAAATTAATCTGTTATTAGCTTTTGCGTCACTGATGAAAATTCTTTAAAATAACCGCGTTTTATGTGTAACCATAGCGCGGTTATTTTTTATCTCATTACTAAGGCTGGCCCAAATATTATGACTATCAATCGTAAACCTATTTTTAGACGTGTTCTTCTTAAACTTAGCGGTGAAGCATTAATGGGAGACGAAGGCTTCGGCATCGACCCAAAAGTACTTGACCGTATGGCTCAAGAAATTAAAGAACTTGTAGAGCTCGACGTAGAAGTAGGTTTAGTTATCGGTGGCGGTAACTTCTTGCGTGGTGGTTCATTAGCAGAAGCGGGCATGAACCGCGTAGTAGGCGATCACATGGGTATGCTTGCTACTGTAATGAATGGTTTGGCAATGCGTGATGCACTTCATCGTGCATTTGTAAATTGTCGTTTAATGTCAGCTATTCCACTTAACGGTGTATGTGATGCTTACAACTGGGCAGAAGCTATTAGCCTATTAAAATCTGGCCGCGTTGTAATTTTCTCAGCGGGTACAGGTAATCCATTCTTCACGACTGACTCAGCAGCGTGTCTACGTGGTATTGAAATTGAAGCAGATACTGTAATCAAAGCGACTAAAGTTGATGGTGTTTACTCTGATGATCCAGTGAAAAACCCAGAAGCTACACTATATCGCCACTTAAGCTACAATGAAATCATTGATAAAGAGCTTAAAGTTATGGATTTAGCTGCATTTACGCTGGCGCGTGACCACAAAATGCCATTAAGCGTATTTAACATGAATAAATCAGGCGCGCTTAAGCGTGTTATTATGGGCGAAGATGAAGGAACGCTTATCTCTTCACAAGCCTCAGATGAAACTAGCAAATAGATTAGGATTGAACCGTGATTAACGATATCAAAAAAGATGCGTCAGAACGTATGCAAAAAAGTGTTGCGGCACTAGGCAGTCAATTATCTAAAATTCGCACAGGCCGTGCGCACCCAGCATTACTTGATGGTATTCAAGTGTCTTACTACGGTGCTGACACACCATTAAACCAAGTTGCTAACGTAACAATTGAAGACTCACGTACACTTGCAATTAGCGTGTTCGACAAGTCATTAGCGCAAGCAGTAGAAAAAGCGATCATGGCTTCAGATTTAGGTTTAAACCCGATGTCTGCAGGTACAGTTATCCGTGTTCCACTTCCTCCACTTACAGAAGAGCGTCGTAAAGACCTAATCAAAATCGTACGTGGCGAAGTTGAAAGCGGCCGTGTTGCTGTACGTAACATCCGTCGTGACGCAAATGGCGACATTAAGAGCTTATTGAAAGAAAAAGATATTTCTGAAGATGAAGCACGTCAAGCAGAAGACGAGATCCAAAAGCTTACAGATAAGTTCATCAAAGAGATGGATGCACAATTAGCTGCAAAAGAAGCTGAGCTAATGGAAATCTAATTGCTGCTGTTTATCTTTCAGACACTGATTCTGTAAGTAAACAGGCGCAACTAAATTTATTAGTTTTGAAACGCCGTCTAGGGTATACTAGACGGCGTTTTTTTATGGAATACTCGATATTTATGGTTCTTAACGCTGATAAAATTTCCCAGCAAAGTTTGCCTAAGCATGTCGCTATAATCATGGATGGCAACGGACGTTGGGCACAAGCGAAAAATCGCCCGCGTGTTTACGGACACAAAAAGGGCGTTGATGCAGTTCGTCAATCAGTGCAATTTTGTACTCGCTTAGGTATACAGTCGTTAACACTATTCGCATTTAGTAGCGAAAATTGGCGACGTCCAGAAGACGAAGTAAATACGCTTATGGAGCTGTTTTTATTCGTACTGGGCAAAGAAGTTAAAAAGCTTCATAAAAATAATGTAAAGCTAAACATAATTGGTGATTTATCACGCTTTTCAGAAGGTCTGCGCGAGAAAGTTGATGCAGCCCATGAATTAACTCGTAATAATACGGGTCTACAGTTAAACGTGGCAGCTAATTATGGCGGACGTTGGGATATCACTAACGCCGCAACAATGCTTGCGATAAAAGTCGCAGCCGGTGAAATGGCCGCAGAAGATATTACTGAAGAGCTCATGGCCGAACAAATGAGTATGGCCAATCAAGGTGAACTTGATTTAATGATCCGCACCGGTGGAGATTTACGCATCAGTAACTTCCTTTTATGGCAAGCGGCTTATGCTGAGCTTTACTTTACTGATACGCTTTGGCCAGACTTCAATGAAGCTGCATTTGCTGACGCTATCGCATGTTACGTTGCCAGAGAGCGACGATTCGGTTGTACAGGCGAACAAATAAAACAATTACTCGCCGAGACCTAATTACTAGTTGAAGGTACACACATTGCTAAAACAACGAATTTTAACCTCGCTCGTGTTGGCACCACTTGCACTTATTTTGGTTTTTTATACCCCATTAACACTATTTAGTTATATCGCCGCCGGTATTGTTTTACTCGGTGCATGGGAATGGTCTGCATTTATGGGCCTGTGCGATAAAGTTAAACGTTTTGGATTTGTTGCAGCAACAGCGGCATTTTTGGCATTACTTAACTGGCATTGGCCAATAGAATCACTTTGGCAAAATGGTCAATTAGTGGGTGATGCAAATTATTTATTTACCCTGTCATTTGCTTGGTGGATTGTGGCAACTTATTTAGTTTGGCGCTATCCAGCAATGGCAAAAGCATGGAATGAAGGTATTGTGATGCGCGCCATAGCAGGGTTTTTAACTTTAGTACCGCTTTGGCTTGCACTAAATACACTGCGTAGCGCAGGTTACAACGAGTCAACACACTTTGGTTCAATGCTGATTTTAGTTGTGCTAGGAATTGTATGGAGCGCTGATATTGGTGCTTACTTTACCGGCAAAAATTTTGGTAAACGCAAGTTAATGCCAAAAGTAAGTCCTAATAAAACGATAGAAGGTTTATTAGGTGGGGTCGTGGCCTCAGTTATTTTTGTCTTAATATTTTGTCACTTCACTAATGTTGATATGAGTGTTTGGCCCATCTATGCGGTGATGACTGCATTTATCGCATTATTCTCAGCGGTAGGTGATTTACTCGAAAGCATGTTCAAACGAGAAGTTGGTTTAAAAGACAGTGGCTCATGTTTACCAGGTCATGGCGGTATTTTAGACCGTATCGATAGCCTTACTGCAGCTGCGCCTATTTTTGTACTTTGCTACGCATGGACACTGAGTTTATGAGCAAAATAGAGCAACTTGTCGTATTGGGCGCAACTGGTTCAATCGGTTTAAGCACCTTAGATGTTGTTTCTAGAAACCCAGAGCGTTTTGCGGTTTTTGCATTAGCAGCCGGTAAAAATGCCGATCAAATGGCTGAGCTGTGTATCGCGCATCAACCTAAATTTGCTGTCATGGCTGACCAACAAGCCGCTTCAGCACTTTCGAACTTACTCGCTAACAGTTCATGTAACACACAAGTGCTAGCGGGTGTTGAGGCTATGAGTGAACTAGCTGCTCATGCAGATGTTGATACTGTGATGTCAGCTATAGTTGGTGCTGCAGGTCTGCTCCCGACTTTAAGTGCGGTTGAAGCTGGCAAAAAAGTGCTGTTAGCAAATAAAGAATCTCTAGTCATGTCGGGTCAGTTGTTTATCGATAAAGTTAAACAGCATGGCGCAACTTTGCTGCCTATCGACAGTGAACATAATGCTATTTTCCAATGTATGCCAGCATCACTACAAAATGCGTCGGGCTTACTGGCTGACAATGGCGTGAGTAAAATTTTATTAACTGGCTCTGGCGGTCCTTTCTTAAAGCGCGACATAGCTACGTTATCATCAGTAACTGTTGCACAAGCGGTGGCTCATCCTAACTGGTCAATGGGACAAAAGATTTCCGTTGATTCAGCAACCATGATGAACAAAGGCCTCGAGTTTATTGAAGCTAAGTGGTTGTTTAACTGCCATGCTAGTGATATTGAAGTGGTAATTCACCCACAAAGCATTATTCACTCTATGGTGCAATATCAAGATGGCTCTGTGCTTGCGCAAATGGGTAATCCTGATATGCGCACTCCTATAGCGCATGCTTTAGCATTTCCTGAGCGCGTTGATGCAGGTGTAAAACCTCTCGATTTTTCACAAATGGCAGACTTTACTTTCACCAAGCCTGATTATGCGAGATACCCTAATTTAAAACTCGCAATTGATGCGTGTGAAATGGGGCAAGGTGCAACTACTACAGTAAATGCAGCTAATGAAATAGCTGTTGCTGCATTTTTAGATGGTCAAATAGGCTTTACGGATATTTACCGAATCAACGCAGAAACACTCAATGCTACACAAGACATTAACGTGCAAACACTTGAAGAGATTTTAGCTTGTGACCAAGCGGCACGCCTAAAGGCTACTGAGTTTGTAAAAAGAGGCTTCGACTAGCATGTTTGATTTTTTCTGGAACCTTGGTTCATTTATCCTTGCGCTTGGCATTTTAGTAACTGTACATGAATATGGTCACTTCTGGGTCGCTCGTAAAGCAGGTGTTAAAGTACTACGTTTCTCGATTGGCTTTGGTAAGCCATTGATAAAATGGTATGACAAACACAAAACAGAATATGTGATTGCGGCGATTCCATTAGGTGGTTATGTCAAAATGCTTGATGAGCGAGTTGACGAAGTTCCGCCAGAGCAGCGTCATTTATCATTTAATGCCAAATCAGTTAAAGCACGTATTGCTATTGTTGCTGCAGGTCCGATGGCGAACTTTTTATTTGCTATTTTTGCTCTTGCAGTGATGTATATGGTGGGCGTACAGTCGTTAAAACCTGTCGTTGGCGAGGTCTCGCAAGGTAGCCGTGCAGCTGCTGCCAATATTGAACCAAACCAGCAAATTATCAAAATCGGTGAAGACGATATCAACACTTGGCAAGATGCAACATTCTCGCTAATGAGCCGTTTAGGTGAACAAAGTGTTGTGGTAACGCTTCGTGACCAGAATTATCAAAAACATGTACGTACACTCAACCTAGATGGCTGGAAATTAGATCAACAAGATGTTCCGCCATTAACCTCAATTGGTATTGTACCATTTCGCCCTAAAGCACTTTTACAAGTGGCCATGATCAGTAAAGGTTCGGCGGCTGAGGCTGCTGGCTTACAAGTTGATGACAAAATCATTGCCGTAAATGGTGAAAATATCAGCAGTTGGACCAAGTTAGTTTCACTAATTCAGCAATCACCTAACAAATCCTTACAATTTAGTGTACAAAGGCAAGATAGTATAAAAGAGCTAATAGTGACGCCACAAAGCAGAACTAATGATGCTGGTGTTGCACAGGGCTTTCTAGGTGTGTCTCCGGTGGTTGAGCCATGGCCAGAAAACTATATTGAAACTAGACATTATGGCCCTGTCGATAGTATTGTGCTGGGCATACACGAAACATGGCGTTTAATTACTCTTAGTTTTGATATGATTGGTAATTTAATTACCGGTCAGGTATCGGTTAAAAATTTAAGTGGTCCGGTGGGCATTGCAGTTGGTGCGGGAACTAGCGTAAGCTATGGCTTGGTTGCATTTTTAAGCTTTTTAGCATTAATCAGTGTAAACCTTGGCGTATTTAACTTATTACCGCTGCCAGTGCTAGATGGTGGGCACTTAATGTATTACATAATTGAACTTTTTCGCAAAAAACCGGTCTCTGAAAAGACGCAAGAATTTGGTTTTAAAGTGGGGGCCTTGCTGCTTCTGTTTTTAACATGTTTCGCATTGTTCAATGATGTATCGCGTTTATAACAAATAAGCGAAAAATTCCAATTTGAACACGATTGTAAAACACCGCAAAAGTTAAATTTATAAGGTGTTGAGCGGTAATACAGTTGTAAAGGATAAAGATAACAAAATGGCTATAAAAAAACATTTGGCAGTTTCAAGTTTATTAGGTGCTAGCTTTGCAGCCCTAGGCCAAAACTCCTTTATTGTAGATGATTTAAAAGTTGAAGGCTTACAACGTGTTGCACTCGGTGCTGCGTTAACACATATTCCTATCAACGTGGGCGATAATATTGATGAGTACACAATTTCAAGAACCATAAAGGCTCTCTATCGTTCAGGTCACTTTGACAATATTAAAGCGTTACGTGATGGCAACAGTGTTATCTTCCGAGTGACTGAGCGCCCAACGATCAGCATGATCGAATTTGATGGCAATAAAGACATCAAAGATGAGCAGCTAAATGAGTCGCTAGACCAGCAAGATATCCGTACTGGTGAGCCGCTTGATAAAACAGTCCTTGATAACATTGAAAAAGGCTTAGTTGAATTTTTCCATAGTATTGGTAAATACAATGCAAAAGTGGATGTAAGCATCATTAAGTTACCACGTAACCGTGTAAAACTAATGTTTGAATTTGATGAAGGTGATGCAGCTTCAATTCGTCAGATTAACCTAGTTGGTAACGAATTATTCTCTGATGAAGAATTGCTTAAGTTAGCAGAGTCTCAGCAAGATCTGCCGTGGTGGCAATTCATGTCTAGCGACCGTTATCAAAAGCAAACCATTGAAGGCGATTTAGAAAAAATTCGCAGCTACTACCTTGATCGTGGTTACTTACGCTTTAATATCGATTCAACACAAGTATCAGTAAGCCCTGAGCGTGATTCTGTTTATGTTACAGCGAATATTACCGAAGGTGTTAAATACAAAGTTAAAGGCTTTGACTTTATTGGTGACTTGCTAGGTCGTGAAGAACTAATTAAAAGTGTTATTCCGCTGAAAACTGGCGAGCTTTATAATGGCTCTGTGGTTACTTCTTCTGAAGAGTTTATTAAAAGCTACTTAGCACGTTTTGGTTATGCTAATGCTGAAGTACGAACAATCCCAGAGATTGATGACGAAAATAAAGAAGTTCAGCTAACGTTATCAGTAAACCCAGGCAAGCGTGTTTATGTTCGTCGTATTATTGTGGGTGGTAACCAAAATACCTCTGATGAAGTTGTACGTCGTGAAATGACACAGCTTGAAGGTGCGTGGCTATCAAACCAAAGCCTTGAGCGCTCTAAGCTACAAATCCAGCGTTTACCTTATATGGAAAGCGTTGATTTCAATGTTGTTCCAGTCCCTGGTGTTGATGACCAAGTTGATGTTGACTTTACTGTTAAAGAACAATCTGCAGGTAGCTTCAATGCTGGTCTTGCTTATGGTTCTTATTTGGGTCTGCAATTTAACATTGGTGTGAGTGAGTCAAACTTTTTAGGTACTGGTAACCAAATTGGTTTTAACATTAATACTTCACGTGGTTCTGAGCGTGTCAGCGTTTCTTACACAGACCCTTACTTTACTCCAGACGGTGTATCGCAAGGTAGTAGTATATTCTACAGCAACTATGATGCGAGCAAGTTCAGCCTAATCGACTATAAGTCAAAGAGTTATGGTATTGGTACTAATATTGGCTTCCCAATTGATGCTGTAAACCGTATTAACTTTGGTGTCCGTTGGGTGCAAGAAGAGTTATCTGATATTGCTGAATATGAGCAAACACGTGTTATTCGTGAAACTTTCTTAGATCCTGAAAATCCAGATGCTGGCTTTGATTTTACCAAGTACGAGTTAAGCGCAGGTTGGTCACGTGTTACTGTTAACCGTGGTTTATTCCCAACAGCAGGTTCGCGCCAATCACTTAACTTAACAGCAACAACGCCGAACTCTGATTTACAGTACTTTAAGTTAAACTACGACTCGCGTTTCTACTGGCCAATCAGTAATGACCATCGTTGGGTATTTTCAACTCGTGCAGCACTTGGCTATGGTAATGGTTATGGAACAACGAATGGTTATGACCAAACACTACCGTTCCAAGAGTTCTTCAGAATCACTGAGATGGAATTACGTGGCTTCGATAGAAATACGATTTTGCCACGGGCTGTATCGCGTGTTCCGCAAAATATTCCTGGTACACCATTACCTGATGGCACTACGACTGGTAGCATTGGTGGTGCATCAGAATTTGACCAACTTTACACAGCAGGCCGAATTGGTGGTAACGCCAAAGCGGTAGCAGGGATGGAGTTAATTGTTCCAACACCTTTCTTAGATGAAGAAAACACCAGCTCTGTACGTACCAGCTTCTTCGTAGATGCAGCTAACGTATGGGATACAGAGTTTAATATTGACCGTTATCAAAACCTGTCAACAGATCAGCGTGCAAAATTGGATGATTATTCAGATCCAATGCGCTTTAGGGTTTCAACCGGTCTTTCTCTACAATGGATCTCTCCAATGGGTCCAATGCTGATCAGTTTTGCGTATCCATTGCAAAAAGAAGAAGATGACGATACGAAGACCATCAGCTTTAACATTAGTAATACATTCTAAAGGAGTTTTTTCGTGAATAAATCAATTAAATCAACAGCTTTTGCACTACTTGCCACCTTATCTATGGGTCTATCTACTAACGCATTTGCGCACAAAGTAGGTATTGTTGATATGCAAGAAATCTACAAGCAAATCCCACAAATGGCAAAAGTAGAGCAAACGCTAGAAGCTGAATTCTCTGAGCGTCGTCAAGAGCTTGAAAAGCTTCAAGGTGATATTCGTTTTGAAGCTGAAAAGTTCAAGCGTGAAGCGACAACAATGAGCGATAAGCAAAAAGATGAATTACGTACTAAGATTCAAGGTATGCAACAGCAGCTTGCAGAAAAAGGTCGTCCTTTAGAGCAAGAAATCAAAATGCGTCAAAACCAAGAACTAGCTAAAGTTCAAAAGCTAATCTTGGATGCAATCGAAGAAGTAGCGAAAGCTGGCAAATTCGATGAAGTTAAAGTTAAAGAAACAACGATTTATGTTAACCCTAAAACTGTCGATGACTTATCAAGTAAAGTTGTTGAAAAAGTAAGTAAGCAATAGAAATCATATATGCAAAACTACACGCTTTCGCAGATAGCGGATCTTCTGGGCGCTGACCTTCAAGGTGACGGCGCCACAGAGATTAAAAAAATATCTACACTTGCAAATGCCCAACATGGGCATATTGCATTTTTAGCGAACAAGAAATATCGCTCGCAATTAGATGATACTCAAGCAAGTGCAGTGATTTTGTCACCAGCAGACGCTGAGTATTTTTCAGGTAATAAACTTGTTGTTGCAAACCCTTATGTTTGTTACGCAAAGCTCGCTCAATTGATGGACACCACACCGCGCTCTGCAGTGTCGGGTATTCACCCAAGTGCAGTCATTCACGATTCAGCCTCTATTGGCCATAATGTCGCGATCGCAGCCAATGTGGTAATTGAAGCGGGTGCTGTTATTGCTGACAATGTGCAGATTGGCCCAGGCTGTTTTATCGGTGAGCAAGCAAAAATAGGTCAAGGCACAAAGCTTTGGGCAAATGTTAGCGTTTACCATGAAGTTGAAATTGGCAGTGACTGTTTATTCCAAGCGAATACGGTCGTGGGCAGTGATGGTTTTGGTTACGCTAACGAGCGTGGCGAATGGGTGAAAATACCGCAACTTGGTCGAGTTATAATCGGTGATAAGGTTGAGGTAGGTGCGTCTACCACGATTGACCGTGGCGCACTAGACGATACTATCATCCACAGCAATGTAATTATCGATAATCAATGTCAAATAGCGCATAATGTCGAGATCGGTTCAGGTACAGCGGTTGCTGGTTGCACGGTATTTGCTGGCAGCACAGTGATCGGTAGGAATTGTCAGATTGGCGGCATGGTTGCAATTAATGGTCACATTAGCGTATGTGATGGTGCTATAATCACTGGCATGAGTATGGTGACTAAGGCAATCACAGAACCTGGAATTTATTCTTCAGGCTTGCCACATTTAACCAATAAAGAATGGCGACGTAGTATTGCCCATATCCGTAACCTTGGCGATATGAAAGACCGCATTAAAGCACTTGAGTTACTGACAAAGTCACTCAATATTGAAGACAAATAAGGATGCTATTTTGGCAAATGAATTAAATAGTCTTGATATCCAAGATATCTTGAGTTTACTTCCGCATCGTTACCCGATGCTACTTGTTGACCGTGTACTTGATTACACGCCAGGCGAGTCGTTACATGCTATAAAAAACGTAACAGTGAACGAACCTATTTTTACGGGTCATTTTCCTAATCAACCTATCTTTCCAGGTGTGTTGATTTTAGAAGCAATGGCACAAGCAACTGGCTTACTTGGTTTTAAGACAGTTGAAAATCGCAGTGATAACGAACTATATTTATTCGCAGCGATCGACAATGCGCGATTCAAACAGCCGGTATTACCTGGTGATACCATGCATTTGCATGTAGAGTTTGTAAAAGAGCGCCGCAATATATGGAAATTTGCAGCAGAAGCAAAAGTTGACGGCAAAGTAGTGTGTACTGCCGAAATCATGTGTGCGAGAAGAGAGTTTTAATAGTGATCCATCCTACGGCAATAATCGAACCAGGTGCAAAACTTGGAAATAACGTATCAGTTGGCCCTTATAGCTATATCGGTAACGATGTAACTATTGGTGATAACTGTATCATCGAATCTCATGTGGTTGTAAAAGGCCCATCGACGATTGGTTCTGGTAACCATATTTTCCAATTTGCTTCGGTTGGTGAAGCTTGCCAAGATAAAAAGTACGCTAATGAGCCAACAACCTTGATTATTGGTGACAACAACGTGATCCGTGAGTGTGCAACTATTCACCGAGGTACAATTCAAGATCAAGGTGTGACAAAAATTGGTAGCAATAACCTATTCATGGCTTACACACACGTTGCACATGATGCAGTCGTGGGCGATAACGTTATTTTTGCTAACAATGCCTCTGTTGCTGGCCACGTTCATGTAGGTGATTGGGTGATCCTTGCAGGTAATTCTGGTGTTCATCAGTTCTGTAAAATCGGTTCACATGCCTTTGTTGGTATGTACTCAGGTGTTAATAAAGATGTACCGCCATTTGTAACAACTATTGGTACGCCAGCAGGCCCTGTAGCAATCAATACTGAAGGCATGAAGCGCCGAGGTTTTGAAAGCGATGAAATCATGGCCACACGCCGTGCATATAAAACGCTTTACCGTAAGAGCTTAGGTGTTGAAGAAGCAATCGCTGAGCTAAGCGAAGATGCTGCGAAGTACCCAGCTGTTCAGCTGATGATAGACTTTGTGAAAAGCTCTGAGCGCGGAATTATTCGCTAATTATAAGCGATAGACTAAAAGCCACCGAAAGGTGGCTTTTTTGCTTTTATAGTTCAGGTTTTGCTAATACCAATCCGCAAAAATACTTAATCATTTTGAGGGATTAAACCTGTCGCTATCTGCGTTAAAAATTTCTAATTTAGAACAACTAAATAACGAAATTTTTGCCTTGCTATCAACGAGGTTTTATTGCCTCAAAATAGACCATTTAATTAAGCGGATTGGTATAAGCGCTTGCTACATTTATGGTAAAAAAAAAGGATTATATAATATGAACAAACTCATCCTCTTTGCATTATTAAGCTTAATTATAACTGGTTGTAGTAGTGCGCCTTCGGTATCTAAAGGAGTGATTGAAAAAGGCAAAGCCAGTTATTACGCTGATAAATACCATGGCCGAACTACAGCAAGTGGAGAGGTGTTTAATCAACAGGCATTGAGCGCGGCTCATCAAACGCTTGGCTTTGGCAGCAGAGTAAAGGTCACCAATATTAGTAACAATAAAAGTAAGATTGTTACCATTAATGACCGCGGCCCATTTATCCGCGGTCGTATTATCGATTTATCAAAAAAGGCGTTCTCACAAATTGCCTCAGTAAAGCAAGGTGTGATTGACGTTACAGTTGAGCGACTCGATTAAAAACGGGTGATAAGCTCCACGTAATCAGCTTCATTCGCCACTAATTCAGCATGACTTGCAAGCGCTCTTACTTGTCCTTGTTCTAACCAAATAACCTTATCAACACGACTTAGCATTTCTGGATCGTGAGTAATGGTCAGCATAGTTTTATCGGCCCATATTTTTTCAAGCGTAGTGAGCAATTTCTGCTTGGTATGGTTATCTAGGCTCTCTGTTGGTTCATCAAGAACAATTAAATTACCTTCCCTTAATAGGGCTTGGGCAATGGCGATTCGACGTGACTGACCATGTGAAAGTTTTCTTCCCGCGGTGCCTAAACGGGTATTAAGGCCGGTCTTTAAGTTGTTTAGCCAAGAGCCAAGTTCAGCTTGTTCACAGGCTTCAATAAGCATTTCATCAGTCGCCTCTGGCGCTGCATAGCGAAGATTCTCACGAAGCGTACCATCAAAAATATGATGTTGCTGAGCAACAATTGTCAGCTGCTTAAAGCGTGTTGCAGCCGTCATGCTTTCTAGTTCAAAGGTACCTTGATCTGTAATGAATTTTAATGAGCCTGATTGCTTTGGCCAAAGGCCTGTGAGTAAGTTAACAAGGGTAGTTTTGCCACTGCCACTGGCACCCACTAGCGCAACATTACTCCCCGGTGTAATCACAAAATTGATATTATTAAGAGCTTTGTTTTTCGCTCCTGCGTATTGGTAATTCACCGCAGCCAGTTCAAGACCAATTGCAGATTGGTGAGCTAAGCAGTTTTGCTGTTTACTTAGATGGCTGCTGTGCTTATCTTCAAGTGCAAACAGTCGCTTTGCAGCACTTAGGGTGAGTGGCAACTCGATAAATGCAGTGGGCAAGGTGAGCACTGTTTCAAAACTTGCTAATACAAATAACGCGAGCATCGCCAGTTCAACGTTTTTCATGGTTCCCATTGCAACCAGTGGAATTATCATAAATACACTGGCTAGCATGGTAAGCTGTATCACCAAAGTGCTTAAGCCATTGCTGTTTGCAACGGCTTTGTGGCGGTTATAGAGCTGGCTGTTGTATTGCTTACTCAGTAAGTCACAATGGGTTAATTGCGCTTCTTGTGCTTGATAAACAGCAAGCTCTCTTGCACCTTTTAGAGTATCGGCAAGTTCAGACCTTAACTCTGCTGAAATTTGTGTTTCTGCATCTGCTTGTCGGTGAAGTTTACGGCTTAATATTGCTGGTAGCAGTACGCCAATAATCATCAGTGAAATAAAGCAGACTAATGCAACCTCAGCGCTATACATAGCCATAAATGCCATTACGATAGGGATGCTGATAATCGCGACGATAATGGGAAGCAGCACATTTAGGTAAAACTTATCTAGCGCATCAACATCGTTTTGCAGGCGGTTAAACAAATCGCTACTACGACTCATTGCTAAGTCAACGTTGTTTAGCTGGCTGAGGGTCCTGAACATTTTTACGCGAAATTCGCTCAGTAATAAAAAGGTGGCATTATGAGTTATCATCCGCTCACCGTAACGTGAAGCTGTGCGTACTATCGCTAAAAAGCGGATCACCCCAGCTGGAGTAAAGTAATTCATCTGCACTCCGGCAATACCAGCGGCTGCCATGGCTGCTAAAAACCAGCCCGAAATAGAGAGTAAGCCAACGTTAGCAAGTACCGTTAAGCTTGCTAAAAAAGCACCCAGTAACAGCATGCCAGCATGAGGCTTGCATAGCTTTAATAAGCGTATAAAGTTATGCATGGGCTTCACCTTGGCTCACGAGTTTAGCAAAGAGGCCTGCTTGTTCAATGAGTTGCTGATAATGACCAGATTCAACAATTTGACCTTGTTGCATTACGTAAATATTATCCGCCTGTTTTACCGTATTAAGCCTGTGAGCAATAACCAACACGAGATGGTTTTTTGCATAATCTTGAATTGCCTGATTGATTAGGCGCTCTGTTTGGCTGTCTAAGTGCGCTGTAGGCTCATCAAGCATTAGCACAGGGGCATTCTTTAAAAACGCACGGGCAAGGGCTATGCGCTGCTTTTGCCCCCCAGAGAGGCCTTCTCCTTGCTCACCTAATAAGGTATTAAATCCATCAGGTAAGGCGTTTATAAACTCTAGCGCACCTGCTCTCATTGCGGCCTCGTCGAGTTCTGTTTGACTTGCATCTGGTTTAGCTAATCTCAGATTGTCTGCAACAGTTCGATAAAATAACGTGGCTTGTTGTGGGATCCACGCAAGTTGTGCTTGCCAATCATGTAAAGCAATAGTGCTTAGTTGCTGTCCGTTAATGATAATGGCACTGCTGGCTTTATGATGAAAACCCAATAGGCAATCAAATAAGGTACTTTTACCAGAGCCACTTTCACCCACAAATGCAATTAGGCCTTTTTTAGGTAGGGTTAAGTTTATATCAGTCACCCCTTCATTTGTTTCGGGGTAGTGGTAGCTAAGCGCACTCAGTTGTATGTCTTTTAGCGGTAACTCAAGTTTAGAGGAACCTAAATGTTCATCGGCGTCGCTCTGATTAATTATGTCGACCATATCAGCAGCGGCGCTAATACCCTCGAGCTTTGCATGGTAATGAGTGCCCATTTGTCGAAGTGGTAAGTAAAACTCAGGAGCCAGTAATAGCACTACAAATCCGGTGGCAAAATCGAGCGTACCAAAAAACAGTCTAAAGCCAATGATCACTGCAACAAGTGCAACACTAATAGTGGCTAAAAACTCAAGTGCGAAAGAAGATAAAAAGGCAACTTTCAATACTCCCATGGTTGCACCACGGTAATCATCAGAAATCTGACTGATACTATTTAGCTCACGCTTGGTTGCATTAAATAGTTTTAATTGAGTAAGCCCTTGTAGGCGGTCGAAAAAGTAATTGCCGAGTACAGCAAGTTGCTGCCAACGTTCTTGGTTGAGCTGCTCAGCTTTATGGCCCACTAAAATCATAAAAAATGGGATAAGCGGGGCTGTTAAAAGAAAAATGAGCCCAGCTTTGTAATCGGTTGGAAAAATCACTACTAATATAGCCAAAGGGATCAGTGCGCTGTATGCCACGCTGGGAATGTAGTTTGCGTAGTATTGATGCAGCGCTTCAACACCATTATGTAATGTATTAAGCGTTGCGCCATGTCCTTTTTGTTCACTATAGGCCGGACCAAGTTTGGTTAACTTTTCAAGTAATGTATTGCGCATCACGTTTTTTATTTTTAATGCGGCAAGGTTACTTACTCGCTCACTAAGAGCAACAAGCACAGCGCGTAGTAAGATAAGTCCAGCAAGAGGCCATAACAAGGGGATTACAGCTTGCAAGTCTGCTTGCTCAAACATGACTTGATGAACAGCGTTTGCAAGAAGATAACAAGAGGCAATCATTAATAGGGCATTGAGTGTACCCAGACTAATGCTTAATTTAAGAAGTCCTGAAGCGGACTGACTATACTGCTTTAAAAAAGCGCGCAGCGTTTGCTGCTGCGCGCGATTTGGTCGGGGTTTAGTTGTCATCGTTGTTTTTGAGTCTCGCGTACAGCTCTAGCTCATCATCAGCGATAGAATCTTTATGTTGGTGAAATTCGTACCACATTACGTTAATCACCCCAAGAGTACAGGCTAATAGAACACCTAATATCCAGGCAAAATACCACATATTTAAATCTCCTTAATAGCTACCGTGGGTGTTGTTTTCAATTTCATTGATGGTTACTTTGCGCCACATTTTCACATAACACCATGTCGTGTAAATAAGAATAAGTGGTACAAAAATAACGGCAGCGAAAAACATCACGTTTAATGTCATATGGCTCGAAACTGCATCCCACATAGTTAGACTAATATTTGGGTTATTGCTCGAAGGCATAACGAACGGGAACATTGACATACCCGCAGTCAATATCACACCTGCTAGCATTAAGCTTGAAGCGATAAGTGCCATCGCTGGTTTTTGTAATTTAGATAACACAATTGCCAGTGCAGCCATGATAAAAGCAAGAGCAGGGAACAGCATTGTTAATGGCATTTTTGTATAGTTATCAAGCCATGCACCTGGTGCCTGAGTTACTGTTTTAGCCAATGGATTTGCAAAGCCTTGTGTATCGCCCATGCTAACGATTTTATAACCGTCAATTTGAGATACCCACACACCTGCTAAGGCAAATAATACAATAAACGCCATAAGTGCATATTGGCCATATTGTGCTGAACGTTTTGCTACTTCTGCATCAGTTCGAAGTTGCAACCACATACCCGCATGACCAACTAGCATAAGTACACTAACGAGACCAACGACGATGGCAAACGGGTTCAATAACGCAAAGAATGAACCTTGGTAGCTAACACGTAGTAGATCATCGATATGATAAGGCACACCTTGTAATAGGTTACCAAAGGCAACCCCAAATACGAGTGCTGGAATAAAGCTACCTGCAAACAGGCCCCAATCCCAGTTATTACGCCAGCGTGGTGAATCTATTTTTGAGCGGTAATCAAAACCAAGCGGTCTGAAAAATAGCGCAAATAACACCAGCATCATTGCAAAGTAAAAGCCAGAGAATGCGGCTGCATACACCATAGGCCAAGCAGCAAAGAGGGCACCACCTGCGGTGATGAACCATACTTGGTTTCCATCCCAGTGAGCGCCAATGGTGTTAATTACTGTACGGCGTTCAACATCAGTTTTACCAACCAGACGAAGCAAAATTGCCACGCCCATATCCATACCATCGGTCACTGCAAAGCCAATCAGTAATACACCAATTAACAGCCACCAAATTAGTTTTAGTGTTTCGTAATCAAAAATCATGACTGAGCTCCTTCGCTTACAAGTGAATCCGCTTTGGCAAGTTCATGGTGATATTTACCGGTATGAAGCGAGCTTGGACCTTGTTTAACAAAGCGCAGCATCAACCAGCCTTCAACTGCAGCTAGACCTGTATAGAATACTAAGAAACCAGTAATACTAATCAATAAGTCATTCACCGTCAGCGACGAGGTTGCCAAGAAGGTCGGTAGAATTTCTGAAATTGCCCAAGGTTGGCGACCGTATTCTGCAACAATCCAGCCAAACTCAATGGCAATCCAAGGAAGTGGAATACTCCATACTGCAGCCCAGAGTAACCAACGCTTTTGCTCAATAATACGGTGTGCATTGTAATAAAACGCCAGAACAAATACGCCAAGCATAATGACACCACAGCCAACCATGATTCTAAATGACCAGAACATAGGGCCAACTTGAGGGATTGAGTCTTTCACTGCTTTTTGAATATGTTCTTCTGTTGCATCTACCACGTTAGGTGTGTAGCGCTTAAGTAACAAACCATAGCCAAGATCAGCTTTTAAAGTATCGAATTTAGCAATGTTTTCAGGGGTGTCTTCACCACCACGAAGCTTCTCTAGGTATTCGTATGCAATCATGCCATTACGAATACGCTCTTCATGCTGTGCTTCGAGGTCTTTAATGCCTGTTACTTGCTCATCAATTGAGCGCGTTGCAATGATACCTAGCGCATATGGAATTTTAACAGCAGCGTGAGTTACTTGCTCTTCAGAGTCAGGAATACCTACCAGTGTGAATGCAGCAGGGGCTTCTTCGGTGTGCCACTCAGCTTCAATGGTAGCGAGTTTTACTTTTTGCACCTCGCCAACTTCGTAGCCAGATTCATCACCAAGTAAAATAACACAAAGAATAGACGCTAAACCAAAACCTGACGCGACCGAGAACGAGCGTTTTGCAAAAGCAAGGTCGCGACCTTTTAAGATGTACCAGCTACTAATACCAAGTACGAACATAGATGCTGCAACATAGCCTGCTGATACGGTATGAATAAACTTAACTTGTGCGACTGGGTTAAATACCAATTCAGCAAAGCTGGTCATTTCCATACGCATGGTTTGGTAATTAAATTCAGCACCTACAGGATTCTGCATCCAACCATTTGCTACTAAAATCCATAGCGCAGATAAGTTAGTACCTAATGCCATCAAGAAGGTTGCAGCAAGATGCTGGCGTCGTGTCAGTCGTTCCCAGCCTAAAAAGAACATACCCACAAAAGTTGATTCTAAGAAGAAAGCCATTAAGCCTTCAATCGCCAGTGGAGCACCAAAAATATCGCCCACATAGTGAGAGTAATAAGACCAGTTGGTACCGAACTCAAACTCCATGGTAAGGCCTGTGGCCACACCAATCGCAAAGTTAATACCAAATAACTTACCCCAGAACTTAGTCATATCACGATAAATTTCTCGACCAGTCATCACGTAAACGGATTCCATGATCACCAAAATCCACGTCATACCTAAGGTAAGTGGGACAAATAGGAAGTGAAATAGGGCAGTGATTGCAAATTGCAATCGCGATAGATCCACAAATGTTTCATCTATCATTGTTAAGCTCCTTGTTAGCGGGTGCGGTAGACACGACAAATTATCGGTTATAAAGTTTCAGTAATTATTGAAACTTTGCAAATAGTAAACCTGTATTCATTTTAGTCAATAGGAAAATATGAAATAAAGATGAATTAATTATGTTCATCTTTTCTACAGATTAGAGATAAAACTCTAAAATTTCAAATATTTAATCGTTATAAAAAGCCTGTTAGCTATGGCTTATTTTATTCTTTTTCATATATTTTTTTTAGCAAGCGGCAATAAACCTGCACGATTCGCGCTTAAGAAGCTCAATCATTGAGCAAGTAAGCACGCTAATTTCGATTTCTAGTATTTATTAACTCTGTGACATTTATCCGACTGCTAAAACACGGTAAACTCATTTTTATTAGTGCCAAAAGTTGCGAATTATCAACGAATGAAAGAACATACAAAGCCGTTACGTATTGCCTTGGTGGCAGGTGAGTTATCTGGTGATATTTTAGGTGAAGGGCTAATAAAAGCACTTAAACGCCGTTTTCCGGATGCCATATTTGAAGGGATTGCGGGCCCGCGTATGCAAGCGGCTGGCTGTAAAACATTATTCGATATGGATGAATTATCGGTAATGGGTTTAGTTGAGGTACTTGGCCGGTTACCTCGCTTACTTAAAATACGCAAACAATTGGTGCAACATTTTATCGACAATCCACCGGATGTATTTATTGGTATTGATGCGCCTGACTTTAATTTACGTGTTGAAAAACCGCTAAAAGAAGCAGGCATTAAAACAGTACAATATGTTAGTCCATCAGTGTGGGCGTGGCGTGAAAAACGTATTCATAAAATCAGTGCAGCCACAAATTTAGTGTTGGCATTATTACCGTTTGAAAAAGCCTTTTACGATAAACACGGTGTACCATGTACTTTTGTTGGGCACACGCTTGCCGATGATATTGCACTTGAGCATGACCAAACCGAGGCTCGTAACAAACTTGGTTTAGCACAAACAGATAAAGTGCTAGCGTTATTACCGGGTAGCCGTGGTTCTGAAGTGGGGCTTTTAAGCGAAACCTACATCGAAACGGCATCTAAACTACAAGCACAAAATCCTGATCTTAAAATTGTGGTGCCATTAGTTAATGAGAAACGAAAAGCACAGTTTTGTGAAATTTTAGAAAAAACAGATCCTGAGCTAAAACTGCAATTATTGGATGGTCAGTCAAACCTTGCAATGCAAGCAGCGGATGCCATTTTACTTGCCTCAGGAACCGCAACACTTGAAGGCATGTTGTATAAAAAGCCGATGGTCGTGGGCTACAAAATTAAGCCTATGAGTTATTGGATATTCAAAACATTATTCACTTTTAACATTAAATATTTCTCGTTGCCTAACTTATTAGCCAATGAAGAACTAGTACCAGAATACCTACAATCAGAGTGTAATGTTGATAACTTATCAGCTGCGCTAACACCTATGTTGAATACGGATAACAGTGAACTAAAAGCGCGCTTTTTAGCCATCCATAAAGACATAAGATTAAATGCCAATGAACAAGCTGCAGCAGCAGTCGCGGAGTTACTAAATGCAAATTGAACGACCGAATGTTAATTATATTGCTGGTGTAGATGAAGTTGGCCGTGGTCCATTGGTCGGTGATGTTGTTACCGCTGCGGTGATACTCGACCCAAATAAGCCTATTGCAGGTTTAACCGATTCTAAAAAGTTATCAGACAAAAAACGTCAATTATTGGCTGCAGAAATAAAAGAAAAAGCGCTGTGTTATGCCATTGGTCGCTGTAGCCCAAGTGAAATTGACGAATTAAATATATTGCACGCCACTATGCTAGCAATGAGTCGCGCAGTTGAAGGCTTAAGTGTTAAACCTGAGTTTGTTTTTATTGATGGCAACCGTGTGCCAAGCCAACTGACAGTTCCAGCACAGGCGGTAGTAAAAGGCGATAGCTTGGTCGAAGAGATTTCAGCTGCTTCTATTTTAGCTAAAGTTGCCCGTGATGATGAAATGATTGAGCTTGATAAGCGTTATCCTGATTATGGCTTTGCAGGCCACAAAGGCTATCCGACTAAAGCGCACTTTGCGGCACTCGAACAATACGGTGCAATTGCAGAACATCGTAAAAGCTTTAAACCTGTTCAGCGCATTTTGGCGTTAAAAGGAGAGCAATTGTAATGCCAGCGCCGCAATTTGTTCACTTACGTGTTCACTCAGATTTCTCAATGGTGGATGGTCTAGCTAAAACTAAGCCGATTGTAGCTAAAGCAGAAGAGCTGCAAATGCCTGCATTGGCTATTACCGATCAGATGAACTTATGTGGTTTGGTGCGTTTTTATGGTGCTGCCCATGGTGCCGGTATTAAGCCAATTGTCGGCGCTGATTTTTGGTTAAGAAGCCCTGAATTTGAAGACGAACCTAGTCGTATTACCATCTTAGCGAAAGATAACGAAGGCTATAAAAACCTTACTTTATTGATCTCTAAAGCATATCAGCGCGGACATTTATTTCATCGCCCTGTGGTTGACCGTGAATGGCTGGTGGAGCACAAAAATGGCCTAATCTTATTATCTGGTGCGAAAGATGGTGACTTAGGTAAAGCCCTATTAAAAGGTAACCCTGGGCTCATTGAATCGGTAGTTAGCTTTTATAAGCAGCATTTTAGCGATCATTATTACATTGAGCTTATTCGTACTGAGCGTGCTTTAGAAGAAGACTATTTACACCTAGCTGTTGAGCTTGCCGCAAAAGAGCAGTTACCCGTGGTGGCAACTAACGAAGTAGTGTTTTTAAAACCAGAAAACTTTGAAGCCCACGAAATCCGAGTTGCAATCCATGACGGTTACACATTAGAAGATAAACGTAGACCAAAACGCTTTTCTGAGCAGCAATATCTTAAAACAGCGGAGCAAATGGCTGAGCTATTTAGCGATATTCCAGAAGCGTTAGAAAACACCGTTGAAATTGCCAAGCGCTGTAATGTGACCGTGCAGCTAGGGACTTACTTCTTACCAGATTATCCAACTGGATCGCTGAAAATTGACGACTTCTTGGTAAAGGTTTCTGAAGATGGTCTTGAAGAGCGTTTACAGTTTTTATTCCCCGATGAGCAAGAGCGTAAAGAAAAACGTGTTGAGTATGATGAGCGTCTAAAAATAGAGCTCGAGGTAATCAACCAAATGGGGTTCCCTGGTTACTTCTTGATCGTAATGGAGTTCATCCAGTGGAGTAAAGATAACAATATTCCGGTAGGACCAGGGCGTGGTTCTGGTGCTGGTTCGTTGGTTGCTTATGCACTAAAGATTACCGACCTTGATCCGTTAGAATTTGACTTACTATTCGAACGTTTCTTGAACCCTGAGCGTATCTCAATGCCCGACTTTGATGTCGACTTCTGTATGGACCGACGCGATGAGGTAATCGATCACGTAGCGGCGCTTTATGGTCGTGACGCGGTATCTCAGATCATCACTTTTGGTACCATGGCCGCAAAAGCGGTTATTCGGGATGTAGGCCGTGTATTAGGCCACCCTTACGGCTTTGTTGATCGTATTTCGAAATTAGTACCGGGCGATCCGGGTATGACCTTAGCTAAAGCCTTTGATGTTGAGCCACGTTTACAAGAAGCCTACGACGGTGATGAAGAGGTAAAAGAACTTATCGATATGTGTCGCATCCTTGAAGGGTGTACACGTAATGCCGGTAAACACGCTGGTGGTGTTGTAATATCTCCAACTACTATCACTGACTTTGCGGCCCTTTATTGTGATGATGAAGGTAAATTCCCAGTAACGCAATTTGATAAAAACGATGTTGAGACGGCAGGCTTAGTTAAGTTCGACTTCTTAGGTCTAAGAACGTTAACTATCTTGCAGTGGGCGCTTGATATGACTAATGAGCGCTTAGCCCGAGAGGGGAAAGAGCCGGTTGATATCAACGCTATTCCTCTTGATGATAAGCCAAGTATTGAGTTACTGCTACGCGCCGAAACCACCGCGGTATTCCAGCTAGAATCTCGTGGTATGAAAGATTTGATTCGCCGTCTGAAACCCGACTGTTTCGAAGATATGATCGCACTGGTAGCACTATTCCGCCCAGGTCCATTGCAATCAGGCATGGTAGATAACTTTATCGACCGTAAGCATGGTCGAGAAGAAATATCCTACCCAGATGTTCAATGGCAACATGAAAGTCTGCAGCCAATATTAGAGCCAACCTACGGTATCATTCTATACCAAGAACAAGTAATGCAGATTGCGCAGGTTCTAGCAGGTTATACGCTAGGTGGCGCTGATATGTTGCGTCGTGCGATGGGTAAGAAAAAGCCAGAGGAGATGGCAAAGCAACGTTCAACCTTCGAAGAAGGAGCTGTTAATAACGGAGTTGACGGCGAACTTGCAATGAAAATCTTCGACTTGGTAGAGAAGTTCGCAGGTTATGGTTTTAACAAATCTCACTCAGCTGCTTATGCCTTAGTATCGTACCAAACACTGTGGATGAAAACCCACTACCCAGCAGAGTTTATGGCAGCGGTAATGTCGGCGGATATGGATAACACCGATAAAATTGTTACCTTGGTAGATGAATGTGAAAACATGAAACTGACCTTGCTACCACCAGATGTAAATGCCGGTGAGTACAAGTTTACGGTTAATCTACAAGGTGAAATTGTCTACGGTATCGGTGCAATTAAAGGGGTCGGTGAGGCGCCTGTTGAAGCTATTTTAGAAGCTCGTAGCGAAGGTGGTCCGTTTAAAGACTTATTTGATTTTTGTGCCCGTGTTGACTTAAAGCGTTTAAATAAGCGTGTTGTTGAAAAGCTTATTTATGCCGGAGCACTCGATCAACTCGGCCCAGATAAAACACAGCCTGGTCGTGCTACCTTATTGGCTAGTTTAAAAGATGCAATGCGAGCAGCCGATCAGCATCATAAGGCTGAGTCACTAGGGCAGGCAGATTTATTTGGTTTACTTGCGACAGAGCCAGATGAAGTTGAACAAGCATTCATTAAAGCAACCGATTTAACCGACAATGAGTGGCTTGATGGTGAGAAAGAAACCTTAGGCCTGTATTTAACTGGCCACCCAATTAATCAGTATCGTAAAGAGTTAAAACACTATACAACGGGAAGACTAGTCGATTTACAGCCAACTAATCGCGATGTGCAGTCCACAGCTGCAGGCTTAGTGATTTCTGCCCGAACCCTGATAAACAAAAAGGGAAATCGTTGGGGTCTTGTAACTTTAGATGACAAGAGTGCCCGTATTGATGTACGCTTATTCCCAGAACAGTTTGAAATGTACCAAGATTTGCTGCAAGTAAACAATATCTTGGTAATATCAGGACAGGTCAGCTTTGATAACTTCTCCGGTGGCATTACAATGACCGCTAGAGACATATGCACCATCGCTGAGGCGCGAGAAAAACGTATAAAAGCGATTAAAATGACCTTAAATATGGTGCAGATCGAGGCGAACTTCTTCGATAATTTACAAAAAGTACTGGAACCTTATAAGTTTGGTACTTGTCCTATTAAAGTATTCTATCAACGTCCGGATGCGTTGGCTGAGATTACTTTAGGAACCGAATGGTGTGTTACGCCGAGCGATGACTTAATTCACAAGTTATCGCTTATGGCGGCGCAAGATGTAGAACTAGAATTTAATTAATTAGGTAGTTTAGAGCATGAGCCTCAATTATCTTGATTTTGAGCTTCCAATTGCAGAATTAGAAGCAAAAATTGAAGAATTACAAAATGTAAGCCGCGCTGGCGAATTAGACCTTGGATTAGAAGAGGAAGTCAGTCGATTAAAAGAGAAAAGTGCTGAAATGAAAGAGAAAATTTTCTCTGAATTAGGTGCTTGGCAGGTTTCTCAGTTAGCCCGTCATCCGTTGCGTCCTTATACTCGTGATTACATCGAGCGTATTTTCACGGAATTTGACGAACTAGCAGGCGACCGTACTTTTGCTAACGACCCAGCTATTTTAGGCGGTGTTGCACGTTTTGATGGTCAACCAGTGATGGTTATTGGCCAACAAAAAGGTCGTGATACTGCAGAAAAAATTAAACGCAACTTTGGTATGCCAAAGCCAGAAGGTTACCGTAAAGCACTACGCTTAATGGAAATGGCTGAGCGTTTCAAAATGCCAATCATGACATTCATCGACACGCCAGGTGCATACCCAGGTGTTGGTGCAGAAGAGCGTGGTCAAAGTGAAGCTATTGCTCGTAACCTTAAAGTAATGGCTGCATTAAAAGTACCAACCATCTGTACTGTGATCGGTGAAGGTGGTTCTGGTGGTGCATTAGCAATTGGTGTGGGTGACCGCGTTAACATGTTGCAATACAGCACTTACTCAGTTATTTCACCAGAAGGTTGTGCATCAATCTTATGGAAAAGCGCAGACAAGGCACCATTAGCTGCAGAAGCAATGGGTGTAACTGCTGCACGTGTTAAAGAGCTTGATTTAATCAACAACGTAATTGATGAGCCGCTAGGTGGCGCACATCGCAATTATGATGCCATGGCTCGTAACCTTAAAAACCAACTTAAGCGTGATCTTGCTGAGTTACAAGGCCTTTCACTTGATGAAATGCTTGATCAGCGTTACAAGCGTTTAATGTCGTTTGGTTATTGCTAACACAGCAAATAAATGAAAAAAGCCGCTTTTGCGGCTTTTTTTGTTTTATAATGCCGATAACTCAGGCGCTTATATACTCATTGGTTATTAATGCAAACATCAGGTTTATATCACCATTTTTTAGCACAATTACAGCCTTTGCTGAACGCTCAGCAACGCTACTTTAGTGTCGCCTTATCTGGTGGTGTTGACTCTGTCGTGTTATTACATCTAATGAGCTTAGCTCGAAAACAGCATCCTGAACTTGAACTTGAAGCCGTGTATGTTAATCATGGTTTGAGTGAACATGCTTATGAGTGGCAAGTATTTTGTAAATCGCTATGCGAAGAGCTAGGTGTGACATTTAAAGCGTTGCAGGTTGAAATTATTGAACGCTCGCGTACTTCACTCGAAGCACAAGCTCGAGAGGCAAGATACCAAGCTCTCGATGAGCACTGTTTGGTTGGTAGTGTAATTCTGCTTGGTCAGCACTTAAATGACCAACTTGAAACTTTCTTATTACGGCTTAAACGCGGCTCAGGCTTACAGGGCTTGGCATCGATGCAACAAAAGCGATTATTAGCTTCTGGGCGAGTTTGCTTTAGGCCACTGATAGATATTACTCGTGAGCAAATAGAGCAGTTTGCCGATGAGTTTGCCATTACCCACATCACCGATGACTCAAATGTTGATGAACGCTTTGACCGTAATTTTTTACGTCATCAGGTAATGCCTACTTTAACTGAACGCTTTCAAGGCTTTGAAAAAAGTGCAGCGCGTAGTATTCGACTGTTACAGCAACAGCAATCGTTACTTGATGAGTATACCCAAAACGATCTTGCAAACTGTCAAAATAAGTATAAAGGCTTAAGTTGTGCGGCAATTGCTGATTTTAGTAAGCCCAGACAAGCTAACCTAGTGCGTGCGTGGCTTAATCAGTTTACGTATCAGTTACCTTCTGAAAATCAACTGCAGCAAATTATCGAGCAAGGCTTAACGGCAAAAGCCGATGCGCAGTTAAAAATCTGTTTGCAAAGCGGCGATGTTCGTCGTCATCAGCAATATTTGTACTTTGTGACGGAGCAAGCAATACCACAGGCAATGGATATTGCTTTGCAGAGCGTTAAACTTACAGATGGCCGCAAATTAATTGTCAAAGCGGGCAAAGGTGTTAGGAAACCTCAAAAAGATGAGCGAGTAAGGGTTGAATTTAATAAACCACAAGCGCGCATAAAGCCTTTGCATAAACCTGGCTCAAATACCTTAAAACATTGGTTTAAAGATGCCAAAGTTGCCCCTTGGCTTCGTGCGCAGACACCACTTATTTTTTATAATGATCAACTTGTGCAAGTTGTTGGCTACTTTGTTAGTGAGCAGCACAGTGTTGAAGATGGAATTATCTGGGAGACACCCTATGAGTGAACAACCACATGTAGGTTTATCGCTAGTTAATAAAGCACCACTAGGCTTTGTGTTATCTGTGTTGGTGGCTGTTATTGCTGGTTTTGCCTATACAGAACTGACTTTAAACACACTTTTTTATGCGCTAGCTGGCGGCATAGTTTGTTCAATATTGCTGCTAGGCTATTGGTCAGGTAAAGGCGGTATTTTCTTTATTTTAGGCGTGCTTACGCCATTGGCTTTAGTGATGGTATCGCCCCTTACCAACATGGCTGCCTTGCTTTACTTATTAACTGGCTTCTTTGCTGGTTTTTGGTTAGTACTACTTGGTTATAAATTTATAAAAAAAAAAGCCTAGCGGGGGATGCTAGGCTTTTACTTGATTAGTAAGCTCGTGCGCAATTTCTGCCTGCTGCTTTTGCCTTATAAAGGCCTTTATCAGCACGTGCGAATACTTCATTTTCACAGTCTTGGTTATTAGCGAGTGTATAACCAATACTAGAAGAAACACTATATTTTTTCATTAAGCTGGAATCTTCTACTAGTTTCATAATGCGTTCTGCAACCACTTTATTGGTTGTAAATTCGGGGTCATCAATTAATAACGCGAATTCGTCTCCGCCAAAGCGAAAAATTGAGTCTGTTCCACGCACGCTGCAACGCAAAACTTCAGCAAATTCTTGTAAAACATCGTCGCCAATTTTATGACCATAGGTATCGTTAACTTGTTTAAAGTTATCTAAATCAAGCAGCATTAAACTAAACGGACGATGTTGTCGGCGGCAACGCTCTAATTTTTGTGCCAAGCTGTCATTAAATTGACTACGGTTGTTTAAGCCAGTTAGTGCATCTTTAGTAGCCAAGCGTAATACGCGGGTGTACATAAGTGCGTTACGTAACGGATAAACAAGGACTGCATGAAGCATTTTTAGTTTAGCTTCAATTGCCTTGCCCATAGGAAATTGGCTAAAGTAAATTAATTGCCCTAATCGTTCACTTTCGATATCTAAATCAAAAGAGTAGGGTGTTTGACTAGTATCGCTTCCAGCACTTTGTGACACTCCGAGCGCAGATTGAAACTGTAACCCAGATAAATTGATTAATTGTTTTGCGTGCTCGGCAAAAATAGTCAAAATTTCTTCGATTGATAACGTGGTTTGTAACCTCGCGACCAAGTCTTGTGGATTATTCGTTTCATTTATTCGGTAATGCTCTGCCGAAAACGGCAGAAACTCGCCTCGCGCAGACACCCGCTGCGTCAAAATATGGACATTTTCCATGATAATTCTCCCCCCGGAGTGTTTTGATACTCATACTTAGCGAGATTTGTGCCACATTTTTAAACTGGCTGAAAAACAGATGGTTGCTATATTTAAAGGAGGGTACAGCTTTATCATCAAGTAGAAAGGAGTTTATTGCTTGCAAAATGTGCTGATTCAAGTGTTTGGCTTGCTCGTCGCTGCCGTATTATTTGTTTGGTTCTTCAAACGAATTGGTTTACCACCTATTCTTGCTTATCTTGCTACAGGCTTGTTGGCGGGTAGTCATGGTATAGGCTGGATGGCGCAAAGCCATGAAATGCATTTTGTTGCTGAGCTAGGCATTGTGTTCTTATTGTTTAGTTTAGGGCTTGAGTTTTCATTGCCGCGTTTAATGGCGATGCGCAACATTGTATTTGGCCTTGGATCCTTGCAGGTGGTGGTAACCAGTATTGTGTTTATGCTGGTTTTACTATTGTTGGAGCACAGCCTTTTAAATAGTTTTACTATTGCTAGTTTGATGGCACTGTCTTCAACGGCGGTGGTGGTTAAGTTGCTTAAAGAATCAGGAGATTTAAATCAGCGCCGCGGTCAGCTGGCAATCGGGGTGTTGCTATTTCAAGATATTGCTGTTGTTCCTCTGCTCATTGTTTATCCTTTACTAGCTCAAAGTGGCTCTGAAGAAATTGTTGGCGCACTTGCTTTTGCTCTCACCAAAGGTGCCTTGGTGTGTATTTTGTTGTTTGGTATAGGTAAGTGGATTTTACCTAAAGTGTTTAGCGAAATAGCGCTAGTAAGAACCGATGAGCTATTTATGCTAACGACCTTACTGGTTGCCTTATTTGCCGCAGGTCTAACCTACTTATTTGGCTTATCAATGGCGTTAGGGGCTTTCTTAGCTGGTATGATGTTGGGTGAAAGTCATTATCGACACCAATTAGAAGCCGATATTAGGCCTTTTCGCGATATTTTAATGGGGCTATTTTTTGTTACTGTAGGTATGCAGTTAGATGTGCTTTATGTGCTAAATAGCTGGTACTGGATCATCACCGTATTAATTGGCTTGTTACTGTTTAAAATTGCAGTGCTCGCGATTTCTGCTCAAGTGATGGGTGAACGTAAGCAAGATGCTGTATCGGCAGGTATAATGCTTTGGCAAATGGGGGAGTTCGGTTTTGTATTAATAGCGCTTGCTTCGCAGCATTTATTAATAAGCTCAGAGCAAGCTTCATTTTTAATTGCAGTTGGCGTGCTTTCAATGGCGTTAACGCCTTACCTCATTGATAAAACCCCCCTTATTCTTAAAAAACTGGGTCTTTTGAGCCACACAGGTCAGTACTGGCAACAGCCTGCGACCAGCAGTCCTTTGTATCAAAATCATGTGGTGATCTGTGGCTTTTCTCGCGTAGGCCAAACTGTTGCACGTTTTTTAAAACCTGAAGCTATTGAGTATGTAGCGGTAGAAAGTAACCCTATCTTGCTGCAAGAAGCTAAAGCAGCTGGCGAGCCTGTTATATTTGGCCATGTAAATCAAAAAGATATTTTAAAATCAGCGGGTGTAGAGCGTGCAAGACTAGTGATCATTACTTTTACAGATTTTGAGCAAACTCAAATAGTTGTAGATGCCATTAAGCAAATTGCGCCTGATGTTAAAATACTTGTAAGGAT
Source organism: Pseudoalteromonas sp. NFXS39 (assembly GCF_040148775.1). Classification (NCBI taxonomy): domain Bacteria; kingdom Pseudomonadati; phylum Pseudomonadota; class Gammaproteobacteria; order Alteromonadales; family Pseudoalteromonadaceae; genus Pseudoalteromonas; species Pseudoalteromonas sp. NFXS39. The sequence goes on along the minus strand of NZ_JAGDEC010000006.1, from coordinate 141,539 downwards.
GCGTGATGATACAGAACTTGAAACCCTTAAAGAGCTTGGTGTTACTGAAGTTGTGCCAGAGACGCTGGAAGCAAGCTTAATGTTGGTGTCACATGTGCTTTATATGTCTGGCGTGCCGATGACGCGAATTATTCGCCGTGTTAGTAAAGAAAGGCGTAATCGCTATAAGTTTCTACATGGTTTTTTCACTGGTGATAAACTTGATGGTGAAGAGGCGAGCTCAGACAGACTTGAGTATCTGCATGTTATTGCGTTGCCTGAGCATGCTTATGCGGTAAATCAGAAAATTAGCGAGCTAAAGCTTGAGCAGCGCCGCGTGTCGGTTAGAGCACTGCGCCGACAAGACCGCGAAATTGACGCTCCTTCACCACAAACTATTTTACTGGCGGGCGATATTTTAGTGCTCCAAGGTAAACCTCGGCGAGTAGAGCGGGTAGAGCGCTTTTTACTCGATGGTATGGAATAGCTACTCCAACTCTAAGAATTTGCGAATTTCTGGTAGTTTATTGAGACCATCTTGGTAGCCAATTTCAATTAGCTTTTGGGTATAGCGTTTCTCAAAGAGCAAGTAGCTGGTTAAACTTGATTGAGAACGCTTTTTCACACCTATCATGCGCAGTAGTAATTTGATTGCCATGGGCATATCATCATAAAACTGAGCAGCAATCGCATTGAAGTTTTGCGATGGATTGATGACGCATGTTTCGATTTGTTTTAGTTCCTGGTGCTTGTCGCGGGCAGGCAATAGGCTCAAAGTGCGATTGATACGTTGTAAGCGCTCTAAGTCAGACTGTAGCGTGTCTGTGAACACACTGTCGAGTAAGTGACCAGCGATATTAGAAAGACCTGGGTAATGGGGTTGATAACCCGGTGGGTGCAACTCTTTTGGCTCATCAACACCAATAATAAAGATTTTCTCAGCACCTAAATGTATTGACGGGCTAAGCGGCGAGAGTTGGTGAATAGAGCCGTCACCAAAATAGTGGTTATAAACATTTACACTTGGGAACACCATAGGAATGGCACTTGATGCCATTAAGTGCTCAACATTAATGCGGGTTGCTTGGCCTTCACGCTTTGCTCTGCGCCAAGGATTTTGTGTCAGTGACTGAAAAAACGCTACAGAGTCGCCAGTGGTATAACTTGAAGCCGTAATTGAAACTGCATCTAAATAGTTTTTATGTAGGTTTCGTTCAATACGCGATAAATCGAGTATTTCGTGCAGTAGTTTTCTAAGTGGCTTATTGTTTAATAAGCTCGCTGGTGGGTGGTTTATATGTTCAGATTGAAAGCTTGTCAGCATGTTGCGAGTAATATGCAAAAACACACTTAAAAAGTCACTTTTATATACTTGAGAAGTAGAAAAGTTCTTCCAAACCCATTCAAGTTTTTTACATGCTAAGTGCGCACAAGATGCATAACAAGCTAATGCTGCGGAATTAATTGCGCCAGCTGATGTCCCATTAATAATAGTAAAGGGCAGCGGTGCTGTTCGAGGCATGCTTTGCGTTATCGCTTTAAGTACACCGACTTGATAAGCCGCTCGTGCGCCACCACCTGTTAGTAATAAAGCGATTTTAGAGTGTTGTGTTTTTTTTAACTTACTGCTCATGGTTGCATTTAAATAGTTGTGCGTCTTTACTTTATTTATCAACTGTAAGTCTTTAAGCTAGAAGAAGCAAAGATTAGCTCAAGGCTAAATGGTTTTTTCGTATTTTTATCTGTTTTATTTTTAAGGGAGTGTCTATGTCGGAGCATTCGTCAGAACCTGAAGTACAAAAAGGTTCATCAAATAATAACCTCATTTTTGCGGTTGTTATTCTTATCCTTATCGCTGGTGTAGCAGCGTTTATTTTATTAAAGCCTGAAGATAAACCAGTTCAAGTTGTTGAAGACATTGTTACTGAAGAAGTACCTGTTGTGGAATATCAAGAACCAGAAGCAGAGTCAGAACCTGAAGTTACAAACCCTGAACCAGAGCCTGTTGTAGTAGATACAGCTCCAGAGCGCACTCCTGAGCCAGTTCCTGAAGTTAAGCCATTACCAACCTTAAATGAAAGTGATGAAGTTGTTGTTGCTCGCATGGATGAATTACTAAGTGACCAAGTGATGAGTTTAATGGTGACTGATGATCTTATTCGTCGTGGTGTTGTGTATGTTGATAACATTGCAAAAGGTAAAGTAGCATTAAGTCATGCTCCTGTTGAGCGCCCTAAGGAGTCGTTCAAAGTCATAGAAGGTGATATTTTAACAATTGATCCAAATAGCTATGAGCGCTATACGCCTTATGTGAAACTCTTTACAAGCTTAAGTGCTGCGCAAGTGATTCGTATGTATGATGAATATAAACCTCTTATCAACGAAGCTTATGCAGAAATTGGCTACGAAGGTGATGCATTTACTGGGACTTTAGAAGAAGCTATTGATGTGCTTCTAGATACGCCAGAACCAAAAGGTGATATGCCACTAGTTCGTAACTCAGTCACTTATCAATACGCATACTCTGAATGGGAAAATCTTCCTGATGCGCAAAAACAATTGCTGCGCATGGGGCCAGAAAATATGAAAAAAGTGAAAGCAGCTTTACGCAACATTAAAGCTGGACTTGAAAAGTAAGTAATTACCCCTCTAAATACAGTGCGATTGTATACCAAGTATGCAATCGCACTTTCTTTTTCGAATACCCCTTGAATAACAGGCTAAAAGTAGAGATAATCCCTCCCGCGCCAAACAAGGCCCTCAATGGTAGTCTTATTGGTCCTCTCGCAACACTAGCAGGTGAACCTGGTCAGGCCCGGAAGGGAGCAGCCACAGCGTGTGACGTGTGTGCCGAGATGCGGCTGGTAAGACTGCCACCCAAAATCCTACTTGGGTTGTTGTTTGAAGTATAAGTTTTATTAATAGCACTCAAAAGTATACTAAAACATACTAATTCCCTTATAAATCCAATTAAAAACTAGATCTCAGTTCATTAGATCAATAGTACTTCTTATACTAATCTACTAAAACTCCTCAGCACTAATTGGTTTAGTTACGTGTTAGTCAAAGTTCTTGCGCAAGTTAAAACAGATAATTCAGGCTTATTGATTGAAGTACCTGTGTTGCTTAGCGAATTTGGTGTATTCGATCCCTTACTTGATTACGTTATAAGCCAGTCGCACATTAAAAGTTTGCCATGGATGAATCGCATTACGTTTGCTTGCCAACTGTTACTCGAGTACATGGAAGCCAACACAGGGTTATTTTCAGACTCTAGTAAATTATTTCAATCATTTGTAATGCGTTTATCGTTGGGTACCATTAGCCCAGAAGGGAATGACCCATCGGGTTTATACTGGCTACCTCGTTCTACAGCAAACGTAAATCAACTTTTATCTGCGCTAAATGGCTTAACGGATTGGCTCGCCAATAACAGAAATACAACCAGCTTAAACCCAATTGAACAAGCCAGCTCTCATCAAGAACGCCTTAACTATGCTGCATGGTACAAACGTAACCAGTACAACTTTTTAGGCCATATCAAAAGTAACCCTTTACCTAGTGTGCTTAAAACCGTGCGCAAAGTACGTGGCAAAAAGGATGTGCTAAAGGTTGACGGTGATGCCATTTCATTTCCAGAAAAGCTCTTTAAACCCTTTTTTATCCAAGGTTTAGGCAAAGCCAGAGATAAGCGCGTGGCACTGCGTGATCAGCTTATTGTGCTGCTGATGCATGGCACCGGTGTACGGGAAAGTGATGCTTTGCACCTTTGGGTAGATGATGTGTTTTACGACCCAGAAAACCCAAGCGGTATAATAGTGCGCTTGTATCATCCTGAAGATGGCAGAGCACCAAATAATTGGACTGGCCGCAAACGACAAAAAACACGCGCAGCGTATTTGTCTGAGAACTTCAACCTAATTCCTCGTAACCGCATGACGGGTACCGGCCGAATTGGCTGGAAAACCAAAGTAGTTGATGATGACGAAAACTACATTCAACTGCACTGGTTTCCTGCCTTTTACGGTGAGCTATTTGCCAAGTTGTGGCAGCAATACTTACTTTACCTATTACCGTTGCCAAGAATGCACCCTTACGCATTTGTGTCTTTTTCGCAAGCGCAGGAAGGCCAATCACTCACCCTAAACGCGTTTAACCAAAGTAATAAAGCGGCCATGGCTCGCATCAACCTTGTTGTGTCAAAACCCGAAGGACGAACCCCGCATGCCCACCGTCATGCTTATGGCAGACGCATGTCGAGCGCGGGCATTGATCCAAGGCTGATCAAAAAGGCACTCCACCATGCTTCGTTGTTATCACAAGCCGTATATACCCAACCCAGTATTAGAGATGTGACGTTGGCATGTGAAAGAGCGTCAAAAAACCTTGATGGTCAACACTATGCCGAGTTTAAAGAAGACGTCAGCGTGAGCTGGCAAAACGTGATGGAATCGGGCTTTGAAGATATTGATCCAGATGGGCTATTTAGCGGTAAGTACCCTAAATTAAGGAGATATAAACCATGAAAACACAGGATTATGAGTTCAATTGGTTTATAAAGAAAAACGGCTCAGGTTGGGAAACATGGCGGGAGTTGGCCTCTGCTTGGCTTGAACAAAAGCAATACGGCATTGACCACTCACGCGCAGCTATTTCACGCTTTTTAGACGAATACTTGGTACCGCGATTTATTATCGACCCCATTGAGCTTTTTACACTGGCAGATCAAGACTACAACAAATTTCTTATGTCGTTTGAGCTGAACGAAGGCTACCGTGTTAGGCAAAACAACGATGTATGCCGCTTTATTGATTGGATAATTGATACCTACTACTCAGAGCCAGATGATAATGGCGATCCTGTGCCGCTATTTCAAAACCCCTTTGATAAAGAGCAAAGCCCTGTAAGAAGGCAGGAGACTGTCTACAACGCTTTACCCTACGCTTATATTAAGCCACAGCGCAGCATATTATGCCCCGCGCCTCGGGGTCACTTTAAGCAATGGAAGTGGGCCATCGACTACAGTGAGATCTTCTTCACCAACGCTCGCTTTTTAAAAGACTGGATTTTGGTTGATGAGTCGGTGATAGACAAAGCAGACCCTGATTGTGTTTGGCAAAAACACACACTAGATAAACAGCGGCAAATAAGAGTAGATGGTGCACTTAGAACCTTAGAGAAGGGCGACAGTATTTACTTAATTTGGTCACCTGTTCGTGCGATGGCTTTGTATCTTAAATTGCAATTACCTTTGCGAACCTTTCAAGTACGAATGCTGGACTCAGGCGAGGCTGATACATGGCGTTACAGCAATGGTGAGTGGCAAATGAATGAGCAACACCCTTTTGCTGAAGGCAGCGATAAGCGCCCATGGCAAAAAGGGGTATTCCACCGCATTATTACGCCAGATATTGGTGATGTGATGACGGGCATGTACATAAACACCAATAAAACCGCAGATAGAAACAAAGACGAAATAACTCGGGGGTACGTGATCCCGTGGCAACACGAAGAGGTGTTGTATTGGCTTGAAAAGCTCAGAAACTGGCAAGAAAAGTACAACCCAATCAACAAGCCCACGTCAATTAACGACTTAGATTACAAGCACTTTGGTAGCACTAAAACCAAAATTCAGCGCAGTGAAATTGGTGATATTTGCTTTTTGTTTCGCAATGCCGCTGCGTATCGTAAGCGCGAACGGTGCATGCCAATTACAGATGGTTATGTTAACGCGCTTTGGGTGGCTTTGCTTGCCCAACTCGAGCACGATGTGGCGAAAAAAGAGCATACTTTAAGAGATGGTGCCAAAGTGCATTTTGTAGACCCTAAAAATGCCAGAAGGCCGCTATTTCCTTTGCATGCATTACGCGTCTCTTTGATCACTTGCTACGCCATTGAGGGGGAAATACCCACACCAATATTGTCAAAGCTGTTGGTTGGCCACAGTCGTTTGATCATGACTTTGCACTACACCAAGCTCACGCCTGTGATGATGGCCAAGAAAATGCGCGAGGCCGAAGGCAAAATAATTGACAAAGAAGACGATAGCTTGCGGTCATTCTTGGCCAATAAATCCATTGAAGAAATCGGCCTGCAAGCCGCGTTTAAAGACATTGAATCGCTACAAACCGCATTGAGAGTGCGTAACCCTGCTGGGTGGCAAGAAAAGTCGATAGGCATTTGTTTAGCAGGAGGCAACACCTCGCCCTTGGTTGAACATGCTTCAATTGCTGGGTGCTGGAATGGCGGAGATAAGCTCAAAAAAGCGAATCGAAACCAAGCCGACTTACACGCGCCAGTACCCCATGGGATTGAAAACTGTATTCGCTGTCGCTGGTTTATTACCAGCATCCGCTATATTCAATCGCTTACGGCTCACTTTAACAACCTAAGTTATCACGCCACAGAAGCGGCTAAAATTGCTGCGGAACTTGAGGGCGAGCAATCTAGTTTGTTGGATGAAGAATACTTTTGTGAAGTAAATGGCACCCCATTTAGCAAGCGCGACCAACTAAACAGCATAGACAGGCGTATTGAGCGACAAAAATCCGAAGCCGATGAATACTGCAAAGACTTAGTAGCGTGTTTTCAGGTGATCCGTAAGGTGCTAAGTATTGAGCAAAATCGGGAAGAACACGACCGCAAAGACAAAGTGATTGCGCTTGGCTCGGCACAAGACATATCACCATTCTTTAGCTTTTTAGACACGAAATCTGAGTTTAGGCAGCTGATCCAAATCTGCGATGACGCAGAGGTATTTGCAGACTTAAAAGATGACTTAAAGAAAACCACGGCCATTAATCACAGATCAAACATGCTAAACACCATGCTAATGCGCATGGGCTACCAACCAATCCTGATGCAGCTCGACGACGAAGCGCAGCTTAAGCTTGGCAATGTGATGGTCAATGCCATGCTAAATGCCACTAAAGAACCAGACAAAAGCAAAGCCATGATAATGCTTTCAACTTACCTTGATACTGAAGCTTACTTGAAAGACGCAGGCCTGCTCGAGCAAGGTGTACAAGCGATTGAAAGTAACACAGGCATTAGCATCAGAACATTAGCAAGCATGGCAACAGCCACTTTAGGAGTGAAGAAAAATGGCTAATCCAGTTGACCCAACCCTAGTGCTGCAAGAGCTATGCGCAAGCGCCACCGCAAGAACCGCCAATGCTTTAACGGTATTGAATGCAGTGCTTGAGCAACAAAGTAAGATAACGCCTCTCGACTTTTCTATGGCAACGATCGGACGGTTGTCAAAAGAACAAGGCGGTCCATCAACACAAACCATCCGTAATCGCACAGGCAAGCACTTTCAGCAATTAATTGAGGCTTGGGCAACCTATGCAGGCACAACGTGTAAAAAGCCGCTCTCAGTGCGCCAAAAACAGCTTTTGAACAGCAACGACCAACATATTCTGGATGCCATCGACGACCCTGTGATTAGAGCCGTAGTAGGCTCTTTGATTGCTGAACGAAACAAATACCGTGACCAACTCAATACACTAAAAGCCAACTCTGACTTATTTATAGACAGAACCAAAGGCGATAAAACCAACACCACACTTGAAAACAAACAACTGGTACCGCTGGAAGTTGAAGCCATCCAAGCCGCAATTTCTTATGCGTTTTTTAACAAGCAAAGCTGGGAAGTTATGCCAACTGGCCAAGTCAAAGATGCTGACGGGAATGAGATTTATAAGCGCGGGTACGTGAATGGGTTGAGGAAGATGGTTTAATTCTGTTTTCTTTCTAAAAGAGCTACAAAGTAATACTGTGGTGTAGAATGGGCGATGAACTCGTTTGAATCTGGTACAACTTAACCCTCCTATTCGTTTGCAGGAAATAAAATGTTTTTCCAGTTAATTACATAATTATCAATAGATATGAAATTGTGTTCAAGGTTTAGTAACTGCGAATTTCCTGGCATACATTCAACGGCAATAGATATCATTTTCTTTGCTTGTTGCATCTGCTCTGATTGGCGATATAACTCAGCTAGCTCTAAGACTAATATAGCCTCAATAATGCTTGGAACTCTTAATGTCAGCTTGTTATTTCTAGTTTTAAAGTATTCCATGAGGGTTTTGTAGTATACATCTAAACCTATATCAGGCTTATGATCTAAAAGGCACGAAATAATTAATGACTCGATAGAATCTTCTGGAATATATTTGTCAAAACCAGAGCAATTGCGCTCCGCGTTAGCCATTCTATCGTTGGTACCAACAAAACAGTTATAAAGTATGTAAAGTGTCGCATAAGCGCGCTTGTCATCTTTGTGCATTTCAGAGATTTTCTTTTCGACAACTAAGAGCAGCTCTTTCAAATCAGTGACAATCGCATCAGGTGACTGTCTTAAATACGATACATATTGAGTTAGAAATGCTCCTAGTTTTTTTGTTCCATTATTCTCATAGTTAACGGGATTTCCAATCCAATATTGCGATGCCAAGGGAAGAAGAACTACTCCTGCACGCTCTAGATCGTAATCATAGTCTTCATGCTCAATTGTTGATTGGCTCATAATAAACTCAGTTATCACGTGTCGAGCAAGCCTGGAGAGCCCTTGAATCGTCATCCATGGCTTATTGTTTACCATGCAGGTTTCAGCAAATGGAGTTGAAGAAGTAACCTCACTGGGTAGCTTTCTTAAATTATGGATATACTGCGAGCGAGCTTGATAAGCATTTGATAAAGAAGCTGATAAATCGAAGGAGGTTATTGGAGCGAGAGCTTGCTCTGCTTCTAATAAGCGATAAAATGAAGGCTTAGTATAAGATAGTGAAAAATCTTTAAACCTGCGGCCTAGAGAAGTATGGTTTATTTCTAAAATAGCGTTTTGAACATTTTTTGACACTTCTGGACAAGCATCTTTGAGAGCTTTGTCTATTTTACTTCTCTTTGATTGGTCATAATCTTCCCACGCAGCGACGTGCCCATCAAATTCCTGAGCCAAAGATTCAATAGATGCGACGATCAAAGTATAAGCAAGTTCAAGATCATCACTTATACGCTGCATTCCTGTCACGTATGACCTTAATGATTTCATTATGCTTAGATAACTCTTCCTTTTCATGCCTATAAGCTTTGATACTAGGCAAGTAAAATGTGAAATATCTTCGTTAGTGCAATATATATTCGAATCAAAAGTTCGTTTCACTATACTTTTTGGAGCTGTCCTAGTAGAAAGGTTTGGGCGTTCAGAAAGCAACCTTTCCACTAAAAAGTTGCTTGGGGAGGCCGTACAATTTAAAGCAAAAGATATTATAACGGAGAAATCTAACGCATAGGGAGTAATTGAATGCGAAACTAAAATACCTCGCTGTTCTCCCCTTTTCTCAATCAACTCCTCTAACTCATATACTAGCGCGTTTGTAGAATCTGCTGTTATGGCAGGAAGGAGTTTGCCAGCTGCTGTTTCTACTATAACATCTCTCGGAAACCGAAGGTTTGTATAGATCATACCTCTCAAGTTATTTCTATATTCTACTTCATTTTTAAACAGCTTCCCTGAATTGATTTGTAGCATAATGACACCGTTCGTTTCTCATTGTATAAGCTTTTGATTTTTCTGGTATATTGTGAGTGTTAGACTAAGCCAGTTTGAAAAAGCAGTTCCTGACTTAAAATAAAACATCAGAAATAATTCTTTTGCACAGGGAATCCAAATCACGAAAGATACTTTCTCTATTGATCCCACATTTGCTTAGCTGAGCTAGAATTGCTTGTTCAGCCCCTTTTTCAATATGTATACATTTCAAAATATCGCTTCGGTTGTGCCTTTTTAAAAACGTATCTAATGGTTCATTATTATTGCCATGAATCGTAAAGGCACTGTGCTGCAAATCCATTCTACCATCTAAAGAGCTAGCTTCAATTGCCAGCGGATATTCCCAAGTAAATGACTTTAAAGAATTTGATGGTGAAAGCAAAAAGAGGGGATATGGTAAATACTCATCTAAAGAGTACGATTCAATATCAGTTGTTTCGTCACCGCTTTTTGCAAAGTTAGACCATAACAAACCTCCTTCAGCGATATAGTCAGGGTTTCCTACTTCATGAGCGTTAAAAACTCTTCTGTTGCCCATTTGCGAAGGGCAATATATCAAATTCAATCCTGTCACTAGTTTATTTAGAGAGTGTGGATCAAGAACCCATATTGCCCTGTGACCTTTCTCAGATAAAGGCTCTTGGGTAACGGCGAAGAACAATGCGACCAGAGGCGAACGTGACCAGTCTAGTAGTCTAGTTGGCAGACCATGGTGCTGCATTAAAGCGTATACTTTCCATGGGTTGTGGCTCTCTGTTTCTGAGTATTTGCCGTAATCACGGAGAAACCTGTATGCAACAGTGTCTTCTTTCGCCTTATCTAGCCCACGCCATTCAACTTGTGAACTGGGTTTGAAGTTGAGATCACCAACACCTCGGTACCAAAAATCGATATCATGGTCTGCTATCAGATCTAAGAATTGCCCCACACTTGAAATCACTACATTTTCCTTATGAATGTCTGCCAATCAAAGCTACTTTTTTGATCTGATGGCTTTATAAACCGTATTTCGAGAGATATTTAACTCTCTAGCGATTGTTGTAATAGGTTGATTTTGCTTGTGTAGACGATGGATATCAAGTTTTACTTCGTCGGATATTGGCTTACGGCCTTTGTATTTACCCGCTTTTTTAGCGGCTGCAATGCCCTCTAGCTGCCGCTCTTTTCTGATATTGAGTTCAAACTCTGCGAACACGGCAAGCATATCTAAAAAGGCTTTGCCCGAGGCTGAATCGGTTGAGATGGGTTGTTCTAGCGCTTGTAGCTGAATATCGTTGGATTTTAGGTGGTTTACTAAGGTTTGTAAGTCGAGAACGGAACGAGCGATACGGTCGACTCGAGTCACAATTAAGTTGTCACCAGCATGAAGGTAGTCAAGTAGGGCTTGAAACCCATCGCGTTTGGTATTCGACGCTGATGCCATATCGGTAAACACCTTGTCACAACCAGTTTCCTCAAGTTTGGCTACTTGTAAATCTAAAGACTGAACCGTGGTCGAAACTCGTGCATATCCAATCTTACTCATGGCAATTGTTCATTTAGCATCTAGACTAAATAAACATAGTGCGTACTAACGCCTTAAACCACCCTAAATGAACACTTTTAGTCTGTTTTGGTGATGTTCAATTAGGGTATACGCTATTTGAACTTGTGCTTTACCGTCGTTTTAGGAAATGCCACCATAATGGACTTGCAAAACCCCGACCTGATTTTAGTTAAACGCCTATCGGAGCATTCATGCTCCTACTTTGCGGTTGAAAGCATTGCGGGTAGTGATGTGGTGTTGACGGATATTGAAAGCGGTGGGCGGTTTAATTTTGCAAAGCCAAAACTTGAACAACTGGTTTCAAACGGTCAGCTTAGAACCATTGCGCGGCGTGAGCTACCAACCAAGCTAACCTTTAAACCACTCAGTACCGTTAAAAAGCCTAAAGCAGAAACTGCGGAAGATGTTGCATCAAAAAAAGAAATGCAGCGACGTTATAGGTATGTGCAAGGCGCAATTGAACAAAGCGTTCCAGCCTATACCGAGAAATGGTTAACCCCGTATATTGCGCAAAAGGCGGCGGAGATAAACGACAGTGGCCCACCGTCATGGCGCACGCTAGCCTATTGGAACAAAGCCTTTGTGGAAAGCGGCTGGGATAAACACGCACTGATGCCCAAACATAAGGCCAAAGGCAACCGAACCAAGCAACTGCCTCAAGAAGTCCATGATCTCATTGATGAAGTGATAAACGAATACCTGCGCACGCATACCGTGATGAGGTACCAGAAGGTGTATGACCAGTTTCTTGAACAGCTTGATACGCTTAATGCAGAAAGACGTGAGGCTGATTTAGTTGAGCTAAAGCCATGCAGCTATAGGTGGATAGTGAATAGGTTGCAGAATATGGAAAATAAAGTAAAGTCTTAATTTATTTAGATATGTGTTTTTAAATAGCTCTTAAAAGAGTGTACTTAGGCTGATGGGGGAGGTAGGCCAAGGTTCGATTCCTTGGGCGTTTGTTGGCTCCGTAGCCCTTATTTTTGTGCTTATTCGATATGCAAGTATCCAAATGGTCCTATCAACCACGGCAGGCAAATTTAAGGAGGTGTCTATGGCAAAAACATTAAAAGCTCGTGCTCGTATTCTTTTCAGTTCAATGTTCGAAACAACTTGGGCTACTGGGGTCGGCTACGCTGCTGGTCACCTATCGACCTAAGTACATTTAGCATTTATAAAACTGTGGATGCAAAAACTGTAGGCTTACGCTCCTTCGTCATTTATCGTAGTCTACAATTCCTCGCCGTTTATTCCGGCATTAACAATTACTTGAGTTCGGAGATATATGAGCATTTCAATGTTGGAAATAAGTAAAACGGCAATATATGAAGGAGAGTTTAAGGATCGTCGAATAGAATTTTCAGAATCGTGTAAATGGCTATCCGAAGAGCTGGGTTTTCCGTATAAAAGTACTCGAATGGGAGACTATGAACGTTTGCTAAAAACTTTTGTTAACCCTGGAGCTAAAGTACCAACGGAACAGGACTTAATTGATGATTTTTATCATTTTATGCAAGCTGCGACCGAGGCATGTCAGATTATCCGTTTATGGAACACTTTTAAAGATGGTAAGCACGATGGTTTAAAAGATCGTATCAAGCATGTTATGTCAGGTAAGAGCTTGCGGGCCGAAGCAATCAAGAAGAATGCAAAGGGGGAAAATGATGACCCTGCACGAGACTTCGCGTTTGAACTGAATATTGCCTCTAGGTTTCTCAAGGGGGGATATGAAGTTGATTTAACAGATGACTGTGATGTTGTTGTCAATATAGGTAAGGATAAGTTGTACGTAGAGTGTAAACGTATCAAGTCCATAAAGAAATTAGCCTCTCGTATTAAAAAAGCATCAAGTCAGATTGATACACGCATTGGTGCGAATCGAAAAAACAAGTATGGTTTGATAGCATTGGACGTGACTGATGTACTTTTGCCTGAAGGTACAGTAGCCGCAACTAGTAATGTGCATTTATATGATATGGAAATACAAAGAGCAATTACGGATTTCGCTAAAGAGCAGGAACATGTATCCACCAAAAATGCAGGTCGCAATGTAGCTGGCATTTTATTTGAATATAACTCTAGTGCATTTTTTCCTCGTGAAGAGAAGGAGCCTTCGTTAGGCTTTGGGCGTTCTGCTTGTATGTATAGGCATGCCAGCCAAAATAAAAAGTCATTGGCTTTAGTCTCTGGCTTTACTGGAAAAATTGCTAACCAAAATCTGTAGAGTTGTAATTTAAAGGGCGCAAAATAGCTGGTTAGTACAAGCCTGAAAGGTAAACTAACACTGAATTCTGAACGCCCTCACTACTAATATTTTACTACCGTATATTATTGTTTTACATTACTATTATGAATTTAGTACACTTTCCACTATAAATTTAACTTATGCTTCAAACAACATGGGTGACTTTCTTTATTTTCATTATCTTTTTCAAGTTTTAATACTCTGTTGTAATCCAATATTTATCTGATTTTATTTTAATTGCTCTAGATGCTTGGCTTTTTCAGTCCAAGACGCGGTGCCGTGTTTATGTGCAATAGTATTTGGATGGTATTGTTGCTTATGCCTTAATGCGGTTCGTTAGGCTTGCAGTGCAATTTGACAGAATTAATTTTTGTATGGTTTTTGATAAGTGAGGAGTCTAGAGTTCTTAAAATAGGTCAAACTGCTGCTTGTATTTATGCATGTTCAATGGTGGCACAATGGGTGTTAGGCAGGTGTATAGTGAGCGCCTTAATGCTCCCTAAAACTTAAGTGAATTGGGAATGCTTTATTGTCCCAATAGTAAGTGTAGAAAGGTAACCTTCTTTCAAGAACTCTTTCAGAATTAATGTAAGATTCAAATGATAAGAATGAAAAGTATAGCCCTTGTCTATACTTTTCTAATCTTGAAATGAAACAGAAAACGATGAATAAAATTAAGAATGTCAGGCTCAAAATGAAGAGCTTAAAGTCGACGTAAAACAGCACCAATGTTAACAACGAAAGTGCTAAAGAATGATTGATAATTCTTAATTTGTTTTTTTTGAGTATTATCATTTTAGTTACTTGTTACATAGTTTATGTAATCAATTTCTTCTCTATTTAATGCTTTTTCTTCAGTGTCGTTATGATGCATTGCATCATTAAGAAAAGTAGAGCTGAGCTTAATAAAGTTTATTTTGTCTTCAAGTGATGTGTTATCTAGGCCTGCGAGAAGTAGTTTGCTGGAGAGCTCTGAAATAGATGCTCGGTTATTTCTCGCGAAGTTGAGACGTGGTAAAGAGTCAATAACAAGTATTAAGTTAACAATAGACTCATCTATATTCTTGTCCAATACGTTCATTTTATTCTCTCCTTATATTTATTAACTTGAAACCGACTCCTCTCACACTTTCAATAATGTAGCTGGTGTCATTCAAGATAATTCTTAACTGATAAATTGAAACATTTACATTGCCAATAACAGCTTTCTGTTCTGGCCAACCAATCCTTAGTAATTCGTACCTATTAACTGTTTTTCCAATATTCCGATAAAGAACCTCAAAAACCCTAAATGTGGCAGGGCTGACTCTGTATTTTTTTCCATAAATAGTCAGGCTTCCGTAATCAAAAATAAGAGGTTTGTTTTTGATTGGAGCTTGGCTGGTTCCTGAGTGTTCTGATTTCATCTTATCCTCCGTATCCAAATATGGTACTTGGTTTAATTGTCATATCAATAATTATTAAAAGTATTAAAACCATTAAAAATATTAAATTACTAAACGATTAAATTACTAAACCGCTAAATTCTTAAGGTTATGAAATTACAATGTTTATTTAAAATATTGAGATTTTCAAACTTTAAAGATGAGTAGTATGAAATGAAAATTTATTAATGAAAAAGTATCAATTTTGGCGCGGTGGTTACTCGATCTAGAAATGAAAAAAATAGCAGATAACTGGCCTAATCTAGCGTTAGACAGTCGTATTAGCGCCATTGCTTTTACTAAACTATTTCTATACTTAATAATAAAAAAAGGTGCAGTGGCACCTTTTTTATAAGAATTGATAAAGGAATTCATGCTCTCTTAAGTGCACTCAAAATTGTTATTTCGCGAATACTTTAAACCCCCAAGCAGGCAGGGTTAGTGTTGAGCTTTCAGTAAACTCAACTATTTCTTTAGAAAGTACTTCTTTATATTTTCCTGTAAACAACGGCTCTTTAAAGCTGACAGTTTTAGGCTCTTTTGAAAGATTGAATACGGCAAATACTTTATCGTTTCCTTTTGCACGAACAAAGCTAAGCACCTGCTTAGGTGCGGTGTTTGGTACATGTACCATGCGGCCGCCAAATTGACCATTCCACAGGGCTTCATTGTTATGTTTGAGTGCAAATAGCGATTGGTATAAATCACCGATAGGGTGCTTTTGCCACTTTATTGGGTCGCGTTCGAAAAAGGCGAGTCGTTTATCGTTGCCAGCTTCTTGACCGTTATAAATCATCGGGAAACCTTCGCCAATCACAGAAAGTGTAATTACAGCTTCAAGTGCATCGCCGTAGTTTTCGAACATGGTGCCTTCCCATGCATTGGTGTCGTGATTTGCAACACCTACAAGGCGGTACGCCTCGGCCGGGAATGCACTTTCATTCCATGAATAATAAAGGAAGAGAGCGCTGACATCGGCATGAGCATTTACGATATTATGCATATGCTTAGACCATGACCAAGCGTAAGTCATATCGAATGCTTTAGCATGTAAATCACGAGATTCCCACTCAGCCAGCATTAAAACAGGCTTTATTTCATCAAGCTCACGGCGAACGTTATTCCAAAAGTCGACGGGTACAAAGCCTGCCACATCACAGCGATAGCCATCAATACCTACTTCTTTTACCCAGTATTTCATTGATTCAGTCATATACTTACGCAGCGCTGGCTTTGAATAATCAAAATCGATAATGTCAGACCAATCCCACCAAGGCGTTGGCCTAAAGTTTCCTTGATAATCACGCTCGTACCAATCAGGGTGCTCATAGCGAAGCCAATTATCCCAGGCACTGTGATTCGCTACCCAATCTAAAATAACATACATACCCATTTCATGAGCTTTATCAACAAAGGCTTTTAGATCATTTAATGTGCCAAATTCAGGGTTTACTTTACGGTAATCTTTTACAGAATAAGGGCTACCTAAACTGCCCTTGCGATTTTCTTCGCCAATAGGGTTAATGGGCATGAGCCAAATAATATCTACACCTAATGCTTTTAAGCGAGGCAGCTGTTGCTGTGCTGCAATAAAGGTTCCTTCTGGAGTAAATTGGCGAGTATTTAATTGATAAAGTACCGCATTTTTTGACCATTCAGGATGAGTTATTTTTACATAGGTTTCTGGTTCATAGGCACTTTTTGTACTTGTGGTTTGTGAACATGCAGCGAGTAAGCTCAGTGTAAATATAAGCAAGCTTTTGGTAAGAAGTGAATTCATGTCAGACCTTGTTGTCAATTTAAATTGTGTGTACTAACAAACAGTCTGATAAATATATACCCAAGGTTTGTGTGTAACAAATTTATACATACGTATTCACAGTATATTTACGTAATCGATTAAGTTCATCTTTCAAAGGTGTATTTAAAGGGCTAGGAAGGTAAAAACTTAAATGATTAAACCGGGTCGGGTATATGTTAAAACGACAGCAATGCATAGCCAAGCTGTCGTTTAAATATGCTGAGCTAGGCTGAAATCATAAAAGCAGATTTACTGGCATCCCAGCTGATCAGTTTTTTAATTTCTAGCTCTTTTAAAATGGTTAGTAATTCAGAGTCACTTAGACAACAGCCTTGTTTTAATGTATCGAGTGATATCTCTTTATTACGGCTATGAAGCTTAGAGGCCAACATAATACGGTAGATTAATTTTGACTTACGGTTCATAACGCATCTCCTCCACATTTTTGTTTATAGCAATTAGTTTGCTACTTGGTTTTATAATTTGGTCTAATGTGTACTGATGGTTTTTTCGACTATGGGGGATCTTTTTAGCTAAGTCAATTAATATCGAATGATATTTGTACAGCGCTATAAGAGAGGGAGTTAGTAGTAATCTACAAATATAACTCATTGAAAATATGTAATAAGTTACGCTTTTAAAAATTGGTATATTTATAAGAAATTAAAAATCAGAGGGTTATCGCTGTACTATAAAAGCTTAGTCAATGAGCTCATCGCGGCTAACTGCAATTGCATCATGCAGCGCTTTAAATAGTAAATGCTTTTCAATGGGTTTGCCTACGTGGCCATTAAAACCACAGTTCATGTATTCGATTATATTTTCTTTCATCACGTTGGCAGTCAAGGCAATAACGGGAATCTCTTTATCAATACTACGAATATGGGAGCAGGCTTCTATCCCCCCCATAATTGGCATTTGTATATCCATTAAAACTAAAATGGGGTTAAGTTGTTTAAATAACTCGACTGCTTCAGCACCATCTTTTGCAAAATGAAGATCTGCGTTGGTTTCTGCTAGCATCGACTTGATGATCATAGTATTGAGCGGGTTATCTTCAGCAATTAATAAGGTTTTAGCCGATAAATCAGGTGCGGTTACATCAGTAAAGCTATCATTTAAGTGTTGCTTTTCAGAGACTTTGAGTGGTAAATAAACCGTGAAATGGGTGCCTTTACCGAGTGCGCTGTCTACATCAATACGGCCGTTCATACGGTTAATGAGATTAGCGGTGATCGACATTCCTAATCCTGTCCCGCCAAAACGCCGCGTTATGCTGTTATCGGCTTGCTGAAAACGGTTAAACAGGTGCATTAAACCCTCTTTGCTCATACCAATGCCGGTATCAATCACTTCTATCTCAACACCTTGCTTTTGGATTTGCGAAGATTTATTAATCTTTACTTGCACGCCACCTTGCTCGGTAAATTTAACGGCGTTAGAAACCAGGTTTAAAATAATTTGTCGAACCCGAACTGGGTCTCCTATCCATAAATCTTCAACGTCATCGTCTATATCTATGTTTAATTCAATTGCTTTTTCGTTACAAAGCGGCAGAAAATCAGAATTGATCGACTCAACGACCTTCGACATCGAAAAATCCACCTGTTCAATATAAAGCTCGTTCGCCTCCATTTTCGAAAAGTCTAAAATATCGTTGATAATGGTAAGGAGTGATCGACAAGAAAACAGCGCCTTAGAAACAACTTCAATATTTTTCGGTTTTTGAATGTTCGGCTGCAAAATTTGTAAAAGCCCCATTATGCCATTAAGTGGGGTGCGTATTTCATGGCTCATATTTGCTAAAAACTCTGATTTTATTCTCGCTCCTTCTACCGCACGCTCAGTGAGCTCAATCTGTTGTTTATAAGAGTTTGAAAGCTTTCTAAAGTAAATAAGCAATATGTTGGTGAGCAATATGATTGTTAGCACATGCACGATGTAAGCAATTTGAAAGTTTTCATCAATAGCGATGCTTTTATTTTGGAGTATCGAGTTTACATGTTGCTCAAAAGCGGCAAGTGCCTTTAAAGCGGCTGCGTCATCCACTTTTACTGTAGAGTCTATTTGCTCGCTTGTAGCGCCGTTAGTAATCATCTTTAAAACAATATCGACTTTGTCTTCATATTCAATAACCGTTTTTTTAACGTCACTAAGTGCTGTTTTATCGTATTCTTTGATTGCACCAAGTTTGGCAAGGATCTCTTTTATTTCGATGAGTTCCTGTTCAATGGGCGGTAGGTATAGATCTGTATTTTTTCTAAGCACTAGGTTTTTAAAATGGTGAATAAAGCCACCATAACCAAGTCTTTGAATGAGCTTGTCGTGAAGTACATAAATGTTAGCGGCGGTTTTTGAATAGTCATGCCATTGTGAGTCAACATTTCTGTAAAAGAATAAAGAGGTAACAGTAAGCGAAGCTACTAATGCAATCATGATAATGGCATTTACTTTTAACTTGTTTTTAGTTTGCTGCAACGCTTTTATCATCAGTTTACGGCACCTATCCTGTTGTTATTCTAAGCATAGCGCATTTTTATTTGTTCACATAAGAAAGGGTAAAGCTGTGACGGCTTTTTTATGAAAATATTAAAAGCCCTAAACAAAGGAAAAGTAATCTAACGTGTTCAAAAGCCCTTTGTAAAATAATGATTTGAAATTAATTGATTTAACTGTACTTTTTTCGTACTTGTTGTATTTTAAGTTGGTACGCTATTTTAAGGTTTAATTGAGTGTAGGCTAACACTCATTTGTTAAGTGGAGTAAAGGATATGCACGCACACACAGTCAAAGAATCAGCAGCAACTATTCAATCGGGTGTCGCAAAAGCGGATGGTAAGCTTTTAGTTACTGAACAAGACATTGTTTTTGAACCGTTTAATAAAGAGTTAGGCTTAGGCCCATACAGATTTTCACGAGCGCAAATCAATAACGTTGATAAGTGTTCAGGTAAAGGTGCGGGTATTTTGCCAATCACAGCAGATGGAATTCGCATTACTCTAAATAACAAGGATGTATTTGAGTTCATTTTAGCAAACCCTGATGACTGGCTAAGCGTACTTGCTCACTAAGCAAACCGCAAACCTTCAAAAAGACGGCATATTATAGCAACGTGTCATAATATGCCGTGTTAGCTTTTTATGAATTAATTCCCTTTCTTCGCAACACATTGATCTCAAACAATACTAAGGCAAACTTCTTAGGTTATTTTACACATCTAAACTATTAAATTGCTCGTTGCTTATTAACGGAGGCTCTTGGGCAAATGATCAACTTAGATGAACAACACCTAGTTTCACTCGAACGCGGTTTTCATATTCCACCTAAACCTGAGCTATTGAGCCAAATTGCTGAAGAAATGCAAAAATCTGATGCAAGCTTAGATAAAGTAGCCAATTTAATATCACGTGACATTAGCCTTTCGGCCTTATTATTAAAAACAATCAACAGCCCCGTGTTTGGCTTACAACGCACCATAAGTGATATACGCCAAGCGGCGATGTTTTTAGGGTTAGATCAGCTTAATCGGCTGGTAACTTTGGCTCTACTAAAGCAAAACTTTAAAGGCAATGCTTGTATTAGCTTAGAGCGCTTTTGGGATGAATCGGTTGAAGTTGCAAATGCCTGTGTGTTACTGGGTAATCGTTATAAGTCTTTAATGCCAGTGGATGAGCTTTATTCATTAGGGCTTTTTCATAATGTAGGTATTGCTGCTATGGCATTAAAATTTAGAGATTATGTTGAGGTACTCAAGCAAGCAAACCTAGCCAAAGAGCTCGCAATTACAGACCTTGAACAAGCACGTTATCAGTGTGACCATGCGGTGATTGGCTACTTTATATCGGTATCTTGGCACCTACCTAAGCCACTATGTCACGTTATTTTAAATCATCACAACACGCACTTTTTAGAGCAAAGCAATGATGAGCAGCAGCGTATGGCGTATGCCATTTTAAAGTGCGCAGAGAGTGCTGTGGACTATGCGCGCCTCCAACAGTATTCAAGCGAGTGGTTTAAAATTAAAGAGCAATGCTTATCTGAACTTGGCATTGTTGACCAAGATTTTGCAGATATGGTCGAAGATTACGTCGACAATGCGATGGCGAGCTAAAGCTGCTTAGGTTTTATTTCCTCTCATATTAACTTCGATGCGGTAGCGAGTGCAGACTTGCTAACTTTGGTTTTTTTACACTTCATTAAAGCATAGTATTACTACACTTTCATACCGTAGCAAGGCATCATAACTTTTTCTAGGGAGAGATTATGATGCTTAAATCTTTGTTACTATTGGTTTTATGTACCAGTTCTGTGATGACTGCAACGAGTTTACCAGATAATCGCCACATCGTTGTTAAAGGTGAGGCTGTTGTGCGTACTGCTCCCGATATGGCTAATATCACGTTAGAGTTTGAATCTGTAAAAGCTGAAAGTTTGCAAGCGAAGCAGCAAGTCGATACGCAAGTGAACAAACTTCTTGCGGGATTAAGCAATTTTTCTATAGACGAAAAAAGTATCTCTACGGGGCGGATATTTGTTGAGCCCAATATGCGTTATGACGAAAACGATAACCTAGCTAAAGATGGTTTTCGAGCCACGCGTAAGCTCAAAGTCAGCCTTAAACAACTCTCTCTTTTGGATGGTTTCTTAAACTTTGCTCTTAAAGTGGGTGTCAATCAAATCGAGCATAAAGTGGGTGTCAATCAAATCGAGCAAATTCAACTTTTATCAACGAAAGCCTCAGACTACGAGCAAGTCGCTCTGAATAAGGCAGTAGTGAATGCCAAACAACAGGGGAGCAGCCTTGCTAGCGCATTCGAAGCGAAACTTGGTCGAGTGTATAGTATTCAATCGCAAGAGGTAGGTAGTCACTTCGGCTATGGTAGCAACAACAATATTGAACAAATTATGGTAACGGGCTCACGTATTAATGCAGTCCCAGAAGGTAAGTATTTACAAGAGTCGATTACCTTCAGAGCAAGTGTCAATGTTGTGTTTGATTTGTTGTTAGAATAATTCTTTCTTTTAAGAATGCTTATTAGGTACTGGTTTAATTATAAGTGCTTATTTTTATTATAAATTCAAATAATTGATTTTAATGGGGTGTTTTTATTGTCTTTTTTAGGGGTGTTTTTGGATGTTTTTTAGGAATTTTATATTTCATCTTGCTTTATAATTAAGAATAAAATATCTTGATTTTGTGCGGCGTTGCTACTATTGTAGCCGCAATGTAGCAATAAAGTTGTTACCAGTTGTTGTTCAAAAGAGCATTTATGTAGTTTGTAGTCACAAAATCTCTCACTTTTTAAAAACGATAGGGTTACATTTCCATGAATAAAAAATTCTCCACGCTAACTGTTTGTATTAAAAAAGCATTGCTCCCAACACTTGTGTTAGGAACATGTACGACTGCCTTTGCAGCTGCTCAAGAAGATGGAAAAAATAAAATTACAAAAGAGGATATAGAGCAGATCGAAGTACGCGGCTATGCGGCGTCAGTTGAGAAAAGTATCAACATGAAACGTTTTTCAAACAGCGTTGTTGATGCGGTTTCTGCCGAAGACATCGGTAAATTTCCTGATCAAACAGTTGCTGATGCACTACAGCGTATTCCAGGCGTGCAAGTAGAGAAAGACTTAGGCGGTGAAAGCGATCGAGTGAGTATTCGTGGTACAGCACCTCATTTAAATATAACGCTGTTAAATGGCCAAAACGTGGCTTCTGCAACGGCTTCGGCATCAATTACACGCCCGTCGCGTGGTTTTAATTACTCATTATTACCAGCAGAAATGGTCGATACTCTAGAGGTTTATAAGTCTGCTGAAGCTGACATTGATGAGGGTTCAATTGGCGGCACTGTTGTAGTAAAAACACGTAAACCGCTTGATAGTGAAGCTAACTATGCTGCGCTTTCAGTAAAAGCATTTCATTTTGAAAACGCAGATGAAACTAAGCCATACGTGTCTGGTTTATATTCATGGAAAAATGAAGCCCAAGATTTTGGGTTTAATGTTGGTTTTGTCCACAAAGAAACGGCAACGCAGCGTGATAGTAAAGAAGTACGTTTTGGATATCGCAGCACAGATGCCAACCAAGATGGGAATGCAGAATTTTATCCAGGGGCAGTGGGTTACAACCGCTACGCAAGTGATAGTGATTTAGATACCGCAACAGCGACATTCCAATACGCAGCTAATGATAATCTTGAATTTGTTTTCAATAACTTATATTCAAAGTCAGAACATGAATCATATGGCACGTATTCAAGCGGTTTTATCTTACAGAATATTGCTAATATTGAGAACCCAGTGATTGTTGATGGTACGGTTGTCGCAGGTGATTTACCAGCACACAATAACTTGGGTTATTATGGTAATGCGGGATATCGCGGTGAATTTAAAACTCAAGCGCATGACTTAAAAGTGACTTTTAAAGCCGATGATTACACTCTTACAGGTCAATTTGGTTATAGTAAAGCGGATGGTGAGGTGAGTGATGTGTATTCTGAGTATTACGCCAATACAAATGCATCATTTACATTAGAAAACGGCACGCCTGATGTAACTTTATCTGCAGATTTAAGCCCTGAAGATTATCGATTAGATTACAACCATAAAAATGATATATTCAACGATTCTGATGAGCTTTATGCACAATTTGATGTTGAATATTTATTAGATACTGGTTTTTTCACTGCAATTAAAGCGGGTGTAAAATACCGTGAGCATACAAAAGCAGCCAGTTTAATGAAAGCCAATTATCCAAAAGTCTCAGCAGCAGGTGAAAATTTTAATTTGGGTATGTTTGCAAGTGATTCTGCTAGTGACGGCATTTTATGGCAGTTTGATAATAACCAATATGCAGACTGGATTTCGTCAACAAGTCCTACTTCAGGTCCTTATGAGCACCTTGACTACACCTTCGATCTAGAAGAAACCGTTACGGCTGGATACGTCAAAGCTGTGTTCGAGCACAATAAGTGGCGCGGTAATATGGGCGTACGTGCAGTTAAAACAGAGCTTGACTCTCGTTCAGTTGAATACACAGGACGTAGTTTTGCGCCTGAAAATATTCAAGATGTGTATAGTTCAAATAGCTACGATGACTTTTTACCAAGTGTAAATATTAACTATGACTTTACGGATGATGTTGTGCTTCGCTTTGCTGCAGCTAAAGTAATGTCTCGTCCTGACTACGATTTTTTATCAGCGCGTAAAAGTGGCTACTGTGCAGCGGCAACAGGTTGTAAAGGCTCACAAGGCAATCCAGATTTAAAACCTTATCGTTCAACTCAATATGATTTATCAGCTGAGTGGTACTTTAATGAGTCATCAATATTGTCATTAGCTTATTTTTATAAAGACATTGATTCGTATATTACCAATACCACTGTTGAAAAGCAGTGGACATGGACAGACCCTGATACTGGCGTTGAAGAGGTTCGTGATTTCTTAGTGACTCAACCGCAAAACGGGCTAGGTGGTGAGAATTCCGGCTTTGAAGTGAACTATACGCAAAAGCTAATGTATGGGTTTGGCATTCAAACTAACTACACTTATTCAGATGCTGAGCTAGAGCAAACTGCAGAGCAAAAAGCTGCGGGTGAAGAGGCTGTGTTACCTAACAATTCAGAAGATACCTTCAACGCAACTGTTTACTACGAAAATACAGCTTTCAGTGCGCGTGTTTCTTATACCTATCGTTCAGAATATTTTTATACAAATTATCTTGGTTTAAATCAGTATAAAGATGGTTTTGGTCAGTATGATTTGAATATAAGCTACAATGTTTCTGAAGATTTTAATCTTATTTTCCAAGCTATTAACTTAACAAATGAAGAGCAAAAAGCGACTTCAGGTAATAGCACCGGTATGCCAGATGCTAATCGCCCTTTAGCTATTCATGATTATGGTCGTCGTTTCTTGGTCGGCGCGCAAATGAAGTTCTAATTTTCTTATTTGAATTAGATTCATGTAGGCACAACAAGTTTTTGTTGTGCCTTTTTTGTGAGGTATACAGTGTATTTTAAACATTTATTATTATTGTTCATCTGCTTTGCTTTGAATGCGTGTGTTTTTATGCAAAAACAAGAGGCTACGAACATTGAAAAGCAGTTTTTTGGCACTATCCAGCAACCTCAGGTTGCAAGAGAGTTTCGTGCTGCATGGGTAGCAACCGTTGCAAACATTAATTGGCCATCAGAGCCTGGATTATCTGTTGCTGAGCAAAAACAACAAGCAATTAAAATCCTTAATTTACTAAAACAACATAACTTCAATACCGTTATTTTTCAGGTTAGACCGCAAGCAGACAGTTTATATCAAAGTACGAATGAACCATGGTCTTATTATCTTACTGGAAAGCAGGGAAAAGCACCTGAACCGTTTTATGATCCTTTAAAATTTTGGATAGAACAAGCACATAAACGAGGCTTAAAGTTACATGCATGGATAAACCCATACCGCGCTCATCACCACATTGGAGGCCCCGTTTCAGAGCATTCAGTTGTTGAAAAAATGACGGATAAAGTAGTGAAACTAAAAAATGAGACCTATTGGTTTTTGCCTACAGATCAA
The DNA here is from genome assembly GCF_040148775.1 of Pseudoalteromonas sp. NFXS39. Classification (NCBI taxonomy): domain Bacteria; kingdom Pseudomonadati; phylum Pseudomonadota; class Gammaproteobacteria; order Alteromonadales; family Pseudoalteromonadaceae; genus Pseudoalteromonas; species Pseudoalteromonas sp. NFXS39. Next base: position 116,415 of record NZ_JAGDEC010000006.1, on the reverse strand, counting down.
GCTGTAGTGTCGCATACTTTAAGTGTATTAACGGAACTTGTAGAAAACTATGATTTAGATGGTATTCACTATGATGACTACTTTTACCCATATCCTTCTTACAATAACGATGAAGGTTTTCCTGATGCTAAACAATACAGTCAGTATTTAGAAGCAGGTGGTGAGTTATCTATCGGTGATTGGCGCCGTGAAGCAGTAAATCATTTTGTGAAAAGCTTATACAAATTAGTTAAACAAACAAAGCCTCATGTTCTTGTTGGGATAAGCCCATTTGGTATATATAGGCCTGATGAACCTGAAACTATTCGTGGTATGGATCAATATGACACCTTGTTTGCTGATGCAAAGCTGTGGCTTAACGAAGGCTGGCTTGATTATTTTTCACCGCAACTTTATTGGCCAATTAATCAATATGCACAAAGCTACCCGCTCTTATTAAGCTGGTGGCAATCACAAAACACTCATGGGCGACATTTATGGCCTGGCATTAATGCATTGCGTTCATTTGATGAGGCTGGTGTTGATGAGGTCGTCAATCAAATTATGATAAATCGTGGGTTTTTATCAACTTCACCCGGTACAGTTTTTTGGAATGTTACAGCGCTTGAAGGCAGTCAATTGATGAGTGATGTGATTACTAAAGGCGTATTTCAACATCAAGCCTTAATTCCAGAAACTCCTTGGCTAGATGCGTCAGTAATAGCAGCTGTTAAAGTTGATGTTAAATATGATGGTGACGATGTTCATTTGACTTGGACACACCCAGATTCAGATCAAGTGTCTGAGTTACTTGTCTATCTAAAATATGCGCAGCAGTGGCACTATCATATTTACTCAAGTGATGAGAGTACGTTCTCTGTTGCAGCTTCTTATGGACAACGACCATTAGAGGCAATGAAGATAATTGCAATTGATAGGCTTGGTAATCAAAGCGCTGAGATTGAGTTGTTAATGAAATAGCACCTGTACTGTATATACAAAAATTTGTTACGCTTTGAATAATCAGGTTTTTAAATTTTAAAGTAGGCATATGAAGTCTTTCGCGGTAATTTTGTTCGGTTGCCTTATCTCTTTTTCAACAACAGCCGCAACAAAACATATAAAAATTGTAAAACCTGTGGTTGCGGCGTTTAAAGCGGGTGATAGAGCTGCAATCGCCAAGCGAGTGCATTATCCTCTGCAGCGCAAAGCGCCTCTGCAAGCAATTGAAAATGAGCAAATGCTTATAGAAAAGTTTGAGCAAATTTTTGATAAAGAGTTTGTCGAAAAAATCGTGAATTCAAATATTCGCCACGACTGGGAAATGATGGGGTGGCGCGGCATTATGTTTGATTCAGGCAAATTTTGGTTAGACTTTGATGGCTCTATTTGGGCTGTGCCTTATGAATCAGAGGCAGAAAAAGCACGACGCGAAGCACTGATTGACGAGCAAAAACAAGCATTACATAAAAGCCTTCGTGAATTTACAAAACCGATATTAACGTGGCAAACTAAAAAGCACTTAATTCGTATCGATGAGCTTGCTGATAATCAGTACCGCTATGCAGCATGGGAAATAGATCAATCTATGCAAGATGAGCCAAGCCTTGTGATCACAGGGGGCACTCTAAGCTTTGATGGCAGTGGCGGAAATCATTTTTATACCTTTACTAATAACGGTTATCGTTATGTATGTCATGTTACCGTACTTGGTACTGAACACTCACCGCCGGGGCTGTTAGAGGTATTTAAAAATAACGTACAAATATTGTCTGAGCCTGTTCTGGATTTATAAGGTGTTTTTCTTATTTTGAACTACACTCATTCTTTCAAAGGAGGCTCGTTTAAAGGGGTCTCATTTAAAGGAGTAAGTTATGGGTATTAAATTTTGGGTTTTAAGAGCCACTAGAGTTTTCACGCTGGTGGCTATTTTATTATTTATGGTGGAAATACTGAAAGGTCACGAGACACTCAGCGCATTAGGCTTTGCGTTACTTTGGTCTTTTATTGCCACGGCAATTTTTATCGCAACCCGTTTATATCATTCATCAAAAGGGCGCCACTGTGCACTTTGTAATGACACCCCTGATGATAAAAAAGCGAGTTAACTTAGATTGTTTACAAACACACCGCCCCATACCAGCGCACAAATTGTTAGGGCAATAAGTACGGCTGCTGATCCTAAGTCTTTAGCTAGGCCTGATAATGGATGAATTTCAAGGCCTACACGGTCTATTGTGGCTTCAATTGCCGTATTTACGACTTCAGCAAACATCACAAATAGTACAGATACAAGCAGCATGATTTTCTCATACAGGTTAATTTGCCATACAAAAACCACTGCTATGGCAAGGACCAACAGTATCAGCTCTTGTTTAAAAGCAGACTCATGCTTTGCTAACCAAGTGAATGCACGTTGGGAGTTTTTAAATGCTAGGCGAATACGTTTAATGCCAATGGGTTTGTTAGTGCTATCAAATTGCATAGTATGAAATCTCTATTTCGTTAGCTTTGTTTTGAGCAAGCATTGAAGATATCTTGCTCTGGATGATATTCAGTGCTGTCTACATGGGTTAAACCAAGTAGGGTGTCAAAAATATTATCGTGAGAAAAAGCGTTGTTACGCTGTTGTTCGATACATTGATTAAAACGGGTATCGGCTAGTTTATTACTCCAAAACAACATAGGCACTTGGGTTTGCTCTTTAGGTGCTAATGCGTATGGGAAGCCATGCAAGTACAAGCCTTTTTCTCCAAGTGATTCACCATGGTCAGAAACATACAGCAGGGCTTTGTCATCCGCCTGACTGTTTTGCATTAAATTAATAAGTTTACTGAGTACTAAGTCTGTATAAGCAATAGTATTGTCATAGGTGTTTGTTAGTTGCTCGCTGCTACAATTTTGAATATCACTACGCGGACAATCAGGCATAAATACACTGTCTTTTTTTGGGTATCGACGATAGTAAGTTGGACCATGTGAACCAATCATATGTAACACAACAAGTTGATGTTTAGCATTACTCTTGGCAAGTTTTGTAGCTAACTCTTCCACGAGTACTTCATCAAAACAATAGCGTCCATCACAAAGTGGGTTGCTCTTTGTTGGTTCTACCGTTTGTGAGTTTACCCGCACACAAACCCCTTTACAGCTGCTATTGTTATCAATCCACGTTACTTCGACACCACTTCGTTGAATGATATCAAGCGCATTTTCTTGGCTTTGCGCTATGCGCGAATCATAGTGATTACGGTCTAAACGCGAGAACATGCAAGGTACAGATATAGCCGTAGCCGTGCCACATGAACTAACGTCACTGAAATATTTAACGCCAAGCTTAGGTGTATATTGATTAGTTGGCTTGTTATATCCTTGCAGTGAAAAGTTTGCTGCACGAGCTGTTTCACCTACTACCATAATTGTCAGCGAACTTTGTTGCTGTTCTAGTAAATGCGGCGTTTTATCCAGTACTTTAAATGGTAAAGGCGGATAAAAATAATTATCGCGCAGATACTTATAGCCCGCAGTGTAAAATGCAAAAGGGGTAATATAGCTAGTTAATTGACGGTTATTACGCCCAACAGAGGCATAATCTTTATAAAATGGTACTGCAATAGCTGCTATAGCAATAAATGCTGTGACGTTGAGAAGCGCAAAGTTTTTTAGACGAACACGAAAGTTACCAACAATTTTAAAACGTGAAAACAAGTAAGCGGGGAGCACGCCAAGTACAAAAATAAAGACGACAACTTGTATATTTAAGTATGAAAATGCTTCACCTGAGTTTGTCTCTAAGATATTTTGTAGCATGCTTTTATCGAAGATAACACCGTAGTTTAAGGTTGCATAAAACAACAGTGACGAAACTACGATGCTTGTTAAAAGCACTGGTTTTACAAAGGTGATTAACGATAACCAACTTAACACCATTGCCGTCAGTGCTAATAATAAAAACGGTACGCTTGCTATAAATAACCAATTGACATGTTCTGGCTTGCTTGCTGCTTCAGCCATGTTAAATAAAAATAGACTATTAAATGCGATAACCAAGTACAACGACACCAGCCACACAAACTGACTGTAGCTAACTTGCCATTTTTTAATAAGGAGTTGTTTAATTTTTATGCTCATGATTATTCCTCATCGCTACGATTTATTTGGTAAGCGATACAACTGTTCGGTATAAGCTAAATTGCTAAATAAGACGTGAGCCAGAGCTTTTTTGGCAAGTTCAACGCTGCTGCCAGCCTTATCAATAGCTACTTGGGTTTTAGTGGCTGGGTCGTAGTGCCAATAGCTAACCTTTTGGTTTGGCATGAGTATCACTGCCTCACCATTTTCAACGTAAGCAAAGTTGTCGTAGTACTGCATCATGGCGCGCTCAACTGGGTATTGTTTAGTTAAATCATAACCAAGCATAGGTGTCGCTTGGTCTACGCCCAATAGCGATAACAAAGTGACAGGTAAGTCTATTTGACTGACTAAGCGAGTATCCTGCTTTGCGTCCATACCACTATTTAGGATCACGGCAGGAATATGGAAAGATTTAAGCGGCACAGGCTCTGAGCCAAACACTCGCACATCATGATCTGCAACCACTAAAAATACTGTGTCTTGCCAGTAATCTTGCGTTTTTGCCTTTGCTATGAATTTACCTAATGCATAGTCTGCATATTTGATTGCTAGATCACGTTTGAGGTTTTCTGAGTCATGGCCTTCAGGTAGTGTTACTTTACCTTCTGGAATATCGAATGGATCGTGGTTACTTGAAGTAAACACAAGGCTAAAAAAAGGATTGCCTGCTTTATTTAATGCGCTTAGCTCTTTATCAGCTTGATTGAACAAGTCTTCGTCGCTTGCACCCCATGACGAAATAAACTCAGGGTTTTGCATGTCATTGATATCTACAATATCGCTAAAGCCATTGCCTAAGAAAAAGCTTTTCATATTATCGAAATGACTTTCACCGCCGTAAATAAACTGAGTGGTGTAGCCTGTGCGGGCTAATACATCAGCTAGTGAGAAAAAATTACGCTGTGATTTTGATAGTTTTACCACTGAGCGTGAAGGAGACGGAGTAAACCCAGTTGTTACCGCTTCAATGCCTCGAACAGAACGAGTGCCAGTTGCGTATAAGTTATTAAAGCCCCAGCCTTGCTTGTATAACTTATCAAGCTCAGGAGTCACACCAATGCCACCTAGTTCACCAACAAAACGTGCACCTAAGCTTTCTTCTAAAATGATAACTAAATTCTTTTTCTTACCCGTGTTAAAAGGCGTGTTGCTTGAAAGTGTAGGAATATTCTCAGTTATAAACTTTTGTTTATAGGCTGCTTGCTTTACTGTTTGTAAAATCTCATTACGTGGCATGTTGCCGTATAAACTACTGGCATTTTTCTCATTGCCCATATTTTTAATAGCAAATGCCACACTGTACGTTGAATTCAAAGCCAGCGAGTTAACCAGCGAGTCACTTGAAAAGTACACTAAAGCAGGATTTAAAGGGCGGTGGCTTACAGTGCCTCGTGCGCTAATTAAGCAGACTAATAAAGTGGTAACGAGTATTACAACTTGGCTAACAGTTTTAGCGTTTTGTTGTTTGCTAAATGCTGCATTTATATAACGATACGCAAACACACAGCTTAGCGTTGCAATAATTAAGGTGCTTATCATAGCGAACAGGTGGCCATGTAATAGCATGGAAAATACTTCTTGGGGGTAATCAAGATATTCGACGAATAAGCGATTTGGTCGTACATCGTACTGGGTAATAAACGCGGGAGTAGATGCTTCAATAACCACGATTAAAGTAACGACTATGCTGCAATAAAGAGTAAAAATAAGTTGCAATAAAGAGGTTTTGCTACGCAAAAGAATATGAGCTATCAACATTAAAACGGCAAGGGCTAATAAATACCCTAAACTACTTAAGTCTACCCTTAAGCCGCCAAATAAAACCGCTAGGCTATCGCCATCAGCTAACCTTTGCTGTTGCCATATTAGCAAGCTTATTCTCGACAGTATAAAAACTGCCATTAATATTAATGAAAAACGGAACAAAGGTTTTAAAACAGAGAGTTTTGCTGTCATAGTCGTACTTACTTAATCGAAACTATGGCAATACTAGGCAGTGAAACTTAAGAAACCCTTATGGTAATCTTAATATTTTCTAAACTAGAAAAACTTAAGTAAATCTTAAGGGAATCTTAAGATTTTGAGCGTAACCTGATGACACAAAAGTGGTTTTTATCTAAATGAGTAACATATGAAATTGTTGATAATAGAAGATTCGGTGTCATTAAGACGTAGTCTACGAATTGGCCTTGAAAACTTAGGTTTTACCATTGATGAAACCGGCGATGGTGCTGAAGGTTTGAGTATGGCTATGTCTGGTGAGTACGAATTAGTAATACTCGACATTATGTTACCCAGCCTTGATGGCATTACGTTATTACAAACCATAAGAGCAAAGCAGCTCGATGTGCGTGTGCTTATTTTATCTGCCAAGCAAGAACCTGCAGACAGAGTAATGGGGCTGCTGACTGGGGCCGATGATTATTTGACCAAACCATTTTCGTTTGATGAGCTGCATGCAAGGTTATTAAATTTAATGCGTCGCGGTGGTCTGAAAACAATCAGTGATGTGATCCGCATTGATAACTTGGCTTTAAATTTACAATTAAAACTCTTACAAGTCGGCGGTACTTCAGTCGACTTAACACCTAACGAATATAAAATAGTTGAGTGTTTATTTAGCAATCAAAATAAAGTGATCACTGCAGAAAAGTTGAGTAGCTACATAGCTGGGCAGTATGACTTGGTCTCAAAAAATTCCATTGAAGCGCATTTATCATCGGCCCGCAAAAAGGTTAGGGTGGCAGGCGGTGAATTACCTATTCAAACTAAGCGTGGCTTTGGTTATATCATTCAAGGAAAATAATGAAGTCAATTCGCAGTAAGTTGGTAACTACATTATCGATTACTATAACTGGGCTAGTTTTAAGTATTTTAGTCGCCACTGATATAGCCGTTGATAGTTGGATTGATAATGAATTTAACCGTGGCATGAAATCAAAAGCCGGTATGCTGATGACTTTGGTTCATGAAGATGAAGAGGGGTTAACTTTTAATTTTTCTAGTGACTTTATGCCAGAATTTGATGGTCAAGTTGAGCCTGAATATTTTCAAATGTGGACTGATTATGGGGTGTTTACCCGCTCACAGAGCCTTAATTTATTCGCTTTGAAGAACCTCAAGTTTGAAAAATTAAAACTGGGTGAAGCGAAAATAATGACCACTGAGCTGCCGGATGGTCGTGACGGGCGAATTATTTATACTCGTTTCCAGCCGCAAATCGACTCTCACTCACATAGAAATTTTTTTGATGGCGTGAGCAAAACGCATCACACCACGCTTACTTTGGCTTATGCAGCTTCATCAGAAAAAGTTGATTTTATTTTATGGTTAATTGACGTTATTTTTGTTGTTTCTACCGTGTCAGTAATCGTATTCATTCGATTATTTGTGCGTAAATCGGTCGACAGTTCTCTAGCGCCACTTAATAAACTAAACCGTGATATAAGTCGGCTTAGTATCGCAGATAAAAGTGCCGTGATAACAATAAAAGAACCTGTGAAAGAGCTGCAACCCATTGTTGATAGCTTAAATGCCTTTATTCAAGAAAACCGCCAGCTCTATTTTCGTGAAAAGCGCTTGACCTCAGATATTGCCCATGAGTTAAAAACGCCGATTGCTGAGCTTATAAATATGGCTGAAGTGGCGATTCGGTTTCCAAATGAAAAAGAGTTTGAGGCAGACTTTAAACCTGAAGTGCTAAAAATTAGCCAGCGTTTAAAGAGCATTGTGTCGAACTTATTGCTACTGCATAAGTACAGTGATGAAGCCCTACCAAAGCAAGATGCATGTGATTTAAATCAGGTTATTTTACGCACCTTAGAAAAGTGCGATTTAGAATGGGTTAAGTTTGAGTTTCAAGATGATATCCCAGCCATTGTAAGTAACTTATTTGCCCTTGAATCAATCATCACCAACCTTGTAAATAATGCTAAACAATACAGTCCAGAAAAGAGCATAGTGACTGTAAGTTCGCTGCTTAATAAAAAGGGGAAGTTGCAATTTTCTGTTACTAACGAATTAAAAGTACCATTAACAGATGAAGACATTAGCCAGTTATTTGATCCGCTTTGGCAAAAAGATAGTGCCAGAACGTCTGAAGATAACTTTGGCTTAGGCTTATCCATTGCCAAAGCGTTAAGTAAAGCAATTGATGCTGAACTTCAGGTTTCGTTAAGTGAGCAAAACATAACCTTTAGTTTGATTATTTCTTAAGGTTTTGCAGCTAATTATTATATGTGCAAAACTAAACATAGCAGCACGAAATCAAAACAACAAAAAGGAACAACACGATGGGAAAAATTATAGGTATTGCTTTAATCGTTATTGGTGTAGCGCTCGCAGTATGGGGATATAACGTTTATGACTCTGCAAGTGCACAAATTAGCCGAACTTTTAGTGGTGATACACCGATTGAGGCTTGGCTCGGTATGGTAGGCGGTGCAATTTGCGCGATTGTAGGTATTTTAAAAGTTAAATAGCCTCAAACATTGAAATCAGTTTACTAATACCTGATACTGTATTTATATACAGTATCAGGTTTGGCTATGAAAACACAATTACCAGCAAAATATTATTTAAGTCATTTCTTTGAGCTCGCTGAGTTTATTCAATCTCAGTGCACGCATTTACTCTTAGCTGAGCAAATGCAATTTCTTGAAAAACTCACCCTACTTGATGAGCAAAGTTTGTGTACTTTGCTGCGTATTTATTCCCGTAAACCAAAAATCGTGGCACTGTCATCATTAAATTATGAAGAAATCCCTAATCTACATGGGGCTATTTTTAAGCTAAAGCAACAGGGGCTGGTGGCACACCCAAGTCATGATGAATTAGATTTGCTGCTTGAGCATTTAACAAAGCCAACTTTATTAACCTTATTAGCAAACGATGAGTTAATGACGACACAACCTGATTATAAAAAATCAGCCAGCAAACATAGCTTAATTCAACTTTGTAAACAGTATATTGACCGCAACCACAGTGATTTAGACGCTTTATTTAGTCAGTTCGTGGTCAATAGCCGAAGCCAGTATTATGAATACTTTGAGTTTTTACATAGCGGCCGACTAAGTCAAGGCGATATAAACCATCAAAATCGCTTTGTAATGCGTGACTTAGGAATTGCAAAAGTACGTGGTGATGTCAGCGACAGCTTATCGCGTTTTAAAACCTTAGCCGAGGCACAATCGCATTATCAATTAAACCAGTTGCGTATGCAGCTTAAGCAAAGCCAATCAGAAACACAGTACCAAACCTTAGCTCAAGCACTTTTAGCTATTAACTGTGAAGATGAATTAGCCCAGAGCATCAAAAACAAGTTACTGATCCGCTTATATAAGCAGCTTAAAGATCATGACTTAGGTTTTGCATTTGAGTTACTAGAGCATTGTGAGGGCAGTAGTGAAGCGCAAGAGCTGGCAATTCGCCAGCGTTACAAGCTAGGAGACAAAAGCTGGGTTGAGCATAAGCTTGAAAATATTATCCAAAACCCGCTTGATGATAGCATTTTGTATTTCGCCGAAGACTTTCTACAGCGTAAATATAATAAGCAGCAACGTTCACGCTTAACACAAATGTTAATTGATACAGAGCATCAAATAGAGGTTGATGACATTTACCGTGGTGATGTAGAGCAAGGAGTATGCGAGTATTATCAACAGTTCGGTAACACAGTGTTTTTTACTGAGAATAATCTTTGGTTAAGTCTTTTTACCTTAACATTTTGGCAAGAGCTCTTTATCGAGACACCGTACCCGCCGTGTAATGAATTTGATCTTTATCCACAAGTACTACTTGCTGATTGCTTTTACACAGCGCAGCATACACAAATTGAGCAAAAGCTTGCAAATTTCACTAGTAATGAAGCGTTGTATAAATATGTTTGTAAAAATGCAGGACAGTACTACGAAATAGCCAATGGTGTTTTTATGTGGCATAGCGATATTTTAGAGCCACTAAAAATATTGATAAAACACAGCAGTCTAGCTAGTTTAAAAGCGCATTTATTGCAAATGACAAAAACCTTTAAGCAGCTTAAAGATGGTTACCCAGATTTAATGGTTTTAAAAGAGCATAAGCTCACATTTGAAGAAGTTAAAGCTCCGGGCGACAAACTAAGACGCAACCAACTTGTCAGTATTGATGTCTTAAAGCAACACGGCTTTGAAGTAAATATCGTTAAGGTGAGCTGGTTTAATGATCCAAATCGCATTTATAGTGTGGTCGATATAGAAACCACTGGCGGCGTACAAGGGAATAATAAAATCACTGAAATTGCGGTTGTGCAGTTACAAGCTGGCGAAGTTATTAAGCAGTGGGCGAGTTTAATCAATCCCGAACGAAGTATTCCTGCCTTTATTACCAAATTAACAGGAATTAACGCGGCAATGGTGCGTGATGCTCCTCGCTTTGAGGAGATAGCCGACACGTTGCGTGCCCTGTTAAAAGGCAGTGTATTTGTTGCCCACAATGTGAATTTTGATTACGGATTTATTCGCAAGGAATACGCTGCACTCGGGCAAGGTTTTAAAATGCCTAAGCTATGTACAGTAGTTGAATCACGAAAGACATTTCCAAAGCTAAAGTCTTATTCACTTGGTAACTTAGCGACACACTTTGAATTGAACTTAACGAATCATCATAGAGCATTAGCCGATGCAACTGCTACGGCAGAGTTATTGATACGAATTCAACAAGCACAATCAAATAAGGCGAGTTGACCTCGCCTTGTAAATTATTTACCAGGGAATTGGTGAATATGAACATCTCGCTGTGGGAATGGAATAGTGATATCAGCAGCATCAAAGGCAATTTTGACTCGTTCATACAAACCGAAGTACACAGGCCAGTAGTTATCCGATTCAACCCAAGCCCACACTAACATGCCGATATGACTTTCACCGTGCTGGCTAACATGCACTGTTGGTTTTTTATCTTCTATATCTTTTAATACCAGATCATAGTCATCCAGAACGCTCATAAGCACGTCACGGGCTTTATGAACGTCATCGCCATAGCTAATACCAAACTCGATTGCAACGCGGTGTGTTGGCTCTGCAAACTTATTCTTAACACAGCCATTCGATAGCGTGCCATTTGGAATAATGATTTTTTCATTATCGTAGGTAAGTAAAACAGTGACAAAAATTTGAATTTCTACTACTTTCCCCATGTAGCCTTGGGCTTCAATAACATCACCTACTTTAAAAGGCTTGAAGAATAGGATAAGCACTCCACCTGCAAAATTCGCTAGACTGCCTTGCAGTGCCATACCTACGGCTAAACCGGCTGCTCCGAGCATTGCAATAAATGAGGTTGTTTCGATACCAATCATCGAGGCAACAGATATCAGCAGTAGTACCTTTAAAATGACAGAAATGAAGGAGACTAAAAAGTGCGTCAAACCAACTTCGAATTTGACCCTATTCATTGATTTTTCAGCCATGTTGGCAACTCTACCAATTAACCACCAACCAATGATTAAAACCAGTATTGCTAAAATAAACTTTGGCCCGTAGAGCATTAGCAACTCTATAGCTTGGTTGTAGATTTTCTCGATTGATATTTCGTCCATTATTTTTCCTTGTTATACAACAGAGTATTTAAAGAAAATAATAGTAGAGGAATTGCTTTACGGTGTGGGGTCTGCTGGGAAAATGTGAATTTTCTGAGGCGTTTCAGTTATAACTAACAAAAAAGGAGTAGCAAGCTACTCCTTTTTTGGGGTGAGTCGAACGTTACTCCGTGCGTTTGCTTGGAATAACTTTAACTAACTTCACCATGTTTTCTTTTATCTCGATCACTTCAATAGGGTATCCGGCAATACGTAAACTTAGGTTTGAGTCTGGGATATCCTCTAAGTATTCAACGATTAAACCACTTAGCGTTTTCGGGCCATCAATCGGGAGCTCCCAACCCATTTCTTTATTTAAATCGCGAATATTAGCACCGCCATCTACAAGTACTGAGCCATCGTCTTGCTCTGTAACTTCCTCACTTGGCGTGCGAGTTTGCGTTGTTGTGAAGTCACCAACAACTTCTTCGAGAATATCTTCAAGTGTTACTAGGCCTTGGATATCGCCATATTCATCAACAACTAAACCGATACGTTCTTTTGATTGCTGGAACTTAAGCAATTGTGTGTTTAGTGATGTGCCTTCAGGAATAAAGTAGATTTCACGAACCGCACGTAATAGTGATGGCTTATCAAACTGTTCTTTAGTTAATAGGCGCAGTGCATCACGTGAGTGAATAAAGCCAACAGCATCATCAATTTGGTCACGATATAATAAAACACGAGTATGCTGAGCATGAGTTAGCTGACGGCTAATAAGTTTCCAGTCATCATTGATATCGATAGCAACAATTTCGTTGCGTGGGATCATAATATCTTCAACAGTTACTTGCTCTAAATCTAAAATTGAAGTCAGCATGCTTTGGTGGCGAGCTGGTAATAGAGCACCAGATTCGTTCACCACGGTTTTTAATTCTTCTTTACTTAAACTGTGCTCTTCAATTTGTGCTGTTGTGATACCAAACAAGCGCAGCATGCCATTGGTCATCCAGTTTACGATAACCACAAATGGGAAAAGTATTTTCAAAAGCCCCTTAAGGACAATCGAACTTGGGAAAGCGACCTTTTCTGGGTAAAGCGCTGCAAGTGTCTTTGGCGTTACTTCGGCAAAGATTAAAACCACTAAGGTCAGTGCACCAGTTGCAATTGCGATACCGAGGTCACCGTATAGGCGAATACCAATAATCGTTGCAACCTGTGCTGCAGCGATATTAACTAGGTTGTTACCAATCAAGATCAGACCAATGAGTCTGTCTGGGCGACTTAACAGTTTGCTGACGCGTTTCGCTGCACGATGATCTTCTTTAGCAAGATGGCGCAAGCGGATACGGTTAATTGACATAATTCCAGTTTCAGAACCAGAAAAATAAGCAGAAATAAGTATCAATAATCCCAATATAATAAACAGGGTACTAGTCGATATGTCGTCCAACGATGGATCCTTTTTTTATAAATCAGTGCATATTAAGCTAGAGACAGCTTGCTGAGTCAAGTTAAAACTTATTTAGAATCACTTCTTGGATGAAACGGCTGCCAAAATAAGCAAGTGACAAGATAAAAGCGGCTATCATGATCGAAAACACCACGGGTTTACCACGCCAGCCTTGACGTAAGTGACCCACTGTTACAACAGTGAAAATAAGCCAAGCAATTAACGATAAAACCGTTTTATGGATAAATTCACTGGCAAACATACCTTCTAAGAAGATAAACCCAGAAAGTAGTGCAAAGGTAAGTAGAATTGTACCAAGCGTGAGTAATTGATAAAGCTGACGCTCAACGACCATTAAAGGTGGAAGATGACTGTGTACGATTGCTAAGTCTTTGCGCTTTAAACGCTTATCAATAAAGTAAAACTGTACCGCATAGAGTGTCGAGATTATCAGCACACAATATGCCAAAAGTGATAACGATATATGAGTGACTAAGCCAAGTTCAACATCTATTGATTGTAAAATCACATGATGCGGAATAAATAAGCTGGCAAGTGTAAGTAAGGCTGCAAAACCATACACAACTGGTAGTAATAAGGTAGCAGGGAACTTGAGCGACACAGCTGTAACGGATACTACGATGACCCAACAGGTCAATAAAGCAACGTTGACGATACTCAAATCTTGACCGTCAGCACGAAAAACTGAATTAACCAGTAATAGCATATGGGCAAGGATAGCCACAGTGCTTAGTATCACTGTGAGTTTTTGGCTCGGACCTTGTTTGTGGAAAAGGCGTGATAGCACATGTGACGTTGCTAACACATAAAACAAACTAGCAATAATAGTTAAACTAATAATCATCGTGTTTTGGCCACTTAATTTATATAGATAAATCCTTGTCTCTTTGATGCCATTGTATTTTATAGCAAGGAAAAAGCATAGAGTTTGTAAAAAGAAACTCAAACTACACACTTGAACACTGTATTGTCGACCATCATTTACGGTATACTGCTAGTAATTAAATTTTAATATTGCCTGTATTGTCTTCAAACTTGTCTGTTTTATGTACACTACAGGTGAAACACGTTTTATCGGAACCTTTACATGTTTGAGAATCTCCAAGAACGCTTAGGTAAAACCTTAAAAAATATCAGTGGCCGCGGACGCCTAACTGAAGAAAATATAAAAGATACATTACGTGAAGTCCGCATGGCATTTTTGGAAGCGGACGTTGCATTACCTGTTGTTCGTGAGTTCGTTAAGCAAGTTAAAGAACGCGCCGTTGGTGTTGAAGTAACGAAAAGCTTAAGTCCAGGCCAAGTCTTTATTAAGATTGTTCGTGAAGAACTTGAAAAGGCAATGGGTGAAGCAAATGAAGAGTTAAGCCTTAATGCGCAGCCGCCTGCGGTAGTTATGATGGCGGGCCTACAAGGTGCTGGTAAAACAACCAGTGTTGGTAAACTAGCTAAATTCTTAAAAGAGCGTAAGAAAAAGTCTGTGTTAGTTGTTAGTGCTGACGTTTATCGTCCGGCAGCAATCAAACAGCTAGAAACACTTGCTGATGAAGTGGGTGTTGAGTTCTTCCCAAGCGATATCTCACAAAAGCCAGTAGATATTGCGAATAATGCGATTTCACACGCGAAGAAAAAGTTCATCGATGTAGTATTAGTCGATACTGCAGGTCGTTTACATGTCGATAACGACATGATGGACGAGATCAAAGCACTGCACAGTGCGATTAATCCAATCGAAACCTTATTCGTCGTTGACGCGATGACAGGTCAAGATGCAGCAAACACCGCAAAAGCATTTGATGAAGCGCTACCTTTGAGTGGTGTGATCTTAACAAAGACTGATGGTGATGCTCGTGGTGGTGCTGCATTATCAATCCGTCATATTACCGGTAAGCCGATCAAGTTTATGGGTGTAGGTGAGCGCACTGATGCACTTGAACCTTTCCACCCTGACCGTATTGCTTCTCGTATCCTAGGTATGGGTGATGTACTTTCATTAATCGAAGAAGTCGAAATGAAAGTAGATAAAGAGAAAGCGGCTAAAGTTGCTGAGAAAGTATTTAAAGGTGACGGCTTCACATTAGATGACTTTGCTGAGCAACTTCGTCAAATGAAGAACATGGGCGGTATGATGTCGATGCTTGATAAGCTACCGGGCATGCAAAACTTACCAGACGCCGTAAAAGGGCAGATGGGCGATAAGACTTTCGTACAAATGGAAGCCATCATTAACTCAATGACACCAAAAGAGCGCGCGCGTCCTGAAATCATCAAGGGCTCTCGTAAAAAACGTATTGCCGCAGGCTCTGGTACCCAAGTGCAAGAAATCAACAAACTGCTTAAGCAATTTACGCAAATGCAGAAGATGATGAAAAAGATGAAAGGCAAGGGGGGTATGAAGAAAATGATGCGCGGTATGAAAGGCATGTTACCACCTGGCATGATGGGTGGTGGTCCTAAATTTTAATAGCGCTTTTTATTAAGTGTATAAAAAGGAGCGTATAGCTCCTTTTTTTGTAGATAATTTATGCATAGTTGTTAGCTGCATGTAAGATTTAAAGGCCAGATCAGTGTTTAATCAACTAAACTTACATTTTGCAGCAGTTCTTACTTGCAATGTTGCAAAAAACTCGTACAATTCCCCAGCTTCCCGTACTGGGGAGTAAATCTTATTAATGAAAACAGTCAATCTAATGTAGAGGACGGTATGGTAACTATTCGTTTGCAACGTGGTGGCGCTAAAAAACGCCCTTTCTATCAAATTGTGGTTGCGGATAGCCGTTTCTCGCGTGACGGTCGCTTCATCGAGAAAGTAGGTTTCTTTAACCCAATTGCTTCTGGTCAGGAAGAAAAAGTACGTTTAGATTTATCTCGTGTTGAACACTGGGTAGGTCAAGGCGCATCTCTTTCAGATCGCGTAGCTAAGTTAGTTAAAGACGCTCGTAAAGCGGCTTAATAGGCGTAAGAGTAACCATGAGTCAAGAGAACACCTCGTATATTACAGTAGGAAAGCTCGGTGCCCCGTATGGTATAAAGGGCTGGCTTAAGGTGCATTCATTTACTGATGATCCCGAAGGGATCTTCGATTTCAGCCCATGGTTGATAGGGCAGCAAGGTAAATGGCAGACCTTAGAAGTGGTCGACTGGCGTCGCCACAACAAAGGCTTTATCGCTAAAGTTGCGCAAGTAAACGACCGAGACGAAGCAATGGCTTTAACCAATGTAGAAATCTCAGTAGACGCAGCGCAGCTACCAGAATTACCGCAAGGTGAATTCTATTGGCGAGATCTGATCGGCATGTCTGTTATAACTGATAAAGGTTATAACTTAGGCACAGTCGATGACCTTATGGAGACAGGCTCAAATGATGTTTTGGTTGTGAAAGCAAACAAAAAAGATGCATTTGGCCAAGCAGAACGTTTAATTCCTTTCTTAACAGACTCTGTTATTAAAGAAGTTAAATATGATGCAAGAGAAATTACCGTTGACTGGGACCCAGGGTTTTAATGTCACAAACGAGTTCGCTATGGGTAGGGGTGATTAGCCTTTTCCCGGACATGTTTGATGCGATTACCACTCAAGGGGTTACAGGTCGCGCAGTTAAAAATGGTCTAATTGACTTTAACTGCTGGAATCCGCGTGACTATGCTACTGATAAGCATAGAACTGTAGATGACCGTCCTTACGGGGGTGGTCCTGGCATGTTAATGATGGTTGAACCATTGAAACAAGCTATCCTTGACGCTAAAAAAGCGGCAGGTGATGGTGCAAAAGTAATTTATATGTCACCGCAAGGGCGCAAATTAGATCAGCAAGGTGCAAGTGAACTTGCGCATTCAGAAAAGCTGATTTTAATTGCCGGTCGCTATGAAGGTATAGATGAGCGAATTATAGAATCATACGTTGACGAAGAATGGTCAATTGGTGATTTTATTTTAAGTGGTGGTGAACTACCCGCAATGACGCTAATTGATGCAGTAGCACGATTAGTACCAGGGGTGTTAGGTCATAACCAGTCAGCTGAGCAAGATTCATTTTCGAATGGCTTGCTTGATTGTCCTCACTATACACGGCCAGAGACATTGGATGATAAACAGGTGCCTGCTGTATTGCTCAGCGGAAACCACCAAGAAATCGCTAAGTGGCGCACAAAGCAATCACTTGGTAGAACTTGGCTTCGTCGTCCTGACTTGTTGCATAACCTAGCTCTGACTGAGGAGCAAGCGGCACTCCTTGCTGAGTTTCAGCAAGAGTACCAACAAGCTTGTGGCTAGAAGACAGTTACACCTAGGAAAGTGAGAAATATAATGGCAAAAGTAAACCAAAATATTATTAAAGCGCTTGAAGAAGAGCAGCTTAAATCAGACGTACCAGCATTCGGCGCTGGTGATACAGTTGTTGTACAGGTACGTGTAAAAGAAGGTAACAAAGAGCGTCTACAGGCCTTTGAAGGTGTTGTAATCGCTAAGCGTAATCGTGGTCTTCACTCAGCATTCACAGTTCGTAAAATTTCGAGCGGTGAAGGTGTTGAGCGTGTATTCCAAACGCACAGCCCTCTTATCGATAGTATCTCAGTTAAACGTCGCGGTGCTGTTCGCCGTGCGAAACTTTACTATCTACGTGAGCGTTCTGGTAAATCTGCACGTATTAGAGAAAAACTTAACTAATACGCGCTGTTTTACAACGCAAAATAAAACGGGTTGCAGCCTTAGGTTGCAGCCCGTTTTGGTTTTTATACCACAAAAATAATTTTCCCCCTTTGTGAGACACCTAAGTACTCCCTTCAAACTGATCGACTGACCTCTATTTATCCCTTTATAAGCTATGCTACATTCACGTTAGGGCTTTGTGCTTTGGCTGTTATCCTGTTACTATAATTTGTATTAAAAGCTTTACTTTTTTGTATATAATTATTTACGTTTTTAGGGTTTGAGGTGTGGTAACGTGGTAACAGTGAATGATCTAGCTGATTTAAGAGCAGGAATAGATGAATGTGATGCGCAATTGGTGGCATTACTGGCAAAGCGTAATGGGATTACAGAAAAAATAGGCGCAATTAAACAACAAATCGGTGCGCCATTACATGCCCCAGATCGCGAGGCTGATTTACTTGCAGCTCGCCGTAAAGAAGCAGTCGCACAAGGGGTTAACCCTGAGTTAGTTGAAGATATCCTGCGCCGTATGATGCGTGAAGCGTATCAAAACCAGCAAGGTAGCCTCGCTTGTGTTGCACCTCAGTTATCACCCATTGTAATTGTTGGTGGTGAAGGTGCCATGGGTCAGCTATTTGCTCAACAATTTGCTCGTTCAGGTTATGAAGTCCGTATTTTAGATAAAGCACAGCAAGCACAGAGTGAAGCGATATTAAAAGGGGCAAAATTAGTCCTTGTAAGTGTACCAATTAATGCACTTGAACACGTAGTTTCGGCATTACCAATACTCGATGATGACTGTTTATTAGTTGATATTACATCAGTTAAGCAAAAGCCTTTAAAAGCCCTAATGGCGGCTCATAGCGGCCCAGTAGTCGGGTTGCATCCCATGTTTGGTCCAGATATTTCACACTGGGTAAAACAAACCGTTGTTGTGTGTGAAGGGCGAGATCATGAAGTAGCTAAAGGGCTAATGGCGCAACTCCAAGTTTGGGGATGTCAAGTGGTTGAAATGGATGCTAAAAAACATGATGAAGCGATGCAAATCATTCAGGTAATGCGTCACTTAACAACCTTTGTATACGGTCAGTTTCTTGCCAAGCAAAGTCATACGTTGGCAGAACTTCGCAGCTGTTCATCACCAATTTATCAGTTAGAGTTAATGATGGTTGGGAGATTGTTTGCTCAGTCACCTGAACTATATTCTGATATCATGTTAGCGCAATTCGACGATGTAGAATCATTACTTTCAAATTACCAAGATACTTTTGCGGAAACCCTCGAAAAACTCAAAGCAGGTGATAAAGCTGCATTGATTGCCGCGTTTGCAGATGCGAAAGAGTATTTCTCTGATGCGACAGCGCATTTCTTAACGCAAAGCCGAAGCTTACTAAACAAAGCGAACGATGCAAAAGTGTTAGATTAAATACTCATACTCAATAAAACCAAAAGCCCGCATTTCGCGGGCTTTTTTGTTTAGATTAATGACCACCAAGTGAGCCTGGTAACACACCCGTATGGTGGTTGATTAAGCCCCATTGATAGAGTAAATCTGTCATATCAGATAGGCTAAATAAGGTCATACTCAAACCAACAATCGTTAACACTATGGTATATGGTAGGGCCATATAAACCATGCGCCCGTAAGACAGCCTTAGTACAGGTGCTAATGTTGATGTTAACAAGAACAAGAACGCAGCTTGGCCATTAGGGGTAGCAACACTTGGTAAGTTAGTACCAGTGTTAATAGCCACAGCCAGTAAATCGAACTGATCACGAGTAATTTGACCTGCTTGTAGTGCAGCAGCAACTTCGTTTATATACACAGTACCTACGAAAACATTGTCACTGACCATCGACAGAATACCGTTAGCTATGAAGAACATGACTAATTGCAGCTGGCCTTCAAAAGTAAGTACCCATGCGATCACGGGTGTAAATAAATGCTGGTCGATAATAACGGCAACAATTGAGAAAAATACGCAAAGTAATGCAGTGAATGGCAGGGCTTCTTCAAATGCTTTACCTAGTTGGTGTTCTTCAATGATGCCGGCACTGGCTGTCGCAAAAATAATTACCGATAAGCCAATTAAACCAACAGTGGCTAAATGAAGTGCTAGACCTATAATCAACCAAACAGCGATAAATGCTTGAATAGCTAAGTTCACTTTATCGCGTGTAGTACGTTTTTTCTCAAGCTTTTTAGCGTGGTCCGATAATATAGTGTGAATGGGTGCTGGGAGTTTGGCACCATAGCCAAATGCTTTGGTTTTCTCGAGGAAGAAAGTCGTGGCAATACCTGCAATCATTACAGGCAAAGTAATAGGCAGCATACGAAAGAAAAACTCGCCAAAGAACCAGCCAGCTCGTTCCGCAATAATTAAATTTTGTGGCTCTCCTACCATAGTACACACACCACCTAAGGCAGTACCAATTGATGCATGCATCAACAAGTTACGTAAGAAAGCGCGAAACTCTTCAAGCTCTTGGCGATTGACAGGACGTACCTGGTTATCATCGTTAATATCGTGCTCACTGTTAGAATCTTTGCCAGATGCCACTTTATGATAAATGCTATAGAAACCCATAGCGACGGCAATAACCACAGCCATAACCGTTAACGCATCTAAGAAAGCGGATAAGAAGGCAGCTGCAATTGTAAACGACAGCGATAACACGGTCTTGCTACGCACCGAAACAACAAGCTTTGTGAAAATATACAAAAGCAAGTCTTTCATAAAGTATATGCCTGCAACCATAAAGATAAGTAACAGAATTACATCAATATTCTGTACTATTTCATGCTCAACTTGGCCGGCTGTTGTCATTCCAATAAACAACGCCTCTATGGCTAATAAGCCACCTGGTTGAAGCGGGTAACACTTTAGCGCCATTGCGAGTGTGAAGATAAACTCGAGCACTAATACCCATCCTGCCAGATAAGGGTTAAGTTGAAATAAAACTGGGTTGATTAGTAAAAACGCAATAATGGTGTATTTATACCACTGTGGCGAAGTCCCCAAAAAGTTTTTAAATATTGCTGGTAAAACGCGCTGTTGCATGGCTGTACCTTTTATTAGTGCTGGTTGTTATTGTAAATAATTAGAAGTTGAGTATATCGAAAGTATTGTTGTTTGGTGTGCTTTTAATCCAAAAGGTCACTTATTTAACGAGATCTTAAAGATTTTTATGCACAGCAGAGTTAGTTTACTTGTTAGTTGCTGATCATCTGGTACAATCAGTGAGTTGAATGCCAAATGCGGTAAAAGTAGTTGCTAACTCAAGTGGAAATTGAATGAGAATTTTTAAAGCGAAAAGCCCAGCAGGTTTTGCTGAAGAATACATTGTAGAATCTATTTGGAATGGTGACTTTCCGCCTGGCTCAATTCTTCCTGCCGAACGTGAATTGTCAGAACTTATTGGTGTAACACGCACAACGTTACGTGAAGTACTGCAGCGTTTAGCTCGTGATGGTTGGTTAACAATTCAACACGGTAAACCTACTCGTGTAAATAACTTCTGGGAAACCTCAGGTCTAAATATTTTAGAAACACTTGCGCGTCTTGATGAAGATAAAATGCCAGAGCTTACAGATCAATTACTTTCTGCTCGTACTAATATCAGCGCAATTTACACTCGTGCGGCAATTAAGCTTGCCCCTGAGCGTGTAATTGAAATCTTAGCGCAAAGTGAAGAACTTGAAGACAGTGCTCAAGCATTTGCTGATTACGATTATAAAGTTCACCATGAACTAGCCGTTGCTGGTAATAACCGCATTTACGTGCTTATCTTAAATGGCTTTAAAGGCTTCTACTCAAAAATTGGTTGCCATTACTTCTCTGATTCACGTACCCGTGAATTAGCGCGTCAGTTTTATAAAGATTTAACTGTGCTGGCAGAGCGTCGTGAACACGATGGAGCGATTTCTATGATGCGTAAATACGGTCATCAAACAGGTGAAATCTGGCAGCAAATCCGTGGTGATATGCCAGAAGATATCATGGACTAGGTAGCACTAATTGATTTTCTATTTTTTAAGAGCCCAGCTTGATGCTGGGTTTTTTGTGTTCGCAAACTTTTTACAGCAGAAAGTTAGATTTACGAGCAGGTGTGCACGACATTCTTTTCTATCGTCACTGCTTTGTTCTGACCAAGATTAATACTAATAATACTTAATCATTTTGAGGGATTAGACCTGTCGCTACCACTATAAAAAGGTCCTCACTTATTTCACGAATTGATAAGAATCGTCAGTATTTAATGTGAATCAATTTTTCCGATTAGGCATATCGCTTTTTTCGATTGTTCATTTGTCTGTAACCTCATTAAACTATCTTGCAAATTATCAATACTTACTCTTGGTTTTTGCTTTTTAGTAACCATATATAAGTGAGTATTGCATAGGCAATTGGAAATAAACTCAAATATTTGGAGATAAAAATGGGTGTATTAGTTGGCCGTCAGGCACCAGACTTTACTGCAGCAGCTGTTCTAGGTAACGGTGAAATCGTTGAAAACTTCAACCTAAAAGAAACTATCAAAGGTAAAAAAGCAGTTATCTTCTTTTACCCGTTAGACTTCACTTTCGTTTGTCCTTCAGAGTTAATCGCTTTCGACAAGCGTTTTGAAGAGTTCCAAAAGCGTGGCGTTGAAGTAATCGGTGTTTCTATCGATTCACAATTTTCACACAATGCATGGCGTAACACTGCCGTTGCTGACGGTGGTATTGGTCAAGTTAAATATGCACTAGTTGCAGACGTTAAACACGAAATCTGTCAAGCATACGACGTTGAGCACCCAGAAGCAGGTGTTGCTTTCCGTGGTTCTTTCCTAATCGATGAAGAAGGTAACGTACGTCACCAAGTAGTTAACGACCTTCCACTAGGCCGTAACATCGACGAAATGATCCGCATGGTTGACGCGCTAGCGTTCCACAGCGAGCACGGTGAAGTATGTCCAGCAGGTTGGACTGAAGGTAAAAAAGGTATGGATGCAAGCCCTGAAGGTGTTGCTAAATTCCTTTCTGAAAACGAAGGCGACCTATAATTTAGGCCTTTGTTAGCGAATTAAAAAACCCGCCAATTGGCGGGTTTTTGTTTTTAAGCTCAACGCGATTAATTAAAGCGCATTGTTAGTTTAGTATAGAAATAACGACCACGTGGGTTATGTACGCTCGACACATAGCCATATAAGTCGCCATCACCATCACCGATTGCAAACGGAGGATCTTCATCAAACACGTTATTCACACCCACAGATAGTTTGATTTTATCTGAGAAGTTATAAGCAGTTTGTAAATCAACCAGTGTTTGCGAATCAACCATACGTGATGTGTTGCTATCAAAGTCTAAGTTTCCATCAAAGTCGATGTCTGGTGTATCTTCAAACTCACCAGTGTAGCTCACATTTACATTGGTATTGAAATCACCCATCTCCCAGTTTGTAGAGAAAATCCAACGGTTTTCAGGATAACGGTACTCGCCTGTGTAATCGCGACCATCTTTTTTAAATTCGTTTTGGTATGCCCATTCTAAATTGAATTTTAAGAAGCCGTAATCGTTCATAGCATGAGTGTAGTTTGCCGACACATCAACACCCGATACTTCTTGCGATGAAACGTTTTCAAAGGTGCTGTAAACTTTTTGGATTACACCTAAACTTTGACCATTTTGTGGTGCTAAACGCACACACACAGTGCTGTTTTGATCGTTACAGTTATTATCATAGATAGGGCCGAATTCTTGTTCATCTATCTTGTTATCTTGCGTAATGCTCCATACATCGACACCGAAACCAAATTCAGCGGTTGGTGCCCATATGAAACCAACATTCCATGACTCTGATTCTTCAGCTTCAAGGTTAGGGTTACCCGCAAATTGGATATTGTAATCAAGGGCATTACAGTCAAGTCCTGTCGCTTGACAGCGGTATGTATCAACGAAGAATTGGCTTTCTTCAGAAGGGCCTAAACCAATCTGTGCTAGTGAAGGTGCTCGGAAACCTTGTGCCCATGAACCACGAACAGTAATTGAGTCTGTTGGCGCCCAGCGTACAGCTACTTTAGGGTTTGTTGTTGAACCAAAGTCACTGTAATCATCGTAACGACCTGCTAATTGTAGCTCTAAATTTTCAGCAAGAGGAATTGAAAACTCAATATAAGCTGCATATTGGTCGCGTTCTGCAGCGGCTGATACTGACTCAGTGCCAAAGATTAAACCACGCTGGAATTGATCGTCTGGAATATCGCTCACATCTTCTTCACGGTATTCAATACCGGCAGCCATCATCACCACATCATCGCCAAAGCTAAATGCTTCACCACTGATATTTGCATCAAATGATGTCATATGAGACTCACCACGACGAACTAAGCTTGTCGTAATACGGTCAATAACTGCTTGGTCATTATAGGTGCCACCGAAAGGGTTATAGTTACCCGCATCGATTTCTTGTTGTAAGAAATCAGTACGCACCCAGCCTTGGCTTCTATCGCCTGTTTGCATTGATTTACTTCGACCTTTTTGAATGGCTGCTTCCCAGCTCCAGTCACTGATCTCGCCTTTTAGGCCCGCAACAAAGCGAAGTGTATCTGATTCGATATCCCATTGACGGGGGCCCGCATCTACTGTTCTGTAGCGACCAATTTCGATATCTTGGCCAAACGGGTTGTTAGGGTGGTTTGCTGGCACTGTAAGGCCGGCATCTTCATCAAGCGGAGTCGGTGCACCAGCTGCTTGCGAACTATTGTGTTGTACTGCAACTTCTAAAAATGCCGATATACCATTATCAAAGTTATATTCAAACTGCGAAATAGCACCAACACGTTCAGATGCAGGGGTTACGTAACCATACGGGCCATAGTCAAATAAACAACTACCACTTGCTGTCGCATTTTCTGCAGGGCATGCTGGATCAATGGTTTTTTCACCATCTACATAAAAGTAGCCTGGGAAACCACGCGATGAACGGAAATCCATACCACCATATGGTTCTTGGTTTGCTGTACCTAGACGGCCCATTTCATCAGAGGAGAGTGCTGAGTTGTTAAAGTAATCAATAATAATTGATGCGCTGCTTTTTTCTGTACTGGTACCCCAAACGAGGCTTGCTGTTTTTTCTTCGTAGTTAGGACCATCAGTACCACCATATCCAAGGTTTACTTCTAGACCATTAATATCCTTTTTTAAGATGATATTAACTACACCTGCAACCGCATCAGAACCATATATTGCCGATGCACCATCTTTTAAAATATCGATACGCTCAATCGCTGAAACAGGAATCGAGTTGATATCTACAAATGAATTGGTGATGCTTTCCGCAAAAGCACTTATTGAAACACGACGGCCATTAATAAGTACTAATGTTGCATCAGAGCCTAAGCCTCTGAGACTTACCGCTGCAGCCCCATTAGCTGTAGAGTCTTGGTTATTGCCGCGAGTAGAGAAAGTACCATTACCTGCAACTGGCATACGTTCTAATAATTGTTGTAGGTTGTCGTAGCCCATATTGTCTATGTCTGCACGACTTATTGACTGTACCGGTGATGGCCCTTCAATGTCTGAACGTTTAATACGAGAACCTGTAACTTCAATACGCTCGACCTTTTCAGCTCCATCTGACTCAGCAGCAATAGACATAAAGCTTGTGCCACTTAGTGCTGCAATAGTAAATGCGTAGAGAGGTCGCTGTAGAAAGCGGTGGGTGTTCTTCATAAATTTCAATCCTTGTGTAATTGTGAAAAAGTTGTGAAGTTGTCACGGTAAAGATTGATATCATGTAAACGTACTGGTTTGGAATAGCAAAAAAGGATGGGTTTTTTAGAGAGGGTATTGATATTTTTGTAAAAAGTGAGTGTTTGTAAGGGGTACGAGCCTAACACGAAAGTTAGGCTCATTTCATAAATTAAGCTTTATGTTTCATTAGGCGCTCTTTTTCTCGTGCCCAATCTTTATTCTTTCCGTCTTCACGTTTATCGTGCATCTTTTTACCTTTAGCAAGGTGGAACTCCAACTTCACCCAGCATTTTTTCCAGTACATTGCAGTTGCGATTAGTGAAAACCCGTCGCGTTCTGTTGCACCGATAAGACGATCGATTTCACGTTTATTTAAAAGTAACTTACGATAACGAAGTGGATCGCAAATTACGTGAGTAGAAGCACTGTTGAGAGGCTGAATTTGACTGCCAAGTAAAAATGCTTCGCCGTTTTTAATATGAATATAAGTCTCAGAGATGTTTACTTTACCAGCTCGGATACTTTTTACTTCCCAGCCCTGTAGTTCAACCCCTGCTTCGAACTTATCGTGTAAAAAATACTCATGGCGCGCTTTTTTGTTAAGCGCGATGGTATTACTTGTCGATTTAGATGATTTTTTCTTAGCCATAGTGGCCCATATTATACGTAAAAACAGCGCTTTTACATCGCTTTTTTAAGGCTTTGCGGATATTTTCGTGTTACTAAAATTTGGGGAAATAGCCAAAGCTTGCTAAAATTCGCCGACAAAGTTGGGAGTGAATATGCCGCAAATAGAAAAAAGTGCGCTTGTAATGTACAGCAGCAAAGAAATGTTTGATTTAGTGAATGATGTTGATGCTTATCCAGAGTTTTTGCCAAATTGCTCAGATGCTAAAATCATCACGCAACAAGCTAGTGGCATGACGGCCAGTTTGGAGATCTCAAAAGCGGGTTTAAAAAAGTGGTTTACTACCGAAAATACGTTTATTGATGAGCAAACTGTTGCACTTCGCTTAGTTGATGGCCCATTTAAAAAGTTACAAGGTAAATGGCAATTTTTACCGCTGGACGATAAAGCGTGCAAAGTACAGCTTCATCTTGAGTTTGAATTTGCGAGTAAACTTATCGAACTGGCTTTTGGAAAAGTATTTAACGAAGTAGCTAAAAATATGGTTAATGCATTTACGCAGCGTGCTAAAACTGTGTACGGAGTTCGTCCATGATAACTGTTGAAGTAGTTTTTGCTTTACCAACAACGGCAACCAGTTTATTAGTAGAAGTGCCGATAGGCACGACAGCTGAGCAAGCGGTGATTAAGTCGGGTATTATCAATAAGTGTCCTGAAATAGACGCAAATAACTTAACACTGGGTATTTGGAACCGTACCTGTAAGCTTAATCAAGAAGTAAAGGAAGGGGATCGTATTGAGATTTATCGCCCTCTTATTGCTGATCCAAAGGATGCGCGCAGACGTCGAGCTGAAAAGGCCAAAGAAGAAGGACGTGCCAATAAAGTGACTGGCGGAAGGCCACTAAACAAGGCATAAAAAAGGGTAGCTCAGGCTACCCTTAATTAATTAGAATTAAGATTACTCTTGTTCAAGCGGCGTATTAAATTCGCTAGGTTGCTCGTAGTCACCTGATAACGAAACAAGCTTATCATTTTCGAAGTTAATAGTGAGTGACTTACGTTGCTCGTTGCTACGGCCAATGTTAAATACATACAGGTAATGCCACGTATTTTTATCAAAAGAGTCTTCTGCTACTGGCTTGCCTAGAACATACAGTACTTGCTCGCGAGTCATATTAACACGTAGCTTATCTACATCTGATTGTTCTAAAAAGTTACCTTGAGGAATATTGATACGGTAAACCCAGCTTGAACACCCTGCTGTAGCACTTAAAGTAAGGGTAAGTACTAACCAAAAAGAAAAAGTTTTAAACGACTGCATTATTTGTTTGAATCCTTATTTTTTATACACTGCATGATACCGATTAGTCACAGAAGGTAAAACCCTTTTCAGTAATTGTTTTTACTGAAATGCGATTAAAAACCACGAGGCACAAATTTGACCACTGCAAACCCAAAAAGTTTACATCAGCCTTTAAAAAACAGCGATAACTCAGATGTCATGTGGTATTTGTATATAGTGCAAACACGTTTAGGTCATTGGTATACAGGGATCAGTACCAATGTTGAAAAAAGATTCGCTCAGCATCAAGCGGGAAAAGGTGCGAAAAATCTTAAGGGAAAAGGGCCTCTAACGCTTATCTATCAACAGCAGGTGGGTAACCGTAGTGAAGCAACTAAACTAGAAATAAGCGTAAAAAAGCTCAGCAAAGCACAAAAAAGACAGTTTGTTTTAACGTCTGAGCTACCTAAATAACTAACTTGGAAGCTTTTCAATAAATAGGGCTATTTTCGCTATGGCATATTCGAATAGTGTAAAGTCGATGTGCGCCGCCGTGTCTGTGCTTTGGTGGTGGTGTTTGTCATGTCCTATACCAAAGTAAATATAAGGGATCCCCGCTTTAGCGAATGAATAATGGTCGCTTGCTCTGCGCCAATCAACTTTGAGATCAAATAACCGATTTAGCCTCGCTGACGAGCTAGTTACCATAAAGGTTAACTGTTCATCAGATAGAATTTTAATGTCAGCTTGATAATGTGCTAATGATTGATTATCTAAAAATGCATAGATACGCGGTTTTCTGGGGTTCACAACGAGCATATCTAAATTAATATTAAGTTTGATTTCGTCTTTATTAAGTGTCGATACCAAGTACTCGCTACCATGTAGGCCATTTTCTTCTGCATCGGTTGCAACAAAAACTAATTGATAGGGCAGAGGGCTTTGCGCAAAGTGCTCAGCTAAATAAAGTAAAGCGGCAACGCCGCTGGCATTGTCGTTCGCACCTGGGTAGAGCCGATTACCTTTTTGCCCTAAATGATCGTAATGAGCGGTAAAAATTACTTTTTTACACTTCTCACAGTGGCTATTTTTAGTCGCAATAATGTTCCGCCCAGTAGCCTTGCCAAAGAGCCCTGACTGATAAGTAAATACTTGATCATCAACAGAATAGCCATGAGCAATAAAGCGCTCTTTTATAAAGTGGGCGGCTAACTGAGCGCCTTGAGTCGCCGTTTTTCGCCCAGCAAATTGAGCCGATGTTAGCGTTATGACGTCTCGTTCTAAATCTGTACTGGCAAAAGCTTGCGCAGTGCTTAGTGTAGCACTAGCGGTAATCAATAAGCTTTGCAGTATGCGAACGAAGCGCTTGTAACTTACTTTCGTAACGCTGTTTATCATGATCAAAGTCTGCTTTATTGTTTGCCATAGTTAAGTACTTTTTAGCGAGCTTTAGGTCACCTAATTGATAATAGGTTCTCGCTAAACCAAAATCAGTATCATGCAGGGTTGGGTTTAAGTCACGGGCTTTTTTGTAGTGCTTTATTGCATCTTGATAACGGGCGGTCGTGTAAGCATCATTACCTAAAGAAATGTGATAATAGGGGTTTGCTTGGCGCTTATTATCAAGCTTGGCTAATATCGCCTGGCCTTGCTCTTCGCGATTGGTCAGATTATAGAGTCTGGCTAAATTGCCTAATGCGGTGTTGTTATCTGGATCTAAACTAATCGCGTATTGGTAGGCTGTTTCAGCTCTTGGATAGTCATCTGTTAATCTGAACAATACCCCAAGGTTACCCCAAGCACCTGAGTAGTTGCTATCAATATTAACAGCTGCTTTGTAATAGCTAAAAGCAGTATCATAATCATGTTTTAGCATCGCAGCTGCGCCTTTATTATTATAAAACATTGCTGTGATGCGGGCTTTATTGATGTTGCTGGTTTTAAACGCTTCTTGGCGGCTGTTAGGGTCAAAATCTATCACTAAAGAGCGCTCTTCTGGGTAAATGACTTTTCTATTTACCACGAGCTTTTGAGCCTCACTTACTTTTAAGTTGATATGGCCTGTGAGTAAATTAAAGCCATTATCAAGTGCCCAATATTCTGGAATATGTACTTTTTGAAATTGTCCTTCAAGGCCGAGATACTCAGCAAGACTGTAGGCTAAAATCGATAACGATAAACAATTAGCATTTAAATTTGAATAGGCTTGCTTGGCCGTTAAGGTGGCGCCAGATTGATAAGATAAAGAAGCATCACCATTTTGCAAAAGGAACTTGAGCAAACGTTTAGTGCTTTGTAATGACCGGCTGTCTTTTGGAAAGGTACTATCAAGTTGCTCTTTTATATGTTTACTTAATGCAAAAATCTCTTGTTGAGTTTCAACTGAGGTTTGAGTAAACGTATTACTTTGCGTCAAAGCAAGTGGTGGGGGAGCGGTGTTATTTTCTGTACTACTACACGCTGTTAATAAGCAAAAGCTTGAGGCTAAAACAATGCTAGGTAATTTCATCTGACCCTCTTAATTCTTGGCCTAATACCATTTAAGTATAGGCCGTGAATGAAAAAGGGTCAGGGTTAACTGTTACAAAACGTGTCAGCGTTTATCGAAGGTCGCAACAAGGTCATCAAGAGTTTGAGCACTGTTTGCTAAATCTTTGATTGCTTGTTCACTGTCGATTTGTTCACGCATTACGTTGTCACTAATATCGCTTATTTGCTCAATGTTACGGCCCACATCTGCGACTACATTACTTTGCTCTTCGGTCGCAGTTGCTATTAAGGTTGCCATATCGTTTATTTCATTAGCAGCATCGTTAATGGCATTGAGCAATTCAACTGAACTTTGCATTGCATCAACGCTTAACTGTGCTTGTGATTTCGAGTGATTGATATGATTAACCACTAGATCAGACGTATTCGTTAGTTCACTGATCATCGTTTGAATTTCAGTTGTTGATTGTGAAGTACGGTTTGCTAATGCTCTTACTTCATCGGCTACAACTGCAAAACCGCGACCATGCTCACCAGCACGAGCTGACTCAATCGCCGCATTAAGTGCTAATAGGTTAGTTTGCTCAGAAATACCTCTGATAGAGTCAACAATACTGGCGATAGCTTGCGTTTTATTTGCAAGCTCGTTTACTTGCTCAGTGATGTTATCGATATCGCATGCAAGTTCTATAATTGCTTCTTTGCTTTGTGTTACCTGAGTATGACTTTGTTCGGTATTTTGTTTACTGTTTTCAGTGAGTTTAGCCGTATTAGCTGCGCTTGAGGCAATTTCTTGCACTGTCGCACCCATTTCATTAATCGCTGCTGCGACCGAAATTGTTTGTTCTTTTTGATTATCTAGCGCTTCAGAGTTCTTCTGTGCTTGCTTAAACACATGATCAGCGCTTTGTCTTATTTCACTACTTTCTTGGGCAACTTGGCTGATAGCAGTCTCAATCTTAGAGATGAATTGGTTAAAGCCTGCTGACAAGTTAGCGAGTTCAGGTTGTTCGGAAGCTGGCAAACGATAAGCTAAATTTGCATCACCTGAGCCTAAACGAGTAAACAACTCTGCCATTTTAGACAGCGGCGATGATAGTGTACGTGCCAGCACCAGCCCTGCAAAACTTGCAATGAGGGCAATAACAATTGCAAAGCTGATAATTTGCCATTGTAAAACTTGGATGCTAGAAAATACTTCGTGCTTAGGTACTTGGGCAATGACAAATAAATCTGTGTTTGGGATTGGGCTTGCGGCTACTAATGTCGCTTCACCATCAAGATCGATTTCCTGTAAATTGAATTCACTTTGAGTTAACAGAGAACGAGTGATAGCAGTTTTATAAACGTCATCTAATTTAGCTTTGGCGACTTTGCTCTCGTCTTTATGAAGCTGAATTAGGCCGTTTTTATCGGCAATGTAAACAAAACCAGTCTCTTCAATTTTAAAACGCTGTAACATTGCTTGCATATCGTCAATACTTTTTGCAAGGCCTGCTAAACCAATCCCATTGGTTTGCTGGTGATTTACAAACATTTTTACATCAGTGGGTGATTCTTGATAGATACTGATTGAAAAAGGCTGTGTAGTGTTGGTAAACGCATAAAACCAGCCATCCTGCTCTTTGGTTAAAACTCGCAAAAAGCCATCTTGGTTCCAATATTGTGCAGTTTCTCGATTAGCCCACGAAGCAGTTGCTAAGTCGTATTGCTTAACAAGGCGGTTGAGCTCTTTAAGCAAAGTCTTGTCATCAGTATTACCTGAGCGAGCCCATTCTAATACAAATTCGTTACTAGATAGCTGCTCTGCCGCACTGATCATTTGATTTATATCATGAGTAATATAATTATCAATTGCTTGCAATTTGCTAGGTAGTTCAGATTCAATCATTCGTTGTTCAATGATTTGTTTTGCACTATATATAGCCGTTGCGCCGATTAACGCAGCAACAATTAGGGCGATAGAACTGCCAAGCAGTGTAATTTTTTTAGTAATGGTGAGTTGATTTAACGCCATGAAAGTGTCTTAGTTTACAACATTTAAGTCAGTAATTTTAGCATACACTTTATAGATGACGAATCAATGTAGGGACAAAAAAAAAGCCCAAAGCATATAAGCAATTGGGCTTGGTTTCTAACAAGCGAAACTTACTTTCCAGGGTTAAACAATTTTCTTCATTGCTGACATGTAACCACGTAGCTTGCTACCAATAATTTCAACCGGGTGCTCGCGCAGTGCTTTATTCACGGCAATCAAGGTTTGGTTATCAACTTGGTTGCTAGCACTATCAAGACCTTTACCAATTACATCTGTATCGATATTTTTCATAAAATCTTGCAGCAACGGTAAACATGCGTGGTTATATAAGTAACAGCCATACTCTGCAGTATCTGAAATAGTTCGGTTCATTTCGAAAAGCTTCTTACGAGCAATGGTATTCGCGATAAGTGGCGTTTCGTGTAGTGATTCATAGTAAGCAGATTCAGCGATGATACCTGCCGCAGTCATGGTTTCGAAGGCCAACTCAACACCTGCTTTAACCATGGCAACCATTAAAATACCTTGGTCGAAGAATGCTTGTTCGCTGATTTCTTGATCTGTATTTTGTTGTTTCTCGAATGCGGTTTCTGCTGTTTCGGCGCGCCAAGCTAGTAATTTTGCGTCATCTTCAGCCCAATCAGCCATCATGCCACGAGAAAATTCACCGCTAATGATGTCATCCATATGCTTATTATAAAGTGGACGCATAATTGTTTTAAGCTCTTCACTTAATTCAAATGCTTTTACTTTTGCTGGATTTGATAAACGGTCAAGCATGTTAGTAACACCGCCATACTTAAGTGCTTCAGTGATCACTTCCCAACCGTATTGGATTAGTTTAGACGCGTAGCTTGCATCAATACCTTTTTCAACCATTTTGTCGAAGCATAGTAATGAACCGGTTTGTAGCATACCGCATAGAATCGTTTGCTCACCCATCAAGTCAGATTTAACTTCCGCAATGAATGATGATTTTAATACGCCAGCACGATGACCACCGGTACCAGCTGCATAAGCTTTAGCTTGAGCTAGGCCATGGCCTTGAGGATCATTTTCTGGGTGAACCGCAATCAATGTTGGTACACCAAAGCCACGCTTATATTCTTCACGTACTTCCGATCCAGGGCACTTAGGTGCAACCATGATAACCGTTAAGTCTTCACGGATTTGCATGCCTTCTTCAACAATATTGAAACCATGTGAGTAAGCAAGCGTTGCGCCTTGCTTCATTAAAGGCATAATAGCATTTACAACAGCGGTATGTTGTTTATCAGGTGTTAGGTTTAATACTACATCTGCTGTTGGGATAAGCTCTTCATATGTGCCTACAGTAAAACCATTTTCAGATGCGTTTAAGAAAGATTGACGGCGCTCAGCAATAGCTGATTCACGCAATGTATAAGAAACATCTAAACCTGAGTCACGTAAATTTAAACCTTGGTTAAGGCCTTGTGCGCCACAACCGACAATAACGAGTTTTTTCCCTTTTAAAGCGTCTACACCATCAGCAAACTCTGCTGGGTCCATAAATTCACACTGCGCTAATTGCGCTAACTGCTCTCTTAAAGGAAGAGTATTAAAATAATTCGCCATTGTTAGTGTCCTATAAATACAATTTTGTTAGAAAATCAAAGAACCGACGTAGTGTTCTTTGTATGTCTTAACACTATGCAATTTTTTACCTTGCGTAAAATGATATATTTGAATTAAAGTATTTCATAAAATGAAATGGTGGTGGTATGGATCATAAACATCTTAATTACTTTTTGGCGTTAGCAAAGACGCTACACTTTGCAAGAGCCAGTGAGCTTTGCCATATCAGTGCGCCAACCTTGAGTCGGAACATCAAGCAACTCGAAGAAGAGGTTGGGGTGGTGTTATTTAATAGGGATAATCGCACCGTAAAATTAACCCGCGAGGGTGAGTCATTTATTGAGTACGCTAATGCGACGCTTGCTAACTGGCATCGTTTTAAAGCTAATGTACAAGAGCCGCAACAGCATGTTTATGGCAATGTCAGTATTTATTGCTCTGTAACTGCCTCATATAGTTTTTTACATCAAATACTTGAACAACTGCGTATGCAGCACCCATATATTGAAATTACTTTGAATACTGGTGACCCTGCATTAGCAATAAATCGTGTTTTAGATGGTCATGAAGATATGGCAATTGCTGCTAAACCAACAAAACTACCGGGACAAATTGCCTTTACTAGTGTTGGTTATTCGCCACTAGTATTGATTGCGCCAAAAATCGTGTGCCCGATCAGCGAAAAACTGTCAGCAAATGAGCAAATTGATTGGTCAGATTTAGAATTTATTGTTGCTGAGCAAGGTTTATCAAGGCAGCGTCTTGAGCAGTGGTGGCGTAAAAAAAATATTCATGGCCGTATATATGCGCAGGTTGCAGGTCATGAAGCTATGGTCTCTATGGTGAGTCTAGGTTTAGGTATTGCTATGGTGCCAAAAATAGTACTGGATAACAGCCCGCTCAAAGATAAAGTGCAAATTGTTAGTGATGCAGAACAAACTATTGCAGGTTTCGAAATTGGTCTAGCCGTACTAAATAAAGAGCGTCATGATCCTGCACTCAACGCGATTTGGAGTATTGCTCAATCGCTTACCCAGCAAGCAATTTAACTTAATAACTAGTGGCTTTGACTTTAATTTAAACTTTTACATAGATACAACCGCACACTTTAATTAGTTATTTAGTATTGGTTTTTGTAAAATTTTTTCGTGGTTTTTACTGGTTTTAGTCTGTCAAAATCCTTTTTCATTGATTTTTCTTTGGGTGTTGTTAACTTAATTGAAATAATAAAAATTTTCATGGCCTAGACTCATGATACTCTCAGCGCAAGCCGACCACTCTTTAAGCTACTCGAGCCATTGTCTGAAGCTAGCAATTCCTCTAATGGTAAAATACAAGATGCCAATTACGCCGCTTAATTATGCGCTTTGGTATTGCTATGTGAGTGATAAAAATCAAAAGTTAAGTAAAGAGCTCGATAGTATTATTAAACAACACAATACTTGTAGTCATGAGCAGGCAAAACGGCTTTTCGATAAGTACTTATCTCGGGATGACTTGGCACTATTTTATCAGCTCTCTAGCGGCTTTAACGATGTTGTTGGCAAGGTACATCAAGATATTAACGAAGCACTAAATTACTCAACTGAATTTAATCAGGCACTGCAAGAGTGTCGTGAAACACTAACGAGTGCTGATATAAGCCAAGAAAGTGGCTTTGATGATGTACTTGATTGTGTAGAGCGTTTAAGTGATGAGTCGGCAGCTTTGCAAAGCCGTGCGCAAGATTTTCAAAACCAACTCGCTATGGCGTACTCCGAAATTACAGAGCTAAAGCAAGAGCTTGTTAGGTCAAGAAGTAAAGCTGAAAAAGACCCTCTGACTGGGCTTTATAATCGTGGTAAGTTTGATGAAGATATAACGCGATTTTGCCAAACTAATAATTTAGCTGAAGTCGCCGTGCTTACAATGGTCGATATCGATCACTTTAAACAGTTTAACGACACCTTTGGTCACCAAAAAGGAGATCAAGTTTTACGAGCTGTTTCAGCAAAACTACTTAAGCATGTTTCAAGTGTTGGCCAAGCTTATCGTTATGGTGGCGAAGAGTTTTGTTTCACGGCTCAGTTTGCCAGCATTAGTGATATGACTAACTTTACCCAGCAACTACGTCAGGCTGTTACTAAACTACAAATTAAAAATCCTAAATCTGACAAGGTGTTAAGCCAAGTGACAGCAAGCTTTGGTATTGCTATTAAAGCTAAAAATAGTAAACCGGAACAACTGATTGCTAAAGCTGATAAAGCGCTTTATTTAGCAAAAGAGCATGGTCGCAATCGCATAGAAATCGTCGAAGAGTAACAAACTTAATCGATATATGTATCAAATTTGTGAATAGTTGTAACCTTGCAACGACAGTTTGTTCACATCTTGATATTATGCTCTTATTGCATAAATTTCTTTGGTCGTAAAATAACAATGAAATCTCAAACGATCAGGATGTGCGCACTGGTTTATGCCATATTTGGCATGCTAGTGAGTCAAGCAAGCGCTGATGACTCAACGCGCACTGAACGTGAAAGCCGTGTGGCAAATCAACAGATTGATACCCAGCAATGGCATCTAAGTATTAATACAGGTGCGGGGGTGATCACGAATCCACTTCATGGAGGTGATAACTTACCTTTGCTCGTGCTGCCTGAAATCGCTTTTTATGGTGAAAAATGGTTCTTTGATAATGGCCGTTTAGGTTATTCATTACAAGAGAGTGATAGTCACGTCGTTAACTTTGTTACTGAGTTCAACCCTGAGACGCGTTTCTTTATAGATTTCCATCCAAGTAATATATTTGCACTGCAAACATCAAATAGTTTTATTGTTGAATCGACCACTAGTAATGAACTGGCAGAAAAGTCTGTATCTACAAGCGATATTAAAAAAAGACGCTGGGCTTTAGATGCTGGCTTAAGTTATCACTATATTCGAAATAATCATGTTATCTCTGTACAAGCGTTGACCGATGTTTCCGGAGTTTATAACGGTTTGCGTAGTGCTTTACAATGGCAATCACATCACCGTATAGGAAACTTATCGGTCGCACCTAGCCTAGGGATCTGGTACAAATCAGCCAGACTAAATGATTATTTTTATGGTTTATCGGCAGAAGAGTCCTCATATGGGGAAATTGATGTTGGCAGTAGCTGGCAACCTTATGCTAAAATCGACGCCCGTTGGCCCCTGAGTGAGGCTAACTCTCTTCGTTTTCATTTAGCATATTATGACTACTCAGCCGTGGATGACAGTCCGCTTTTTGAACACACGTACTCGATGACTGCATTTATAGGATTCAATCATATTTTTTAATATGAAGTATTTTGCTTTTAGTCTGTGTGTGTTTGTTGCTGTTATTTGGGCTTCCCCAAGCTATGCACAAGCGACTCAGTTTGATATCACACCAAAAGTGTGCGTTGTATTACAACAGCACGAATTTTGTGATCTTGAGTTAAAAATGAGCTGGCAAAGTCAACAGCCTCAAGATTTGTGTTTGTACCAAAATAATCAGAAAATTCAATGCTGGAACGACACTAGTTCAGGGGTTTTCAGCCATAAAGCGCGGGTTCAGATTGAAACAATATACTCCTTAGTCAATCCGCACACGGGGAGTAAAATTGCGACAGCAAAAGTCGAAGTGCAAAGCACCGAAGCAAAAACAACGAGGCGTAGGTTACGCTCACCGTGGAGCTTTTTTTAATTTAGGAGCAACCAATGGCAAAGATTTTACTTGTTGAAGATGATCTCGGCTTACAGCAGTTAACACGTGATTACCTTCAGCATAATGGGTTGGATGTTGCGGTCCTTGAACGCGGCGATGAAGTATTTGAATACCTTGAAAACAACCCTGTTGATCTAATGATTTTAGATGTCATGTTACCGGGTAAAGACGGCTTTAGTGTGTGTCGTCAGGTTCGTGATAAATTCAGCTTACCTATTTTAATGTTAACAGCAAAAGGTGAAGACTTTGACCAAGTGATTGGTTTGGAGCTCGGCGCAGATGATTATGTAATCAAGCCTGCTGAGCCTCGTGTATTATTAGCGCGTATTAATGCGTTATTACGTCGTGGACAAGCTACTAACAAGGCACCTGAAGAGCTTAGTTTTGGTGATTTAACTATTGATAAAACTAGCCGCATCGTTACACTAAAAGGCAGTGAAATTACACTGACTTCCCATGAGTTTGAGCTACTTTGGTTACTCGCATCAAATGCAGGTGAAGTGTTAAGCCGTGAACATGTGCACCAGCATATGATTGGCCGTCAGTATGATGGCTTAGACCGTACAGTTGATGTACGCGTATCACGTATCCGCAAGAAGCTAGGTGATAACAGTGATAAACCATACCGAATTAAAACAGTTTGGGGACAAGGTTACCTCTTTGTATCTGATGCATGGGATATGTAAACATTAATGGGGAAACTATTTGCAAGCTTATATCTTTATATAATAGTTTCTCTGTTTCTTGTTAGTGGGGTCATAGAACAGTTATGGCCCTACGAAGAAACTCAACAACAAATCGCCCTCGACCAAGAATTTGGTAAATCTCTATGGCTATTAAGCCAAACGGATAATGGTTTAGCTTCGCTAGAACGAGAGTATGAAAGCGAATTGATTAATCTCTCAGACCTTGCTTTACCAGATGATTTAAAATCACAGCTCAAAAATGATCATCATCTGTATTTGTTTAATAAAGAGCAAAAGGTGGTTTGGTATATTGCTATCAACGACACACAGCTTTTGCAAGTAGGTCCACTTTCTGTTGAAAACCCAAATTTTAGCTCAGTTTGGCCTTACTTTTTATTATTAACAGTAATTGGTTTGCCTATTGGGCTATGGAGCTTATTACTATGGCGAGATTTTAATAAACTCACACTTGCCTGTGAAGCTGTAGGAGGAGCGCAAGACTTCGAACTACAAGACGCTTCCAAATCCTTTTTCCTGCCAATCACAGATACACTCAATGCGATGCAAGAGCGTATCCAATACCTTCTAGCAGCACAGCAAGAGCTTACTTCTTCTGTTTCTCATGAGTTTAGAACGCCACTTGCTCGTTTAAAGTTTGCAATTGCTATGCTTGAAGAGCAAGTTGAGAATGAAAAATCTTATACTTACATTGATAACATGCAGGCTGATATTGCAGAGCTTGAGGCATTAGTTTCCGAAATGCTGGAATATGCGCGGCTTGATTCACATCAACCGAGTTTAAAACCACGTTCTTGTGACCTTACTGCGCTTATCAACAGTGTGGTGAATAAGCTCGAATTTGCTACTGACATTGAGGTAGCAGTGAGTGCACCTAAGCAGCTTTACTACGAGTGTGACGAGCATTTTATGGCGCGTTGTATTCAAAACCTATTAGGCAATGCACAAAAATACGCAAACCACAAAATTCATGTGAGCCTTGAAGAGTTAGGTGATTCGATACAAATTAGTGTTGAAGACGATGGTCCAGGGATCGCTAAATCTGAGTGGCAAAGTATTTTTAAGCCATTTACTCGTTTAGATAAAAGCCGTGATAAGAAAACAGGTGGCTTTGGGTTAGGTCTTGCAATTGTCGCTAAAATTGTCAGTTGGCATCAAGGGCAGTCTGAAGTGTGTGATTCACCATTAGGTGGAGCAAAATTTGTGATTCGCTTGTTCAAGACTAATTAAGTCTTAGATTACAGGTATTTTTGCAGGCATAAAAAAAGCGCCTAAGGCGCTTTTTAAAGATTAAAACCAAAAATAAACAAGTAGCAAAGTAATAGACCGCACTTAATTATAAAAGTTCGAAAAAAGGTTAATTATTTTTCATCTAATAATGGCATTAGCATTTTTTCTAGGCCATTGAGCTTCACTTCATACATCATCGCTAGTTGTGCACCTAACTGGGAATCAGGAAATCCTTGTTGTTTAAACCACACCAAATAAGGCTCTGGCAGCAATAATAAAGGGCGACCAGCATACTTTCCAAATGGCATCTTAGTATTTATGGCGCGTTTGAGTTGAGCTGTATCCATCTTTATCTCAAAGAAATTTTAAAGCTAGATGATACGGTAAAAAGGGGAGAGAAAATAGGCTGTGACGGGCAAGAAACAGCCTATTTAGTGAGGGATGTAGGCCCTCAGAATAACAGCCACTAAATTAATTACGGCGTATTAGTGTAGTTGGTTACGACGCTTTTTCGTAAAGCCAAGCTTATTTAGCTTGAGGGCAATAGCTGGGTCGTCGATTCGTTCAGGTGTTTCACAGTCACGAAGAAAATGATCACTAGGTACTTGATATACATCGAGCATCTTGTTGAATAGCACGGTTCTAATATCCAAAGCAGTCATGCCGTTATTTTGTAACTCATCAAGTTGCTGCTGAATATCTGAAAGTTTCCCACCACGTGCATCATCCGTATTTGCTAAAAACTCGTTGGTAAACTTATTTTTCATTTAAACAACCTCAATCAATCTAACCGCGCTGTATTTGAGATAACGAAATCACAACATGGCTAAACTTTTTTGTGTTAAAAATAGATACTTAGCTAAGCACCTTAGAATTAATTCTACTCTTTTTTTTAGCCTGATTGCTAATCTGGATGTAAAGCTTTGTAAATAGGCTTAACCCAATGTGGGGACGGGGTTGTTGAGGAAAGAAAACTAGTTAGCCAACTAACTGAATACAGTGAAAATAATTATCAGTACCATCTGGAGGTACTGATAATTTTTTTTTACATTAAGAGAAAAGTTTTTGTTTTACATGCTCAGCGAAGCCACTACCAGCTTCTAAATAGAAGTTATATGTCGAGTCAACCCCCATATCTTCTAGTTCTTTTTGCTGATCTGGGTAGTTTGCGATAGCAGTAACCTGACCTTCATAGCCAGAAGCACGAAGTTGCTCTAAAGCAAAAATATTTTGCATATGCTTCGGCATCGCAAGCATCACCATCCCTACATGAGAGTGATTTACACGCTGCCAGAAATCAGGGTCAGTGGCGTCTGCAAGCAATACACGGCGACCGCGTTTGATATGTTTATCAACAACATCAGGCTTTATATCAATACCTGCGACAAGATTTGGATGGGTTTGGCTGATTGTTTCATAAGCACCTGTACCAATGCGACCCATGCCAAATATAACAATTTTTGTATCATTAAGGTTTACGGGCAGCTCTTCAGCAAGACGACTATCACTTTCAAATTTAAGCAGCCAATGTTCAATTTTCACATAAACTTCATTTGATCGCTTATTTAATGGCGAAGCTAAAATAAAGGTGATAGACACAGCAATAGCCATCACTGCCAACCACTCAGAGGTGATCATATTACTGGTGGCGGCAACAGCACACACAATTAAGCCAAACTCACTATAATTAGCTAAGCTGAAGGCACTTAACAAAGAAGTACGAGCACGTAATTTGAATGTGTTTGTTAGCACATAATAAAGAGCAACTTTTAATGGTAAGACTAATATAATGATGATTGCAACGATCACTGCATGAGTTGTCAGTTCTGCATTCAAGCCAATATTTAAGAAAAAGCCGACTAATAATATGTCTTTTAAATTAAGTAACGACTTTGATAACTCACCAGCTTTTTTATGTGAAGCGAACATCATACCAATGATCAAAGCGCCTAAATCACCCTTAAGGCCCGCGAACTCAAAAGCCTGATAGCCAATAATAAGTGCAAAGAAAAAACCAAAAAGCGGCAATAATTCACCGTGCTTTGAGCGGTTTAATACCCAAAACATCACAGGTCTTAAAACTGGTAAGCCGACTAATAATGCCAGTGCCCAAATATTTGGGGCTTTACCTGTACTGATGGCTAAGAAGATAACTGCAAAGATATCTTGCATAACTAAGATACCAATAGCAATTTTACCATGAAGGCTTGCCATTTCACCGCGCTCTTCAAGTACTTTTACTGCAAATACGGTGCTTGAGAAGCTAAAGGCAAAGCCGACTAATAATGCACTTTGCCAAGTCAGCTCATTAAATAAAGGTAG
The DNA here is from genome assembly GCF_040148775.1 of Pseudoalteromonas sp. NFXS39. Classification (NCBI taxonomy): domain Bacteria; kingdom Pseudomonadati; phylum Pseudomonadota; class Gammaproteobacteria; order Alteromonadales; family Pseudoalteromonadaceae; genus Pseudoalteromonas; species Pseudoalteromonas sp. NFXS39. The sequence continues at coordinate 74,884 of NZ_JAGDEC010000006.1, read as the reverse complement.
TGCTAAGGCACCTAATAACAACATAAAACCACTAAACAGCGTGCTACTCAAAACAATATGCATTGAGGCTGGCGCCCATACTTGTGGCTTCATTAGGTTAGATACTTTGAGTTTAAGACCAATGCTAAACAATAACAAAGTAACACCAAGACTTGCCAAGGTATTTAGCAGCTCGGTTGTCTTATATCCATATAGGTTGAGTGCAAAACCCGCTAATAAAAAGCCGATAAGAGGAGGCAGCTTTAACTGGTAAACAGCAAAGCCACAAACGAACGCGGTAGCAAAGTAGATTAGTTCCATAATTGTTCTTTTAACTTCATTTGTTTGAAGTGTAGCGAAATATTCGTAGTTGGAAAACAACAACGAGTAATAGGAGTTCAAAAAATAAGCACTTATACATGATTTATTGATTAATCCGGCAAAAGCATCATTTTTTCGCTGACATTAGCTTTTAATTGTGGTTAAGATGCATTAACAAAGGAATTTAAGCCATAGGTTAGAAGCTGGCTTAAGGAGAATAGATGTTTAAGAAAATCCTTGCATCAGTAGGTATTGGTGCAGCAAAAGTTGACACTGTACTCGAGACAGAGCATTTACAACCGGGTCAAAAATTTAATGCCGTTATTGTCATCAAAGGTGGCGATGTGGACCAAGAAATATCGGGTTTAGACCTAGCACTTATGACACGTGTAAAAGTCGATGGCGAAGATGGTGAGTATTTCACAAACCATGTTATTGAAAAATGGCGTATTACAGATATAGGCACAATTGCAGCGGGTGTTGAAAAACATATTCCATTTGAAGCTCGCCTTCATTCTGAGACACCGATCACCGAAATTAATGCTGGTTATAACCAATCGCATGTTTGGCTTGAAACTGGCTTAGACATTGATTTAGCGCTTGATCCAACAGACCGTGATGCATTGCATATTTATCCTAATGACGCTGTAAGCACGTTTATGGAAGCGATGGATCGACTGGGCTTCAGTCTAGTAAAAGCGGATGTAGAAAAAGGCTTCTTGAGGGCTCCCACTTTTCAATCACACTCTGGTTGTTATCAAGAATTAGAATATCGCCCAAATAGCCGTAGCCTCTTTGGTTTACAAGAGGTTGAGTTGTCGTTTGTGCCTGAAGCACATAAAACACATGTATTAATCGAACTTGATCGCGCCTTCAGAGGGGATGGTTATGTAGATTTAACCATTGAACATGATCATGTAAATCTGTCACAGCTTTGTGATCAGCTAGAACGATTATTTGCTTAAAGACTAACTATTAGCTAGTTAGTTAAAACCCAGCTACGGCTGGGTTTTTTGTCTTCATAAAGGAGCGTTATGTTTTCTATTAAAAGTTATAGCGAACTCAGTAAAGATGAGTTATTCGCCATTTTACGGGCGCGGGTTGATGTATTTGTTGTAGAGCAAACCTGTCCTTACCCAGAAATTGACGAAGTTGATAACAATGAGCTTACTCAGCATATATTTTTGTTTAAAGCTCAGCAGGTAGCTGCCTATGCACGTTGCTATAAAAAGAATGAGCAATTTAGCGCATTTGGTCGAGTGCTGGTTGCAGAGCAATTTCGTGGTGATGGGTTGGCAACTAAACTAGTGCAAACCGCGATAGATACTTGTAAAAAACATTGGCCAGATAAAGCGATCATGATTGGTGCTCAGTGCTATTTAACCGGGTTTTATCAGCAATTTGACTTTGTAAATGTGGGGGATGATTATTTAGAAGATGGCATTCCACACCAGGATATGTGTTTGAGGTAGCCAAATGGCTACCTCCGTAATTTGTTAATTTAATAATGAGTTAGCAAATACCAATGCAATGGCAAGTGGACAAATGAACTTAATGTACCATGGCCATACTTTCCAGAAGAAGCTGTTTGCAGCTTCTGGGCATCCTTGTTGAATTTCTTTTAGTAAAGACGCACGATGCCAAATCCAACCGACAAAAATACAACACATTAAGCCTAGAATAGGCTGCCCAATCTTAGTGGTTAAAGTAATTACAAAACCAAATAACGTGCTTAGGTTAAATACGATTGTGAAACTAACGAGTGCAATGATACCACCGATGATCCAAGTAGCTTGAACACGTTTCAAAGCAAAGCGCTCAACTGCATAAGAAACAGGTGCTTCTAGCATCGAGATTGATGACGTTAATGCGGCAATACTCATTAAAGCAAAAAAAGCAAAGCCAACAAAAATACCTACATCACCCATGCTAGTGAATAATGCTGGTAGCACTTGGAATACCAAGGTATCTTCAGAAAGTAGGGCACCTTCAGCAGAAAAAATTTGTACGCCTTGCGCTTGTGCAACATACATAGCTGGAATAATCAATAAACCAGCTACAAAGGCAATGAACACATCGATTAAAGTAACATACGCACCTAGCGATACTAAATTCTCTTTTTTGCTTATGTATGAGCCGTAGATAATCATTACGCTGGTACCAAGCGACAATGAGAAAAACGCCTGTCCTAACGCATTCACTAATAACTCTGGGTTTAAAATCGATGAAAAGTCTGGCACTAAATACGCTTTTAGGCCTTCCATCGCGCCTTCTTGCGTCATTACATAGATGATTAGCATAAACAAAATACCTAAAAGGGCAGGCATTAAGCGTTTAGACCATTTTTCGATGCCGTTTTCTACACCCTTAGAGATAATAGAGACGGTTAGAATAATAAATCCAGCAGTAAATATAAGGTTTCTTGATAGTGACTGCTCACTAAGCCAAGTGCCAGCTTGTTCTTGACCGGCTAATTGTGCAACGGGTTCGAGGGTTGCACTCAGCATCCAGCCAGCCACAATCGCATAGAAGCTTAAGATGAGACCCGCACAAATAATACCGCCAAAACCCACCACGAAGGCGAACTTCTTTTGCCATGCTTGATTCGTTACTTTTCGAAGTGAAGTGACGGCATTAGCTTGACCATGACGACCAATTACTAACTCAGCCATTAAAGCAGGATAAGCAAGACAAAATGCTAACACTAAATAAGCCACTAAAAACGCGGCACCGCCATTACTTGCAGTTTGTGTTGGGAAACCCCAAATATTTCCTAAGCCAACAGCAGAGCCTGCTGCAGCCATAATAAATCCAAAGCGGGAGCTGAACTCCCCACGTGATGCGCTCATATTATTGTTACTTCTCTATTTGTGACGGCGCTGACAATCTACTCGAATTAACACTAAATAAAAAGGGTTAATCATCCGCATTTTGGTTGTTCTTCGTTGTGTGCGAGTTGTCAGCGTAGAATTCGTGCAATTGCGCATTACAATACGAAACAATTAACACAAATGAAACATGTTTATTGGCTTTTATTTTGGATTGTTATGCTAAAACAGGCGCCACCTAGCTGCTTACTTTTTGATACTTCGACCGTGCCGTGGTGCCAATCAGCGACTTTAGCCACGATAGCAAGACCTAGCCCGTAGCTTTCTCCATCGCGATTACGGTGCGTTTGTTCTTGAAAGAATGGGCTAAATACTTTTTGCCAATTTTGTTCGCTCACACCAGGGCCATCATCTTCAATACTAATAGTGATGTACTCATTAGTACTGGTTGCACTGATTGAAATTTCAGACTCTGCAAAGTCACAGGCATTACTTAATAGATTAACAATGGCGCGTGCTAACCAGTGTAAATCAGCACAAATATCACCAACTTTAACTCGGTGACTGACTCGTAAACCGCGTTGCTCAAGCTTAGGTTCTATTTGATGAATTAAAGTTAGAATATAAGTTTGCAGATCAGAGTGGTTAAACGTTAGCTGATTAGATTTTTGCTCAAGTGTTGCAAATGCCAGATAACTTTTTAACATAGACTCCATTTGATCTAAGTCGTTTTCCATGCGTGCAAGATATTCAAGGCGCTTTTCTTCACTTGGACAGTCTTGTGCCGCTTCTAAACCAAATCGTAAACAAGCTATAGGTGTGCGAATATCATGAGATAAGCTCGATGCCATTAACTTATTCTCATCAAGGAGTTTTTCTATTTGGTTTGCCATGCGGTTAAATGTCAGTTCAACATCTTTGATATAAGTAAAGTGTGATAATTGAATGCGACTTTTTAAATCACCTTTTGCAAAGCGTTGTGCCGCCTCGTTTAATACGCTTAAACGCTTTGCAAGTGGTGCAATAATGAAGCCCATAAATACACATAACCCAGTATAGAATAACAAGGTAAGTAATACATCGTTACCTTGTTCATGAGTTAAGTCTTTGTCTAGTCGCATTTTTATATGATGAGTATCAAGGGCTGCTTCACTGTAAAGCAAATAATAGCCTTGCTGATCTTCTAGAATGAGACCACTTGGCTGAGTTATTTGAGCTAATAATGAGTAAGGCAGCGCAAGGGATTGGGTTGGTCGATACTCAAGTTGTACAGAAAAGTCTTGATTAAACTCTGCAATAGCGTGCTCTCGTTGCTTCGCGTCAAGTTTAGCCAGTTGCTTTGCAAAACCTTTGATCATTTTCGTTTCGCTAGAAAACACATCCTGAGGTGCCTGGGTTTGTTGGCTAAAAGCATCAATTAGCCAGCCCAAAACAATGATTGAAAGCAAAGCGCTACCAAGTAGCGAAATATAAAACTTTTTCACAGGCGCTAGTCGTTATTGCCAAGCAGTGGCAACAAGTAAATAGCCTTTGCCCCAAATGGTTTTAATTTTTTCAGGGTGCTGTGGGTCATCATTAAATTTTTTTCTTAATGAGGAAATGAGTACATCTACACTTCTGTCCAAGCCATCATACTCTCGGCCTTTCGTTGCCTTAAACACCGCATCACGAGATACCACCTGACCTGCATTGCTTGCTAAATAGTTTAGCAGTAAATATTCAGCGCTTGAAATATGTACCTCGTCGTTAGCCAAGTAAACCGTGCGTGATTCAGTGTTAATTGATAATTTACCAACACTTATAAGCTCAGAATTTGCAGCTTCATGCGTGTCTGTTTTAGAGCGAAGTGCAGCTTTAATACGTGCTAATAAAGCGCGAGGGCGAACTGGTTTCATCATATAGTCGCTGGCACCCACTTCGAGGCCTATAACTTCATCCATTTCATCATCACGTGCAGTTAGCATAATAATCGGAGCTTGATAAAAATGCCTTAAATCGCGACACACACTAATACCGTCTTGACCTGGTAGCATAATATCTAACAACACTAAGTCTGGATTTGTTTTACGTACTTGCTCAACTACTAGGTCACCGCGTTGGCATATAGTCGTTTGATAGCCTTGCTCAATTAAGTATTCCGCAACCCAGTTGGCGAGCGAGATATCATCTTCTACTAATAAGATAGTTCCGTAATGTTCCATTTTTTACTCCTGCTTAGAACAGTCGCCAACGACGTTTCTTCTGACGATTTTGATAGACCCACTGTAATTGTATTTCAGTGCTTGCAACAACCTTACCGTTATCACTACTTATAAGTTCAAAACCTATGGTTTCTGCTGAATCAAATTGGTATCTAAATAAGCCCTTTTGTTGCATTAACCAGCATTGCATTATGTGCTTGCTTTGTGCGTTACGTAAGCAGTAATTACCAACTTGCTGCTGGTGCCATGTAATATCAACTTCGGCATAACAATTTCTGCCTTCACGCAGCGCTACACAGGTATCTGGTAGTGCAACTAGTGCACTTTCGGTTGTCTGATCAGCTTCTAACTGCTGCTTGGCGAATAAGGGCCCTGACACCAAGAAGATAAAGCACAAGTAATACTTAGAAAACATAACGCACGCCTACCTTGGCTTTATGCTGATATTCTTGAGAGATAATAGGGCTTTGGTGGATATCATTTGAAAACCAAGTTGATAGCCAGCCAGTTAAAAATACCCAGTGCCTATTGATGGGGTATTCTGCGTGAAATTCAAAAATAAGGCTGTAAGAGGTATCTGGGTTATATGCTGGGCGTGTATCCAATGCTTCTGCGTCTGAAATGCCAAAGTAATAATCTGTAAAGTCATTTGAATAGGCACTCAAGCCAACGCCTGAGCGAAATTCCCAATTTCGCCAAGGGATAATTTGACTAAAAAATGAATTCATTACCCAACCATTATGCGCACCTGAAATATCATGCAGGTATTCAAATGAAATTTGCGAGTTTTCAAAGCGACGTGATAGGCGAAGACCTACATCAAAGTCGTAGTCGCGTGTTCTGATCCCTTCAAGCTCTTTAATTACTTCGTTACCATAAATATTTAAGCCTGTTTCATCAAATCCAGATTGAATATTCGTGCCAACAATATCTAAGCCCCATTCAAATTTATCGATAACACTGTAACCGAGTGTTAAACCACCACTGAGTTGGCTCTGATCGTAATCAAGATAAAAACGGTCGTAAGAAACGGCGAGGTGAACATCTGGCTCTATACCATCATTGTATGAATCCATGCCAACAAGGTAAGAATCTTCAATGTAGTAACCTAGACCTATGCCCCAGTCCCATGCAAAACCTTGGCTTGGTTCTAAAGTATTATCTGCATAATAGCGATTACTAGCTCGGCTTGTGGTACTAAGCAGGGTTAAACATATCAATAATAGGGCACTATGAGCTCGCAACGTTGCTTCCTTGTCTGTTAGAAAGGGTAATAGCTTATAGTATATTGTTAAGGAGTTCCTGTAATCTGTAAAAAAATGTATTAGTAGGAATTGGAAGTGTAAGAAAGTGTTGCAAATTCAAGGAGGGCGCTGTTTGCCTATGGGTAGGCAAACAGCTAATGAGTTTTACTGAACTTTAATTTTATCGATTAAAATACTGCTCAAGTAGTACTGCATCATAGGTGTTAGAGCGCTAATTTCTGTACGGTTACACGGGCCTTGCTCTTTTTTAAACGCGTTCACTTGTGTGAAGGTCTGATAAGCAGGAATAGTGACTTCTTTATTAATACGCTCCATCCGAGCTTGTTCTGAGTTTTGCTCGTGCACAAAACTCGCTACTTCAAGTTCATTCTTTATTAACTGTTGCTGTTCAAAACTATAGATAAGTGGCTCACGATGAAAACTTGCACTATCAATCGATGATTTTGCGAACCAAACAACATCACCGGTTTTTTTATGAGTCAGACGCATACTCACTTGGCCTAAAATAGTTGCACACTTTTGAACCGGGAACTGTTTTGCTACTTCATCAAATAAAGGCAATGGCTTTTCAGGTTTTACCAATTGGTATTCTGTGTCTTCAATCAATTCAAGATCAAGCTGGTGAATTGAAAGGGTATAGTCTGCTTGTGCACCTTCTTCTACAACCTTTAATTGCTTTGCTGTGAGTGCTTCGGCCAGCTGCGCGTAAAGCGTATCTGTTACACTGGTTTTATCAGCAACAATGACAACAGTTTGATGTGTACTAACCACATGTGCAGGTAATTGTACTGACTTTACTTTAGGCGCAGCATGCTCTGTTTGGTACTCAACTTGAAAGCGTTGGCTTTGTAAGCTTGGTTTCTTAGGCATTGAAAGTAACGGAGCTGGTTCAGGTTTTAGAGCACAACCAACTGAAATTAAAGTAAAAAACAAAACCACAAGTAAGCGCATGAAAAATAGTCTACCCATAAAAAGTTAAGATTAAGCGTATTGTACGTTAGTCGAGGCAAAAGTTCATGATATTATGTTATGAGAAACTTCCCAAACAGACTTAAAAAAATAAATAATGAAGTACAGCTCATCTTTAATTCTTTTTCTTTTTTCTTTATTACTGCTTGTGGTGAGTGGTGAAGCTACTTCGAGTGACAAACAGTGGCAAAGTTTCGTTGCTGACTATAATAAACACCTAACCCGAAAACTAAAAAGCAAAGGGATCCCAGGGGGTTCATTGGCGATTGTAAATATTGGTAATGAAGATTTTATTCGTGGTATTGGGCGAACAAAAATAGAAAAAGGTCGCAAAGTTGATAAACACACACGTTTTCGATTAGCGTCAGTATCAAAAACTTTTGCCGGCTCGTTGACCGCAAAACTTGCAGCACAAGGTGAGTTTAATATTGACGACCCAATAAGTAAGTTTATTCCTGCTTTTTCTAATACAGCTTATAAAGATGACTTAAAAATCTATCACATCCTTAGTCACTCAAGTGGCTTAGTACCTAATGCATACGATAACCTTATTGAGTCGCGTATGAGCTACCCAGACATTGTTGAGCGGTTATTGACTGTTGAACCTATCTGTAAACCAAGCGAGTGCTACGGTTATCAAAATGTGATGTTTAGCTTGATTGATTCTGTAATTTATCAATCAACACAGATGGATTACTCGCACTGGATTTCAGAGTATATATTTGCTCCCTTGAAAATGGTGGATGCCAGTGTTGGTTTTGAGGGGATGGTAAGAGATGATAATTATGCTCACCCTCATGTTCGTGGAAGAAAGCGTTGGTATACTTCACGATTAAAGAAAAACTATTATAAGGTACCTGCCGCTGCAGGTGTCAATGCCAGCGCAAATGATATGGCTATTTGGTTGAATGCGCAGTTAGGGCAGTATCCTGACGTGTTACCTCTAGAAGCACTTATTAAGCAAACACGCCCTTATACACATACTAAAAAGGAAACTCGTCGTAGAGTTTGGCGTAGTCATGTCAAAGATGCTTATTATGGATTGGGTTGGCGTGTATATAACTATGATGATGAACTGCTGTATTACCATAGTGGCTGGGTGCAAGGTTATCGCAGCGATATTGTTGTGTTTCCACATCTGAACATAGGGTTTAGCTTAGTTCTCAATGCTGAAACCGGGTTAATTAATGAGTTAACCACTGAGTTTATCAATCGGGTACTGAAATACACTCGTGAGCAAAAATAACCTAGGTAAAAAAGTTTAGTTACAAATTAGTGCAAAAATTTTTTGCCTACAAAAAAGCCAGCATTTTTGCTGGCTTTTCCTTGATTCAAGATTTCCTCGGGTTAGATTAACCGCGTGGTAATTGAATCTTTTTCTCTTCGCTTTGGCGATACAACACAATTGTGTGGCCAATTGTTTGTAGTTTTGTTGCGCCTGTCTCGCGAACAATAGCATCAAAAATCAATGTCTTAGTTTCACGTTCGTCAGTAGGAACTTTAACTTTGATTAGCTCATGAATATCTAGAGCGCTTTCAATTTCAACTAAAACGCCTTCGGTTAACCCGTTTGCACCAAGTAATACAACAGGTTTTAAACTGTGCGCTTGGCCTTTTAAAAACTGCTTTTGTTTGTTCGATAATTTCATCATGTTACAAATTTTGCTGAATATGGCTTGAATTAAGGGTATTCTAACGCCATCTAGAGAATATTACTAATTAGTTACGTATTAATTTATGGCAAATAAAAAACATTCAGCCAGTTCTAAGCGTTGGCTGAAGGAACATTTCGACGATCCTTATGTTCACGAAGCGCAAAAGAAAGGCTGGCGTTCTCGTGCGGTTTTCAAATTAGACGAAATTCAGAACAAAGATAAATTAATTAAACCATCGATGGCTGTGGTTGATTTAGGTGCTGCACCAGGTAGTTGGTCGCAATATTTAGCGGAAAAGGTAGGTGACAAAGGCCAAGTTATTGCTTGTGATATTTTACCTATGGACTCGCTGGCAGGTGTTGACTTTTTACAAGGTGACTTTCGTGAAGAAGCGGTGCTTGATGCTCTATTGACACGCATTGATGGAAAAAACGTGGATGTTGTTTTTTCTGATATGGCGCCAAATATGAGCGGCAATACATCTGTTGACCAAGCTGGTAGTATGTACTTAGTTGAGTTGGCATTAGATATGTGCCACCAAGTTTTAAAGAAAAATGGCGCATTTTGTGTCAAAGTCTTCCAAGGTGAAGGATTTGATCAATACTTGCAGGAAGTACGTAATAGCTTTAAAGCGGTGAAAATTAGAAAGCCTGATGCATCACGCGCCCGTTCTCGGGAAGTTTATATAGTGGCGACAGGCTACAAACTGTAGTACAGTTGTGCTGCGTTAAGTTGAATTTAAATTAATTGGATACAAGAGGTTAACTCCTTGAGCGATATGGCGAAAAATCTAATACTCTGGCTGGTCATTGCAGTAGTGCTAATGTCAGTGTTTCAGAGCTTTAATGGTGGTGATCAGGCTGATCGCCAAACAAGTTACACTCAATTTGTTAGCGACGCTCGTAGTGGCGCTATCCAAGAAGTCTCTATTGAAAGCACAACGGGTACTATTACAGGTACAAAAACAAACGGTGAACGCTTTCAAACCATCATGCCTATGTATGATAAAGACATCTTGAATGATCTTTTAAAAAGCAATGTTAATGTTAAAGGCGTTAAGCCTGAAGAGCAGTCATTCCTCGCCAGCATTTTAATCTCTTGGTTCCCAATGTTACTGCTTATTGGTGTATGGATTTTCTTCATGCGTCAAATGCAAGGCGGTGGCGGTAAAGGTGCGATGTCTTTTGGTAAGAGCAAAGCGCGCCTGATGAGCGAAGACCAAGTTAAAACGACTTTTGCTGACGTAGCGGGTTGTGACGAAGCGAAAGAAGATGTGACTGAGTTAGTTGACTTCTTACGTGACCCATCAAAATTCCAAAAACTTGGTGGCAGCATCCCGAAAGGCGTGTTGATGGTTGGTCCTCCTGGTACGGGTAAAACGTTACTTGCTAAAGCAGTAGCAGGTGAAGCTAAAGTGCCGTTTTTCACAATTTCAGGTTCTGATTTCGTAGAAATGTTTGTTGGTGTTGGTGCATCACGTGTACGTGATATGTTCGAACAAGCGAAAAAAGCAGCACCTTGTATCATCTTCATTGATGAAATCGATGCAGTAGGCCGTAAACGTGGTGCTGGCATGGGTGGTGGTCACGATGAACGTGAGCAAACACTTAACCAAATGCTGGTTGAAATGGACGGCTTTGAAGGTAACGAAGGTATTATCGTTATTGCTGCAACTAACCGCCCAGATGTATTAGACCCTGCGTTATTACGTCCTGGCCGTTTTGACCGCCAAGTTGTTGTTGGTCTTCCTGACATTCGTGGCCGTGAACAAATCCTTAAAGTTCATATGCGTAAAGTGCCTTTAGGTGACAACGTAGAAGCCGCTGTTATTGCACGTGGTACGCCAGGTTTTTCTGGTGCAGACCTTGCAAACTTAGTTAACGAAGCCGCGTTATATGCAGCTCGTGGGAACAAACGCGTTGTAAGCATGGCAGAGTTTGATGCTGCAAAAGATAAAATCATGATGGGTGCAGAGCGCAAGACCATGGTGATGAGTGAGCAAGAAAAAGAAATGACTGCTTACCATGAAGCGGGTCACGCGATTGTTGGTCGCATGGTACCTGAACACGATCCGGTTTATAAAGTGTCTATCATTCCTCGTGGACGTGCGCTAGGTGTCACTATGTACTTGCCAGAGCAAGATCGTGTGAGCCACTCAAAAGAGCTATTAGAGTCAATGATTTCTAGCCTTTATGGTGGTCGTATCGCCGAAGCGCTAATTTATGGTGAAGACAAAGTTACAACCGGTGCAAGTAACGATATTGAACGTGCAACAGATATTGCTCGTAAAATGGTTACCCAATGGGGTCTAAGTGAGAAACTTGGTCCGTTACTTTATGCTGAAGATCAAAACGAAATGTACATGGGTGGCGGCGGTAGCCGTTCTATGAGCATGTCTGATGAAACAGCAAAAGTGATCGACACAGAAGTTCGTTTATTCTCAGATCGTAACTATCAACGTGCAGAGCAAATCCTTAAAGATAACATTGATATCTTACATGCAATGAAAGATGCACTAATGAAGTACGAAACGATTGATGCCGGTCAAATTGATGACTTAATGGCACGTCAGCCTGTACGAGAGCCGCGTGATGTTCATGACCGTCGTTCAGATGATAAAAAGCCTACAGCAAAAGCAGAGCCTGTAGCCAATGAGACAAAAGAGGATGATTCAGTAAAAAAGGATGAAACAAGCCTTGATGACAAAGCTGAATAATCGTTAAAATATACACAGCAAAAACCCCGGATGCCGGGGTTTTTTTTTAGCATTAAATTGGCTCTTTGTTAGTAGAGCAAATGCATGGAAGATTTGAAGGTAAAAATGACCGCTCTTAAATTACCCCGAGGTCGTATTTTACACCTCGATTCCCCTGTCGTGATGGGGATTTTAAATGTCACTCCTGATTCATTTTCTGATGGTGGCAGCTACTGCCAACTAGACAGCGCTGTCAAGCAAGCTCAAATATTATTAAACCAAGGTGCAAAAATAATAGATATAGGCGGCGAGTCAACACGTCCAGGAGCTCCAGATGTATCTCTTGAAGATGAGCTTGAGCGAGTTATACCTTTAGTCAAAGCACTTAGAAAAACTAGCGACTGCATTATTTCCATTGATACCAGTAAAAGTGAAGTCATGCGCCAAGCGATTATTGCTGGTGCTGACATCATTAATGATGTTAGAGCATTGCAAGAACCTGGGGCTATTGAGGTCTTAGCTCAATACCCTGAGGTGGCAATTTGCTTAATGCACATGCAAGGTCAGCCTCGCACTATGCAAAGTAACCCACACTATGATGATTTGTTTACTGATATTAATGAGTTCTTTGCAGAGCGTTTAGCCAAATGTGAGCAAGCGGGTATTCAGCAACAGCGTATTATTTTAGACCCAGGTTTTGGTTTTGGTAAAACACTGGCTCATAATTACGAAATCTTAAATAAGTTTGATGTATTTAATCAATTCAAGTTACCGGTTCTCGCGGGGTTATCTCGTAAATCGATGATCGGTAATTTATTAAATAGAGAAACACATGAACGCTTAGCGGGAAGCTTAGCAGGTGCGCTGATTGCAGCACAAAATGGTGCGAAAATTATCCGCGTTCATGACGTACAAGAAACAGTTGATGTGCTTAGCGTTTGGCAAGCATGCACGAAAGGAATTACAAATGAGTAAAACAAGAAAGTATTTTGGCACGGATGGAGTTCGCGGTATGGTTGGTGAGTTTCCAATCACTCCTGAATTTGCATTGAAGTTAGGCTGGGCAGCAGGTCGCGTATTATCAAAAATAGGGACGAAAAAGGTTATTATTGGTAAAGATACCCGTATTTCTGGCTATATGCTCGAAACATCACTTGAAGCTGGTTTAATAGCTGCTGGCATCGATGTTGTATTATTGGGCCCTATGCCGACTCCAGCGGTGGCGTATCTTACACAAACTTTCCGCGCTGAAGCGGGGATTGTAATTAGTGCATCTCATAACCCTTACCACGATAATGGTATTAAGTTCTTTTCAAGCAGAGGTTTAAAACTACCAGATGAAGTTGAGCTTGAAATTGAAGCTATGATGGATGAACCAATGACCTGTGTTGCCTCTGATAAACTTGGTAAAGCACGTCGTTTAGAAACGGCAGATGGCCGTTACATTGAGTTTTGTAAAAGCCAATTCCCGCAAGGCTTATCACTTGAAGGTTTAAAAATCGTTCTTGATTGCGCAAATGGTGCTACCTATCACATTGCTCCTTCAGTAATGCGTGAGTTAGGTGCTGAGGTTATCTGTCATGCTTGTGAGCCAAATGGTGTAAATATTAACCTTGAATGTGGTGCAACTCACGTTGAAACCCTAAAACGTAAAGTTCTTGAGCACAATGCTGATGTAGGTATTGCTTACGATGGTGACGGTGACCGTGTAATGATGGTTGACCATAATGGGCGAATTTTTGATGGTGATGACATTGTTTATATCATTGCTTGTCAAGCAGCCAACGACGATATGTTAGGTGGTGGTGTTGTTGGTACTGTTATGTCAAACATGGGTCTTGAAAATGCCTTAAAAGCACGTGGCATTGGTTTTGCTCGCAGTAAAGTAGGTGACCGTTATGTAATGGAGTTATTGCAAGAAAATGGTTGGAAAATCGGTGGTGAAAGCTCAGGTCACGTATTAAACCTTGATTTAATTAGCACGGGTGATGGCATTATTTCAAGCTTACAAGTGTTGGCTGCGATGGTTGCTCAGAATAAAACATTGCAAGACTTAGGGGCTGGTTTTACAAAGTACCCAATGAAAATGATCAATGTGCGTTACCCACAAGGCACTGATCCAACGCAAGATCAAGCTGTCGTTGATATGGTAGCACTGGTTGAAGAACAGTTAGGTGATACAGGTCGTGTATTACTGCGTAAATCAGGGACTGAGCCAGTTGTACGAGTAATGGTTGAAGCTGAACAGGAAAAGGTTGTTCTTGATAGCGCACGCAAAATTGCCGAAGTTGTCGAAACTGTGAGCAAACAAACCGAGGCATAACAATAACCTCTTGTAACTTTGGGCAAGTCGAGTTAGTATCTTGCCCGCTTTCTAATGTGGAGTGGAATAATGGCAACACGTAAGCCGATGGTCGCAGGTAATTGGAAAATGAACGGCTCTTTAGAGCTTGTTGAACAGTTATCAACTGCTATCAAAAATGTTCAATCGGATGAACTGGATATAGTGGTGTTTCCACCATTCCCATTGTTGAGTTCTTTGCAGCAACAAAACGTAACTTTTGGTTCGCAAACAGTCTCTGAAAATCATGCTGGTGCGTTTACTGGTGAAGTAGATGCCCAGTTAGTAAAAGACTTAGGCGCAACTTTTACACTTGTTGGTCACTCTGAACGTCGTAGCATATACGGTGAGTCAGATGACGTTGTTGCAGATAAGTTTGCACGAGCGCAGCAAGTTGGCTTAACACCTATTCTGTGTGTTGGTGAAAGTGAACAGCAACGTGAAGCAAATGAAACTGAATTAGTGGTTGCAGCACAAATTGATGCTGTAATTAGCAAATTAGGTGTAGCAGCACTGAAGAATTCTGTGGTAGCATACGAGCCCGTTTGGGCCATTGGCACAGGTAAGACTGCCTCTCCTGAGCAAGCGCAAGCTGTACATAAGTTTATTCGTGAGAAAATTGCTTCTTCGGATAGCGAAATAGCACAGCAACTAACCATCTTATATGGTGGTAGCGTGAATGAAAAAAATAGCGAATTATTATTTGCACAACCAGATATAGACGGTGGCCTTATTGGCGGCGCGAGTCTTAAAGCAGATTCGTTTACTGCTATCTGTGAAAGTGCAAAAGGGACCGTATAAGATGTACGAAATTTTATTAGTAGTTTATTTAATCGTTGCTTTAGCATTAGTTGGTATGGTTTTAATCCAACAAGGTAAAGGCGCTGATATGGGTTCATCATTTGGTGCAGGTGCTTCTGCAACTGTGTTTGGCTCATCAGGTGCTGGTAACTTCATGACTAAAACAACAACAATCTTAGCGACGATCTTCTTCGTACTAAGTATTGTTCTGGGCAACCTTACTGCAGGTCAAATTAAAAAGACTGATGAGTGGGAAAACCTAGAGGCTGCGCCAGCTGTTGAAACTGTAACACCAGCACAAACTGATGTGCCTGTGACAGAAGAAAAAGCGTCTGACGTACCTAACTAATTAGTTTTTACTAATTATTGTTAAGTAGTTTTCATTCCTCAAGTAAACAAAACAAGCTTAACAACATACAGAATTGTATGCGGATGTGGTGGAATTGGTAGACACGCCATCTTGAGGGGGTGGTGGCTTCGGCCGTGGGGGTTCAAGTCCCCCCATCCGCACCAAAATTAAAAAGCTGTAACTTAATAAGTTACGGCTTTTTTCGTTTTAGTGCTTTTTAATTATACTCTGCACTTTTATAGTGCCTTGATCATTGTTTTTAAATCTTCAAATCCTCCAATCAACTGATTATCAAGGCGTTACAAATTTGGAGCCTTCCTTGCTTAGCTTAGTGTGTCTATTACTCTAAGGAAGCAAAATGGCAAGAATGAGTTATTTAAGTGCTATAGAACGCTATGAAGAGCAACAAGTGCTTATTCATAATTTACTACTCTCAATACTGGCAAGCGTTCAGGCATCTTTAACTAACAAGCAAGAATATCAGCAGCTAGTCAATCAATATCCATTTCTAGAATTACAATATTGCTTGAATGAGCAAGGTATTCAGCAGGGTTATAATGTTTGTTTTAAACGTCAATATAAGAAAAAACTCGCGCATGTAGGGGCTGGTCAGGACTTAAGCGCTCGGCCTTATTTCTTACTTGCTTCAGCTTCGCCTGATCCCCATTTTACTTCGCCGTATATTTCGACAGCAACAAAGCATTTATGTATTTCAGTTATTAAAATGATTCCTTCCGAAAAAGGTAAGCAGCAATTTTTGGTAATTGATGTGTGCTTAACTGAGTTAATCGAATTTATTATGGGAGATATTAAGCGAGCAAGAATGACACCTTACTTCAGGGTTGGTTATGGTCTGATTGTTGGCTGTTTGTTTTGCTTGGTAATTTATCTGTTATATAAGGTGTTTGCTGGTATGGTGGATTTAGTCTTGAATGAAAATATGCAGTCAGATCCTCTTAAGCCATTTACTATTATTATCTTTGTTACTTTAGCTTTGGCTATTTTCGATTTAGGGAAAACTATACTGGAAGAAGAAATCCTTATGCATAAGGATATTTTTCGTCACAGCTCGACAAGACGCACGATTACGCGCTTTATCTCAACAATACTGATTGCGGTATCAATAGAAGCTTTGCTTACCATGTTTAAAGCAGCACTAGGGCAAACAGAGTATGTTATACCTGCTGTTTTGATGATGTTTGCTGTAGTTGGACTTTTGATTGCTCTTGCTATTTACGTTTACTTAGGCGCTAAGGCTGAAGATGTGCTTACACAGGTTCAGCGCTTAAAAGTAAAACATTAATGAATAGGGCGCTTTGTTTAAAACGCAGAGCCCTATAATTTATTAAAGTGTACCGCCAATACCAATGCTCGGATTAACATACACAGGGCCTACTTTAAACGGCGCATTAATATCTAGGCTTGCATAGGGGGTGCAAGCGTTTAAAGCTAACAGTGCAGCCGCAAGAGCAGCTAAGCGAATCATTTTTTTATTCATTACATTTGCTCCTGAATTACAATACCAGCACCCGCTGGATCACGAATAATTGCGACGCTGCCATTACGGACTTTGTCATTTGGTGCCATCAGAACTATGCCGCCTGCGGCGGTTACTTTTAATAGGGTCGCATCAACATCAGCTACTTTGATGTAATTTACCCATGTGTTACCAATCTCGGCATCTGGTTTTTTTACAAAGCCAATAGCAGGTGTGCCATTTAAAGCTAAGTAACTGTAATTGCCATTGTTAAGTGGTTTACTTTGTGCTGAATAACTGTCAAGTGATTGATAAAAGGCTTTGCTTTGATCTGGGTTATCACTCCATACTTCTTGCCAAATCCAGCCGTTATCAGTTTGCTGAGTTTCTGGGTCACCATTAACTGTATTGATCAGCGAAAATACAGCCCCTTGTGGGTCTTCTAATACAGCAATGGTGCCACGGCCTTTAATTTCGGTACTGCTTACTAAGACTTTACCTCCGGCTTTGATAGTTTTTTCACTGACAGCAGCTATATCTTTGCTACTGATAAGGCTCAGCCAATGGCTGGCATTTTGCTTATTATCGAGCTCAGCAATGCCTGCAATTAACTTACCCTCTAGTGATGCTAGTGTATAGTTGTCGTTAACTTCTTTAAACTGCCAACCAAACACGCTGGCGTAAAATGCTTGAGATTGAGCCAAATTGGGGGTGATTAAATCGTGCCAGACAACGTGACCTGAGTTTTTTGTTCCTGAATCACTGATTGCGGGAAGTTCGCTTGAGGTAAGCTGGCAACCTACCAATGAAACCGCTGAAACAGCCAATAAAATCGCAGTTCGTAAGGGAGTGGGTAATTTCAAAATTTGCTCCTTGCAAAATAGGGTCAAATAAAAGCATAGACCATTATTTGTTTGTTATTCAATCAAAAAACAGTTATTTAATGACCTCATTTTGATGCTTTGCCACTATTTTTATAATTGTGTTTTTAGCCTTATTAACTGTTTTGTATAAATCAGTTGAAAGTCATCGTTTGAATGTATTTAGCCTCTTAATAAGAATTCATCATAAAAGCAATAAGTTAATTATTACCTGTGTTAGCGAGTTAATATTGATTTTGAAAATTAATTACCCAGTCATAGCTTAAGTGCCAGTTACCATCTAATTAAAATGGTCAGGATGTTGAAGGTGGTTCATCGGCAGTACAGGGGTACAATTCGCCTGCAGATTAGCCTGCAAGTTTATTGATCTTATTAATATTTCTCTTGCACCACTGCAGAGCTTTTTGTTTATTTTTAACATTAATCTTTTGGTATATCTTGTGCAGGTGAACTCGAACAGTTGCTTCACTAATGAACAACGTATCAGCTATTTGATGGCATGTTGCGCCAGAGGAGAGCAAATGAAGTACTTTAGATTCTTTAAACGTTAAGTTATTTGATCGGATTTGATTTTTTTGCTCAGTTTCCAGCATTTCTCTCATCCATTTATCACTGACTGTTCTTGGAAACCACAGCGAACCCTTTTTAATTTCTTGCAGTCCTTGTTCAAAAATATCTGTTTTGGTGTTTTTATAAAATAGCCCTTTCAATTTTGGCCAGTCTTTAAGAGATAGAACGTCAGCTCTATGGGGCATGTTAAAAATAACTAGATGATGATATCCATGAGCTTTCATAAACTCACTTATTAATTCACGATTAGTCAAAGTGTCTAAAGAGTCGTAATTGAGTAGTAGAGTTTTATCATCGCTTGCAACACAGTAAGGATGAATTAAAACAGATGATACAGAATCATCCGCGTTTTTATTAATTAGAAAATCCATATTCACGTCAATAACTACCGCTAAATGATAACAAGTAATTTGTGTTCCTGATTATTACTTTTAAATAATGGAATGCCAACATAGGAAAATGTTGAGCAAATTAATGTTTAGTTAGCTTTTGATTGCTTAGGAGTATTTAATTAAACATTAGCTGAAGAAAGTACCTCCTACAAGGCGAGAAATTTCTGAAAATTGTCGTTATTTATATGAATATTAGTAAAGGTTGCTTCATGTTTGTTCATTTAAATTGTGTTACGGAGTTAGGTTCTTGAACTAAAACAAAACTAAACATTTATTTTTATTTACTATTTGCAAAGACTGCGATGACTTATAATTCTGAAATGAGATGTTAATGTGGTTTATTTATACAATTTTTGATAAAAATTAAAAAAAATATACATATTTTCACAAAACTGACATATAATACCCCTCCAGAGGAAAGATGCTTATACCTAAGCGTCTTTTTTTATGCCTGAAATTTACGGGTAAAAATACACACACACGGTATCCTTTGGAGTTTTAATTGAAATTACGTCACCTCTCACAGTTAACTGTAGCTATTGTTGCTGCATTATCTACTTCAGCTTTTGCTGAGCAAGAAAAAACCACTGCTAAACAAGATGCTTTCGAAAAAATCGAAGTAACAGCGCGTAAGCGTACAGAAAGCATTTTTGAGTCGCCAACTGCAGTGACATCAATCGGCGAAAACCTGATTGATAAAGCGAACATGAGCAACCTAGAAGACATTGGTAAATACGTACCTAACCTAAACATCACTCGTTATGGTGTAGGTAATGCGGCCCATGCATCTGTATTTATTCGTGGTATTGGTTTACAAGACCACGTGATCACAACTGATCCGGGTGTAGGTGTTTACTTAGATGGTGTTTACCTAGGTCGTCAAATGGGCTCAAACTTATCATTACCAAATGTTGAGCGGGTAGAGGTATTACGTGGTCCACAAGGTACCTTGTATGGTCGTAACACGTTAGGTGGTGCAGTAAATATTATTACTAAGCAACCTGGTGACGAAGGCATTGTAACGACAACGGCAAAAGTAGGTAGCCGTGGTCGTTTAGCCGGTGACGTTTACTTTAATAACAGCCTTACCGACACTGTAAGCATGTCTGCAAGCGTGTCTTATAAGCAACGCGATGGTGTAGGTGAAGCGATTAACCTTGCTAACCCAGAAAAAGAAATCGGTGAAGAGCAAGAACTAAGCGGTCGTATGGCGCTTAAATGGCAAGCAAGCAGCGATTTATCTTTTGTGTTCTCTGTTGATGGTGTTGATAATGAGTCAGGCCAATCGCCATATACAATTGAATTAACCGCGCCACTGGATCCGAATGACCCATTCAATGGTGATTTTCCATTGCTAACAGAAGATATGTTACCAAGCGATCCTGATGACTTAGCATCAACGGTAGCGGGTATTGAGTCGACAGCCTACTCAGGCTGGGGGTCATCTTTAACAGCTGATTGGGATATAAATAATACTTACACAGCTAAGTTCATTACCAGCTACCGTAGCTCAGAGTATGAAGGTGGTCTGGATGATGACGCTGTTGCTCTTAACTTATCTGAATTCCCTGAAGAAGGCGGCGCAGATCAATATTCATTCGAAATCCAATTAAACGGTAGTTTTGATAATATGGATTTTGTATCTGGCTTATACTTCTTTAATGAAGATGGTTTCACAAGCTCTGGTCCGTTTGTATTTAGCCCGTTTAATACACCAGATGGCTTTCTGAATGATGGTACTACAGCGTCGTTTGGTGATTACGGTTACTTTGATATTAATCAAGAGACTAACTCATACGCGGCTTATATTAATGCAAGTTATGATCTAAGCGACGATTTAACTGTAGGTGGTGGTCTACGTTATTCGAAAGATAAAAAAGAAGCCGATGCTTTGTTCCCAACCTTTGCGGCACGTAAATATGTAAGTGCAGATTTTGATGCAGTAACATGGGATTTAAATGCATCGTACCAGCTTAGCAATAACATGAACGTGTATGGCCAAATCCAAAAAGGTTATCAAACAGGTGGTTTCCCACCGCGTCCATTTGGTGGCCCTGATCAATTTGTTTCTTTCGATGAAACAAAAGCGATTAACTATGAGCTAGGTCTTAAAGGTCAGATACATGAAGACGTATCTATGATGCTTGCTGTGTTTGTTACTGACTACACAGACCTTGCATTACCATTCTCAGATCCAACTGCAGGTGGCGGCTTTGTTACTATCGTAGAAAATGCCGGAGAGTCTAAAGCACAAGGTATTGAGCTTGAGACAACTATCGCATTCACTGATGACTTTACTCTACGCAGCGCAATTGGTTACCTAGATTCAGAAATTACAGAAGTTGATGACGGTGTATTAGGTATTGGTAAAGGTGATTCACCAGCACTCACACCACGCTGGACTGTTATGGTCGCACCTTCTTATTTCATTGATTTAAGTAACGGTGGCACAGTTGCTGTAAACGCTAACTACTCATACCGTAGCGATATGCAAGGCCAATCAGTTTACAACCAAAGTGAACACATTGATTCTCGTGAATTAGTAGGTTTTAATATCTCTTACTTAAACCCGAATGGTGACTTTGAAGTAACTCTTTACGGTGAGAACGTGTTAAACGAAGTATACGATGTGGGTCGTTTACAACAATCTGGTTTTGTTGGTGTAATGCGCAGCAATGACCGCAGTGAATTTGGCTTAAAATTCAAAAAAGAATTTGAGCTTTAATTGATACAAAAAAGGGCAAGTAAATACTTGCCCTTCTTTTTAATTATTTTTCTCTTGCTCGCGTTTTTCGCGTGCTTCTCTCAATTCTTCAGCAAGTTCCTTTGCTTTTTGCTTGGTTTTTTCAGAAAGCTCACCAGCAGCTTCTTTGCTTTCAATCCATGCATCTAAGGCAATTTCTTTACCGTCGTCATACATGCTCAAGCCCATCTTTTTACTCTCTTCGAGTAACTCTTGCAGCGAGTCGTCGTTAAACTCATTGGTGGCGTCTTTTACATCGCTCCAAGCATCGGTTAGCGCCTGCTTTACTTCATCTTTTGCTTCGTTGGCATCTTTTTTGGCTTGCTCTGCATCATCACAACCCGTTAAGGCAATACAGCCAAATAAAACTAAGCTTGCTAATTTGTTCATATTTTTCTCTAATGGTTAATCAACTATTAAGCAGTATAAGCAATAAAAAATGAATATAGCTAGAACAGCACGATTAAGTTTTCGGTTAATGGATGAAAATGATGCCGATCTACTTTATGAACTCGATAACGACCCTGAGGTAATGAAATATTTAACTCGTGGCAAAGTAAGCAGTATGGAGACAATCAAAGAGGTATTTATTCCTCGTATGAATGCTTATCGAAATGAGCAAAAAGGGTGGGGGCTATGGCAAGTAAATATTAACGACAGCGATACCTTTATCGGTTGGGTATTGGTAAGGCCCATGGGTTTCTTTGAACAGCCTGATTTCAGTGATTTAGAAATTGGTTGGCGCTTTAAGCAAATGAGCTGGGGCAAGGGATATGCATCTGAGGCAGCACTAGCTGTTGCGCATACGGTGTGTCAGGACCCTGTAGTTAAATCGCTTTCAGCGACTGCATTGAAAGAAAATGTAGGGTCTATAAAAGTGATGGAAAAGTTGGGTCTAACTCATGTAAAGGATTATATGCATAATGATGAGCATGGCGACATACCAGCTGTACTTTATTCGTGTTTTAAAGAGCAGCTTGGGCAAGTTAATCGTAACTAATTGACCTTAAGGGTTACACATGTCTAAATGGTCAAAATAACATCAAGAAAAAGGAAGTACCATGGCAAATTTAGTCAAATACGCGGCACATCTATTCATCGTTACCGCGATATTCTTTCATCCGTTAAGCTTTGCAAAGCAAGCAGCTGTCGCTATGCCAGATAGTTACAGCAGTGATACTGCACGTGCTATTTTAGAGCAGGGCGGTAACGCTGTTGATGCTGCAATAGCTGCACAATTTGTATTAGCTGTCACCCTGCCTGAAGCAGGTAATATAGGTGGTGGTGGCTTTATGCTGATCCAAAAAGATGGCACAGGTGATTTTATTGATTACCGCGAAACAGCACCTGCTGCAGCTCATCGCGATATGTACCTTGATGATAAAGGCGATGTTATTGACAACATGTCGGTATACGGTATTCACGCAAGCGGTGTTCCGGGAAGCGTTGCTGGTATGTGGCTTGCACATCAAAAGCACGGCAGTTTAGAGTGGAAAACTTTGCTAGAGCCTGCAGTTAAGTTAGCAGAACAAGGTTTTGTGGTACATCCCAAATTAGCCGCCAGCATTGAGCGTTACATTAAGCGCATGGCTAACAAGTCGGTCAACATTAACTTTGCAGATTACTTTGCTGATGCCAAAGCAAACAAGGTATTCAAGCAGCCGGAACTTGCCGCCACACTGAAACGTATTCGTGATCAAGGTAAGGCTGGCTTTTATGAAGGTGAGACTGCAAAGATCATTGCTGATTTTATGAAGCAACATGGCGGTATTATTAACGAGCAAGACTTAAAAGCCTATCAAGCTAAATCACGTACACCAATCAAAGGCAATTGGCGCGGTTACGAAGTGCTCACATCGCCACCGCCAAGTTCTGGTGGTATTGCTATTTTACAGTGGCTAAAAATGTATGACCTTGCAAAACCAAAGGAAAATCTTGAACACAACTCTACAGCGTATGTACATATTTTGGCTGAAGTAGGTAAACGCGTGTTTGCTGATAGAGCTGAATATTTAGGTGACCCAGATTTTTATGAAGTGCCAAAAACAGCTCTACTTGCAGATGATTACCTTGCTAAACGAGCAAGTACAATTCGCCCAGATGTCATTTCAACAACCGAGAATATCAAACCAGGTTTGTATGAAAGCGAGCAAACAACGCATTTTTCCATTATTGATAAATGGGGCAATGCAGTCGCTAATACCACGACGATAAACCTTAGCTTTGGTAGTGGTGTGGTTGTATCGGGCGCTGGTTTTATTTTGAATGATGAAATGGACGACTTCAGTGCCAAACCAGGTGTGATGAATGTATTTGGTGCAATTGGAGGCAAAGCTAACGAAATTCAACCTCATAAACGTA
Source organism: Pseudoalteromonas sp. NFXS39 (assembly GCF_040148775.1). Lineage (NCBI taxonomy): Bacteria > Pseudomonadati > Pseudomonadota > Gammaproteobacteria > Alteromonadales > Pseudoalteromonadaceae > Pseudoalteromonas > Pseudoalteromonas sp. NFXS39. Next base: position 51,056 of record NZ_JAGDEC010000006.1, on the reverse strand, counting down.
TGTTAAGCTCAATGACACCAACAATTTTACTTCAGGATAATAAAGTAAAAATGGTTACTGGCTCTCCGGGTGGCACCACGATAATTAGCTCTGTGTATGAGTCTATTTTAAATGCGGTTGAATTTGATATGACTGCAGAGCAAGTGGTAGACAGCCCACGCTTTCATCACCAGTTATGGCCTAAAAATGTGATTAGATACCACACAGGTCTTGAACCAAAGGTTGTTAAAGCCCTAGAGAAAATGGGTTATACACTTGATGAACGCCATTTTGGTGATATGCATGTAATCATCAATAAAGACGGTAAATTAGATGCGGCATCTGAAGCATCTGGCCGTGGTAAGGCGATGGTGTTTTAATTAAACTTTAAACCAGACACAAAAAAAGCACCCGAGGGTGCTTTTTTCGATTTGATGAGCTGTTTAACCAATAGCTGGAATAAGCCCCGCCATTTGTAAACCTTGAGCACTAATAATAAGCACACCAAACAGGGCGGCGAGTGCTAAACCAATATTACCGCCTTTAACTTGGTAACCCGCATCAGGTTTGCTGCTTCGTTGCTTATAGACCATAGCAACCGGTAAAAACACCGCTAAGATAACCAGTGCAATGGCGGCGTAGCCAAGTGCCATGATAAACCCTTGTGGATAGAATAGCGCAAAGCCTAGTGGTGGAATAAAGGTGATCAAGGCGGTTTTGATTCGATCTTTACTGCCATTACCTTTTTTAAATGCATCAGCAAAAAAGTCGAATAAACCTAAACTTACCCCTAAGAAAGACGTAGCTAATGCTAAATCAGCAAAAATGTTCACAGCAGTGGCAACATGTGGGCTGTGAGCAATGCTAGCGACACTGCTAACAAACCCAGGTAAACCTTGGCTTTGAAGTAAATCGCTTTGACTCATCATACCTTGGCTTAGTAATTGCCAAAAAATATAAATCACTAAAGGCAGTGCTGCGCCTGCCACCATCACTTTACGAAGTGTTTTAATATCTAAACCAACGTATTTCACAATCGACGGAATAGAGCCATGAAAACCAAACGAGGTAAACACCACCGGGATTGCAGATAAAATCAGACCTTGTTCAATCGGCATTTCAAGTAAGTGTTGGCCATGCACATAAGGCGTCAGCATGTAAAATAAGCTGGCTAATACACACACTTTAATCGTGAACAGTACGCGGTTAAGCTTATCAACTTTGCTGGTACCGAGTGTCACCACAGTACCAATCACAATAGCCAGAATAACCGAGCCAACTTGTGGCGCTAAAGAAAGCGATAAACCATTGTTGAGCTTTTCTTGTAATTGTGCGCCGCCACCTGCGATATACGCGGCGCATAATGCGTAAAACAAAAACATTACTGAAAAGTTTGCCACCCATTGCCCACGTTTGCCTAACCATGATTTAGCTAACGTATTGAGGGTTGCATCTCTGTCGGCATATTGATGTAGCTCTAGCATCAGTAATGCTGTGTAGGTCATTAAAACCCAAGTTAAAAAGATGAGTGATAACGCTGTTGTGAAACCAAGCCCAGCAGAGGCTATAGGCAATGCCAGCATCCCTGCACCTATGGTGGTGCCAGCAACAATTAACATGCTACCTATTGTTTTATTTTTAAGCACTTTATGACCCTTAAACTTCGTGAGAGGCAAGCAAGATATAACTTGTTTAACAAAACTTAAATAGTTTTGTTATAAATCAAAGAAATTAAATGTAACCTATGATTTACATGTGCAAACAGGCTGTTGAAATCAGCAAAGCACTTTTTGCCAAATAGCATGAGTATTAGTGTTGACAAAATCACCATTTAGGCGGATTCTTAAACTTCTTCAACTTACTTTTTAAATACCATGATGCAGCTAAACCAACGACCAACAAACAATTGTATGCGCCTGACTTCGTCAGTCGTGTGGTCTGTTATGTGCTGCGGTTAATTAAGTAAGTATTACTAACCGCGTTCTAAGCGGTTGGTTATTTCCCTTTTAAATTCTCTTCCGCTTTTTTCGCCTTTTTAAAGGAATAAGCTTGTGCCTGTTAAAGCCTCATATTTTTTAATGGTGGTGATTTGGTCAACAACACCACTGGGTATTGTTTGGAGTAGTGAAACGGTAGCACCAACCCTGGCTGTGTTTTTACGCATGCTGGTGGGGCTGGTGTTGGCTTCGTTTGTCGTTGCTGTAGCCAACATTCGAGTACCTTGGCATCGGCGTGCTTTATTCCTTTATGGCTATTCAAGCATAGGTATTTTTGGTGGTATGTTATTAAGCTACATGGCTGCTAAAACTGTGCCTTCAGGCTTAATATCATTGATGTTTGGCCTTGCACCGATTTTATCGGGCTTACTTGCGCAAAAGATTCTGAACGAGCCTAAGTTTAGTGCCATTAAGCTTAGCGCACTTGGCTGTGCCTTAATTGGTTTGTTTTTAGTGAGCCAACGCCATATTCAAGGTGGAGTAGAGCAGTTAAGTGGCCTGTTATATGTGTTTATGGCAGTGTGCTTTTTTAGCTTAAGTGGTGTGATGATCAAGCGAGTAAGAATAGCCATTCACCCAATGGCTACAACATTTGGTGCTTTGGTATTTGTAACCCCACTGTTTTTTATTACTTGGTTGCTTGTAGATGGTCAACTAAATAGCCAAGTATGGAGTGCAAAGTCACTGTACTCAATTGTTTACTTAGGCGTGTTTGGTTCATTAATAGGTGCGCTGGCTTATTTTCATGTCTTGCAAAAGTTGAACGCCAGCACAGTAGCGTTAACAACTTTGATCACGCCAAGTTTTGCAATCGCGATTGGTGGTTTGCTTAACGCTGAACCAATTGACCAAGCACTGATTGTTGGCGCGACAATCATTATGGTTAGCCTAGCGTTTTTTCAGTTTGGGGATAAGTGGCTAAAGCGCTTTAAACGCGTGAAGTCGGTAGAAATGAGTTAAGGCAAGTAGCCGCTACGGCGGCTACTACATTTTTGCAATTTGAATGACTAAACGACGGTTTTTGTTTCGGTCTAAAATGTTGTCATTGCTGGCGACATGGCGCTTTTCACCGTAACCATCGGTATCTACTTTGCTTTCATCAATCCCTAAACTAACAATGTAATCTTTAATGGCCTTCGCGCGTTTTTTCGATAGCTCTAGGTTGTTCCAGCGACCACCGTAGCTATCGGTGTAAGATGATATTGAAATAGATTCAATGTTGGTGTCGTACTTTAAGTACTCGCCAATTTTATCCAAGCGTTTTTGCGATGATTTAGTTAGCTTGCTGGTATTAGGTTCATAATTCATGATTGTGAACGAAATATCCTCAAAGCTGTATGGCAGCATAGCATCTCGGCATTGTAAAAACGCCCAATATGCTTGTTTAAAGTTAACACTCGATAAGCCAACGGCAATTTTATCGGCACTGTTTTGCCAGTCTTGGTAATAAAATGTAGGTTGATAACCTTTTTCAAGTTCGGTAAGCATTTCCCAAGCGGTTTTATTGCCAAGCTCGCCATCAAACTTACGTAATAGCTTCATATTCGCCAAGTCGCGAGCAGGCATTCCTGCACGCCAACTAGGAGGTACAGCTTTTAGACCTGCAATACTGTAGTTGTCTGGGCGTACGACCATATCAAGGTTAAAGTTTACGTCTTTATTTTTACTGGCAGTGGTGCTGAAAATTGCTTCACCATAGTAAGGAACTTCATGATTTAATTGGCATTCTAAGCGAGATGTTTTAACCATTTGCCAGTTCGACATATCAGCATTAGCGGTATATTCACGCATGGCTGCATGCGCATTTATACTTGCAACTGAGGTTAATAGGCCTAGGCTTAAAGGAAGTAATGAAAGCTTCATCACGGTAATTCTCCAACAAATCATCAATGCCAAATAATTGGCAATTTTTGTGTTTAATAGCATAAGAACACTAAACACTGGGCTAGCTGATTATTTTAAAGCAAGTAATGTGCCTAAAAGCTAAGTAAGAATCTGCGATTTCACACTATTTACTCTAGCAGAGTAGCCGTGGTTTTTGACATAATAGCCAGCTTACACTGGCAAACCAAGAAGACTATGGAAAATACTGAACAAACTCTTTTCGCAAAACGCTTTCGTGGCTTTTTTCCTGTTGTGATTGATGTTGAAACCGCAGGTTTTAACAAAGAGACCGATGCGTTATTAGAAATTGCTGCATCTGTACTTAAAATGGATGACGATGGCGTGTTAAGTATTGATCATACTGTGCATTTTCATGTTGAGCCATTTGAAGGCGCTAATATCGAACAAGCAGCCATTGAGTTTAATGGTATTGACCCTTTCTCTGCACTTCGTGGCGCTGTACCTGAGGAAGAGGCGATTAAAGAAATCTGCAAAGTAGTGCGTAAGGCACAAAAAGCAGCAGGTTGTCAGCGTTCAGTTGTAGTGGCCCATAATGCAGCGTTTGATCATGGCTTTTTAAATGCAGCAATTGAGCGTTGTAAAATTAAACGTACGCCATTTCATCCATTTGTTAGCTTTGATACCACATCACTTGCGGGGCTTGCATTAGGTCAAACTGTTTTAGCCAAAGCGTGTAGAACTGCCGGTATTGAGTTTGACAATAAACAAGCTCACTCAGCACTTTATGATACCGAGCGCACAGCAGAATTGTTTTGTTTAATTGTAAACCGCTGGCAACAACTAGGTGGTTGGCCATTGCCTGAAACTGAAGCAACAGAAGAAGAGCAAGACTCAGCCGCTAAAACGACTGAGTGATCTTTCCTTCAAAAAACCGCACCATGTTAGGAGGGTAAATACGTGAAAACTGTTTACTCTCTTGCGCAATCTTAAGTTCCACCCCAGGATGCATTAATTCATTCACTTTTAAACGACTTGTTGCTAATAAGCGGGCAATCTTAGTTTTGACTAAGTGTTTCTTTTTCTTTGTATTTGCCGATTTTATTTTAATCTGCTGCTCGCTGGCTGTGATCTTATTAATATAATGAGCACGCTGGGCTGGGTCTGATATTTTATTGGCTTTTTTTCGCGCTTGTTGTAAAGCAGCTGCTTTCGTTGCTAATAACTTTTCAAAATCATTAATTTGTTGCTGCTTCTGGCGTAAATCATGCCAGTACTGAGCAATGAATACTCGTGTTTTAGTACCTGATGGTGCCCCGAGCTCGCCAGTTTCAATTCGCATGGCATCTAAAATATTACCCCCAATAATTTTGCCTCGCGGATTGTTGGCTTTGCCAACACGAATTAGGCGGCGAGCGCTTAAATCACAATGTAAGGCTTGGCGCTCGATGAATAAATCTTGCTCTGTTTTTATATGGCAGTACTGAGCATAACCAACAGAAATAGTGCGCGAAGCCGTTATGTTGCAAGTAAAGTTTTCGACGTTCTCACGTTTTCTACCAACAGCCCCTAGCATAACGGTGACTTCACTCTTACTCTCAATTGTGGCTGATTCAACAAAACCTAATACAGTGATATCACCCGTGGCTTTAACTCGCATTCCATCTTTTACATCACCACTGATAATGACACTGCCATCAAACTCCACATGACCAGTACTTACATCAACATGATGAAAACACAATACATCATCAACTCGCATACCGCGGGGTAGGGCAACAGGCACACCCTTAGCATCGGCAATCAGCATATCACTATTATTTGGATCAATACGCGTCCCTTCGAATGGCTCAAGGGGGAAGTCTTTACCGGGTTTTGCAGGCATTACATCACCAAATACCGTAAAGCCATCTTCACCGGGTGTTGCAGCAACTCTTTGCATCAATGGTGTGCCAGGTTTAACGGTAATAATGGCACCCAAATTACGCATATCGACTTTACCGCCAGAGGTAGCTTGTGGGCTCAGTACGCGGTCTTGTGCTGTTGAGCATAAACGAACGAATTTAGCATCAGTGCCTTCTTTGGGCATTCTGCCATGGGCTACTATTGCGCTGTAATGCGCGCCTGGTGGTTGTTTAAATTGTTGGCCTAAAAATGTATCGAGGGCGCGCATACTAATGCCTTTAATAACACCTGCTTCTGCAAGTACCTCTTGAGCCATATCCATACTTACAATTTGACCGCCACGCGCCGTTGTTAGATTTGCTTCAACCACCATGTTTTTAGCATCAACTTTAACTTCAAGATGAGCATCAACCGCTTTAGCAACTACCAAAGATTGGGTTTGATATTGGCTGCTCGGTATAAACAACTTGCCAATATTAGCATCAATATATTCGTAGCTGGCATAAGGAGATTGCTCAAGTAATTCAATTAACTGAGTACTGGTAGTAGGAAAACCCGCATCTCGAGGATGCTCACACAAAGAGACATAGCCGCTTTGTTCATCGAATGAAAACATCGACATCTGAAAAGCCCTGTAAAAAACTGCCTGTTATTATAGTTATGTGTTGTTACAGGTTATTTTAGAGAAGGGTAACAACGTTTCCTATTTCAGCACAACTTTTGTACTATGTTAAGATAATGTATGCATTAAATGTAAAAATATGTATAAAAAGAGACTTTTCTTGCTTAAAAATTCAGCATCTAAAGGCACTTAGCAAAAATTTCCCGATTAATACCTTGAGTATGAATAGGCTACTCAGTTATACTGCGTGAACACTCTGAATGAGATACCAAATTCAGGGGCTGATTAGGATTCGACGGAATTCAAGACGCCCGAGGTGCATGTCGAGGTGCGGTTGGCCTCGTAAAAAAGCCGCAATTTAAAGTAATCGCAAACGACGATAACTACGCTCTAGCGGCATAATAGCCCGCTAGCACTTCTCCGGTGTATGTCTGTGGACCCGGTTCTGAAGTGTCACCCTACACGGACTCGCTACGGAAACCCTGGCCGGGGTTGAAGGGCTAAAACTAAGCGGCCTCGCCTCTGCAGATCGTGTTCGTCCGAGCTGTATAAGGTTAACTAAAAGACGATACTAAGCATGTAGTACCAAAGGTCGAGGCTTTTCGGACGGGGGTTCAAATCCCCCCAGCTCCACCAAATATAAAAAAGGCTGCTCTCAGAGCGGCCTTTTTTATTGTCTTTATAAATCAAATTACCCATTAAGGTGCTTAAATTAAGGACCAGATTTTTTGGACTATTTTAACGAGAGTTATTTATTCCTAAATCACTTGCTATGGAGTTTAAAAGTAACTCATACGATTGTTTGTGAGTCGGACTTTCCATCCCTGTAAATCTATTATTCCAATCTTCTTGCCAAGAGGGCAGAGATCTTTTTTGTCCTGGGTCATCTTTTATACGAGCATCTGTTACTTCTCCTTGCCATAGAGCAAAAGCTTCTCTGTCCATATAGTTTAAGTACAAGTCAAATGTTTCAGGTGACCAAAAAGCTCTATGTGAATGCATTTTACTATTTAAGTCTCTGCGATCTTTTAAGATTGTTTCTGGAGTCATATCTTTATATTCGCCCACTTCTTCAATATAGCAATATATATTGTTTAGCTTTTTGCCAATTTGTTCGTATATTTCTGCTCTCTTTGTGATTATAATTTTATTCAAACTAAAATTATGATTGCTATCCTGTAGTGTCATGTTAGTTATTAAACCAAAAGAAGCTATGGAAATTGGCATGGCAATTCCGACAATTAGTTTTGCTATTTCGAGGCTATTCCAAACTTTATTTTTCTTGTCCACTATATACTCCTTTAAATAGTAAGAAGTTTGCAACTTATGTTGTGAAGTAACTTAAAAATAAGTGAATTTTAATTTTTTCTAAGATAAAGCTTCCCGTTTTCAACAACTCTTGTTGGTATTGAGTGTCTATCTAAGTCACCATTAATTGTAAAAAGTAGATCTTCGCAAAAATAATCATCATAGAAATGCCAAGAGTGTGACCAGTTAGCATTACTTTTAACTTTTTCCAATGTTAACCAGTGCTTCTCTACATTGACATTTACTACATTGGAAGGGCTGTTATCAGGTACTCCAACACGGCCAACTCGTGGTTGCGTGCCAAAGCGTTTAACATTTGAAAGCTTTAAAGCAGAGTCTCTTGGGTTTTGGTAATTAGTAATTCTTGTCGCATGAGCGAATAAAGAACTGGATTTTTTATCATCGCTTTGCATTGATTTTCTTGAAATATCGCCACCAATAATAGCTACTTGGCTGACATTCCAATTTATACGCTCTAGCTTTCTGTTTTGGTCTGCTTTGTAGAATGCTTCCCGGATTACATAAGCACCAGTACTATGGCCAATCAAATGGATATCTACATCGCACTTCAGATTATTCTCATTAGCTTGATTCATAGCTAAAAGCATAATGCCGTCTTTTACTAAACTCTCAGCTGTTTTTAGAGCATCGCTTCGGTCTTCTAAGTAGTTTAGTGCCGCGTTAGCGCTGGGCCAATCGAAACTAACTATCGCACCTTTAAACCCTAGCTTGTTTAAGTTCTTTTGTAATAAGTCATGGCGAATCATAATATCTTTAATACTATTATTATATCCATGTACAAATATTAGGATGTCACCGTAGGTATACCCTTCAAGTGGGTGTCCCTTGGGGTGAACTCTTTTCCTATTATTAGTTGCTCTGTTAATTACTTTTTCAAGCCAGTCACCTCTATTTAAAACTGTTTCAGTAGGGTGGGGATTAAAATTTCCATCGTTTACTTCTAGATATCTAGTAGCACCAGGTTCTGAAATGAAAAACTCTTTTTTACCTTTCTTTTTGGTATCTCTAGTACATATGATTAAATTCGAAAGCATGATTATAACTCCTTTTATATTGGTAAATATAAAAGTTGTCATCGTTTGTTTTTTAATCAAGTTTTTTGGGTGTTTTATTATAAAAATAAGTAATATTTATGGTGGGGTTGGAGCTTTCTATAAAAAATTCTAGTTTCTTTTTATTAGGTTTGTTAAAACCGCTTTTGAGTTTTATCTGGGTTAATTGGGTTGTTTTTTTTAATGATTTGGTTTTAGGTGCCTTCAACTCGAAGACACCTTTGTCCAGTTACAGCGATTGTTTTCTAAACAACCAACTGCACAGCATCAATAATCGGTTTGTTTTCGATATCTATGGTGTCGATAATATGTTTGTGTAGGCGCTTTTTGTGCTCTGCGAAAATAGCACGTTTTTTATCGAACTGGCTGGCAAATTCGAGGGCGGTATTAAATAAAGTTTCGTTGTCTGGGCAGGCTTGTTCGATTACATGATCAGTAGCAAGTTCGCCTGCGGTAACGCGGCGCCCTGTTAGCATCATCTCGTTAAAGCGATAGTCTGGAATGGCTTTTTTAATAAAGGCGAGCATGCCCGGTAAAAACGGGATTGATAAGTCAACTTCGGGGAAGCAGAAAAAACCACGATCGCTTTGCATAAACCTAAAATCACAAGCACACGATAAAATAGCGCCGTTACCAAAAGCGTGGCCATTGATCGCTGCAATAACTGGCATTGGGAAGAGTAATAAGCGTTTAAATACAGCATCCATTGAATGCATAAAGCCACTTACTTCTGCAAATTTTTGTGTTTTTAATGCGGGCATAAGCCAATCAGTATCTATGCCCAAACTCCATGATTTTTCGCTGCTTGAAGTGATCACTAGTGCTTTGTGCTCAGGGTTACTTTCGATTTCGTCAAGGCAAGTTAAAAAAGCCTCTGCAAAAGCAGGGTTGTGGCGATTTTCAGCTGTTGTCATCGTTAAAATAGCAACAGATCCTTGTGTACTTACATTCATCAGTGTCATGCTACGCCTTTATTTTATTGTGTCGTGGGCATAGTTATATACCATCGCCTTGACAAAATAAACCACAAGTCTGACCAGTCGTGAATTTAGGGGCACTTCTCTTTTGGTTGATATGGTCTTTTAGTCGAAAGGGTTTTCCAATTTGTCGCTAATAGTGATTAGTCATGGTAGCTTTAGGTTAAACACATTATTTAAAGCAGAACAATGGATTTGATCAGTTGGCAGTTTTTGGGTGGAGATTTATTAAGTCCGATCAGCACAATAATGCTCATTGTAGTTGCGGGCTTTACTTCAATGATTTCAGCGGCTTTTGGTGCAGGTGGTGGGTTAATGCTGCTGGTGATCATGGCATCAATACTACCTATGAGTTTGGTTATTCCTGTGCATGGTTTAGTACAATTAGGCTCGAACGCAAATCGCTTTTTATTCACGTTTAAACATATTGATACTTCGATGTTTGTGTACTTCTCTTTAGGGGGAGTCATCGGGGCGTTGGTTGCCTCAACGATTGTCACATCAATACCGCTTGAATTAATGAAAATAGTGGTCGCTGCCTTTGTGCTTTATTTACTGTGGGGTGTGACGCCAAAGCTTAGAGAAACCTCAAAGTTATGGCGCGTTCTTGCAGGGCTTTGGACCACGTTTATCTCGATGTTTGTAGGAGCAAGTGGGCCTTTGGTTGGCAGCTGCTTATATGTAAATAATTATAATAAGCTTAAATTTACCGCCACATTTTCAAGCTGTATGACAGTGCAACATACCTTAAAAGCGATTTTATATGGGGCTGTGGGGTTTTCATTTTGGCAGTGGTTGCCTTTGGTTATGCTCATGATAATGAGCGGTGCATTAGGCACTTGGCTTGGCCTTAAGTTATTGCACCGCATTTCGTCAGACAAATTTAAAAAGATTTTTCGTTTAGTGTTAACAGTGCTTTCCCTGCAACTCGCGTGGCAGGGGATCATGGCTTTTAATATTTAAACAAACCCAGTTTGGCAACGATGCCATGTTCTAATTCATTGAGTTGGCCTATGGTGTTATCAAGGTGCTGAGCTTCTTGCGATAGGCTCTTAGCGCCTTGGTTAATAAGCTGCATAGTATTTAAGATATCAGCGGTAACACTGGTTTGCTCTTCAGAACTTGCTGCAACGCTCTCGTTCATTTGATTAATGGTATTGATTTGTTTAGCAATATCTTTAAATACCGCTTGGCTTTTTTGATTCGCTTGGCTCACTTTATCGCTGAGTGACTTACTTTGCTCTGTTGCTGTTACGCAATCAGAGGTATTATTGTGTAGCGATACAATAATCGACTCAATCTCAGACGTTGAATCATAGGTTTTACTAGCAAGCGCTCTTACTTCATCGGCCACCACGGCAAAACCACGGCCAGATTCACCAGCACGAGCCGCTTCAATAGCAGCATTTAGAGCCAGTAAATTGGTTTGCTCAGCAATACTTTTTATAACATCGAGCACTTGGCTAATTTCATTACTGCTGGCGTTTAACTGTTTTACTACGTTTGATGTGTGGTCGAGCTGTGCTGCTAACTCATCCACCATGTTACCATTGGCATTCATGTTTTGTTCGCCCTGCTGGCATAAGCGATGTACGTCGGTTGTTTGCTGCGCGGTTTGATTAGCCCCTTGCGCAATTTCTTTGGTTGCCTCACTTAACTGACTAAGCGCATTGGTTGCAGAATCTGTGCGGTTATATTCAAGCTCGGCTTCGTTTTTAGAGCGCACTGAGGCTTCGTTTACTGTGCTGGCAATCATTTCAAGCTCGCTGGCTGTGCTGCCTAACTCAGTGATGATTTCTTGCACCTGCGCTATAAATCGATTGAAACCATCAACTAAATAGCCAATTTCATCACTAGATTGATAGCTAATGCGTTTTGTAAGGTCGCCTTCACCTTTGACAATTTCATCAACAAGGCTGTTTACGCTATCGATAGGTTTTATCACTAACAGTCGCACGATATAAATAATCACCGCACCCAAGGCGATAAAAGAGACCAGCAAGGTAATAAACATGGTGCGTGTCGACTCAGCAATGGTGCTATGCAGTGCTTGTTGTGAGTAACCAATTTTTATATGGCCAATTAAATTATCTAAATAGTGTAAATCAATAGTTTTGCTAACTGATGCGTTATTGCTTTGCTTAGTGATAGCGGCAAGTGGCTTATTACGATGATCTGTCACTGAAATGCTATGTACATGTTTGTTTTGCGAAAAGGCTTTAATAATCTGATTGATTAACGGCTCGTCATAAGAGAATACCGGTTCAGCTAAAATAACCTGCATTTGCTCATTAAGGGCAGTGATGTCTTCTTGCCATTGTTGTGTTTGATTCGATTTTGCAAGTAGGTAGTTTGCGCTGATCACAAAGATCACGCTAAGTAAAAGGCACAAAGACAGTGCCAAGGTCATTTTATATTTTAATGATTTCATTGTGCGCTCATTGAAATGGGTTAAACCACAAAGGGCTATTTTTATTAGGTGTGTTCGACGATAGCGTTGGGTTATCTAGCTCAATAACGCGACGCGAGCTTAAGTTGGCTTTTGATAAAACCATTTGTACTTGGCTGTCTGCCAAAAACATCGCGTTAAATGTGCCATCTTCAATCATCTCTTTTAGGGCATCATTTAATTGCTTGTGTAGTGTGTGATTGTTTTTGTTGACGAAAAAGTAAAGAGGGGCGGTGTATTTAATTACCAAGTGTGGTTCAACCGTAAGGTTAAGTTCTGAGTGGTTGGCAATTTCATCCCAAGGCTCATTCACACCACGTGGGAAGTAATCAAAACGCTCGCCTTCAAGCATAGGGAATAAGTTAGGGTATTTTAATGTGGTAACAACGGGCAATTGGTTCGCTTTTAATATTTTAGTATCTGGCCAAGTTTTACCTTGCCCAGCGGTGAAGCGTTTTAAATCTTGCAAGCTATTTACCGAGCTAAACAGCTCGCGGTTTTGAGCTTTTACAATTGCTACTCGCATGCCAAGTAAGCCACGAAACAAAGGAATATAAACGGCCTGATAATCTTGCTCTAACTGAGTTGATGTCATGCTCCACATCACATCAAGCTGGTTGTTTTTTACATCGTTTAGGATACGCGCGTTAGAGATATCTTTATTGGTTTCGTAAGGGTGAACATAATCTAAGCCAGCCCGTTCAATGGCGCTGATCAATAATTTGTGGGGAAGGGAGGTATCGCCACTGTAGCTCTGTACTTTTACCGGTGCGGCATAACAAGCAGATGTAAAAGCAAAGCAAAAAAGAAAAGCAAAATGACGCATAAAGCACCTTTGTTATTATTATGTAAACAATAAACTAAAGTGCTTTACGCGCTTTCTCAATCTTATTTCTTATGCATACGTATTCATACCAATCCGCAATAATACTTAATCATTTTGAGGGATTAAACCTGTCGCTATCTGCGTTAAAAATTTCTGATTTAAACAACTAAATAACGAAATTTTTGCCTTGCTATCAACAAGGTTTTCTTGCCTCAAAATAGACCACTTAATTAAGCAAATTGGTATCAATCGTTCAGTAGACTGTCGATTGACTTATCACCATTAAATAATTCAAACACTTGTGGTTTTTTCGGTGTATGTTCAGCAAGGTATAGCAGGGTATCTGCTACATCTTCACGGTTGATCACTGCATCTTGGCGAGTTGCAGGTCGCGTAGTTGTTAATAATCCAGTTGCTGCATCATTTTTCAGTGTGCCGGGTCTGACTATGCTGTAGTTTAATTCGCTATTGATCAAATGTTGATCAGCCATGTGTTTTGCCACTAAATACGGTTTTATACTGCTTTCGATATTATCTGGGGCGTCAGCGCCAATTGAACTGACTATAATAAAGTGCTTAACTTTGGCATCAACCGCATAATTAATCGCTTTTACTGCAGCCCATAAATCAATCAGTAAGGTTTTATCTGCACCCGTTGACCCACCAGAGCCAGCACTAAAAATAACTTGTTCAACGCCTTCGAAGGCGCGACTAAAATCGTTTTCGAGGTCTTGCTCGACAATCGTTAAATGACTACTTTCAAGCGTGCTCAGCTTGCTTTTATCTCGAACCAAAGCCACCACGTCATGACCACTTGCCAGCATTTTTTCGGTGGTCATTTTACCTATTTGACCCGTTGCACCAATGATTAAGGTCTTCATATCAAACTCCTTCTAATTGCTTTGTAAGTAAAGACCTTGGGGTGTGAATTTATTTTTAAAGGGGAAACTAAAAACGAAATTGTAATCAAGAAAAATAACGGGGCTAATTAAAGCCCCATCGAATCATTATATTTTATTACGAATTAGGTCGCGTACAATAAAGCGGGCGGGGTGAATAGCTTGACTCACGCGTTCGCTAAATGGTCTTGGTTCATTGTTTAAACAAGCAATTAAATGCTCTGCACATAAAGGGGCACTGCACAGGCCTCTTGCACCAAAGCCAGTGAGTACATGCAAGCCTTGCAGAGGTTTCGTTAAAGTTTGGTACTGATATCGCTTACCTAAGCGAAGATTGGCAAACGCGCTTACATAATCACTTTGTTCAGCCCACTCACCAGCCATGGGTAGATGGTCGATGAAGGTGCATCTTACAGCTGCTTTTGCCGCTGTTATCTCACCTAAGGTCGTTGCAAACTCGCTGTCTGTGTAAAAACTTAATAGTTGTTCGCGATTGGTGTGGTTGTCTTGCTCTTTAACTTCACGGCTTTTTGAGTTTTTTTCAAAGGTCGCGCCCATACAATGATGACCCTGATATTCAGGGGTAAAATAGCCCTTATGGCAAAGCACGGTCTTTAGGCGTTTTGACTGCTCGCTTGCTTGCACATGCGAGACTTGGCCGCGCACACCCACAACGGGCAGAGCGCGAGTTTGACTGAACTGATCGCTGTGTTCACCAGCACAGTTAATTACATCGCTAAATGGTCCGAATGTTTGCTCTTTAGTGTGTAATAACCAGCCATCAGCGGTTTTTTCTAACTTTTCAATATGGCAATTAAAGTGACTGTCCATTTTATTATTGGTAGTCGCACTTAAAGAATTTGCGGCATTAAATAGTGCTTTAACCAGAGCTGGTGGATTTACCCAGCCGCCTTTTGCAAAGAATACACCTGAATAACCCGTATCCACGCCGGCAATTTCGTCACCTTCTTCAGCGCTTACATTACGCATTAATTCAGCTGGCCAAAGCGCTTTATCGGCAAGGTTTTGATGTTTATCTGCTAGACCTTGTTTAACTGCATGTTGCAATACACCACACCATTGGTGAGGGTAGTCAAAACCATCATCAAGTAATTGCTGGTAAAGACGCATCGCATATAAAAAGCTATGGGCAAACATTTCACTGTGCGGTGAATTCTTCGCTTGTAGATGCGGATAAACAGCTCCTTGCACATTATGTGAAGCGCCCATGGCAAGCGCTTCATCCTGGCAAAAAAGCGTGGCTTTTAGGCCTCTTTTTGCCAGTGAATACAGTACACTGCTACTGGCAATACCGCCGCCGATAACAGCTACATTACTCAGTTCACTTTGCTGATGAGCAAAATACGCAGGCCCTGATTGTTGCTCATTAGGTTCGGTGAGCTCGCCAATCAGCATTTCGCGCTTTTTGCCATAGCCTTTTGCTTTACTCATGCTAAAGCCCGCTTCGATGAGTCCTCTTCTTACAAAGCCTGCGGCCGTGAAAGTGGCGAGTGTGGCGTTTGCTCTTGAGATAGCTCGCATCTTGTTGAATAAGCTTTGCTGCCACATATCTGGGTTTTTACTTGGTGCAAAGCCATCTAAATACCACGCATCAACAACCCCTTCGCTTGGGTAGCTCATGGTATCAATACTGTCTTGCACGTCACCAAAATAAAGATCGAGTATTAGTTTGCCGCCTGCAAATTCAAGGCGATGACAACCTGCCAGATTAATAGGGTATTGAGCAATCAGTTGCTCACTATATTCATTTAAATTAGGCCAGGCTTTGAGTGCTTGGGCGAGATCATCACGCTTAATAGGAAACTTTTCAAAAGAGATAAAGTGCAGGCGGTTAACACTTTTTTTGTCAGTTTTTTTACCACTAAGGTCGTGTTGATTTTGAACTTCTAGCTCTGCATGCTGCCTATCAAGGTAAGCAGCAAAGTGTTGCCAAGTATTTAAAAAGTTAAGCCCCGTACCAAAGCCTGTTTCAGCAATCGTAAAGTGGTTACGGTCATGATTTTGTAATCGTTGCGGGATATGGTTTTGTTGATAGAACACATAATGTGATTCGGCTAAGCCATCGTCATTAGAGAAATAAACATCGTCAAACTGATCGGCGACAGGGGTACCAAGGTGATTAAAATGAATATGTGCGTTTTTGATCATGGTTTAACTAATTAACTACAAACTTTTTTCATTATTTTACGTGTTTTCTTTGAAATAGTCTGGCGTTATTTATAAGCTAGACATTCAGAGTACATGTGTACGCTAGAAAGCTGACCACTTCGAAAGTAATTTCAGCGTAAAATAGAACACAATTTAGTATAGAGCTAAGGTAATTACCCATGAGAAGAGCCGTTATTACGGGCATCGGTGTTGTTTCAAGCATCGGTAACAACAAAGAAGAAGTATTAGAATCATTAAAACAAGGCCGTAGTGGTATTGCGTTCAACCAAGAATTTGCTGACTACAACCTACGTAGTAATGTATCTGGCAAAATCGATATTGATGTTAAAGAGTTTGTTGATCGTAAAGCAATGCGTTTTATGGGCGATGCTGCTGCATACGCTTATATTTCAATGTCTCAAGCAATTGCAGATGCAGGCCTTAGTGAAGAGCAAGTTTCAAACGAGCGCACTGGTTTATTAGTGGGTTCAGGTGGTGGTTCATCTAAATGGCAAGTTGAAGCGGCTGATATTTTACGTGAAAAAGGCGTAAAACGTGTTGGTCCATACATGGTACCGCGTACTATGGCGAGTACGACTTCAGCGTGTCTTGCAACACCATTCAAAATTAAAGGTGTTAACTATTCAATAAGTTCTGCGTGTGCAACATCAGCACACTGTATTGGTCATGCGGTTGAGCAAATTCAACTAGGTAAGCAAGACGTAATTTTTGCAGGTGGTGGTGAAGAGCTTCACTGGACACTCGCTATGGAATTCGATGCAATGGGTGCATTGTCTACTAAGTACAATGAAACACCAGAGAAAGCATCACGTACATACGATGCAAACCGTGACGGTTTTGTTATCTCTGGCGGTGGCGGTATCGTTGTTGTTGAAGAACTTGAGCATGCACTTGCTCGTGGCGCGCATATTTACGCAGAAATCACAGGCTACGGTGCAACATCTGACGGCTACGATATGGTAGCTCCATCAGGTGAAGGCGCAGTTCGTTGTATGAAACAAGCAATGCAAGGTCTTGAAGGCGGTATTGATTACTTAAATACCCACGGTACTTCAACACCTGTTGGCGACGTTAAAGAGCTTGGTGCTATTCAAGAAGTATTTGGTGGTAATTCACCAATGATCAGTGCAACCAAAGCGATGACAGGTCACGCTTTAGGTGCAGCAGGTGTTCACGAAGCAATCTTCTCGTTATTAATGCTTGAGCATAACTTTGTTGCTCCATCTATCAACATTGATGAACTAGATGAGCAAGCTGCAGGTCTAAATATCGTAACTGAGCGTAAAGACGTTGAACTTAACAATGTAATGTCTAACAGCTTTGGTTTCGGTGGCACTAACGCCACACTAGTAATGAGCAAATATAAAGGTTAAACCTCTCCAGTATTTGCTTAAAGCCGAGCAATTGCTCGGCTTTTTCACATAAATAACCCCAAAATCGTCTTAGTTGTTACCTATCCGAATACTGATAAATTCGCTACAATAGCGCCACTTTCTGCCTTTCGGACACACAAATGAAAATTCTTGCAGATCAAAATATGCCATTGGTTGAGCAGTACTTTGCCGATTTTGGTGATGTTGAGCGATTTGATGGTCGTAGTCTACAGCCAGAGCAGCTTGTCGGGGTCGATATTTTGTTAACCCGCTCTGTTACGAATGTAGATAAAAGCTTATTAACTCAAGCAGATAAATTAAAATTTGTGGGCACAGCAACTATAGGTGTTGATCACATTGATACCGAACTACTCGCTGAGCGAAATATAGCATTTAGTAGCGCACCAGGTTGTAATGCAGTTGCAGTCGCTGAATATGTTATTAGCAGTTTATATTCTTTGAGCCAAGAAAATTCCAGCTCATTACAAGGTAAAACTATAGGTATAGTTGGCGTTGGCAGCATAGGCAGCTGTTTACGTGATAAGCTAAGCCTGCTTGGTATGAATGTGCTGCTATGCGATCCACCAAAACATGAAGCCGGTGAGTTGGCAGAGCATATTGAGTTAGACGCATTATTAGCTCAAGCTGATATCGTAACTTTTCATGTGCCGCTGGTTAAGCAAGGGCCACATAAAACCTTGCACATGCTAGACGAAACGCGCTTAAAGGCACTTAAGCCTGGAATGACTATTATCAATGCAAGCCGTGGTGATGTGATTGATAACAAAGCATTGCTTGCACTGTTTAAACAAGGCGCAAAATTAGATTGCGTGCTTGATGTTTGGGAAAACGAACCCAATATACTGACTCCTCTGCTTGATTATGTGCGTTATGCCAGCGTGCATATTGCAGGGCATACACTCGAAGGTAAGGCCCGCGGTACACAAATGCTGTATCAGAAAGTATGTGAGCTTGAAGGTATCGCAGCACTTAAATCTCTGGACGACTTTTTACCAGAGCCAATTAGTCATTCTGTCACATTAGGTGAAACCTTTAACCAAGACGATATCGGCCGCTTGGTGCACTTAATTTATGATGTACGTCGTGACGATGGCATTTTACGAAGTAAATTAGCAAGCGAAGGCTTTGATAGTTTGCGTAAGAATTACCCGCCACGACGAGAGTTTAGTACTTTGTCGGTGGCTGCTAACAGTGCATGTGAAGGCGCATTAGCTGCACTGGGATTTAGAATTAACGAATAAAGTCATTTGCTTTATTCAAAAGAGGAAAACACATGTCGCAAAAATTTAATGTAGCCGTATTAGGTGCCACAGGTTTAGTGGGTCGTCAAATTATCGAAACTTTGGAAGATCGTAAGTTTCCGGTAGACCAATTATTTTTACTCGCAAGTAGCCGTAGTGCCGGTGAAGAAATTCAATTTCGCGGTGAAAGCCTTGAAGTAATCGATGTTGAAGAGTTTGATTTTAGCCAAGCTCACATTGGTTTATTTTCAGCAGGCGGTAGTGTCTCTGAAAAATACGCACCCATTGCGGCAGACGCAGGCTGTGTAGTGATTGATAATACATCACACTTTCGTAATGACTTTGACGTACCATTAATTATTCCTGAAGTGAATGCATCAAGCTTAGCGGATTTCAGAAACCGCAACATCATTGCAAACCCTAACTGCTCAACTATTCAAATGTTGGTGGCGTTAAAGCCTATTTATGACGCTTATGGTATTGACCGCATTAACGTATCAACTTATCAAGCAGTATCAGGTGCGGGCAAAGAAGCGGTTGATGAACTAGCTAAACAAACAGCGAACTTAATGAATGCACGCCCAATGGATAATGCTGTTTTCCCTAAACAAATCGCCTTTAACGTGATCCCACAAATCGACAGTTTTGAAGATAACGGTTATACCCGCGAAGAAATGAAAATGGTCAACGAAACACAAAAAATCTTAGGTGATAACAGTGTTGTGGTTAACCCTACTTGTGTTCGTGTACCCGTGTTCTTTGGTCACAGTGAAGCGATTAATATTGAAACGCGTATGCCAGTAGATATTGAACATGTTAAGCAGCTATTAAACGATACACCAGGTGTAGAGTTTATTGAAGACTTAGCCGATTATCCAACAGCGGTGTCAGACGCCAGTGGTAATGACACGGTTTACGTGGGTCGTTTACGTGCTGATATTTCGCATCCACATGGTTTAAATATGTGGGTTGTTAGTGATAACACGCGCAAAGGTGCAGCAACAAATAGTGTGCAGATTGCTGAAGAGCTAATCGCAAATTACTTGTAAACTGATGATTTAGGCTGAGCTAAATTTGAGAAAAAGCGGCAATTTGCCGCTTTTTTTGTGAATTCACTGCCAAATTATTGCCGCATACGTTGTAAAAGCGTATAAACTTAACGATAACAATAAAAAAGCCTCTCAGCCGCTATTATTTAAGCTATTTACTATCAAGGTGTTGCAATAGATATTGCAAGGCAACTAAGTTATAGTTTGCAGCTGGAATAGAGCTTGCAAGAAAACATAATTAAGAATCAATTCTGCAAGAATTACTTGATGTTTAAGCAACTAAGGTTGCTGTGTTAACATTTAAAACATAAAGGATCAGCATGCGCGGTTTAGCAACACTCTTCATATTAGCGTCTGCATTGGTGGTAACACCGACATACTCTGATGAAGGCACCACACTTAAAGGCCCTAAAGGTGTCGATTACGGTGCGCAGGGGCGCTCTATTGGTCCAATTAAACCGACCGATACATTATGGCGCATTGCCGCTAAAATTCGCCCTGACAACTCTGTAAGTATTTATCAGGTCATGCAAGCTTTGTATGACAAAAACCCATCGTCATTTTTAGACCAAAACCTTAATCATATGCGTGATGGCGCATATCTAAAAATCCCAACTATTGCCGAAATGCGTGCGGTCAATCCGACGCTAGCAAAAGCGCGTTCTGAACAAGATGATGAGCTATGGGAAAAGAAGAAAAACGGTACTTTGACTACCGCTGAAATCAATGAATCGCAAAAGAAAGTCACCCAAGCCCGTAAAGTTGATGTAGACGAAGCAAAGCAAGAGCTTAAGCAAGAAATCAACACCATTAAAACAGAACAGGGCACGCAGCTTGTCGAGTTACAAAAGCAGTTTAAATCGTCGGTTGAAAATGTTGAAGAAATCTTAGCAGAGAACAATAAGCTCAAAAAACAACTTACAGGTATCTCTAAAGAGCTTGAAACCGTTCGAGATCAACTTGGCCAAGACAGTGAAATTCAAAAGCAGCTGAAAGAACTGATCACTAAACAAAATGAAATCATAGAGCAGCAAAAAGCAAAAAAGATTGAAGAGGACAGTGGGTTCAACTTTTCGGATTTACTGAGTAACCCATTTGTTCTCGGTGCATTAATGTTTATTCCTGCATTACTAATCATTGCTGCTGTTGTGATGTTTTTGAAAAAACGTAACAACTCTAGCGATGACACTGATGGCAGTGACGACGATGAATTTTTACCACAAAGTCCAAGTTATAATCCTGATGATGAGTTAGAGTCGATAGTAGAAAGTGATCCACTAGTTCCAGATCCGGTTGAAGAAAATGACGACTTGAGTGTTCGTTTAGATGATGACTTAGACCAAGACATGTTGCCAGATGATGACATCATTTTTGACGACAGCATTGATGATAGCTTTGATGAAGACGACAGTGTTCTAAATCAAGATGAGCTAGAAGGGCTATTAAGTGATGACATCGAGTTTAATGATGAGTCTTCAAGTAATGCTGACGATGATGATTTAGATGCATTTTTGCAGCAAGATTTCGATCAAACCGATGACGACAGTTTGGGTGATGAAATTGATCTTGATAGTGGGCAGCCTCAAGCTGATTCATCTGGTGATATTTTAAGTGCTGACGATATTGACGACTTATTTGATACTGATGAAGATGACTCGTTAGATAACGCGAATGATGAAATGGCAGCGCTTAGTGAAGAGCTCGCAGAAGATGACGCTGAAGATGATTTTGACATTGATAGCTTAATTGATGAGCAAAATAACACAGATTCTAATCAAGAAGTAAACCTAGACGATATTGATGATTTACTAGATGAAAATAATGATGCCGCAACAACTAACGTTGAAGCAGAACTTATTGATGAAGATGATTTCGATATCGACAGCCTAATTGATGAAGCGCAAACAGAAGAGCCAGCAGCCGAAGCGAATGATGCAATAGAAAACGACGATCTTGATGATGCGCTGGATGTTGATGACATTGACTCGCTATTAGATGAAGTTCAAGAGGAACAAGCTCCTGTCGAAGAGACAAGTGCCGATGAACTCATTGATGAAGACGATCTTGATATCGAGAGCCTAATTGATGAAGCGCAAACAGAAGAACCAACAGCTGAAGCGAATGATGCATTAGAAAACGATGATCTTGATGATGCACTGGATGTTGATGACATTGACTCGCTATTAGATGAAGTTCAAGAGGAACAAGCGCCTGTCGAAGAGACAAGTGCCGATGAACTCATTGATGAAGATGATCTTGATATCGACAGCTTAATTGATGAAGCGCAAACAGAAGAGCCAATAGCTGAAGCGAATGATGCATTAGAAAACGATGATCTTGATGACATTGACTCGCTATTAGATGAAGTTCAAGAAGAACAAGCGCCTGTCGAAGAGGCAAGTGCAGATGAACTCATTGATGAAGATGATCTTGATATCGACAGCTTAATTGATGAAGCGCAAACAGAAGAGCCAACAGCTGAAGCGAATGATGCAGTAGAAAACGATGACCATGATGATGCACTGGATGTTGATGACATTGACTCGCTATTAGATGAAGCACAAGACGATCCAGAGCCACAAGAAGAGCAAGAACCTGAAGCAGAGCTTGTTGAAGAGCTAACCGAAGAACCTAGTACAGATGATTTAATCGATGAAGACGAGCTTGATGATGCTCTTGATGTTGACGATATTGACTCATTATTAGATGAAGCACAAGAAGAGCAAGAACCTGAAGCAGAGCTTGTTGAAGAGCTAATCGAAGAACCTAGTGCAGACGATTTAATCGATGAAAATGAGCTTGATGATGCTCTTGATGTTGACGATATTGACGCGTTATTAGATGAAGCACAAGACGATCTAGAGCCACAAGAAGAGCAAGAACCTGAAGCAGAGCTTGTTGAAGAGCTAACCGAAGAACCTAGTGCAGACGATTTAATCGATGAAAACGAGCTTGATGATGCTCTTGATGTTGACGACATTGATTCATTATTAGATGAGGCACAAGAAGAGCAAGAACCTGAAGCAGAGCTTGTTGAAGAGCTAATCGAAGAACCTAGTGCAGACGATTTAATCGATGAAAACGAGCTTGATGATGCTCTTGATGTTGACGACATTGATTCATTATTAGATGAAGCACAAGAGCCAGAACAAGAATCCGCTGAAGAGCCTACCGAAGAGCCTATTACAGATGATTTAAGCGATGAGTTTGATACTGATGACATCGACTCATTACTCGATGAGGTTGATGCAGAGTCAGAAGAACCTGAGTTAACAGATGATAGTGATTCAGATATTGATGACAATGCTGCGCAAGATGATGAACTAGATGTAGCAGATATCGACTCTTTGCTTGATGAACAGAGCAGTGATGAGCAGGACTCTGACGTTGATGATGAGCTAGAAGAGCTTATTCAGCAAACAAATGAGCTGAAGCAAGACACCGAAGCGCAGATCTCAGATTTAAGCCATGAACAGAGTGACAGTGCAGAGCATGATGAGAATCTACAAGAGTCGCTAGAAGATTTAGCCGATGCAGATCAAGCTGTTGATGACATGAATGTTGAATCGATTGCCTCTGAGTTGGTTGATGACGCGGATGATAGTGACGAAGTTGATATTGATGAGGCGTTAAATCAAGAGTTTAATGAAGATAGCGATGAGCTATTAGATGAAGATGATAGTCTAGATGAATTTGATGATTCATCACTGAAAAGCGTTGATGAGTTATTAAATGAAATTGGTGAAGAAGATGATTATGTCGAAGCACCAGATTGGTCAATAGATGAACCAGAGCAAGACATTGAAGAAGTTGAAATTGATTTAGGCGATGATCCACTTGCAGATGAAGACCTAACCGATGAATTTGATTTAACTGCCGATGAAGAGCCATTACAGCAAGATACGGTGACTCCTAGCCAAGAGTTGGAAGAGTATCCAGAACTTGAGCTAGATGAAGCAGGTTTTGAATTAGATGAATCTGATGAAGACACTTCTAATCAGTTAGACGAAGATGAGCCATTACAGTTAAGTCAGGCAGAGCAAGACCTTGCTAACTCATTAGCAACGGGTAATGAGCTTGGTCAGTTAGACGATGATTTTGATGATGACATCTTGCTTGATAATGAATTCACAGAAGATGATGTTCTTGATTCTGAGGACGACTTGCCGGAACAATCAGAAAATGAAGGCACAAAAGAGTTAACTAGCGAAGAGCCAATTGATGATGAGGTTGCTGAAAGCCAAGACGAATTAGAGGATTTCCCTGAATTCGAATTAGACGATATTGAACTTGATGATGCTGCAGAAGCTGAGCAAACATTAGCTGATATCGAGTCTAATTTAGCTGACGAGGCTGATTTAAGTGAGCTGTCAGATGATGAAATCGATGATGATTTTATGGCTGATCTCACTCAAACAGACTTTGATGCGCTGTTAAATGAATTAGCAGAGCCAGATGAAGCTGATATTGCTGATGCCAGTGAATTTGATGTTGATTTTAATGCCCTATTAAATGAAGACTTACAGGGTGAAAGTCAACAGACAGTTGAACCTGAAGTAGCGGTCTTAGAGGATCAAGATGAACAAGGGCAACAAGCTACAGCTGATGAGTTTGTAGATATTGATTCATTACTTGAACAAAGTGATGATGAAGCTCTAGACCATGAACCTTATGACGAGGTTGATATGGATGTAGGATTGAGTGATTTTAATGACTTACTTGCAGGTGATAATCCAACTGATGTTGATGCCGAAAGTGGTGGTTACTCAGCTAAACTGGACCTAGCAAGGGCATATATCGAAATAGACGACTTTGATGCAGCACTGCAAGCTATTGAAGATGTGATAGCGAATGGCCCTGATGAAGTGCAAGAAGAAGCACAGTCATTAAAAGCTAAGATAAGTGAGTAATATTAATCAATAAAAAACCGAGCTAATAGCTCGGTTTTTTATATCTAAGCGAAGGCTATTGCTTGTCTTGTAAGCGGCGAGCTTTGAAGTCAGACTCGGCTTTCCATTTTGGCCAATCACCGTTATTAGCAAGCTTGGCTGCAATATCAACGATCAGTTCAATATCTTGCTCAACACCACCCATAGACCACTCGGCTGAATAGTCGTCAGCTTCTTTATGATATTTATGAGCAATATAATCAGGATCTGTATCGCCTAGGCTCATAAATAGTAAGCTTGGAACGCCTTGTTTAGCTAGAGAGAAGTGATCAGAGCGGAAGAACAAACCATTTTGAGGACGAGGGTCCATTTTTACATGACGACCTTGTACTTTAGCTGCATCTGCAAGGTAGTCTTCCATCTCAGACATGCCTTTACCGTATTGCAATATGTAGTCAACGCCGTCTAGCACGTTCATACCATCAATATTAAGCAACGCGACCATTTGTTTGGTTGGTACAATTTCGCCAGTCGCAAATTGCTGAGAACCAATAAGTCCCGTTTCTTCAGCCGTAAAGTTGGCAAAGATAATAGAGCGCTTGAATGGCTTGTTCTTATGCATTTCGGTAAGAATTCGGGCTATTTCCACTGTTGCTGCACTACCTGATGCATTATCTACAGCACCATTATAGATTTTTACGCCGTCATCAGTTTGCTTCGTACCAAAGTGGTCCCAGTGTGCGCCAATTACAATGTACTCATCAGGAGTTTCGCTGCCTTTTAGGGTTGCAACAACGTTATGCGACTGAGCTTGAGAGATATCACTTTGCAGTGTCAGCTCTGCCTTAGCGTTTAAATCTACGGGTTTAAAATCTGCTTTTAATGCATTGGCTTTTTCAGTTTGATAATCAAGGCCGGCTTGAGCAAAGATTTCATTTGCAGCTTGCTCATCAATCCAACCCATAACAGGAATGTCGGAAACATTTTTCTCTTGGTCGATTAAGGTATATTTACTGCCAGTGTTCGAGCTTTCAACTACGCTCCAAGGGTATGCCGCAGGAGCTGTTTCGTGAACGATGAATACCGCTTTTGCGCCTTGTCGTGCACCTTCTTCATATTTGTAAGTCCAACGGCCGTAGTAGGTCATGGCATTACCTGTGAAAAGTGCTTCGTCTTGGGTCGCAAAACCTGGATCATTAACAAGTACGATAATGGTTTTGCCTTTGACATCAATATCAGCAAAATCATCCCAGTTATATTCTGGTGCATTAATGCCATAGCCAACAAACACAACATCAGAACCATCAATATTAATCTCAGGGTTAATTTGCTGAGTGCGGGCGGTAAAATCACTGCCAGCATTAAAGCTTAAATCACCCACTTTTAGGGTCATGTTTTGATCTGGGGTGAGTTTTGCCATAGTAACTGGCTGTAAAAACTCGCCATTATAACTACCTGTTAAGCCGAGTTTTTTATACTCGTCAGCTAAATAGTTAATGGTCAGCGTTTCTCCTTCAGTCAAAGGGCCACGGCCTAAGAATTCATCAGAGGAAAGTGTTTTAATATGTGAGCGCACATTGGCAATGTTAACGGCTTCATGGTTTTCAGCACTTGGCTTATTAGCGCTAGATATTGGTTGCTCAGAGCAGCCGAATAAACCAACTGCAAGTGCCAAGCTTGCATATTTAAGGTGAGTTGTCATAGTTTTTCTGGTTGATTGCACAAGGTTTCACTATATGGGACGAGAAGGGGGACTGTCCAGAAAGAGTCTGCAAATAACTAATTATTCAGGATGAAAGGGTAATAATGCACTTTTATACCAGTCCGTAATAATACTTAATCATTTTGAGGGATTAAACCTGTCGCTACCTGCGTTAAAATTTCTTATTTACGACGGCATGGATGCAGAAGGTAGCATGCAGGAGCAATTGTCGATCACAACTAAATAACGAAATTTTTGCCTTGTTATCAACGAGGGTTTATTGCCTCAAAATAGACCACTTAATGAGCGAATTGGTATTACTCTATCAAGTGAACGATTAAGTGTTATTAATCTTGGTATCTTGAGTTCTAAAACCTCGGCAACGACTGGGTACTGAATGATACTTGCGCTTGGTATGCTTTTTGTTGAGGGGTTAATTGGGTTATATCAAGATAGAGTGGCGATTGCTAACCATTTTTGAAAATCTCAATTTTTATTATAAGTAAATGTCCTGTGTAGTTTTTTGTGGCTTGTTGTAAAAGTAAACTGTCTAGTGCATTTTTTGTTTTTACGGTACACTAGTAACTTGATTGGAGGGGCACATGAAACTATCACAGAGAAAGCGATTAGATATTTTGAATGCAGCAGAGACATTATTTTTTCAGCAGGGTGTTGAGAATACAAGTATGGATCAGGTTGCAAGCTTGGCGGGCGCCTCTAAGCGTACGGTATATAACCACTTTGAAAATAAAGATGTGTTGTTCCAGGCTATTCTTGTGTTTATGTTTGAAAAAGTACGCCAAGAGCAAGCTGTTGTGTTTGATGCTTCTTTGCCAATAGCAGAGCAGTTAACCTGTATTGCCGAGCAAGAAGTAGCGCTACTAACCTCTGAAGAGTTTTTAAAAGTGGCGAAAGTAGCCTTCATGCAAATGTTAAAACAGCCTGATTTAGCTAAATCATTAGCTAGTAACAACATGGGCTGCATGCAAGACCTTGTGTCGTTTTTAGAAGCAGGAAACCAAGCGCAGGCTTTAAATATTGATGATGTTGAGTTCGCTGCAAAACAATTTGTATATCAATTAAAGTCCTTAATTTTTTATCCATTGCTGTATGGCTTTGAACGTCAAGCTGGCGACTCTGATAGTAAAGTGATTAGTGAAACCGTGAAAATGTTCTTAGCGCGATATGGGCGCTGATTGTCTGTTTCATAAAAAAAGCCCGCTTGATGCGGGCTTTTTATATTTATAAGAAGTCTTACTTCACTTCTTTACCAGCTGCTTGTTGGTCAGCATGGTAGCTTGAGCGAACAAATGGACCACAGGCCGCATGAGTAAAGCCAATTTCGTCTGCATAGTCTTTTAATGCATCAAACTCTGCTGGCGGCACATAGCGTTTAACAGGTAAGTGGTGCTTAGAAGGTTGTAAGTATTGGCCTACTGTTAGCATATCAACGTTATGCTCGCGTAAGTCACGTAACACTTCTTCGATTTCGCTAATCTCTTCACCTAAACCTACCATCAAACCTGATTTAGTTTTCACATTAGGGTGCGCTTCTTTAAAACGACGTAGAAGCTCAAGTGACCACTTATAATCAGCACCAGGACGCGCTAATTTGTATAAACGCGGTGCAGTTTCTAGGTTGTGGTTAAATACATCTGGCGGCGTCTCGATTAAGATATCAAGGGCTCTGTCCATACGACCACGAAAATCTGGCACTAAAATTTCAATGGTGATTTCTGGGTTGTGCTTACGAATTTCACGTATACAGTCAGCAAAGTGCTGTGCACCACCATCACGTAAATCATCACGGTCTACCGAGGTAATAACAACATAGCTAAGCTTCATGTCTTTAATGGTCAGCGCTAGCTTTTCAGGCTCTGCTGCATCTGGCTTTAATGGACGGCCGTGTGCAACATCACAGAATGGACAACGACGAGTACAAATAGCACCTAAAATCATAAAGGTAGCTGTACCATGGTTGAAACATTCAGATAGGTTAGGGCATGATGCCTCTTCACAAACTGAGTGCAAACCATGTTTACGCATCGCTTGTTTAATACCATCAATACGTTCGGTTGATTTAGGTAAGCGAATTTTCAGCCACTCTGGCTTACGTAACATTTCGTTTTTTTCAGTCGGTAAAACTTTAACTGGTATCAGCGCCATTTTTTCTGCATCACGCAGTTTTACGCCTGGTTCCATTTTGACTGGTTTATTCATTCGTTTTCAAACCCTTCAGTATGCTTAACCACAGTAGCATTAAGCTTTTTAATCATGTGTTTTACAAGCCCTGCACCTGCTTGCTCGAGGTTTTGCGGACCGTTAAGGTCGGTTGTTTGCACCATGTTCATGCCAGCATAGCCACATGGATTTATACGCAAAAATGGCGCTAGATCCATGTTTACATTAAGTGCTAAACCGTGGAAAGAGCAACCGCGGCGAACACGAAGGCCTAATGAGGCGATTTTACTATCGTTTACGTAGACACCAGGTGCATCTGCTTTGGCGTAGGCATCAATGTCATATTCTTTTAGCGTGTCGATAATACACTCTTCAAGCCATGTAACTAGCTCTCTTACACCAATTTTTAAACGACGTAAGTTGAACAGCACATACATCATTTGCTGGCCTGGTCCGTGGTATGTTACTTGGCCACCACGGTCCACTTGGATCACTTCGATATCACCGGTATTTAATAAATGCTCAGCTTTACCAGCTTGGCCTTGAGTAAATACAGGCTCGTGCTCAACGAGCCAAATTTCATCGGCTGTGTGCTCATCACGGGTGTCGGTAAAAGATTGCATTTTTTGCCAAATTGGCATGTAACGCTGACGACCTAATTGACGAACGATTAATTCTCTTTCGCTCACGATTTACTCCGTAATCGGTCTATAGCATGTGACGTACGTCATCGATGTTGCTGATCACGTTATAAATTTCTTCAATATGCTCTTTACTTGTAACGGTAGCTACAAGCGTTACAGATTCGTAATTACCTTTGCTGCTTGGTTTTACCTTTGGCGCATAATCGCCAGGTGCAATTGGTTGCAGCTTTTCTAGGATCTGATCTGTTAGATTTACATTAGCTAAACCCATGATTTTAAATGTGAATGGGCAAGGAAAATCTAAATACTCGTCAAACTTAGTATTTTTTACAGGTTGAACCACGACGGTGACTCCTCAAACAGTGAGTATGCTTAATAGAGGTGTTCTCTGCCATTTCTTGGCGTTAAGCAAACTTAGATTACGACGCACTCGACCCAGCGCGACTTATATGGGGCGCATTCTATCATTTTTCAGACAAAAAAAAACGCCTTGCGGTGCAAGGCGTTTATAAACTTTACTAGCAGATTACTGAATTTGTAAACGCAGGTAATCGTAGATCTTGCTAAAGAAGCTACCTTCTTCCACTTCTTCTAGTGTAACTAGTGGGTATTGAGCAATTTCTTCACCTTCAAGCTGTAAGAAAAGCGTGCCTACTTTAGTTCCTTTAGCCAGTGGTGCTTCTAACGTTTTATCAAGCTCGAAGTTTGCTTTTAAGTTTTTACGCTGACCACGCGGGATAGTAATTGGCGTGTCTTCTAAGATACCTAGCGATACGTTTTCTTTGTTACCCATCCAAATACGTTGTTCTGCAAAGCTATCGCCTGCTTTGTATGGGGTAATTGTTTCGAAAAAGCGGAAACCATAGTTAAGTAACTTTTTGCTTTCAACTTTTCGTGCACGCTCGCTTTCAGTGCCCATAACTACCGCGATTAAACGCATGTCGTCTTTAGTTGCTGAAGTGACTAAGCTATAGCCAGCTTCAGACGTATGGCCAGTTTTAATACCGTCAACATTCATGCTTTCATCCCACAACAGTGAGTTGCGGTTGTACTGCTTGATACCATTAAAGGTAAATGATTTTTTAGCGTATACTTCGTATTCATCTGGTACATCACGAATAAGAGCTGCACCTAATGTTGCCATATCGCGTGGTGTTGTGAAGTGTTCGTTAGTATCTAAACCGTGGCTATTTACAAAGTGGCTGTTAGTCATGCCAAGTTTTTCAGCATGCGCATTCATTAAATCAGCAAATGCACTTTCACTACCAGCAATGTGTTCTGCCATAGCTACACAGGCATCGTTACCAGATTGAATAATGATACCGTGATTAAGGTCATCAACACTGATCTGCTTACCTACTTCAATAAACATTTTTGATGACTCAGGAAAATTCTTTGCCCAAGCTTTTTCACTCACTGTAACCATATCGGTTGGAGCAATATTACCTGCTTTGATTTCAGTACCAATAACATAACTGGTCATCATTTTGGTTAAACTAGCAGGTGCTAGCTTTGTATCAGCTTCGCCTTCGGCAATTACTTTACCTGTGGTGAAATCAACCAAGAAATAACCTTTCGCATTAACTTGAGGTGGGGCAGGGATAATTTGGGCTGTTGCAGAAAATACGCTAGCAGTGCAAACAAGGCCACAAACGCCACTTAAGATTTTATATTTTATAGATTTCATCGTACTCATTAATGGTTAAAGTTAAACATGTTGCGTTGACCTATTCTAAAGGTCTTACTCACTGTAAAGCAAGAACGCGTTCTGAAATTGGTTTTGTTTTAGCTTTTCTAAAACAGCCTGTGCTTCTGCGGCATCTTTTATTGGACCAAGACGTAATCGATAGATTCCATCTTTTTCAACAATGTTTGTTGGCACATGATATTGCTGACGAAGTTGAAACGCGAGCGCCTCAACATTAGCAAGAGTACTTCCCGCTGCAACCTGAATGTAGCTTAAACGAGGGGCAGAATTTGCAAGGGTAACAGCCTCAACCTTAACACGGGCTGTACCTTGTCGGTAATAACCCAATTTATAGGCCGCAGAATAAGATAAATCGATAATCCGATCTTCATGAAACGGTCCTCGGTCATTAACACGAACAATCACTGATTTACCGTTATCTAAATTTGTTACTCTGGCATAGCTTGGTAGAGGGAGTGTTTTATGAGCTGCTGTCATTGCAAACATATCGTAGACTTCACCGTTTGAGGTGTGATAATTATGAAATTTTCGGCCATACCATGAAGCGATGCCTTCTTCTGCATAGCCTGTTTCATCAAGCATTGGCGTGTAGCGTTTACCACGAACTTCGTAAGGGCGACTGGCGCTGGCACTTTTAACAACAGGGGTAACTATCGCATCTTGCATTTCAAGTTCGGTCGGTTTACGAAGCGGCGCAGCATCATGCTCCATAGCATAGCGACCTTGCTGCGAAGAACTACATGCTGCTAGCAGCATTGAGAATAACGCTATTAATAAGAAATTGACTCGCTGTGTCATTATTTTAAAAGCATCCTTTTATCGGTGGCGATCGACATAATAATGCCAAACCCAGCCATTAAGGTCACCATTGAGGTGCCACCATAACTTATCAGAGGTAACGGAACGCCTACAACAGGCAGTAACCCAGATACCATACCAATATTTACAAATACATAAACAAAGAAGGTAAGGGTTAATGCACCGGCAAGAAGTTTACCAAAAGCATCTTGCGCGTTTACCGCAATATACAAGCCACGACCAATAATAAACAAGTACATACACAGCAATAAACAAACCCCAAAAAGGCCAAACTCTTCGCTTAGAACAGAAAAGATAAAATCGGTGTGACGTTCGGGTAAAAACTCTAATTGCGATTGAGTACCTTGTAACCAGCCTTTACCTTCAATTCCTCCGGAGCCTATAGCAATTTTCGATTGAATAATGTGATACCCAGAGCCAAGGGGATCACTTTCTGGGTCCAAAAAGGTAAGTACTCGCTGCTTTTGATAATCTAGCATAACATAATGCCAAAATGGCCAAGCTGCTAATGCCACTGAGGCTGATAAAAAGCCAATTAAGCGCCAACTAAGCCCAGATAAAAACAATACAAATATACCTGAACTAGCTATCAAAATAGAGGTACCGAGATCGGGTTGTTCTTTAATTAAAATGGTTGGCACCATCACTATGGCAAAACCAATAATTAAATGCAGTGGACGAGGGGGAAGATGATTGCGACCAATATACCAAGCAACCATCATAGGCACAGCAATTTTCATTAATTCTGATGGTTGGAAACGGGTTACACCTAGGTCAAGCCAGCGCTGCGCTCCTTTTGAGCTAACCCCAAATAATAACACTCCTACCAGCATTAGTAGCCCCACGCAGTAAAGCGGAATTACCATGCTTTTTAAAGTATTAGGCGAAAACTGAGCGAGAATGAACATACCGAGAATAGCGCCAAACATACGCGTTGCATGGCGTATCATCATTGCAGAGTCTTGGCCACTGGCGCTGTATACAATCGCTAAACTTGCAACCATCATAGCCAAAAGGGCTACAAGTAGCGGTAAATCGAGGTGTAGACGCTGCCAAATTGAGCGCTTTTTATTTAATGGGATCATGGCGCGTCACTTTGGGTAATTTGAATTGGGTTAGCTGAGAAGTAGTAATCCATTAATTGACGAGCAATAGGAGCTCCAACCGTACTACCACCACCAGTGTTTTCTACAACTACAGAGACAACAATCTGCGGGTCGTTATAAGGTGCAAAACCAACATAGATAGCGTTATCTCGTTGACGCTCTTTTAGCGACTTAGCGTCGTAACGTTCACCTTGTGCGATACTTACCACCTGCGCAGTACCTGTTTTGCCAGCAGGATCGTAACTTGCCCCTCTAAATGCTTTATGTGCAGTACCAGTGACTTTGTGCACTGTATTATGCATAGCATCGAGAGCAATTTGCCAATGATGAGGATTTTTTAGTTCCACTGGGGGCTTTTCGTCATTGTTTATTTGCGTTACTTCATTTTCTTTTTTGGCTACTTGCACAAGATGTGGTGGATGATCGAGTCCACGGTTTACCAATATATTGGTTGCGTTAGCAATTTGCATTGGTGTGGCAGTCCAGTAACCTTGCCCGATCCCCACTGAAATTGTATCGCCACGCCACCAAGACTCTCTAAAGCGACCTTCTTTCCACTCTTTAGATGGCATTATTGCAGAAGTTTCTTCATGGATATCAATACCAGATAACTCACCAAATCCAAATTGATACATAAAATCACTGATTTTAGTAATGCCTAAACGATACGCAACGTCGTAAAAGTAGGTATCGCAAGACTCTTCAATGGCTTTGTAAACATCAACATGACCATGACCCCAACGCCTCCAGTCACGCCATTTGTGATCGACATTTGGAATCTGAAAAAAGCCCGGATCCCACATTTGTGTTTGCTCGGTAACGAGGCCTTCCTCAAGCGCTAAAATAGCCATGAGAGGTTTTACTGTCGATGCTGGTGCGTAACGACCCTGTGTAGTTCGGTTTATAAGTGGCCGGTCCGGGTTGAGCAGCTTTTTGTAGTCGGTACTACTGATCCCATGTACAAATAAGTTCGGATCATAACTGGGGTTTGAATACAGAGCTAATACGCCGCCATCTTTTGCATCAAGTACGACAACGGCACCACGCATATCTTTTAGAGCATGCTGGGCTATTTGTTGCAGGCCAATATCCAGGGTGAGTACTAAATCATGACCTGGTTCAGGTGGAGTAAGGCTCAATGTACGAATAACTCGGCCACGGTTATTCACTTCAACACGCTGTGAACCCACCATGCCATGCAGGAGCTCTTCATAATATTTCTCAATACCAAGCTTCCCAATGTCGTGAGTTGCACGGTAATTAGTAGCTTGATCTTCTGCTTCAAGCTTAATGAGTTCTTTTTTGTTGAGTTTGGCAACATAACCTAAGGCATGGGTGAGGGTATCACCATAGGGGTAAAAACGAGCTAACCGAGCTTCGATGCTAAAACCAGGGAATTTATGCTGATTAACAGAGAACTTTGCTACCTCAGTCTCGTCTAGACGGGCCTTTAATACTTGGCTTTTGAAACGGCGATTGTGCTTAATATCATCTAAAAAGTCGGCCTTTTGTTGCTCACTAATTTCGATGATCTGTTTTACTTCTGTTAGAGCTTTATCAAGATCGTCAACTTCTTCAGGGATCACTTCAAGATTGTAAACAGGTTTGTTCTCAGCCAATAATACGCCATTTCTGTCGTAAATGAGCCCTCGGTTAGGAGCAATAGGAATGACCTTGATTCGGTTATCGTTCGAACGTGTTTGATAATCTTGATGATCAATAACTTGGATGTTGTACAGGTTAGATAGCAACACACCAATTAACAATGTAACAAACACAAAGCCCACAAAGGCACGGCGAGCAAATAAGTTTGCCTCAGCCGAGTGGTCTCTAATCGTGGGTCTGTGTTTTCGCATTGGTTTTACTACTCGCGATGATAAGGGTGGTTGTTATTCAAGCTCCAGCCTCGGTATAGGCTTTCTGCAACAATAATGCGCACCAATGGGTGCGGTAGTGTAAGGTTTGATAATGACCACTTTTGCTCAGAGGCTGCGATACACTCTGGTGCTAAACCTTCGGGTCCACCAATCAACAAGCTGACATCACGACCATCAAGCTGCCATTTTTCCATGCTTTTCGCCAACTGGTGGGTATCCATGGGTTTACCCGTTACTTCAAGAGTAACAATACGGTTACCTTTAGGAATAGCTGCAAGGGTCTTTTCACCTTCAAGTTGTAAAATACGTTTGATATCAGCATTTTTACCACGTTTACCAGCGGGGATTTCAATAAGCTCAAGCGGCATATCACGCGGAAAGCGACGTTGGTATTCTGTGAATCCGGTTTCAACCCATGCTGGCATTTTGGTGCCAACAGCAATCAATTGTATTTTCAAAATGGTTACCTATGTCCTTGCTAAGGGTTAGCCCCAAAGTTTTTCTAGATCATAGAAGTCGCGAGTTTGGTCTTGCATTACGTGCACAACCACATCACCTAGATCAACCAGCACCCATTCGCCTTCGTTTTGGCCTTCGTAACCGAGAGGCTCTTCTCCAGCATGGCGTGCTTCTTTAGCAACGTGATCCGCAATAGATTGTACGTGGCGTTTAGAGTTTCCTGAGCATACTAATAAATAATCAGTAATATCAGACTTACCACGAACATCAAGTTGCACCACATCACGGGCTTTCATATCGTCGACTTTATCAAGGGCAAATGCGAGTAGTTGTTTAGAATCCAAAGTGTTATCTCAAAAATAAATAATCTTAATTTGTTATTTTATCACGCAGACAGTATTTATTCATCTGTTTGGTAAAGATGATGCTGCGCAATGTATTGACTTACCGTGGTAGGTAAAAGTTCCGCTATATTATCATTTAAATGCAGCTTTTTTCTGATTTCGCTTGAGGCAGCATTAACTTGTAAGCCATCTAAAAAGAATAACTTACCTGCATGGGTTTGTTGCAGTTGGCTGAGCTGCTCAGTAAAAGCATTTTCTTTATAAACCGCTAACTCACCACTTACTTGACAGTGTTGACCCGGACGTTGATAAACAACGATATGGCATAGTTCGACAATTTCTTGCCATTTAAACCACTTGTCTAGGCTATTGAATGAGTCCATGCCGATTAAAAACATAATCGGTGAAGACGGATTTTCTGCACGAAGCTCTTTTAAGCTCAGTAGCGAATAAGATGCACCTTCTCTATTTAACTCTCGATAATCAATAGCAAAATGTGGGTTGTTTTCAATCGCGAGTTTCAGCATGTTAATTCGATGCTCATCACTTATTCCTGGCTTAGCTTTGTGAGCGGGAATAGCGCAAGGCATGAAGTAAAGGGTATCAAGTTGACACTGCTGAACGCATTGCTGGGCCATATTAATATGACCTAAGTGAATCGGGTCAAAGGTGCCACCGAAAATAGCAATC
Organism: Pseudoalteromonas sp. NFXS39; assembly: GCF_040148775.1. Taxonomy (NCBI): domain Bacteria; kingdom Pseudomonadati; phylum Pseudomonadota; class Gammaproteobacteria; order Alteromonadales; family Pseudoalteromonadaceae; genus Pseudoalteromonas; species Pseudoalteromonas sp. NFXS39. Next base: position 14,886 of record NZ_JAGDEC010000006.1, on the reverse strand, counting down.
ATGAATTGTCACTCTTAGTCGAAGACTGGGTGGCAAGGTAAAGGTATTGCCACTGGTTGGCAAAACATTAAGCATATGTGCATTAATGCTTGGTAGGGAGCTACGAGGTTCCCTTGTTTATAAGCTGCATCAAACTGAGCTAACTGAACTGTAATTTGTTCGAGTACTTTAATATTTAAGCGGTTTAAGGCTTGTTGAACAATCGCTTGTTGATTTTTCCAAATATTAAATTGCTTGTATAAATCAGCCATGTTGGCACCATTTAAGCGCCCATGTTGCATCGCCAGTAAATTTGCAGCTTCTTTGTTAATAGCCCAAAAAATACTCATTGCTTCGGTATTATCAGCGGCAAGTTTAGTCATTACTTTAACGGCTTGCTTGGCTTGGCCATTTAATAGAGCATCACTTAAGTCAAAAATATCAAACTTAGACTGGTTAAGCAGTCCTTGCATTACGGCTTGTTGGTCAATTAGCTCACTGCCGTAGAGTAAAGACAGTTTTTCTAGCTCTTGATGACAGGCAAGTAAATTACCTTCTGTGGCATCAATCAAGCTTTGTTTAGCATTGTTATGAAGGTTCAAGTTTAAACGGTAACATTGCTCATCCAACCAACGACTTAGGTGATTACCTGTGAGGGGATAACAAGGAACGAATAAGCCTTGTTTATCTAAGGCCTTAAACCAAGCACTGCGTTGAATATCTTGGCTGGCTTTGGCACCTTTTAAAACCAAAATAGTATCGGGATTAGCAAGCTCAACAAGTTGTTTAAAGATTTGGCTGCCTTGAGTACCTGGTTTTTGCTCGTTTAAATCAAACTCAATTAAGGTACGAGCACTAAACAGCGACATACTCTGGTATTGAGCAACAATTTCTTGCCAATCAAAACCTGGCATTAAGGTAAATTTAATGACCTCGTCAAAGCCTTGCTGTTTAGCAGCTTGGCGAATTTGCATGACACACTGTTCAATTTGAAAAGGCTCTTCACCAAAGACCATGTAAAAAGGCGCTAGGCCTTTTTTTAACTGGCTCGGAAGTTGGTTTGCATAACAACGCATTAGAGTTGTGATAACTCACGAACGATACGGCGACTCGCTTGTTTACGAATTTCGTTTAATAGTAAATCAAGTTCTTTTGCCTTTGCAAGGGCATTGTCAGGGTCGTCTTGGTAGTTACGATACAGCTCAAAGCTTTGATTTATGGCTTTTTGACCTGGTCGCTTTAGGGTATAGCTTACACTATAGGCAAGTTCATATTCAGCAACCTGACCATTATCAAATAATGACAATATTTGACGCTCTAGACGGTCTTTGTGGATGATTAACTCAGGGTATAGGCTGTCACTTTCGTTTAGCTTTACTTGACTAGCAATAAGCTCTTTTTCAACTAATTCGAATAGCGCTGATTTTTCATCATCACCAGCAAGGGTGATCACTTTCAAGTCTTCAGGCAAATTAGAGGCTTTCTTTAAGTGAAAGCCACAACTTGTTAGTAGTAAACAGACTAGCGCAAGGGCTAGTCCGTTTTTCAGTGCTTGAAGCGCTGCCATCTTAATTAGCAACCACGTTAAGTAGTTTGCCAGGTACGTAAATCACTTTACGGATGGTTACGCCATCAGTGAACTTAGTCACGTTTTCTTCAGCAAATGCTAGCGTTTCAACTTGCTCTTTCGTTGCATCTGCAGGCACTGTTAACTTAGCACGTAGCTTACCGTTAACCTGTACAATGATTAGCTTCTCATCTTCAACAAGTGCTGATTCATCAACCTTTGGCCATGCTGCATCTAAGATGTCGCCTTCTTTGCCAAGGTCTTGCCATAACTGGTGGCACATATGCGGCGTGATAGGCGCAAGCATGATAAGCAATGCTTCAAGAGCTTCGTTAGCAATAGCTACATCTTGCTTATCTGCAAGTGGTGCTTTTAATAATTTGTTAGAGATTTCCATGATTGCTGCAATCGCGGTGTTGAATGTTTGACGACGTTCAACGTCATCAGTGACTTTTGCAATTGCTTTATGAAGCTCACGACGTAGTACTTTTTGGTCGTTGTTTAATGCTGACTTATCAAGCGCTTGGTAGCCTACTGTTTCTACATCAACAGCGTATTTCCAAATACGTTTTAAGAAACGCATTGCACCTTCAACACCTGAATCAGACCATTCAAGAGTTTGCTCTGGTGGTGCTGTAAACATCATGAATAAACGAACTGTATCTGCACCGTACTCGGCAATAACTTGTTGTGGGTCGATACCGTTGTTTTTCGATTTCGACATTTTGCTCATGCCTGCAGAGAATACCGGCTCGCCATCTTCTTTGTGCCACGCTTTAACAACACGACCTTTGTCGTCTGTTTCAGTTTGTACGTCTGTTGGTGAAATCCAGATATCACCGCCTTTCTCATCTTTACGATAGAAAGTATCAGCTAGTACCATGCCTTGACATAATAAGCGCTCAAATGGCTCATCTGAGTTTACTAAACCAAAGTCACGTAATAATTTGTGGAAGAAACGCGAGTAAAGTAAGTGCAAGATCGCATGCTCAATACCACCAATGTATTGGTTTACTGGTAACCAGTAATTTGCGGCACCTGGCTCAATCATACCTTCGTCAAAACGAGGGCTACAGTAACGCGCGTAATACCATGATGATTCCATAAAGGTATCGAAGGTATCTGTTTCGTGGAATGCAGGCGCGCCATTTACAGTTGTTTTAGCCCACTCAGGGTCAGCTTTGATTGGCGAAGTAACACCATTCATTACTACGTCTTCTGGTAAGCGAACTGGTAGCATGTCTTCAGTTGCTGCAAGCTCATCACCATTTTCGTCGCTAAGCATTGGGATTGGAGAACCCCAGTAACGCTGACGGCTAACACCCCAGTCACGGAGACGGAAGTTAACTTTACGCTCACCGACACCAAGTGCTTCTAGTTTGTCTGCAACCGCATTAAACGCTGCTTCAAACTCAAGACCATCGAACTCACCTGAGTTAACTAACACGCCTTTTTCTGTGTAAGCTTGGTTGTCTAAATCAACCGTTTCTTCAGAACCTGCAGCTGGTGCGATAACTTGAGTGATCTCAAGGCCATAAGCTGATGCGAACTCGTAGTCACGTTGGTCATGTGCAGGAACAGCCATTACAGCGCCTGAGCCGTAATCCATTAATACAAAGTTAGCAACCCAAATTGGTACTTGCTTACCTGTTAATGGGTGAATCGCATAAAAGCCAGTAGCAATGCCTTTTTTGTCCATGGTTGCCATGTCTGCTTCAGCGATTTTCGTGTTTTTACACTCATCAACAAACATTGCCACAGCATCGCTGTTTTTAGCGGCTTCTTGTGCAATTGGGTGACCTGCTGCAACAGCAACATACGTCACACCCATGAAGGTATCAGGGCGCGTTGTATAAACACTGAATGTATCGTCGTTATCAGCACGCTTGAATTCGATTTCTAAGCCTTCAGAACGACCAATCCAGTTGCGTTGCATGGTTTTAACTTGCTCAGGCCAGTGATCTAGTTTGTCTAAATCATCTAATAATTCTTGTGCGTAATCAGTGATTTTGATAAACCATTGTGGAATTTCTTTTTGCTCAACAATGGCACCTGAACGCCAACCACGACCATCAATTACTTGCTCGTTCGCTAGTACTGTTTGGTCAACTGGATCCCAGTTTACTGTTGACATCTTTTTGTATACTAAGCCTTTTTCGTAAAGCTTAGTGAAGAACCACTGTTCCCACTTATAATATTCTGGATGACATGTTGCGATTTCACGATCCCAATCATAACCAAAGCCAAGTTGCTTTAACTGATCGCGCATGTAATCGATGTTTTCGTAAGTCCACTTAGCAGGTGCGGTGTTGTTTTTGATTGCCGCGTTTTCAGCAGGAAGACCAAACGCATCCCAACCCATTGGTTGCATTACGTTTTTGCCTTGCAAGCGTTGGAAGCGAGATACTACGTCACCAATGGTGTAGTTACGAACGTGACCCATGTGGAGTCGGCCGCTTGGGTATGGGAACATCGATAGGCAGTAATACTTTTCTTTGCTCTCATCTTCAGTGACTTTAAATACTTGGTTTTCTTCCCAGTAGGCTTGTACTTTTGACTCTATGTCTTGCGGGTTATATTGCTCTTGCATCTACGATTCCAGACTTCTTGCAAATTAATAAAAAATTGTCGATAAGGATAACCCAAAATACATGCTAATCACAGCGGCAAATAGGCGCTTTTATTAATTTTCCAATGAAATATATTTTCAGGACAGGTTAACCTATACTCAACTAGTATAACGATTGATTTTTCATCACTTTTGAAGGAGTAAACGATGGCAGATTATAAATCTTGGCTTAGTGATTTGAGTGCTTGGCTTAAAGACGTAAAAGAGAATGAGCTAAAAGATGCAATGGAGAAATTTGTTGAGTCAGAGCAGGCACTTAAAGATTTAGGTCAAGAAAAGCTATATCAGTATCGTGACTATTTAAAGCGCGATATCGACCATATCAAAGAAAACGACAGTCATTATGACTCACTCGCTTGGCTAGAGCTCAAAGAGTCTCTTTGGTACGAATTGTCGCATATCGAAGATAAAACCCAGCTTGAATGGCAAGCATTAAACCAAGATTTTAAACACAATGGTGTGTATCAAGAAGGAGAATGGATAGCCATGGGCACATTAGTATGTAAAAATTGTCAGCATAGTTACGATGTTTACCATGCTACGCAAATTACTCCTTGTACTGAATGTGGCGGTATTTATTTTCGCCGTAAGGCATTACAACCTTAATCAGTGACGCAGGCTTGTGCTGGGCGTTACCTATAATGCCCAGTCAAAACTGGGAAATAAGAAGTTAGAATGACAAAAAAACTAATCCCTCTACCTGTTTCTGCGTTAGCACCTGAGATTGCTGCAAGCCATGTTGCCACTTGCATGCAAAACCCATATCCAGAAGCCTTACCATTTATTGGCCAGCAACGTGCACAAAGTGCCCTCGACTTTTCATTGGGGATGGAATTACCTGGATATAATGTTTATGTAATGGGTGAAGCGGCGCACGGACGTTACACCTTAGTAAAAGACAAGCTCACAGCCCATTCAAAAGACCGCCCAACGCCTAATGAGTGGTTGTACGTTAATAACTATGAAGACCACCGCGAGCCTATTGCGTTATTTATGCAAGCTGGTCAATCAAAACAGTTAGCAGACGATATTGATTCTTTCATTGATGAAGTACTCGATACATTCCCCGCTGCTTTTGATAATCCTGGTTATCAACGTAAGAAAAAATCAATTGACCGTGAGTTTACCGATACTTACGATGCGGCAATTACATCAGTCGAAATTGCTGCTCTTGAGCAAAGTGTGGCTCTGATTGAAGAAAATGGCGTCGTTGGCTTTGCGCCTTTGGTTAACGGTAAACAACTGAGTGACAGTGAATTTGCAGCCCTTGAAGAGCCATTGCGTATTGAGTTTTATGAGGTCATTGAAAAACTTGAAGATGCATTAATCGAAGCACTGATTGAGCTGCCTCGCTGGAAGCGTGAGTCATCTGAGAAACTGCGTAACCTTAAAAAATCAACTGCAGAGCTTGCCACTAAACCACTAATTAAAGCCCTTGAACACAAATATGCCACGCATATTGGTGTGTTACGTTACTTAAAAGACATTCGTGAAGAAATCATTGATGCAGTGCTTGAGTGGCTCGACGACGATGAAAACGACGAAAATAAAGAAGACTTTGACCGTAAAGGGATGCTCACAGACTTCTTTGCGCCAAATATCTTAGTAGAATACAAAGAAGATGATGCAGCGCCTGTGGTGTATGAGCCAAATCCAACGTTTGGTAATATCTTCGGAAAAATTGAATATGCGACTTCGCAAGGCTCTTTAATCACCAGTTACCGTTCAATACAACCAGGTGCATTGCACCGTGCTAATGGTGGTTATTTGATTATGGATGCAGAGAAAGTTATGTCTAACCCACAAGTGTGGGATGGCCTTAAGTTATCTTTAAAAACGCATCAAATCAAAAACGACTTACCTTATCAAGACAGCTCTGTGGGGAGTAGCTTTACATTACGTCCGCAGCTTATTCCCCTTGATGTAAAAATAGTGCTGCTAGGCTCACGGGAGCTCTATTACACAATAGGTGAATATGACGAAGAGTTTGCTGAGTTATTTCGTGTACTCGCTGATTTTGATTACTATTTGCCAAGCAGTGACAAACTGCAATATCAGTTCATTACCAAGGTCACTGAATATTGTCAGCAGACACTTAATTGCACAGTAAATGAAGCAGCGATGGCGAGGTTATTAAAATTTAGTTATCGTCAAGCTGAACATCATAACAAGCTCTCAGCTCGTTTTGCTGATGTATTAGAATTAGTGGCAGAAGCCAGTTTTTATGCCAAGCAAGATGGGCAAACTGTGATTGATGCTCATCACATCGATGAAGCTATTGTAGGTAAGCAATATCGCACCGGGCAAATTTCAGAAACCATGTTGAGTGATATCAAAGAGGGGCAAATTTTAATTGCTACTGAAGGTCACGCCGTGGGCAAAGTGAATGGCTTAACCGTGCTGCACATTGGTGATACTTCATTTGGTACCCCTGCACGTATTACCGCCACTGTGTACGCAGGTGCAGATGGCGTTATTGACGTTGAACGTGAAGCCGAGCTGGGTAAAGCAATTCATTCAAAAGGGGTGATGCTATTAACCGGTTACTTAGGTAATAAATATGCTCAGCAATTTAGCCTAACGCTCAGTGCCAATATCGCAATCGAGCAAAGCTATGGTTACATTGATGGTGATAGCGCTTCATTAGCAGAGCTTTGCGCGCTAATATCGGCAATTACTAATTTACCTATTAGCCAATCTATCGCGCTTACAGGCTCAATTAACCAGCATGGAGACGTGCAATCAATCGGTGGCGTCAACGAGAAAATAGAAGGCTTCTTTAAGCTTTGTAAAATGCGTGGCTTAACTGGTGAGCAAGGGGTGATTATTCCTAAATCAAATCAAGTCAATTTAGTGCTTGATGACGAAGTGCTCGATGCGGTAGAAAAAGGACGCTTTAACATTTATGCCGTTGAAACAGTTGATCAAGCACTGAGTTTATTAATGGATAAAGACGCAGGCGAAATGACACCACAAGGTTATCCTGATGGCTCAATAAATGCCCTAGCATTAGCAAGGCTTGCCAATATTGCTGATATCGTTAATGGCGATAATGATGATGAGAAGGACGCAGAATGATTAATTTAATACTTTTACTAATCATTGGTATTTTTTGCTTTTTAATTTTTAAAAATAGTAAAAAGGCGAAGCTACAAGCCCTTGAAAATGAAAAACTAGCAGCGGACTTTTTAGCGAACAATAGTAAAGCCGACGATGTTCATGAAACAGCATCTGGGTTGCAATACAAAATTGAGCAAAGTTCAGGGAATGACACAAAGCCAAGTGCAACCAGTAAAGTAAAGGTTCACTATCATGGTACGCTTATGGATGGCAGTGTTTTTGACAGCTCAGTGGTAAGAAATTCGCCAATCAGCTTTGGTTTAAATCAAGTGATTGCGGGCTGGACCGAAGGCTTACAACTCATGAGCGAGGGAGATAAATTTACCTTTTATATCCCGCCTCAGCTTGCGTACGGCCGTAAACGCGTAGGCAGTATTCCAGCAGGTTCATTGCTGATATTTGATGTAGAGTTGATAAAGATAGAATCTTAAATTTAATCTGCAATAGTACTTGTTCACTTAGTTAAGCGAATGAGTATAAAACACAAAAAAGGCTTCATAATGAAGCCTTTTATTTTGTTATTTTTTGAGTCTTAAAATCAAACCAACAGTACTGAGTAATATGACTACGGCCCATACTGGCCAATTACCATATTGGCTGTAAATACTATCACCTTTAATTAAAGTGATATTGGCTTCGAGTACATCCGCTTTAAATTGCGGCATAGCTAATTGTGATTTAGCGATAGGGTCGTAAACGGCGCTAATACCATTGTTAGTAACTCGAATTAACGGGCGCTGTAATTCTAGGGCGCGCATACGCGCTATTTGCATATGCTGATGTGGGCCATGAGAGTCTCCAAACCACGCATCATTACTAACCGTAAATAAGATATCAGAATCGCTGCGATAATTACCACGAACCAACTCAGAAAAAGCAATTTCATAGCATATAGCAGGTAAAATGTTTAAACCATTTGCGCGTAAATTGTTTTGCACTTCATCACCACGGGTGAAAGATGACATCGGCAAGTCAAACAGTGGTGCGATTGGGCGCAGAAAATCTTGAAACGGCACAAACTCACCAATGGGTAATAACTGATGCTTTTGGTAGCGGTTTTTACCTAAATACTGATAATCACCCTCACTGTCTTCTTGTTCTTTTTTACCCAGCACAATCAAAGTATTAAAAATGTTACGCGTGTCGTATTGGTAATCGACGATGCCGGTAATAAGTGCAGTGTTATTAAACGTTGCAGCACTATTGAGGCCTGTTAAATACTCGGTTGATAATGCTTCAAGCTCGGGGACTGCTGCCTCTGGCCAGACAATTAAATCTGCATTCCAATGTAGGCGAGTCATATCTTGGTATTTGCTCATCGTCGTCCAAAACTCAGACGGCTCAAAGCGAAGATGCTGTTTAATATTACCCTGCACCATTACAGTTTTAATAGTTTTGTCTTGGTAGTGAAGCTGATTGCTGTTTGCAATCGTATATAAGCCTGCTAAAAGAGCCACAGAGGCGATAAGTGGTTTAGTATCTTTGTATGCTATACGATATAAGGCAAACGCAATTAACATGCATACAAGCGTGATACCGAACTCGCCAATTACGGGCGCTAAGAAATTAAGTGGGCTGTCTGTTTGCGTGTAACCAAAGCTAAGCCAAGGAAAGCCTGTCAGCAATGTGCCACGTAAGTACTCTGTGGTTGCTATAGCGGCTAGTAACCAACAGATAAAGCTATATGGGCCTTTAGCAAGGCGTGTAGTCAGCCAAGCGGCTAATGCAGGATACAGAGCTAAATAAGCACATAGCAGCACCATTAATGATAGTGATGCTATTAACGGCATACCACCAAAGGTCGCTATTGATACATGAACCCAACTTATGCCCGCGCCAAACCAGCCTAAACCAAATATAAAGCCATATTTAGTACTTTGTTTAGCAGCTAATTTACCGTTTGCGAGTGGGTTTATGCAGTAGAGCAGGGCACCAAGAGAAAGAAAAGTTATAAACCATAGGTTATAGGGTGCGTAACTTAAGGTTAAAAAGAGGCCCGCAACAAGTGCGAGCCAGGCTTTTTTATCTTTTGCAAGGTGGCTTAGGTTAGTTAGCAGTTTCTTCACTGTCGTTATCATCAGCCTTTGGAATGGTGACTTGCAATTGTAAGATGCGGCGGTTATCTGAGTTAGTGACTTTAAAGTGTAAGCCTTCTACTTCGATGGTTTCACCACGGCTTGGCATATGGCCAAATGCATGTAAAACAATACCACCTATGGTGTCAGCATCAGAGGTGCTGTAACCGGTTTTAAAATATTCGTTAAAGTCATCAACTTCAGTCAGTGCTTGCACAGCGTAAACGTGCTTTGCAACTTGGCGAATATCTTGTAGGTCTTCACTTTCATCGTGCTCGTCTTCGATTTCACCAACGATGATTTCAAGAATATCTTCGATAGTTACAAGACCAGACACACCACCATACTCATCAATAACGATAGCCATGTGGTAACGTTGTTGACGAAACTCATTTAGGAGCGTGTCAACACGTTTACTCTCAGGCACTACAACCGCAGGGCGTAAATATTCACGTAATGAAGGTAGTTGATCATCTTTATTGATGATCAGTGGTAATAAATCTTTTGCTAATAAAATACCTTCAACATGGTCTTTGTCTTCACACACCACTGGAAAGCGTGAATGTGTTGAATCAACCATCATAGGCAATAGTTCTTCTAAAGGTGTATCAACCTCTAAGGTCACCATTTGCGAGCGTGGGATCATGATGTCACGCACTTTTAGCTCTGATACACCTAGTACCCCTTCAATCATGTCTTTGGTTTCAGGGTCGATAAGGTCGCGTTCTTGCGCATCGGCAATTACTTCTACCAGCTCTTCTCTATTCTGGGGTTCCCCTTGCAACATTTGGGCTATGCGGCCCAGCCACGTTTTGCCAGAAGAACCCTGGCTAGTTTGCGAGTTGTCGTCGCTCATTGCGTCTAATTGCTCCGTTAATTTAAATATCGTCTCGATATGGGTCAGCGATGTTCAGATCGGCAAGTAATTGCTTTTCTATGCTTTCCATTTCAAGTGCATCTTCGTCCTTTATATGGTCAAATCCAAGTAAATGCAAGCATCCATGGATAACCATATGGGCAAAATGGTCGTGAAAGGTCTTTTCTTGCTCAATTGATTCGGCTAAAACAATGGCCGGACAAATGATTAAATCACCTACTAAAGGTAACTCAATGCCCGGTGGTGCTTCAAATGGAAAAGATAAGACATTAGTCGGTTTATCTTTGCCGCGGTAATCATTGTTGAGCTGCTGGCTTTGCGCTTCATCACTGATCACTATGGTCAGCTCTGCATCTTCACGGTAATTGCTAAGGGCTTTGTCAGCCCACAGCTGGAATTGTTCAAAGCTTGGTAAGTCGTCAAACTCACAGGCTATTTGTAAATCTAATTCGGTCACGAGTTTGCTTCTTGTTGGTTTGCTTGCGCTTCTTTGGCACGTTGTTTCTCTGCACGTTTTAAACGCTCTGCTTCATCGTTGCGCTCATAAGCTTCAACGATACGGGCAACAACCGGATGGCGCACCACATCGTGTGATTGGAAGAAGTTAAAGCTAATTTCATCTACACCGTTTAATACTTCGATGGCATGGCGAAGACCTGAACGAGCACCACGGGGTAAATCGACTTGTGTAATATCACCAGTAATTACCGCTTTTGAGTTAAAGCCAATACGGGTTAAGAACATTTTCATTTGTTCTGCTGTGGTGTTTTGGCTTTCATCAAGAATAATAAACGCGTCATTCAGTGTACGACCACGCATGTAGGCAAGGGGCGCTACTTCAATCACGTTTTTCTCAATCAGCTTTTCTACTCGCTCAAAGCCAAGCATTTCAAATAGCGCATCGTATAATGGGCGTAAATAAGGGTCGATTTTTTGGCTTAAGTCACCAGGTAAAAAGCCTAGCTTTTCACCTGCTTCAACTGCAGGGCGGGTTAATAAAATACGGCGAATTTCTTGACGCTCTAAGGCATCAACAGCTGCTGCAACGGCTAAATAAGTTTTACCTGTACCGGCTGGGCCAATACCGAAAGTAATATCGTGATGCAAAATATTAGCAACATACACGCCTTGATTATCATTGCGCGGTTTAATAACGCCACGGCGAGTTTTAATCACCATGTCTTTGCCATATACACCTGGATTTTCATCTTGCTCAAGAGCATTTGATTCGCTAATCGCTAAATGTACGGCTTCAGGTTCAATTTCGCCAATCAGGCCGCGAATAGGTTGAGTTTCAATATAGAGGTTTTTTAGGATCTCAACAGCCGCTGCTGCAAGGTGCAGTTTACCGGTTACTCTGAAGAAATTATCACGGTGTGCTATCTCAACACCAAGGCGGCGTTCAATTTGCTTAATGTTTTCGTCAAACGGACCACATAAAGATGAAAGGCGTTTGTTGTCGGCGGGTTCTAAATAAATCTCTAATGTTTTTAACTGATTACTCAAAATTGCTTCCTATTGATGGGTGCAGGCAGTGCCTGCACCAAGTGTCACCCTAAGGTACGAAAGTAGCAACGCCAATTTCGTTAGGGGCCGCAGCGGCCTCAGCTTCAGCAGCTTTACTTAAAATAGCTGAAGGTGCCACATCACGACGTAAGTTCATTTCTGATTCTGTACGAATTAACTCACCACGTAAAGAGTTTGGCAATGCTTCTGTAATACGTACATCAACGAATTGACCGATCACTGAGTGAGGGCCTTCAAAGTTAACCACACGGTTATTCTCGGTACGGCCACGTAATTCCATAGGATTCTTTTTAGAAGGGCCTTCAACTAGAATACGTTGTTCAGTACCAAACATTTGTCGGCTGATTTGTTGTGCCATTTGCGTAATACGATTCTGTAGAAGGTATAAACGCTCTTTTTTCTCTTGCTCTGTCACATCATCAGGTAAATCAGCAGCAGGAGTACCAGGTCGCGCACTGTAGATAAAGCTGAAGCTCATATCGAAACCAATATCATTAATTAGGTTCATGGTTGCTTCAAAGTCAGCTTTACTTTCGCCAGGGAAACCAATGATGAAGTCAGATGACATGCTTAGGTTAGGGCGAATTTTACGTAGCTTACGGATTGTAGATTTGTACTCAAGTGCAGTGTGACCACGTTTCATTAAATTAAGAATACGGTCTGAACCACTTTGTACTGGTAAGTGTAGGTGATCAACAAGCTCAGGTACGTCTGCATACGCATCAATGATATCTGGCGTAAATTCTACAGGATGCGATGTGGTGTAACGAATACGGTCAATACCGTCAATTGCAGCTACATAACGTAGTAGGTCAGAGAAGTAACAAATCTCACCGTCATGAGTTTCACCGCGATACGCATTTACGTTTTGTCCAAGTAGGTTCACTTCACGAACGCCTTGCTCTGCAAGTTGTGCTACTTCAAGTAATACGTCATCAAGTGGACGGCTTACTTCTTCACCACGCGTATAAGGTACTACGCAGAATGTACAGTATTTAGAGCAACCTTCCATGATTGATACAAACGCAGTAGGGCCTTCCGCTTTTGGCTCAGGTAAACGGTCGAACTTTTCAATCTCAGGGAATGAAACGTCAACTACCGAGCTGCTGTCGCCACTTTGCACTTGCTTAATCATTTCTGGTAAGCGGTGTAATGTTTGCGGGCCAAAGATTACATCAACAAACGGCGCACGTTGACGAATCGAGTCACCTTCTTGCGAGGCAACACAGCCACCAACACCAATGATTAATTCTGGTTTGTCGTCTTTTAACAGTTTCCAACGGCCAAGCTGATGGAATACTTTTTCTTGTGCTTTTTCACGGATTGAACAGGTATTGAGTAAGATCACGTCTGCGTCTTCAGCTTCTTCAGTTAACTGATAGCCGTTAGTCGCATCTAGTAGATCAGCCATCTTCTGAGAGTCGTACTCGTTCATCTGACAACCCCAGGTTTTAATATGCAGCTTTTTACTCATTGAAATATAGCCTCGTTTTCAATTCGGTAGTGACACAAAAATGTGTTAGAAACAGGATTAAGTGGCAGTATGCCGACCTAAAGGACGCGTATTTTAGCTGGATACCCGCACAGATCCAAGTATAGTTTTTATCTTTGTGGTGTGAAATCAAACAAGTTACTGTTTTGAAATTCATAAGCGGTAAATGCACTGACACGCAATATTGAATTACGTTACAATTTGTCGCGTATTTTAATAGCCAAATGAGCGAATATTAAATGAATAAAAATAAGGTAATAATTGTCGGTGGTGGCATGGTCGGCGCTGCTACAGCGGTAACACTGGCTAAACAGGGTAGGGATGTCACCGTCATTGAAAAGCACCTTATCGATGCTGATCACATTCTTAGTTCAGATAAAGTAGATATTCGCATTTCGGCTATTAATCGTTTTTCAGAAAATTTACTCGACGACCTAGGTGCAATGCCGTTACTTAGGCAAAATCGCATCGCGCCTTATCAACAGCTTGAAGCCTACCAGCAGCAAGACGAGAATCTATTGTTTGATTGCAAAGATATTGGCGAAACACATTTAGGTCATTTAATAGAAAATAATTTAATACAAGCCAGTCTTTGGCAACAATTTGCTAAGTACAACATTGAAGTAATAGAACAAACTTCACTAATCACAGATATTAGTCAAACGCCTGATGCAATTACCTTACATTATGGTGATACTAAATATACCGCTGATTTAGTTGTTGCTGCAGATGGCGGACAGTCCCAATTACGTACCAAAGCTGGCTTAGGTGTAACGGGTTGGCAGTACGGCCAACACTGCATGGGGGTTTTAATCAAATTAGATGCGCCGCAGCAAGTAAAAACATGGCAACAATTTACCCCAACCGGACCTGTGGCGTTTTTGCCAATGCAGGCACCGTATGCCAATTTAATTTGCTATCACGACGCTGCGGTATTAAAGCAATGGCATAAACTCTCAAATGAACAACTAAAAGCAAAGCTTATAGAGCACTTTCCTGAGCTACCTGGCGACTTTGAGGTACTTGAACATGCCGTTTTTCCACTTGCACGCCAACATGCTAATGATTATTCACAGGGACGTTTAGTTTTGGTTGGCGATTCGGCTCACACAATTAACCCACTTGCAGGTCAGGGCGTGAACTTAGGTTTTCAGGATGTCGTCGCGTTGGCTGATATTTTGGCAGAACAACAGGATGTTGGTCACCATGATTTATTAAAACGCTATGAGAAAAAACGCCGTCACGCTAATTTACTAATGATGAGTATGATGGATGCGTGTTACTTTGGCTTTTCAAATGAGGTTAAACCACTTAGCTGGGTGCGCAGTAAGTTTTTAAAGCTTGCAAATAATACAGGTCCTGCAAAAAACTGGGTGTTAAAGTATGCTATCAGCGGGACATTAGATTAATACAAATTCGTAATCAATACTAACAAGCGGGTTAATGAAAATTAGCCCGTTTTTTTATGTAGATGTAATCGAGTACAATTTTGAAGAAATTAGAAATTAGAAATTAGAAATTAGAAATTAGAAATTAGAAATTAGAAATTAGAAATTAGAAATTAGAAATTAGAAATTAGAAATTAGAAATTAGAAATTAGAAATTAGAAATTAGAAATTA
>NZ_JAGDEC010000005.1:0-370138 GCF_040148775.1 Pseudoalteromonas sp. NFXS39 | reverse complement strand
CCACTTAAATGAAAAGTTGATTTACCTAAATCAATACCTATAACTTTAACAACTGACATAATGGTTTCCTCCAATAATAGCCAACTCTGTTAGTTTAGCTAATGGGTGGGGCGTACCATCTAATTAATGAGTTAAACCAAACCGGAAAGGCAGTTCATGGCACAATGCCAACTCTCACTTTTAAATGAAAAATACTCAAAATAGTGTTAGAAAATTTACCGCGCCTATTTGTTACAGCTAACAAAACCAATAAAAAAGAGTAAAGCTTTCACTTTACTCTTTTTCATATATATCAATAATCTTGTTAGCTCGTAGCTCGTAGCTCGTAGCTCGTAGCTCGTAGCTCGTAGCTCGTAGCTCGTAGCTCGTAGCTCGTAGCTCGTAGCTCGTAGCTCGTAACTTACTTCAACCTAATCGATGTTGCTTCAATATCAATCAAACCTTGCTTAAACAAACCGCCTATGGCTTTTTTGTAGTTTGCTTTACTGGTCGAAAACGTCTTTTTAATTGCTTCAGGGTCTGACTTATCACCTAGGTGAAGTACGCCGCCTTCGGCTTTTAATTTATCTAAGATTTTTTCGCCTAAGTCGTTTACTTTACCCATACCTGGTTTTTCAAGTAGTACGTCGATTTTGCCGTCTTCACGTACTTTCTGAATGAAGCCTTTTAAGCGCTGGCCTACAAATAGCTTTTTAAATACCGTGTTGTAGTAAACCACACCAATGTGGGCTTCGTTTACGAGTACTTTGTAGCCTAGGTCTGTTTTACCGGCAACGATTAAGTCAACTTCTTCCATTACAGAGTAAGTTGGTTCATCTTTTGATAAAAACTTATTAAAGTTGCTCGATGCACAAATACGTTGGCTGGCGTTATCTAGGTATAAACGAACAAGATACGAAAAGCCGTCTTTCATTTTTGGCTTTTGTTCGTTGTATGGTGCTAGTACGTCTTTTTCGAGGCCCCAATCCATAAACGCACCGGTGCTATTAATCGCTTTAACACGTAGTAGGGCAAATTCGCCTACCTCAGCCAATGGTTTTTTTGTGGTGCCTGTTGGGTGACCTGCGTGATCTAAGTAAATGAATACTTGCACGCTGTCGCCAGCTTCTAGTTCGTAGTCAATTTCTTTGCTTGGTAAGAATACTTCGCCTAAATCACGGCCATCTAAATAAGCACCTTCGTTAGATATTTCGTTAACGAAAAGGGTTTGTGTGGTTCCTAAAATACTCATTGTTATTCCTGTTCTGGCTTTTTCTTACGGCGCATTGGAGCAAAACCATCTACATCAATTGGTGCTTGAATAGGGGCTTTTGGCTTCTTAGGGGCTGCTTTGCGTTTTGGTTTAGCAGGTTTAGCAGCCACTTTTTTCTCTGCTTTTTTCCAAACTGTGTTTGGTTTTTTCTCACGCAGACCTTTAAATTTACCAACAAGGCCGTCAACGGTGAAAAAGCTTAATTCATCATTTAAAAATGCTTTAATTGCTTTGTAGCTTGGCCAATCTTTCGGGCCCACTAACGAAATAGCTGTACCTTTAAAGCCTGCGCGACCTGTACGACCAATGCGGTGCACATATTCTTCAGCATGTTTTGGTAGGTCAAAGTTAATAACGTGGGTCACGCTTAATAAATCAAGACCACGTGATGCAACATCGGTAGTGATCAATATTTTGAAGTTTTCACGGCTAAAGGCATCCATGATTTCAAGGCGTTTAGCCTGAGTTAAGTCACCTGCGAGTGCTTGTGCTTTAAAGCCTTTATCGTTCAACAACTGACTTAAGCGTTGTGTGTCAGCTCGTGTTGCGGTGAAAATAATACACTGACCAACATTGTCTTGTTTTACAAAGTGCTCAAGTAGAGCTTCTTTGTGATCTAAGTGATCAGCTAAATAAAGTTGCTGAGTAATATCACTATGTTGCTCATTTGAGGCACTTAACAGAATTTGTTTTGGTGAACGTAATAAGTTACGTGACAGGGCATCAACTTGTGCATGGTCAAGGGTTGCTGAGAACAATAACGTTTGGCGCAAGCGGTGATCAGCAAGGTCGTTGATCATTTTAACTTGCTCGGTAAAGCCTAAATCTAAAATACGGTCGGCTTCATCAAAAATTAAAAGCTCTAAGCCTGAAAGCTGTAATGAGCGTTGACTTAAATGGTCAGCTAAACGCCCCGGAGTTGCCACTACAAAATGAGGGTCTTTACGAAGTGCTTTAATTTGGTCATTAAAGTTTTCACCACCGAGTACTTTTACAGCACTAATATTTGTGCCAGCAATTAATAATCTTAATTGGCTGTATACTTGGGTTGCTAATTCGCGGGTAGGCGCAACGATTAAAACGCGAGGGTCGCGTTTACTGAGAGCTTTTTGCTTCATTACGCGCTGTACAGCAGGTAATAAAAACGCCAGCGTTTTGCCCGATCCTGTTTTTGACTGTGCAAAAATATCATGGCCTGCGATAGCTGTAGGTACCGCGTGAGCTTGAATGTCGGTGGGCTGGGTGATGCCTTGATGCGCAAGTTGTTTTTCGAGGCGTGTATCAATCCCAAGTTCAGTAAAGTGCAATGCGTAATCTCCGATGAGCAAAATTTGTAAATCCTGTTCATTATAACGCACTTGCCTTACTAGGAGACAGTAAAAACACAGCTATTTCGCATCAGTTTTTGCAATTATCGCTAATTCGCGTAAAATACGCGCCCTCAATGCGCCGGATTTGCGATTCGGTTAACGCCCCACATGGGCATTTAAAGCAAAAGGTAAAACCATGACTGCTGTTCATAAAGACAATGTAACTAGCGAGCACTTTGTTGTTTGCGCACTATACAAATTTGTAGCCCTTCCTGATTTTGAAGCGATTCGCCAACCATTACTTAAAGTGATGGAAGACAATGAAGTACGCGGTACTTTGTTACTTGCGGCTG
The DNA here is from genome assembly GCF_040148775.1 of Pseudoalteromonas sp. NFXS39. NCBI lineage: Bacteria > Pseudomonadati > Pseudomonadota > Gammaproteobacteria > Alteromonadales > Pseudoalteromonadaceae > Pseudoalteromonas > Pseudoalteromonas sp. NFXS39. The sequence continues at coordinate 367,223 of NZ_JAGDEC010000005.1, read as the reverse complement.
AAGGTATCAACGGTACTGTTTCTGCTAAGCGTGAAGGTATCGATAACCTACTTGCATGGTTAGATTCACAACCAAACCTAGATAACATTGTGACAAAAGAGTCATACGATGACGAATGCCCGTTCTACCGTACTAAGGTAAAACTGAAAAAAGAAATCGTAACTATGGGTGTAGAAGGTATCGACCCACGTGAAGTAGTGGGTACATACGTAAAACCAGCAGACTGGAATGCGTTAATTTCAGACCCTGAAGTGATTCTTATCGATACGCGTAACGATTACGAAATCGAGATCGGTACTTTCCAAAATGCGGTTGATCCAAACACCAAAACGTTCCGCGAATTCCCAGCTTGGGCGAAAGAAAACCTAGACCCAGAAAAGCACAAGAAAGTGGCGATGTTCTGTACCGGTGGTATTCGCTGCGAAAAATCAACTGCATACATGAAAGAGCAAGGCTTTGACGAAGTATTCCACCTGGAGGGCGGTATTCTTAAGTACTTAGAAGAAGTACCAAAAGAAGAAACTATGTGGGAAGGTGAGTGTTTTGTATTTGATAACCGTGTTGCGGTAAATCACGATTTACAAAAAGGTTCTTACGACCAATGTCATGCGTGTCGTATGCCTATCACTGAAGAAGAAAAGCAAAAGCCTGAATACATGGAAGGTGTTTCGTGTCATCACTGTCACGACAGCCTTACAGAAGAGCAACGTGCACGTTTTGCTGAGCGTCAAAAGCAAATCGAATTAGCACAAGCTCGCGGTGAAGGCCATATCGGTAACGAAGCACAAGAAGTTCTTCGTAAGCGGAAAGAAGCTAAAAAAGCGCAAAAAGAAGCACAGCGCCAACAGTAATTGTTAGCTTTTTGAATTTATAAAACCTCAGCATTGTCTGGGGTTTTTTTATGCCCGTATATTAGCCACATACAGTTTCTTACACATCTTAAACAGTCTCTAACTTATATCAGGAATAGAATCTTACTTAAGCTTTAAACTGATGGGATGAGAAAACAATGAAGAAATTACTATTAGGTTTACTATTTTTAGGAGGTTGTGCCTCGCAAGGTGTTGATAGAGCAGACCAAAATGTAATGATCAAACGCTTTTACGCAAAAGTCATGTCAGTGCAACCTGTTAAATTGTCATCCAACGTTAAAACAGGGATTGCCGCAGGTTCTACTATAGGCATTGTTGATCAGTTAGATGGTAACCACGAAGATATGATTGCAGGCGCTATTGCTGGGGCGCTTGTTGGCGGCATAGTGACTGCGATATCAGAAGGTAGTAATGATGCCTTTGAATATTCTTTAAGATCAGAGCAAGAAGGGAATTTTACGCTTATTCAAAAGGAACAAGTAAATAGTGCATCTGGATGTGTTGAGGTAACCATTGCCAGTGAAGCACATGTAAAAGAAACAGATTCATTACATTGCCATTTCTAATTAATAAACACGCGAGAGCGCGTCGTCTATTTCACCTTGGCTAATTGTTTATTAAACGAAGTCAGCTTTTTATTGATCACAAAGCTGTTACACTTCGTAACAATTAAAACGATTCTTATTTAGGTGAAATTTTGACAATTGGCAAATTACATACATGGACTTTAATTGCCTGTATTAGTTGTGTTTCTGTCGCTGAGGCGGCTAATGTAGTTGTAGAATCAGTGTCTGTTGAAAAGTCTAAACAACAGATAAAAGCCGTGGGTAATGCTGAAGCTATTCATTCTGTAACACTTTACCCAGCTGTTGGGGATAGAGTTACTGCTGTTTACTTCAAGCCCGGCGATAAGGTTGCCAAAGGTGACTTACTATTAGAGCTTGATTCGCGCAGACAAAAAGCTGCGCTGATGGAAGCTGAAATTACTTTAAAAGATGCTGAGCGCACCATGAAAAGGCTTGAGGAAAGCCATTCCCGTGGTGCGGTACCGCAAAGTGATTTAGATGATGCCAAAACACTTTACGAACTAGCTAAAGTGAAGTTAATGCAAGCAAAAACAGAGCGTGAAGACCGTGAAGTTCGCGCTCCATTTAGCGGTGTTATGGGCTTAACTGACGTTGAAGTGGGCGACAGGATCACAACCCAAACAGCCATCGCTACCATCGATGATATTTCAGCGCTTTATATTAATTTTAATGCCCCAGAGGCAGCTGTGTCTGTGCTTAAACAAAAATCAGCAGTCGAAGTGGTGCCTTGGTTAGGCGATGAAACTTACACGGCTAAAGTGGCAGAGCTTGATTCACGTATCAATGCACAAACCCGCACACTCAGAACAAAAGCTAAGCTTGATAATAATGATCAACATTTTATGCCGGGTATGAGCTTCCGTGTACATATAAATATTCTAGGTGAAGAGCTTGCCGTAGTACCAGAAGCAGCGATGATGTGGGGAGCTGCAGGCCCTTATGTTTGGAAGAGTGTTGATAATAAAGCAACCCGCGTTGATGTAAAAATTGAGCAGCGTTTAGCTGGGCGTTTATTAGTCTCCGGAGGCTTAAAAGAAGGCGACTTACTGGTAACTGAAGGGGTTCAACGCCTTAGACCTAATCAAGAGCTTAATTTCATTAATGAAGTGCAGCTAGCCAAGGAGTAATGATGAAACAGCAACCTATGATGGAAGACTTACCATCAATGGCGATACGTCGCCCTGTTTTAATTGTGGTACTTAACTTACTCATTATTATCGCTGGTATTGCTGCAATAGCGGGAGTTGAAGTACGAGAGCTTCCTGATGTTGATAGACCTCGTATTACTGTATCAGCTTCTTTTCCTGGGGGCTCACCAGAAACTGTAGATACCGAAGTAACCAGTAAGCTCGAAGGGGCGGTTGCTAGGGTCAGTGGTGTTAAGTCAATTCGTGCGCAAAGTGAAGAAAACAATGCCCGTATTGTGGTTGAGTTTCGCCCCGGTGTTAATCTAGATGATGCTGCAAACGAAACACGCGAATCGGTAGCCCGTGTGCAGCGAGAGTTACCCGAAGAAGTTGAACGGGTATCAATTATTAAAGCCGATAATGATGCAGAAGCGGTTGTCTCTTTAACAGTATCAAGCGATAGTTTGTCCCTTGAGGCGTTGACTGAGCGCGTTGATGTTGATTTAGCTCCGCAGTTTTTAACCATTCCTGGGGTTGCCGATGTTCGCTTAAATGGTGACCGTGAACGGGTACTTCGAGTGCGCATAGACCCGCTTAAGCTGAGCAGCTTTAACCTTACGGTGCCAGATATTGCTAATGTACTTCGTCAAGCTCCCTTTGATGTGCCTGCGGGTAGTTTAAAATCAAGCGATCAACAAGTCATTGTTCGTGCTGATGCAACGTCAGTGTCTGCAGAGCAAGTGGCAGACATCATTGTCCGTGATGATACTCGTATTGGTGATGTCGCTGCTGTTTACTTTGGTCCTGCAGATCCGCGCTCATTTGTTAGGCTCAATGGCACACCTGTTATTGGCATGGAAATTATTCGTCAGGCGCAATCTAATACCATTGAAATTTCTGATGAAGTGCTCACTTTAATTGAGCGTATGCGTGAACGTTTTCCTGAAATGGAGTTTACTTTAACCTCTGACGATGCGCAGTTTATTAGAAGCTCAGTTGATGAGGTAATTAACTCACTATTACTGACAGTACTATTAGTAGTGATAACACTTTGGGTGTTTATTGGCTCTTGGCGGGCAACACTTGTTCCTGCATTTGCGATACCTGTTGCGTTAATTGGCTCTTTAGCACTGATTTGGGCCCTTGGTTTCTCAATTAATATACTTACCTTACTTGCATTAGTATTAGCAACAGGCCTAATTGTTGATGATGCAATTGTGGTCAGTGAAAACATACAGCGTCAACGTGGTTTAGGTCTAGGTCGACGTGCTGCTGCCGTGGTTGGTACTCGCGAGGTGTTCTTTGCTGTTGTGGCGACAACCGCTGTATTAGCTGCGGTGTTTGTGCCTATTGCCTTTTTACCTTCAACAGCAGGGCGGTTATTTAGAGAGTTTGGTGGTGTGCTAGCTGGCGCGGTGATCATCTCAAGTTTTGTTGCTTTATCCTTGGTACCTGCACTAACTTCAAAACTGAAATTAAAGCAGGGCGGTTTTCATCCTTTTGCTAAAATTGGCCATGTTTTAGCCGCCGTATATAAGCGCACAATACACGGAGTTCTTCAACATGCATGGCTAACCTTTTTTGCGTGTTTGTTGGTTGCAGCAGGCTCTGGGGCACTGTATTTCAATTTAGATAACGAACTATTACCAACAGAAGATCGCGGCAAAATTCGTATTTTTGCACGAGGTCCTGATGGCGTTGGCTTGAACTTTATGGACAGGCAAGCCGTGCAAATGGAAGATATCTTACTGCCGTATGTAGAAAGTGGTGATATTGAGTCTATTTATACTGTGGTTGGGCAATGGGATCCAAATATTGTATTTATCACTGTGCCATTAAAACATTGGGACGAACGTCACTTTAGCCAGCAAGAAATCATCAATAAGATTCGTGGTCCTTTAGGAAATATTCCAGGTGCGGCTGGTTACCCAGGTGGTTCAAATAGTTTGAATTTACGCGGTCAAGGTGGTGGTATTGAGCTTGCGTTATTAGGGCAAGACTATCTTGAGATATTTAAAGCAGCACAAGACTTTTCTGCTGAGATTGAAAAGGCAGTGCCAGAAGTGGCGCCTGTGCGTATTTCATATCAGCCGTCACAACCACAATTACGGGTCAATATTGATAGACGTCGTGCCGAAGAGCTTGGCGTATCGCTTAGTGATATATCAGTAACGCTACGAGCTGCAATTAATGGTGATGATATTGCTGATTTAAACATTGGTGATCAATCAATCCCAATCATGTTGCAAGCTCAAAACCAAACTATCACTAATCCAAGCGATTTAGCTAATTTGTATGTTGGCGGCCGTAATGGTCAGTTAGTGCCACTTAGTAGCGTTGCGACTATCACAGAAGAAGGTGTGGCTGCAGAGCTAGAGCGCCATGCACAGCGTCGTGCTATTGAGCTAAGTATGGAAATGCCAGAGGGTGTTACAATTGCTGAGCTGGTAACAAAAATCCGTGATATTTCAGAGCAATCTCTACCTGCTGGTATTAGTTTGGCGTTTAAAGGTGAAGCATTAACCTTCGAAGAAACTGCCAATGAAGTACTGATGACCTATGTATTGGCGTTTTTAATTGTACTGTTGGTACTTGCGGCGCAGTTTGAAAGTATTAATAGTGCAATAGTGGTGATGATTACAGTGCCATTTGGTATTACGTCAGCCATTTTAGCCTTGTATCTAACAGGTACCTCACTAAATATATACTCGCAAATAGGATTAGTGATGTTGATTGGCTTGATTGCCAAAAATGCAATATTGCTGGTGGAGTTTGCTGATCAGTTACGTGACCAAGGCCGAACGGTAAGAGTCGCTGTTGAAGAGGCCGCATTAGTTCGCCTTCGCCCAATTGCAATGACACTGGTTTCAACCTTACTGGGTGCATTACCACTGATTCTATCTACTGGCGCTGGAGCAGAGGCTCGTAACGCGATTGGATGGGTGGTGTTTGGCGGTTTAGCACTTGCGGTGTTATTTACCCTTTATTTAACACCGGTTATTTATCTTGGTCTAGCGCGCTTCACAAAACCAAGAGGTGATGAGTCGAAACTTCTTGCTGAAGAGTTAGAAAAGGCTTAATCCTAACAAATTGGCTATTTTTCTTTGAAAAAATAGCCAATTACCCTCACAATTAAATCAAATGTTTAAAACTAGGTACGCGTATGCAAGCCGAACACGTTGATATTGCCCAATTTCTCTCCGATCATGCTCCTTTTGATGATCTACCTGATGAGGCTGTAAATAAACTCGCATCACAAGTCGAAATAGCCTATTTTCGGGCCGGCACAGAAATATTAAATTATGGTGATGATATTGCAGACTTATTTGTTATACGCACTGGTGCCGTTGAAATGTATCGGCGTGATGGTGATTTATATAACCGTTTAACTATCGGTGGAATTTTTGGTTCAATGGGTCTTCTTATGAACCGTAAAGTGCGTTTTCCGGCAAAGGCACTTGAAGATACCTTAGTTTATTGCATCAATGTGAAGTTGTTTAACCAATACTGTGATGAATACGAAGTATTTGCCGACTTTTTTGAAGCCGATGGTAATGTGCGCCTTCATCAGGCAATTGTTGAACAAGCGGATAGCAACGACTTAACAACAGCAAAAGTGAAGTCACTACTGCACCGTGATGCAGTGACTGTCGCAAAAAGTGCCTCTGTGCAATTGGTTGCACAATTGATGACACAAGAGTCGGTATCTTCAGTTTTAGTGACTGATGCGGATAAACCAATTAGTGATGATCCCGATGATGATGACGGTCAGGTGGTAGGAATCATTACTGACCGAGACTTACGTACCAGTGTGATTGCTGAAGGTTTGAGTTACGAGGCGCCAGCAGAGCAAATTATGCAAACAGACTTAGTTCTGCTTGATAGTAATGCGTACGTGTTTGAAGCCGTGCTTGCTATGCTCAGAGATAACATTCACCACCTGCCAGTCGTTGTGAAGAAAAAACCCATTGGTGTTATTTCGTTATCGGATATTTTACGTTACGAATCGCAAAGTAGCTTATTGTTGGTGCGAGGTATATTAGCTCAGCAATCGATTGAAGATTTAGCTTACTATGCAAGACAACTACCTAATGTGTTTGTGCGCATGGTAAATGAAGATGCTAACTCACATATGATAGGCACAGCTATGGCTGTGATAGGACGCACATTTAAACAGCGTTTGCTTGATTTAGCCGAAGAAAAATTTGGCCCGCCACCAGTTCCTTATTGTTTTATCGCTTTAGGCTCAATGGCTCGTGATGAACAATTAATTGTCACCGACCAAGATAATGCCATTATCCTTGATAATAGTTTTAATGAAGAATTACACGACGATTATTTTCAAAAGTTAGCTGATTTTGTCTGTGATGGTTTAGCCGAGTGTGGTTATAAATACTGTGAAGGTGAAATTATGGCGTCTTTTAAAAAGTGGCGTTTAACGCGGGAGCAGTGGAAAGAACAATTTGCCGGTTGGATGGCAGAACCAAAACCACAGGCATTATTACATAGTTCCATCTTTTTTGATTTAGATGGCGTTTACGGTAAAAACAAGTGGGCTGATGAGCTTAAGCGATTCATTGCAACAGAAGGGCGCAAGAATAAACGTTTCTTGGCTAATCTTGCTGCCAATGCACGTAACAGAACACCGCCTTTAGGTTTCTTTAAAGACTTTGTGTTAGAGCACAATGGTCAGCATAAGCGGTCAATGAATTTAAAACGCCGCGGAACTGCGCCTTTATCAGATGTTATTCGTGTACATGCTCTGGCAGTAGGTAGCCGCAAACAAAATTCATTCGAGCGTTTGGAAGATATTATCGAAGCTAAATTACTGCCCGAGGGCAAGGCACAGGATCTACGTGATGCCCTTGAATATATTGCCATGATCAGAATTAGGCACCAAGCATGGCAAATTGAAAAGCTTGATGAAGAACCTGATAACGATCTTGAGCCTCATTTGCTTTCTCCTTTTGAGCAACGAAATCTAAAAGAGGCATTTGCGATTCTAGATAAAGCGCAGAGTTTCCTTAAATTCAGATACTCTGCTAACTCAGGGATTAAGTAATGGCAAAACAAGGGGCAAAACTTGATTGGCCGACTCGGTATCAGCAGTTATTAGCTGCTAGTAAACAGCCGTTAATTCAAGAGTTTTATGAATCTGCCATTTGTGACCTAAAGATACCAATCTGTGACGTTCCCTTAGTGGCGCTTGATTTTGAGACAACAGGTCTAAATTTTCAAAATGACGATATAGTCAGTGTCGGCTTAATCCCATTTAATACTAAGCGTATCTTTTGTAAAGATAGCCAGCATTGGATTGTTCAGCCAAGGCGTAAGCTTGCTGAAGAGTCGATTGTTATTCATGGCATAACCCATTCAGAAGTAAGCGATGCGCCAGATTTCTCAACAATTATGGAACCATTGCTAACAGCATTGAAGGGCAAAGTGATTGTGGTGCATTTTGCACCCATTGAAAGGCATTTTTTATATCAAGCGTTGCAAGCTCGATTAGGTGAAGGCCTTGAGTTTGCCGTTATAGACACGCTAGATCTGGAAACTCGTGCTCTGCGAGCAAAGCAGGGGTTACTAGGTCGATTATTCAACTCTAAGCTTGATTCTGTGCGATTAGCTGATTCTCGTATTCGTTATTCGCTGCCCGCGTATCAAAACCACAATGCGCTGAATGATGCCACTGCTACCGCAGAGCTATTACAAGCGCAAATCGCATATCATTACCGCCAAGATACGCCGCTAAGCGAATTTCTTATATAACAACCGTTGCACCGACTATATATCGGGTAATTTAAATTAATTGACCAAAGCTTATAAATAAAAAACGCCGCAAATGCGGCGTTTTTATTATTTAGAGCTGAGTGGTTAGTTTCTCGGTTCTGTTCTTAAACCAAGGATTAAACTCACACACATAAGTAGCAATACAAATGTGAAAGGTAAGCCAGTTGATACGGCTCCAGCTTGTAATGCTTCGATAGCTTGTGTACCACCAATCCAAACAAGTGCCGCTGCAATAGCACCCTCAATTGATGCCCAGAAAATACGCTGTGGTACAGGGGCATCAACTTTACCACCTGCAGTGATTGAGTCGATTACTAATGAACCTGAGTCTGATGAAGTGATAAAGAACACAAGTACCAGCACAATAGCAATGAACGAAAGCACTTGCGACATTGGCAGAGCTTCAAACATTTGGAACATAGCCAGTGGTACATCAGTTAAACCTTTTTCACCTAGCACACCTACTTTATCAACCACTTGTTCAATAGCAATACCACCATAAATTGACATCCAGAAGATGGTGACAATAGTTGGGACTAGTAGTACAGCAATTAAGAACTCACGAATTGTACGGCCTTCAGATACGCGCGCAATGAACATACCTACAAACGGTGACCATGAAATCCACCAAGCCCAATAGAATACTGTCCAGCCGTGCATCCATGTCTCATCTTCACGACCATGTGGATTACTAAGTGGAATGATATTTTCAACATAACCCATTACTGTGTTAGGAAGGTTGCCAAAAGCTGCGGCAAAGCCAACGATTGCAACAAATACTAGTAACACTAGAGCGATAAGCATGTTTACGTTGCTAAGCAGTTTTACACCACCATCAATACCACGAACAACAGAGATCACAGCCAGTAGAGTTACACCAACAATAACGCCAATTTGTAAACCAATTCCGCTATCAGTGCCAAATACATGGTTAATACCTGCGGCCGCTTGTTGTGCGCCTAATCCAAGTGAGGTAGCAAGGCCAAACAGGGTAGCAAGCACTGCTAGAATATCGATTAAATGCCCAGGCCAGCCCCATGCTTTGTCGCCTAAAATAGGGTAAAAAATAGAGCGAATAGATAAAGGTAGCCCTTTGTTGTAGCAAAAGAATGCCAACGAAAGAGAAACAACAGCGTAAATTGCCCAAGGATGCAGACCCCAATGGAACATAGTTGCGCCCATTGCCAATTTAGCGGCTTCTGGTGTGTTTGCTTCAACGCCTAGTGGTGTTTCGTACCAGCCTGTAAAGTACGCGACTGGTTCTGCCACGCCCCAAAACATTAATCCAATACCCATACCTGCAGCAAATAGCATTGCTAACCAAGAAATACGAGAGTGAGTTGGGCGTGCTTCTTTACCACCAAGGCGGATATTACCGTATGGTGAAACAATTAATGCTAAGCAAAACAATACGAATAAGTTTGCTGACCACATAAAAAAGCCATCAAAATTATTAATAATGTCGTTTTTAATACCATTCAGGGTAGTTTTTGCTGTTTCAGCATCTGAAACTAATGTTGCCACTAAGAATAGGGCAATTAAACCAGCGCTGATGCCAAATACAGGGTTATGCACATCAAAACCCCATTTTTGTACATTGTCCTGACCGACGGTATAGTCGGTATTGTCGATACTGTACTTATCATGATGTTCGCTCATGAATACCTCTTGTTGTAGTTATATCTAGCAGAAAGCTAAACGGCCGGATGGCACAAGTTCAACTAATCCTCTTTTTACGTAGGAAATTAAAAAATAGTTTGTAGACGAACTAAATTTGTACCAAAGTCTAATCTTTAGTGTAGGAGCTCGAAAAAAAATGTAAATGGTTTTGTCCCTAAACAGCCGAATAAATGCAGTTTTTTTCTTTTTTTGTTGGAATTGTGAACAAATTGCTGCAGGTGAGGAATAATTTGATGACAGTATTATTTCAAAGCAAATTATTTTAGTTGAGATGAAAGTGCTGCAAACATAGTGTTTGCAGCACAAATTTACTACTTCTTGTACGCGTCGTTATGAACACCCGCAGCTCGACCCGAAGGATCAGCATTATTTTGGAATGATGCATCCCATGCAAGCGCTTCAGGAGTTGAACAAGCAACTGATTTGCCATGCGGAACACATTTCGCAGCTGCATCACCTGGGAAGTGCTCTTCAAAAATACTACGATAGAAATACGCCTCTTTAGAATCTGGGGTATTAATCGGGTATTTGTATTTTGCATTAGCTAGGTCTTGATCACTAACTTGATCGTTTACATACTCTTTTAAAGTATCAATCCAGTTATAACCAACACCATCAGAGAATTGTTCTTTTTGGCGCCAAAGCACTTCGTCTGGTAAATAGCCGTCAAACGCTTCACGAATGATGTGTTTTTCAATTTTACCGTCTTTACACATTTTCGCTTCTGGGTTGATGCGCATTGCTACATCAACAAACTCTTTATCTAAGAATGGAACACGCGCTTCAACGCCCCATGCTGCCATCGATTTATTAGCACGTAAACAATCAAACATGTTTAGTTTTGATACCTTACGATTAAGCTCTTCATGGAACTCTTGCGCGTTTGGTGCTTTGTGGAAGTAAAGGTAACCCCCAAAAAGCTCATCGGCACCTTCACCAGACAACACCATTTTAATACCCATAGCTTTAATTTGGCGCGCCATTAAATACATTGGTGTTGAGGCACGAATGGTTGTTACATCATACGTTTCGATGTGATAAATCACTTCACGTAGTGCATCAATACCTTCTTGAATTGTAAAGTGAATAGGGTGGTGAATCGTACCAATCATATCAGCTACTTTTTGTGCAGCTGCTAAATCAGGCGAACCTTCAAGACCCACAGAGAATGAATGTAGTTTTGGCCACCAAGCATCAGACTCGTCATTGTCTTCGATACGTTTTGCAGCAAAACGTTGCGTAATAGCCGAGATAACAGATGAATCTAAACCACCTGATAATAGAACGCCATATGGCACGTCACACATTAATTGACGTTTAACAGCAGCCTCTAAACCTTCTTTTACATCGCTTGTTTTTGCTTCGTTGTCTTTTACAGCATCATAGCTTTGCCAATCACGACTGTAGTATTTACGAAGTTGCCCATCTTTGCTCCATAAGAAATGACCCGGAGGGAATTCTTCAATATGTTTACAAATTGGCGAAAGTGCTTTCAGTTCTGAAGCAACATAAAAGTTACCATGTTCATCATGACCTGTATAAAGTGGAATAATACCGATATGGTCACGACCAATTAAGTAGGCATCTTGCTCTTCATCGTATAAGCAAAAGGCAAAAATACCATTTAAATCGTCTAAAAACTCAGGGCCTTTTTGCTTATATAAAGCCAAAATAACTTCACAGTCTGACTGAGTTTGAAAAGTAAAATCAGTTTCTAAGCTTGCGGCTAATTCTTTGTGGTTATAAATTTCACCATTAACAGCAAGAATATTTGTACGCTCTGGGTTGTACAATGGTTGTGCACCACTCGAAACGCCAACAATAGCAAGACGTTCATGCACTAAAATAGCTTTATCAGATGAATATACGCCAGACCAATCAGGTCCGCGGTGCCTTAATAGTTTTGACATCTCAATTGCTTGGCTTCGCAATTGAGTGGGATCAGATTTAATATCTAATACCCCAAATATTGAACACATAGTGACTCCTCATTCCAATTATGTGCGCAGTTAACAGAATTTATATAACTGCGAATGTTTGTTTTAACAGAAATAATTACCTAAGTCACACAGGTTTTTTAATTAATTGAGAATAAAATATGCACCTAGGATTATGTCTTTGCACCACTATGGGGTAAGTGGTTAAAGGCTGAGCAGTTTAAATGCTTGATTTGCACAAATCGGGTGATATAGGGCCTAATATAAAGGCTCTTATTACTAAATGACCTGCACAGCTTTGGTGCAAAAAAATGTGTGGTTTTTTACCTTTTTAAATGTATAGACAAGTCGTAAAGATAGCGCGAGCAAAGGTTAGCTTTGCTCGCTAATTTTAACTTAAATAAATTATGAGTTATTTATTAATATAGTTAAGGGCTATCGCAAGTTGATTTAAGTGTGCAGTTAGCTTTTCTTGTGCTTCATGCGCTTCTTTGAGTGTCACAAACTTAAAGTGTAAGAAATCGCCTGGTTTTAATTGTGCAAAGTGACGAAGATCTGCTTCGATCACTGTACCAAGTAATGGGTAACCCCCCGTTGTTTGCGCATCATTTAAAAGCACTATGGGTTCACCGTTTGGTGGTAACTGGATACACCCAGGAGCAACAGCCATAGATGGTAGTGAAATATCATGGCTGATATCACACTCATCACTTAATAGTCTTGTGCCCATGCGGTTGCTGTTAGGAGACACATGCCATGAATGATTAATAAAGTTTACTATGGTGTTTTTAGGTAGCAACGCGGCGTGTGGTGCAGCATGAATACGTATTTGCGTACTTTTAGGTGGAAGCATGGCGCCTAAACCAATTTTGGTCTTGTACTTAGGTGTAATTTTAAAGGTATCACCAGTTTGCAGTGCGTGACCGGTTAAACCACCAAAACCAGCTGAAATATCAGTTGAGTAAGAATCTAAAATAGGCTCTGGTAAATGCCACTCGCCGCCAATCGCAAGGTAACTTCTAAAACCATGGCGTGCTGCATTGAGCTTTAATACATCACCTTTTTTGATATAAAAACTCCATCCTGGTTCCACGGCATTGCCGTTCACTGTGGCTTTCATATCAGTGCCATGCAGTGCAATGTAATAATCATTATCAAATTGTATTTCAGCAAGACCTAAGGTGATTTCGATTACTGGATTATTATCATCATTGCCGACTAAACGGTTCGTTATTATTTGCGCATAAGGGTCGATACAACCAGATTGACCAATTCCTAAGTGACGAGATCCTGTGCGACCTTGATCTTGTATAGACATTTGCATGCCAGGTTTGATGATAGTGATCATTTTAACACCTCCTGAATAACAAACTCTAAAGTATCGCCGGGCTCAATAGCACATGGTGAAGCAGCATTAATATCAAATAATTTAAAATCTGTATGGCCGATAATCTGCCAGCCACCGGGGGAAGTTTCAGGGTAAATACCCGTTTGCTCACCGCCGATAGCAACAGAACCTTTTGGTACAGAAAGCCGTGGTTCAGCATGACGAGGTGTAAAAAGCTTTGGATTTAAACCATCTAAATAAGCAAAGCCGGGTTTAAAGCCTAAAAACAGAACATGGTATTTGGCATTGCTGTGCATTTGAGCAACTTCGTCGACAGAGAGGTTATGATGCTTAGCAACATGCGCGATATCAGGCCCATATTCACCGCCGTAGCGCGTAGCTAACTTATGATGACGCGAATTAAAGTCACTGGATTTAAGTTCGTGCCATTGCTCAAGTAATCTTGGTAGCCAGCCTGCAAGTTGAGTTGGTTCTTTTAAATATAGGGTTAAATTATTATTGGCAGGAACTACATCAACAAAATCATCACTATTTTTACAGTACTGAGCTAATGCCCATATTTTCTTTTGTGTATTAAGTGTGTCGCTTCCTGTCACGTAGGCATCAAAAAAAATGCTGTGTGTAGTGAGCGCCATAATCTTAGGTGTGCTATTGGTCGTCGTCATTACTCATTAATCTTATTATTATCCCTTAATGCTTCTTAGCATATAGGCTGGATGTTGATGATGTAAATGTGTCTTTGGTGTTAATTAGAAAAACTCATGACAATCAAGTGGCTATAATTACTTATAGCCACTTGAAAAGTGCAATAGCAATTACTGTGCGTTATTTAATAACCAATTAGATAATAAACGTACACCGTAACCAGTTCCGCCTTCAGCTAGTTCATCTTTAGCTTTAGAGTTTAGCGCGTTGCCAGCAATATCAATGTGAACCCAGCGAGTTTCACCAGCAAAGTGTTGTAAGAAACTTGCAGCTGTAGTCGCACCAGGGCCATGTGAGCCGATATTTTTTAGGTCGGCAATGTCTGATTTTAAGGCATCTTTGTAACCTAGTGGTAAACGCCATAGGTTTTCGTTTACTTGTTTACCAGCCACTGTTAACTGCTCAACAAGTGTATCGTCATCAGAGAATACCGCAGCATATTCATTACCCACAGCACGAATTTTAGAGCCTGTTAGGGTTGCAACATCTACCATAATGCTCGGCTTAAACTTGTCGCGGGCATACCACATTGCGTCACTTAGAACTAAGCGGCCTTCAGCATCCGTATTGACAATCTCAACGCTTAAACCTTCAGCAGTTCTAACTACATCACCCGGCGCTACAGAAAACTGTGACACCATATTTGCAGCCATGCCCATCACAGCAACTACGTTAGTGTCGGCTTTAGCAAGTGCCATTGCTTTTACAGTACCTAGTACTGCTGCTGCGCCTGCCATGTCTGACTTCATGCGGGCAATGGATGCACCTGTTTTAATACTATAACCACCCGAATCAAAGGTAATACCTTTACCTATTAATGCGATAGGCGTGTTTTTATTACCTTGATAATGAGCAACAACTAAACGTGAACCTTCTTCACTACCACGACCAACCGCTTCAAGTGCGCCCATGCCAAGCTTTTTGATTTGCTTAGGTTCTAAAACAGTGATTTTAACTCCTAACTTTTTAAGCTCTTTTGCAGCTTTTGCAAAATCAGCAGGAGTCATTTCTGTTGCAACTTCAGACGTTAAATCGCGCGCTAAAAAAACACCTTGCTCAATACTTTGCAGTAATTTGTGAGTTTTGACTGCTTGGTCTAAATTTTCAACATCAACCGTGTAGTTAACAACATGGCTGTCTTGTTCTTTTTTATATTGCTCAAAACGATGGTCACGTAAATTCGCACCATGAGCAAATTCAGCAGCGTATTTAGCATTGATTGCGCTGTCTTTTAACTCAGAAAAATCTAGGCTTACAGTTGCTTGTTTAGCAGACTGTAATTTAGCGTGAACATTACCACCCAGTTTTGCCATTTTTGCTGCATCCAGCTTCGGCTGCTCTCCTAAGCCAACAAGTAAGATGCGTTGGTGTTCGCTACCATTTGGCGCGATTACTTCTAATGTTTTGCCATAGCCAGCTTTAAAGTCACTAAACTCAATAACTTTGTTTAAGTGAGTTTGGGTTTCTGGTTTTAAATAATTAAAGTTAGCAACTTGGCTATCTGTATCTAAAAATAAAACTAAGGTGTTGTCGTTCGGTTTAATTGATTTTGCAAAAGTGAACTCTGCGGCATTCACTTGCGTAGCAAGTGTTAATCCTAATGCAATAGCAGATAAGCTGTGTGCAATTTTCATTTTTTAATATCCCAATGTTAAAAAGCTGTGTTTTACCGTAAATAAGGTTAAGAGTTAAATTGTTAGCGGTGAATCGCTGTTTGCATGCGTTTAAGTTGAAATTATTAATACCTATGCTCGGTCTCTATTAAATACAGGCTTTTACGAGGAAATTAGTATGACAATTAAGTCGATGTTACTGACACTATTCACTTGCAGTGCCATTTTCACCATCAGCCCAATTAAAGCTGAAACAATGCCAGATAATGCAACAGGGCATATCGAAACTATAGTGCTTGGCTCGGGTTGCTTTTGGGGAGCAGAAAAACGTTATGAAGCACTGGATGGCGTGTTAGATGCGGTATCTGGTTATGCTGATGGGCATGGATTTAAAGCAACCTACAAAAATATTACTCGTAGTTCTCGTCGTTTTGATGAAAACAATTACGCAGAAGTAGTTAAAGTGACATACAACAGTAACGAGTTAACAACACAATCACTTTTAAAACACTATTTTGAAAACCATGATCCTACTCAGCTAAATCGCCAAGGTAATGATATTGGTACTCAATATCGCTCAACAATTTTGACTAGTAATAATGAGCAACTCGAGATTGCCAATAAACTTAAAGATGAATATCAAGAGAAACTAACAGCAGCAGGGTTTGGCAAGATTGTAACTGTGATAAAACCGCTTGATGCGTTTTATGCTGCTGAGGATTATCACCAAGATTATTTAAAGAAAAATCCTAATGGTTATTGCCCAGATCACTCAACAGGCGTTGTTTTTACACCAGTAGAAAAACAGCAGGTTGATAACACAGCCTTATTGGCAGGTAAGCAAATTGTAGTGATAGATGCTAAAGGTTATTGCCCATACTGTGAAAAATTTAAAAAAGACGTCGCCAATGAATACATGGGGTCAATCCCTATGACCTTTCGCCATGCTGATGAACTTGATGGCTTATCGATTAAAACGCCAACATGGGCAACACCCACGTTATTATTTATAGAAAATGGTGAAGAGGTTTATGGTCGCCAAGGGTATGTTAGTAAAGGTGAGTTTTACAAAGCGTTAGGCGCATTTAAGCTGGGTGACAGTGAAGCTTTTAGAGTGGCTTTTCATGCGACTACAGACAGCCCTTTTTGTAAACAATACGATATCTTTAAAAATACACCTGATGGAATTTTCATTGATAAGTTAAGTGGTGCGCCGCTTTTTGACACCCGAGACAGATTCAATTCTGGCACCGGTTGGCTTTCATTTACTCATCCTGTAAAAGATAGTGTGACAATGCATGAAGATAATAGTTACGGCATGCAGCGAATTGAGCTTAAGTCAAAAAGCTCCGGCATTCACTTAGGTCATTTGTTCCCTGGTGAAGGGCCAAGAGGTAAAGATAGATACTGCATAAATGCTACAGTGCTTGATTTTGTGCCAAGAGATAAATCTTAAAAGGTAATTGATATAAGAAAACCAGCCGACATGGCTGGTTTTCTTTTAGCCTGATGACTTTTTACCACAATTTTAATTCCTGTTTAGCGAGATTTAAGTTAAACGACACCAGCTCGTTATTATTTAGCTGCACAGCCTCATAGAAATCGGCAATGGCTGCCGTATCATTTTTCGCCATTAGTCTGGCAATACCTCTATTACTTAATGCATAAGACGTCAGTTCATTACGCTTATAGTGTGGAGCATTGACCTTTTTAAGCATCGCGATTGCTTGAGAGCAATCTTGATCAGCTTTATCAAACTGCTTCAGTTTCACACTCGCAACGCAACGATTAAATGGCACGATATAGTTGTTAGCTTCGTTCATTGTCTCTAAAGAATTATTAGCAAAGTTACCTTGCATAATTGCTTTTGAGCTTGCGTTATCGTCAACAACCATGAGTTTAAAGTCGTTGTTGTTGGCAAATACAAAATTTGAACAAACAAATAATATTAACCACAGGCAGGGTTTAAGATTTAATTTAAACATTGTTTTCTCCTTGTTAGTGTAAGCAATATGCTTACTCTATTAAGTTAGAAACACTGTATAAAACTGACAAACGAGATAATCGCACCCGTTAGGTGAAGAAAAGTATTCTATAAAGCAGATATTTAAGACGAAAAAAAGCCCGGTCAGAACACACAAGAACCGGGCTTTCGACAACAATTTGGTTGGGGTAACTTTTACAGCGCTAGGTTTTGTTTTGCGCGGCTTAAGTTATGGTTAACAAGTTCGTTTTTAGAAATTTGCACTGCTTCATAAAAGTCAGAAAGTGCAGCAGTATCGTTTTCAGACATGATGCGTGCAACACCACGGTTACTAAGTGCAAACGATGTTAATTCGCGGCGTTTGTAACCTGGTACTTTACTTGTGCTTAGAAGAGAAATTGCTTGAGTACACAGGCTTTCCGCTTCTGAAAAATTCTTTTCTTTAACGCTTAATGCACAGCGGTTGAAGGCAGTTTCGTATTGGCTAGTTGCATTGTCGTTAGTTTGAGCTTGCTCAATAACCATCAGTTTATAATCAGCTTGATCGGCTACTGCCATCGCTGAGCAAGTTAATAAAGAGCTAAGTGCAATAGTGGTTACAAGTGTTTTTAACATGATAGTTTTCCTCTGAATAAGTTGGTGTTTCTTGCCAACGAGTGAACTTTAAAATATTCCTATAAGCTAAACAAACGATTAAATTAAAACTGATAGATGAAGAAATTTAATCTATAGAGTAATTACTCAGTATTTGAGGTGTGGCGGGGTAGTAGAGGGGGGAATTTGAATATTAAAAAACCAATTAAGCTATTAAACTTACACACTAATGTCATTGCTTTATTTCAGAGAGTGCCCCTAGCAAGTAGATTTGTAGGTATACGGCAGATATCTAGAAGAATGGCTATTACTTTAGAGCTATTTTCAAAACTAAAATATCTGCCGTATCATGTTGTTCTTTTAATAAAATGGTATTCCCGTTTAGTGCTGTTATTTGGCTACAAAACACTACGCAAAACTGTTGAAAATCATTACTTAGATTTTGAACACCTTGTTTATAATCATAAAAATTCATAGTAGGTGTCTGATTTTGTGTGTATTGATAGAAAAAACCATTTTCTTGTGGATAGACACTTAAAATAAAATGCTTATTATTTAAAAGGTTAGTGTGTCCATTGCTGATAACTCGGCCATTGTGAAAGCTCAGTAATTCGTCTTTATCATTTAAAAAGACTTCTTTATAGGTCAATTGTGTGTTCAATGACACTATCTGATTAGTAGTTAAATTAAACCTAACTATCTCGTCATTGTGAGTGTTCTTATCAACAAACAAAATGGCATCTGACTTTTTATACCACGCTATTGGTTCACCAATGATTTCATTTAACCATCTGACTGAGAATTGGTTCTGTTCAAACTCAATAATAAACGGTTTGTTATTTATACTGCTTGCTATGCGGGTACCCGAGATGTCCCAGATAGGCTTTGATAAAGCAAATTCTTGCTTAGTGTTCTCAAACAGTAATGTTTCTTTTTCATTCTCTATATTTTTTAAAAAAAGTTGAGGTAGTCCATGTTTCATTGACATGTAGGCAATGTGTTTTTCATCCGGTGAAAGTGCAGCTCCTTTATCAATAGTGTTAGAGTTTATAATTTTGGTAGGAGTAGGCAGTAAATCTAAACTACTAATTAAGATATCTTGATCAGACTTAGCTTCAATAAAATAAAGCTTGTCTTTAACTATTTGGGGATAAACCAAAAAGTTATAGCTTTTAAAATTCAGAGTAGTTAGTTCTCCGCTTAATTTAAGTTGCTTTAACTCACTGCCATTGCTTAGCAGCAAAGAATCACCATCTTCAAACCAATCCATAAAATGCCAGTTATGATCGATTTTACCGACTGATGTAAGTTCGCTACTCGCTAAGTTTAAAAGCTTTACTTCAGATATTGCATTTTCATTAAACCCAACTAATGCTAATTGTTTTTGATCTGGTGATAAAGCGAGTTTATAAGGTTTAAAGTCATCACTTGGCTGGAGTAGTTTTTCATAATTGCCAGTTATCAAGTTATGGCGATACAAGCTTACATTTCGGCTGTGCTCGGAGCTATTTCGATTAGCCAAATAATAAAGGTTTTGCTGGTCATCTATAAAAAACAAACTGTTCCAAGTAATATCGCTACGCGAGAAAAGCTTTTCTTCATTTACTACTTTAGCCTGATCATTCAGTAGTAAGCGGTTAAATGAGATACCTTCTTCCCCTTTAAATGAATAAACCAGTGCATTTGTGTTTTTATTCCATGCAAGATAGGTAAATGCTTTTAAGGTTGTATTTAGTTGCCAATGTGAATTTAATTTTAGGTCTTTGATTAAAAGCTTTCGCTTGTTTGGTTTATTGGTAGCTTGAATATAAGCGACAAACCGCCCATCAGGGCTAACTTGCATGAAGCGTTCTTTTTCATTACTTGCCGTAACTGGCTCAAGGTTCTCTAGAGAAATGTCATTACTTGAGCTAAAGAAACTAAAAAACAATATAAAGATAAATAGAACAGGGACAAGTAACAGTGTTTGCTTTAAATATTTTTTGTGTAGTAGTTCTTTAGATGAGGTGATTGCTTTCTTATCAGGAAAATGTATTTGAGCGTCAAGGCTGTAGCCTCGTTTTGGGTGTGTTTTGATAATGCTTTTGTTGTCATCAGACAATGCTTGCCTTAAAAGTGCGATATTTCTTCGAACTGAGTTTGGACTGTAAATTGCCTGTGGCCAGACAATTTCAAAAAGCATTTCGGCCGATAGAACTTGTCGCGGTCTTTGAGCAAAAACCAGCAGAAGAGCCATCACTTTAGGTTCTATAACTTGGACTTTACCTTCACTTACTACCTCGCCAGTTTCAACATCAATCAGAAAGTCATTAATACAAAATTGATTTGGCAATTCACTTACACTCAAAGCTAATCTTATCCTGTTGTTATTATTGGTTATTTTAAGCTTAATGCTTTCTTAATGTTTTCTTAATTGGTGCTTCATCGCTTTTTACGATTCATAACAGTAAAAAATTATCAAAAGGCCCAGTGCCATCTTAATCAATAAATAGTAAAAGGAATATAAAGTGAAGCAATATTTAATTACGCTTATAATTTTTATCTCTTGCATTAGTCAACAAGCACAGGCAACAAAAGAAATAGACTATAACAATTTGGCTAATCAATTCATCACTGTTTTGAACAGCAAAGATTTAAATAAGGTTGAAGGATTTGTAGTAAAGAACTTTTCGCCAGACTCTCTTGCGCGTTGGGATGGTACAGGCAAAGATCGATATGTTGGGTATTCTATCAACACCGCACTTTTCCATGGCGAGTTGAATGTTATTTCAACAGAGCTTGAAACCTCAAATAATCGTATACGACATATCAGTAAAGTGTATTCAAAAAATACCGAAATGCAGCACGAGGTGGTTATTCTTTTTAATAATGAGCCATTACAAGCAATTACGGGTTGGTATATCGAGGCTGACCCTCAAAACCCAGACTCTAAAGGTTCATTTACTGAGTCTCAATTAGTTAAAGAGGTTAAAGAATATACTGAGAGGCTTGCTAAGAATGGTGCTTTCTCTGGCACAATACTACTTGCCAAACATAATAATGTTTTATTTAACGCTGCATATGGCCTCGCTTCACATCGCTATGATGTAAAAAATAACTTAGATACTAAGTTTCAGATTGGCTCAATGAATAAGATGTTTACGAGTGTTGCTATATTGCAATTGGTTGAAGCTGGCAAACTATCTCTTGATGATTCGTTAACTAAATTTATTGATAAAAGCCTTTTAGGCAAGGGCGACTTTGAAAAAATTAAGATCCGACATTTATTAAGTCATACATCGGGTATTGGCAATATGTCTGGGTATGGCGAAATAGAAAATAAAGTGCGTTCACTCAAAGATATTCAACATTTATACACGTCTATTAACACAACATTTGAACCTGGAACACAATGGCGATATAGCAATACAGGTGTGACATTACTTGGTCAGATTATTGAGAATGTTACTGGCGAAAGTTATTTTGATTTCATTAACAAAAATATTTATCAAAAAGCCAACATGCAACAAAGCGGAAGTTTTGATCTAGACGTACCGGTCAAGAACACTGCTCGGAATTATTGGTTCTCAGTAGAAACGGGTCAAGTAACTGAAAACTTAATGTTTCAATCAGTGAAAGGGGGGCCAGCAGGTGGTGGATACTCAACGGTAGGCGATTTACATAAGTTCGCCTTGGCTATGCAAAATGGAGGGTTACTCAGTCTTGAGCTTTCTAAAGTTGCCCTTACAGCAAAGCCTGAACTTAATGCGCCAAACTGGGGCTATGGGTTTTCAGTCAGAAACTCAGAAGGAAATACGATTGTTGGGCATAATGGTTCGCATTTAGGTATGACTGCCAGGCTAAATATGTATATGGACAAGGGGTATATTTTAGTTGTGTTAGGCAATTATCAATCTTCTGCATGGCCTGTTGTGGCAAAAGTAGATCAACTAATAAAGCGTTTGTAAAAATTCATTAAAATTAGGGGCGTATTAAAGCCCCTAATAAACAACATGCAAATCTATTATTGTTAAATTTAATAACAATGTAATGGTTTTACGTTGTGGCAGTGTTTGTGTCAGTAGGCTATTCCTTGTTTAAAATGCGCTCTAATTTTATATGTAGCAATCGGTTAGTAACTTTGTTAAAACTAAACTTCTTAAATAACTGGTGTTAACATCATAAAGGGATACTGGTGCAAGCATATAAAATCAGCACGGATAAAACTGACCTCGATATTGATGTAATTTACAGGTTTATTTCAAAAAGCTACTGGGCGTCAGGAATACCAAAGCCTCAACGTATCTGACTTAAACCTTACAAATATTACTAAATATATTATGAAAAAATTATCTAAAGCTCTTTTACTGCCAACATTCATATCTGGAGTGCTTTCATTTAAGACGTTTGCTAACGCCCAGTCAGCTGACGTCGAAGTAATTAATCTCGCGGATGATTTTTATACTTTATATCAGTCAACCCAGACTTTGACACAAGAAAGAAGAGCAGAGCAGTTCTCTCAACATTTCGCTTCTCAATTTGCACCTTTTTATAGTGATAAAAGCTTTTTGAAAGCTATTGCGGGTTTTAGTGCAATAGAAGAGGTTTATCACTCAAAAAATAAGCGTTTATCTAAAGATTTAAATAGCAGTATGGAATCATTCATTGCTACTTTCCCCAATTTCAAATCTGAAACACCCATTTACATACTTCACTCGCTTGGAAGGTTCAATGGTGCAACTCGTGATTTGAATGGTAAGTCTTACTTAATGTTTGGTGTCGATCTTATGGCCAAATATCATAATTGGAAAAATGATACGCCATTTTTTCATCACGAACTATTTCATGTTTATCATGAAAAATTATTTCAATGTGAGGATGAGCTATGGTGCTCTATTTGGACTGAGGGATTAGCAACTTACGTTTCACATAAATTAACTCCGTCAGCCAGTGATGATGAATTGATGCTAAACATACCTGACAATCTGATTGAAAAGATTCAATCAAGAGAGCTGTATTCTCTCGTTGACCTTAAGAAAAAGTTTTATTCAATAAAGCCTGAAACATATTCTTCATTTTTCAATTTCACACAGGACGAGACAAACCTACCATACAGGAGAGGTTACTATCTAGGTTATATTTTAGCTAAAGAAATTGGCAAAAATTACAGCTTAGAACAATTGGCAAAATTGGATAAAAAGACCGTAGAGAGCCTATTACTTAAAGAGCTTGATTCATTAATAGAATCGCAAAACAAAAAACTAATAACACATAAACGACAAAACCCAGCCGAAGCTGGGTTTTGAGACAACACAATTCTGTGAGAACTTATAACGCTAAGTTCTTTTTCGCACGAGTTAAGTTGTGCTCAACTAACTCGTTACCTGAAATTTGTACTGCTTCGTAAAAGTCAGACAGTGCTGCAGTGTCGTTTTCAGACATGATGCGGGCAACACCACGATTGCTTAACGTAAACGACGTTAATTCGCGACGTTTATGACTAGGTACTTTACTAGTACTTAGTAAGCTGATTGCTTTAGAGCATAATGTTTCAGCTTCAGAGAACTTTTTATCTTTCACACTCAAAGCGCAATCATTAAATGCCTGTTCGTATTGACGGTTTTCTGCAACATTAGCAGTAATAGACTGGTCAATTACCATCAATTTGTAGTCACTTTGATCAGCCACTGCCATAGCTGAACAAGTTAATAAAGAGCTAAGTGCAACGCGTTTCATAAGTGTACTAAACATAATCTTTTCCTCTATTTAAATCGGTATCAATCGCCGACAAATGAACTTTAATTGAACAGCGCAAATTCAACAAACGATAAAAAATGACCTAATAGATGAGGAAATTTAACCTATAGACTTTAGTCTAATGCAGTGAATTAATCTTTGAGCCGTAAGCCTTCTGAATCTGACCCGGATAAAGTAGACACGGGGTTTTAATACCTAAAGAGTACAGAAAACAAACAAATTGTTGTTAATTAAAAATAAAATCGGTACTTTATGGTGGTATGTATAGTCATTGAGTTTATTCATAAAAATAAGCGTATAACCATGAAACTGATATTCGCGTTGTTACTTATAGGGCCTGTTATTGCCAATGCTGCTGAAGATAAAGTCGCTGTTTATCTTAATTTTGAGCAGGCTTATTTGAGCAACGATGTATCTTTGTTTGCGCCATTATTAAGTAAAAACTATACGATTAAACAAACATTGCATGTTCCAGGAATAGGGTCAGATACTGTGCCTGTTACTAAAGCTCAGTTACTTGAAGGCATGAAGCAAAACCCAAAGCCTAGTTCATTGCCGCGCTCAAAAGCTGAATCAGTCAAAATAGAAACAATTTCAAAAAGACAATTTTGTGCACGTTCACAAACTTTAGATCAAGTCGTTGTTGAAGGTAAAAACTACGAAGAGAAAGAGCAGCGCAAAGCGTGTTTTAAACATGAAAATAACCGCTATGAAGCCATAACACATACCATTGATGTTTATTACCGAAAGCTTTAACAGAGATAGTTTGAGATTCAGAAATTTCTGTGTATCAAATAAACGTACTAACTGATATTAATTACGGACAAACCCTATAAATGAGATAAGGAAATAAATATGAAAAAACAGTTAGGTTTAGTAGCTGGAGTATTTTTAGCATCAACAAGTTGTTTCGCAGCTGATAGTTTTCAAGTTGAAACATCTGTTTATAAAGCGAATGAGCTACTAGCATCGCCAGTAATGCGGGTGGAAGAAAAGCAACCTGCGACCATCTATATAGGTGAGGGGTTTAACTATGAAGTTAAAGTTACACCACAAAAAGAGAATACGGCGGCTGTAGAAACATCAATCACGCTCGCTGGCAGCTATTTTACACCTTCTTTTATTGTGGAATATGGTAAAAAAGCGTCATTTGAAATTGGTGAAAACAAAGTGAGTATTTTGGTGACAAAGTCTAAAAGCTAAATTTTAAAAATTGACCCTCAATTAACTTGAGGGTCATTACGCTCTATCACTCACTTAAGGTGTTTAAAAGTATCTATCATCCATTTAATAAATAGCTCTAGTTGTGCATTGGTTTCTGCCGGCTCGTGTTGTACTAAGTAGTACTTATCTTTGGTTTTTAGTGGCATATCGGTGAAATTAAATAACCACTGCTCATCAAACCAAGTTTGACTAATTGGCAAGGGGATAAGAGCAATACCCATGCCCTGTTGAGCCGCACGTGCCACACCAAACATACTATCAACCTGAATAATTTGTTTTGGTGCAAAGTCATCAATACCAGCATGCTCTGCCCATTGATGCCAAGCCCACGGCCGTGCTTTATGTAGAATAAGAGGTACTTCGTTTAAGGCCTGAAACGGGTTTTCTTGCCATGCTTGCCAGTTTTCTTTATTGCAAGCTGGTGTGTACGATAGCGAAAATAGCTCATGTACAACGCCTTCATGCGGTTTAGACGAAGACAATACAATCGACAAGTCGCTTTGCTTAGTCAGTTCTTTACGCGTTTTTAAGGTATTAAGCTGTAAGTTTGTATTTGGATGATCGCTAGTCCATTCGCTTAGTTTTGGCATTAAAAGCTCACTGGCGAAAAACTCAGGTAGCGTAATACTAATAGTCACATTTTCTTGTAACTGACTAAACTCATTGATGGTTTTTTCTAGCGCTTTAATAAGCGGCGATACAGAGTCATAAAAATTCTTACCAGCCGCAGTTAAGCGGATAGAGCGGGTTTGACGTTCGAACAGTTCAATACCCAATTGTTCTTCTAATTGTTTGATCTGATGGCTTACGGCAGAAGGCGTAAGGTAAAGCTGGTTTGCTGCATCTTTAAAGCTAAGAGTGCGAGCAGCAAAACAAAATGAGCGTAAGCCACGTATAGGTGTTTGCATAGTTAATTTCAGTAAGTCTCAATAGCGCTTGTTAGTTAATTAACTGCTAAGCAATTATTATCCCAAAATGTAAAAAAATAGAGATTAAAGAATGAATATAGCTAACTCTTGCTATATTGTATAAAAAACAGCCGCGAATCGCTCGTTTAATCTATGTTTAGGCTAATGTTTAGCAAAAAAGTGATCTTAGCAGTTTTACCTTTTTGGTAATAGTCTAAGTAATAGATACTAGCGATTCACTAAGGTAGGGCATTTTATACTATTTATGTGACAAAATGGTGCGGCCAAAGGTGAACTTTAGATAAAAAAAATCCCTCTTGCGAGGGTTCACTCTTTCTTAGTTATCTTATGAAGTATTGATAAGTGTAAATTGTGTGACGCTATCATAGTTGTTTGTGTACAAAATGGAAGGGGGTTGTTTTGTTTAATTACTAGACAATTAGAAAGTATCATAGTATTGATTATTTATTTAACATTTGTAAGGAAGCAGTTTTATGTTGCTTAAGTATTGTTTTTTAGTCGTAATACTTTTTAGTTCTCTACCTGTAATTAGTAATGAGCTTTATCCCTCGATGATAGATACTCCTAAATTAAGGGAAGTAGATGAAAAAATAGCACTAGAGTTAATTTCAAATAAAGAGTTTATGCGTTTTATAAGTCAAAACTATAAATCTGAGAATGTTACTTTAGATTTTGACTTAGTAAAGCATGATATCTCAAAGATGTTTTACCAGTGCAATACTTCAATATTTTCACATTATCCAGAAATAGAAAAAACAGTAAATTACTTATTGCAAGAGAGTATCTATGGTTTTCCTAGAGTTGTTGAAATTGGTCACATATATAATTTAGTTAAAGCTGCTAGGGAGTATCCCACTATGTATGGAGACATTGACAGCTTCTTTATTGATATGACATCACCTACGGATGAAGAATTCAATCTTTATAAACGCGATTTCAAAAGCATGCCTAAATTAAGCAGTAAAATAAACGAAGAACGCATATCCTTTTTTACTTATATAGGGACTAAATTTAAAACTAGCTCTTTTTTTGCATTAGTTCAGGAAAGTTTGTCAGCAAATGAACTTTCAGAATTCATTTATTATTTTTCTATTAACCTTTGCGGTTATGCAGATCAGTTATTAGCTGTGCATGGGTATAGCCATGTAGATGGGGTTAAAGTTAACACTTGGTACTCAGCTAGGGCTATTGCTAGTAAAGTGAGTGTAGAAGCTAGAAAAAATATATTAAGAAAATATAAGAATTAATTCATTTATTTTTCTCACTTCTTGCTAGGTAAATATATATGAATTGCGACTCAAGGAGGAAATGTGAATAAATCAAGAGGTCTAAGCCTTGTACATATAGTGTTTTTGATAGTTATAGTTGGAATTGTCGCAAGTGTTTTATTACCGAAAAGTGATGACGCACTTGAAAAACATGTTAATAGAAATCAAAATCTCTCAAAGGCTCATAAGATATCACTATGTAAAGAGTATATTTCCAAAGTATTTCATAAACCTATGGATATTATGAATGCAAGATATATGAAAGAGGATTCTTTAATGTCATTTGTAGAAATTTCATACGTGAGGAAGATTGATAACACATTGTGGAAGTATGTATGTTCTATATCAGATGATAGTATTCTATGGGCTGCAATACTTGAAGATGGCAGTCTTGGGAGGTGGAGATATGAAGAAGAAGCTAAAATTAGTGATGGCAAGGTAGAGTTGTAATAGCTAAAAAAATATAAGTTTGTTTGCTTACAACGCTTAATCAAAGGGTTACAGCCCCCAAATATCGGGGGGATTTACTCAAAATATCGAGCATTGTTAATTGTTCAGTGTGATATTCTCAGCGTTGATATAGCGGTATAGGGTGGCGATACCAATACCTGCGCCTTTAGCTGCTTTTTCTTTAGGCATACCAGCTTGAACATAATTCAGGGCTTCTTTACAGGCTTTCACCGTCTTAGGAGACTGCTGTTTCCCTTTATATTTTCCAGCTTGTCTTGCTTCTTCAATACCCGCCTTTTGACGCTCCAGCATAAGCTCACGTTCCATTTGGGACACACTAGCCATGATTGTTAATACCATCTTACCTGTAGCGCTTGTTGAGTCGATTTGAAGCTCTTTTATGATTACAGCTACACCTTTGGCTTCTAAATCTTCAAAAAGTGTTATCACGTCTTTTGTATTGCGTCCTATTCTAGATAACTCACGAACAATTATTCTGTCACCATCTTTAACAGTATTGATTAGCTCTTGAAACACTGGGCGGTCTATCATGTTTTTACCGCTTTGTTTTTCCTCATAGACTATTGCGTCAGGATATGATTGCAAAAGCTCTTTAGCTTGTGATTGTGAATTTTGCTCTTTAGTACTAACTCTTGAATAAATGTAATCTGTCATTTGATAAACCCTATCGTATGAGTGGTATATGATAAAACCTATCGTATAGGTTGGTTTTTGTCTATATGGTAGGGTAAATAAATTCACTCGGTAGCTCATAGTCAATTGATAGTATTGCCAGCGCACCACACCACACAATAAACCCTATTACTAACAACAGCTTAGCAACTTATTGTATAAATAACGAACGGATATATAAATTGTGCATTTATAGAAAGTTGTTATATATCAATAACTTAACAGGTGATAAGCCTGGTCTTGTGGAGGGTGATATTTTTTTTGTGGTGGGGTGGTGTGTTGTTTGTGCAGTTTGTTAAGCAAGATAGGGCTATTTCCTTTTAGCTAATACCTTTTCTCTCACTAACTTTTTTCTATGCTTTATCTGTTGAGTGGTTAATTTCAGGTGGTGATTCTTAGAGTTCATCAAGGTTACTCGTTTTATATTCATCTCAAAGATTTCAATGTTGTGAGGTCTTTCACTTTTGACTGTTGACGCATAACCCATAAGAAGTTCTTCATTAGAGAATCTACCTGTGATGCTTATCCCAATTGTATCGCAATCGATAAATTCACCTGATTGTTTATCTGTATAAGCGAGTGGATTGCTAAGTAACCAAGATCGTATTTCTTTCTGAGTTACCTTTTCATCATCTAAAGCTACGAATATGTTTAATACAGGGTGCTGTGCTTTGTTAGAAGTAATTCTTGTTAATAAAACCGAATTAGGAAGCCTGTTTGATAGATACTTCTTTAAACGTTTAATTAACTTTGAATATAAATGTGAATATTCAGAATCATATTCATTAAAATAAATTCTAATTTCCTTTGAGAAGTTGTAGCTTAAAAGGTTATCTACAAAGTTTCTTTTAGATCTATCTTCACTTGTTTCAGACATTCACACTCTCCCTAATATTTCATAAATCGCGCTATCACCTAGAGCTAAACCCTATGACTATTCAATTAATTTATTTATAAATTGCTATAAGGCTATTGAATTGTTGGGCTTTTTGCAAGTTGTTCTTTTTGGTTGTTTTCTTATTAGTGCGGTGTTTTGTTCTTATTAGTGCGGTTATTTGTTTGGTTCTGGATAAGCTAAAGTGACCAGTTGAACAATTTTTAACTTGTCAATTTTAGCTCGCCTCAAAGCTAAACAAAATGAATATGCAGGTGGTGTGCTGCTTTCAAAGCTATACCCAAGAGAGATCAATAAATCTCTCATACTGTAATCTGTTTCAGTCATTGTGTAATATCCTCTTAGACAAAAAATAAGCCCTCAGAATCGACCTGTGAGGGCTTTTGCGGTGTGTTTGTTATGGTTGTTTATGTAAAGTGCTTAAAATCGCTTGTGGTGCGTTACAGGGCGTTCAATCAATCAATGAGAGTAATTGTTCACGAAGTTTTGTTTGTTGTTCTTGTTCTTTAGCTGCTTTGGCTTCTGCTTGCTGTTCGTTGTAATCGTTTAAAAGATTCTGGATATATTCATTTTTTACCGCTTCAAGCTCTTGCTTATAGCGAGATTTTACTTCATTGCTAATACGCTCTAAATCCTGTTTTTGGTGCTGGGGGGATTTTATGAAGAATACTTTGAAGCCGTTTGTGGCACTGCTTCTTGATAAATCAATTTCATATTCATTCCATTTTGACTGATGAATTTCTTGAAGAAAATCATAGAAAGTGGACTTGAATACAACAATCTGGCAGTTGTTTTCAGTATCTCCAATTGTTGGGTAACGCTTCTCATAGAGAATCTTGGCTGATGCCTGACGTTTGTCTAATTCTTGTTGGTTTGGCTGCCAAGCTTGCTTGTGCTGGTCTAATAACTTTTGTAATCCTGTAGGTAACTTCTTACTCATCGTTAGTACCTCCAACAATGGCTGAAACAACCTTATTCAAAGGCATACCGCCATTTAGTAATGATAAGGCTTTCAAGTATTTGGAGCGTTGTTCACCGTCAACATTCAACCCTAGATTTCTAAGGATATCTTTCAATGTGTCATGCTGTTTGATTACTTCTGAGCAGATTAACTCGCCTGTTGTTAGGGAAAATACTTCTTTTTTAGTTGTTGTTATTTCGAAAGTTTGCATGTGTAACCTCTTGTTGTGTTATGGAAAAAAGCACACAACTACCCGCTGACTTAACAGAAGAATGTCGAGGATAAACGGGTTGTGTGTGACTGTGGTTTGATTAGAAGGAGGACTGATTACAGCAATATTACTGAACTAATGTTTATACTTGTATTATACACTGATCTTAATGCAAATGCAAATGACTGTTATTTGCATCGGATGATATTCCTATTCTTAATGATAGTAAGCTCAATAAGATATACGGTTAATTAATCGCAGACTATTTGTAAGATCAAGAGCTGTATAACCAGATGTAACAGTATTACGTCCATGCCCAAAAAGGCGATACTTATACTCTTCACTCACTTCGCCCAAGGCTGATATTACGTTGTGTCTAAAACTATACAAATTGATTAAACTACCATCAGGATCGCGTAGAGGTATATCAAATTCTTGCCTAAAGAAATTAAAGTGTTTTGTTAATTGATGACTATCGAAATCGAATAAATTTCTATCTATTTTAGTATCTACAAACTCCAGAAAGCCATTTTGTATTAAAGTAGTGTGGACTGGTATTTTGCGTTTGGCATTTTTTGTTTTCCCTTTTTGCACTTGAATATAAACAATACTAGTATCTGGGTCTGTTATGATTTGTGAACTGTGAAGTGAAGTAACTTCTTCATTTCTCATTCCATGAAATGCCATTATTAAGATAGCCCAAGAATAAGGATGACTTAAATTATTAAAACAGTAATCAACGATGTTTTTAGCTTTGTCAGCTGGAAGTTTTGTGCGGGTATTACTTCTATCTCTTGGTATAATGAGCTTTATGTTATCTACATCAAATGGGTTTACATCAATGTACTTCTTACGCTTTGCGACAGTAAATATATCTTGAAGTAGTTTTCTAGCTATTTTTAGCTGACCTTCACTATAGAGTTCTTTCGTGTGTATGGGTGGTAACTCTTCTTCGTCAGTTTCATAAATATAAGCCCAGCGCTTAGCTCGTTGTTCTTGTTTGACTTCTTCATTTGATTTATTGTTTGTATCTACACTAAAGTTATATTTTTCAGCAAGTTTAGCCTCAAGCTTTGGCATTCTACAAATTTTACTCCAATGTTCTTCAATATCTGAAGTTGTGATTTTATTGAGTGCTATGCCTTTGAATGCAGAGATAAAATCTTGAAAAGGAGCATTTCTGTCTTCAATATACTTCATAGAACGTTGTTTGTTGTCTCGAAAAAAGGTTAATACATCATCTTTTATTTCCTCAAACATAATGGACGGACTATTAGTAGACTCATCTTCTTTAGTTAGTAATGCATTATTTATTGTTGGCGGCGATTGTTTTGGAAGTAGCTTTTCAAACTTTTGGTATAATTCTTTTACTTCTAAATTAACTCGTATAGAGTTATCTTGCTTGAAAGCTTTACTTATTTGTTTTGCATGATTTGAGACTGTTTCATCTAAATAGCTGTATTTTTCAGCGTGAATTGTTGGGAAAGCAAAATCATCAAAGAATTCATGATCTTGATCTATTTCACAAGTATCTTCCTCGGTGTTATATGTGAGTAATGCGCTATAAAGCTTATCCGTTTTAGAGATGAGCTCTATTTGATTGCATAGCCAATCTTTGTAAGAAACAACGGTTGGTTCAGTCAGCTTGATATTTGTATCGGGCGGAATGTAATGAGTTTGATCGTTCCTAATGTCAGACCTAGCGATATTTGTTTCATTAAACCATTTATGGAAATAACTATTGGCAGTGGGTGATAAAGGCTGCGTTATCGCTTTAGCTATTCTTACAACTTCATTCACTTTGTTAGAAATGAGCATCTCAATAAAATTATTAATATCGCTTTTACTCACTTGTTTTCCTAAATATCTAGATTTCCTTATAAAAATTATTATATCAGAAATGTAGGCGCGGGCTAGAGATGGTGAATCTGTCTTGAGAGATTTTCTAATGATCTTATCTTCTAGTCGATAGTTGAAGTGATAAGTCTCATTGCGTTTGATACTGTGACGAATTGTAGCCATGAAATGTGTCCAAATGTGTGACACTTCTAGATAAAATCAATCAAACATTTGATAAATAGATAAAAAAAATCCCTCTTGCGAGGGATTTTGGGTAACTCAGCGCCATTGGCACTGGGAATGAGGTCGGTACATGGGATGTGAGTAGCTTAAAAAGCCATCTCTGGAACATCACCTTCAACAAGCAATTTGCCTGCCGTTTTGCTAATGATTTCGTCTACCGACACGCCTGGAGCGCGTTCGATTAGATGAAATGCGCCGTCTTTAACTTCTAGTACGGCTAAATCAGTTACGATTTTCTTTACACAGTTAACCCCAGTTAACGGTAAAGTGCAACTTTCTAATAACTTAGAGTCGCCATGCTTGCTTGCATGAGTCATCGTAACAATAATATTCTTCGCGCCAGCAACGAGGTCCATCGCGCCACCCATGCCTTTAATTAGCTTCTTTGGGATCATCCACGATGCGATGTTACCGTTCTGGTCAACTTCAAATGCACCTAATACTGTTAAGTCTACATGACCACCCCGTATCATGGCAAAACTATCTGCACTATTAAATATTGCTGCACCTGTGGCTGCTGTCACGGTTTCTTTACCCGCATTGATCATATCTGCATCAACTTGGTCTTTAGTTGGGTACGCACCCATGCCTAGTAAGCCATTTTCAGACTGTAGCATGACTTCGATGCCATCTGGGACATAGTTAGCAACTAGAGTAGGGATACCAATACCTAGGTTTACGTAGTAACCATCTTGTAGCTCTTGTGCAACACGCATTGCAACTTGTTCACGTGATAATGCCATTTTATTGCTCCTTAATCGCGAGTTGTTACACGTTCGATGCGTTTTTCAAAGTCGCCTTTGATCACGCGATTAACATAAATACCTGGGGTATGAATTTGGCTTGGCTCAAGTTCACCTGGTTCTACAATCTCTTCTACTTCAGCAACAGTAATTTTACCTGCTGTCGCAGCCATCGGGTTGAAGTTCATTGCTGTATGGCGAAATACAAGATTACCGTAGCGGTCTGCTTTCCAAGCTTTAACAATGGCAAACTCACCAGTAATTGATTCTTCTAAGATATACGGGCGGCCATCAAGCTCTTTGACTTCTTTACCTTCGGCAACAGGGGTACCGTAACCCGTTGCAGTATAAAATGCTGGAATACCAGCACCACCAGCACGCATTTTTTCAGCGAGCGTCCCTTGCGGTGTCAAAACTACATCAATTTCGCCATTTAAAAGTTGTTGTTCAAAAAGCGCATTCTCGCCAACATAAGAAGCGATGATTTTTTTAATTTGTTTATCGTGAAGTAAAATGCCTAAACCAAAATCATCTACACCACAGTTGTTCGAAACAACAGTTAGGTTTTTAGTCTGTTTACGCTTAATTTCACTGATAAGTCCTTCAGGAATACCACATAAGCCAAAGCCACCAGCGATAATGGTATCGCCATCTTTTAAACCTTCCATTGCAGCTTCATAACTTGAAACCACCTTATCGAAACCGGCCATGAGCCTACTCCTTAATTATTCTGAGTGTTCTTTAGAGCAAGTGATACCTTGCTGACAGGTTGTTTATTTAATGCACTACAAATAGCCCAACCAGCTTTCGCCAGTCTTTCTAAATCAATTCCATGCTCTATGCCAAGCCCTTGTAGTAAGTAAACTACATCTTCAGTGGCAACATTTCCTGACGCGCCTTTGGCATAAGGGCAACCACCTAGGCCTGCAACAGCACTGTCAACCGTTGCTATACCGCGGTTTAGCGCGGTGTAAATATTTGTGAGCGCTTGTCCATAGGTGTCGTGAAAATGTACAGCGAGTTTCGACTTATCAATATGTTGCAAGAGTAAATCTAATAACTCATCTACTTTTTTCGCCGTACCAACACCAATGGTGTCACCTAGGCTAATTTCGTAACAACCAAGCTCGAGTAATCGCTCTGATACTTTTAATACATCATTGTAGTCGACATCACCTTGATATGGGCAACCCATAACGCAGCTAACGTAACCTCTAACACGAATGTTATTCGCTTTGGCAAAATCCATGACATCTTTAAAGCGATCAATACTTTCATCAATAGAGCAGTTGATGTTCTTTTGACAAAACGCTTCGCTTGCAGCTGTAAAGATAGCAAATTCTTGTATGCCGACTTGTTTAGCTGCTTCTGCACCACGTAAATTCGGGGTGAGGGCACTTAAATTAACGTCTGGTAAATTTAAAGCGCTTATTACATCGCTAGAATCAGCCATTTGTGGCACCCATTTAGGTGACACAAATGCGCCTGCTTCAATATCTTTAAGACCAGCTTCAGCTAGGGCGTTGATCAGTGCTACTTTATCTTGAGTACTAACGGCTGCTTCATTTTGTAAACCGTCTCTGGCGCCAACTTCTACAATGCGAACAAAATCAGGAAAATGTGCCATTACGCCTCCGGCTCTTCAACAATCGCTAGCATATCACCGTGACTCACCAGTTCACCTTCAGCAAAGCAATAGCTCGTTAATACGCCATCATGCGGGGCATTAAGGGTGTATTCCATTTTCATAGCTTCAATAATGACGACCGCATCACCTTTAGAAACAGTACTACCTACCTCAACTAAATGCTTAACAACAGTACCGTTGAGTGGCGCGGCAAGTGGTAGTGCATCACTTTCGTGCTCACTAATATAGTGTTTATCAATCAGCTCAAGCATCTTTTGTTGTGCTTTGTACATCACTGTGATGTGAGAGTCTGTTTGATTAATATGAGCAACAACTTTTTCGCCATTAACGACTAGGTTTGCAAGGCCATTTTCAACGTTGCCCGAAGTTGTATAGTCAACCCCGTCAAGGCTTATTCTAAAACCATCTGAGGTTTTAACCGCATGAACGTCTAGATCAACAAACGGAATCCTGATTTTAGCGTCACTGTTTAGCATAAAGCCTGTTAATTGTTGCCATGGGCTGCTGCTTTCACCTTTTAGTTGATGTGCATACGCATAGGCTGCCACCACGGTTGCAATAACTGACTGTTGCTCGTTTTTAGCAACAAGGCGCTCACCTTGGTCTTCAATAAAGTGCGTATCGGGTGCACCTGCTTGAAAAGTAGGGTGGTTAGTAAGGTTATGTAAGAAATTAACGTTACAACTAAAACCTGCTAGGTGAAATTGCTCAAGTGCTTTCGATAAACGCCCCAGTGCTGCCTCGCGGTTATCGTCATGAACAATTAATTTAGCGATCATAGGGTCGTAGAACGGGCTAATTTCATCACCTGCTGCAATGCCTGTATCTATTCGTACAAATTCAGATTCGTTCGGTGTAAATAGGGCGTCAATGTGACCAGAACACGGAATAAAGTCATTGCTAGGATCTTCCGCATAAATACGCGCTTCAAAACTGTGGCCTTGTAGCTGAATATCAGCTTGGTTAAGAGGTAATGCTTGACCTGCCGCAATGTTGATTTGCCAATTCACCAAATCAACACCAGTTACCATTTCTGTTACTGGGTGCTCTACCTGTAAACGGGTGTTCATTTCCATGAAGAAGAATTCATCACCGCATAATAAAAACTCAACCGTACCTGCACCGCGATAGTTAATCGCTTGGGCACAACGAACCGCTGCTTCACCCATTTCTTTGCGAAGTGCATCAGATAAACCAGGTGCTGGGGCCTCTTCAATTACTTTTTGGTGACGTCGTTGTAAAGAACAGTCACGATCGCCTAAGTACACACAGTTACCATGACTATCAGCAAAAACTTGTACTTCAACGTGGCGAGGTTTAGTGACATAGCGCTCTAGAAGTACTAAGTCGTTACCAAACCCGGCTTTAGCTTCACGTTTTGCGCCTTCAAGTGCACTGATAAAGTCTTTTGCGTGTTCAACAACTCGCATGCCTTTACCACCGCCACCAAAGGCCGCTTTGATTAGTACTGGATAACCAATTTTTTCAGCTTCTGCTTGTAAGAAATCAGTATCTTGATTGTCACCATAATAACCAGGCACTAAAGGCACATTTGCTTGGTGCATAATTTCTTTAGCACGGGTTTTTGAACCCATGGCTTCAATGCTTGATGCTGGCGGGCCAATAAAAGCGATATCATTTTTTTCGCATGCTAGTGCAAAGTCACAGTTCTCAGATAAAAAACCATAACCGGGGTGAATACAATCAACATCTGCATGTTTAGCAACGTCGATGATTTTGTCTGCTACTAGGTATGAATCTTTACTTGGTGCAGGGCCAATGTGATACGCCTCATCAGCTAGCTTTACATGCTGAGCATGTTTATCCGCATCTGAGTACACAGCGACCGTCGTTAAGCCCATTTGTTTAGCTGTACGCATAACACGGCAGGCAATTTCACCACGGTTGGCAACGAGAATTTTTTTCAATGATTTTGTTGTCATAATGGTTCCTATTTCTGCCAGTTAGGGGCACGTTTTTCAAAAAAAGCAGTGAGACCTTCTTGGCCTTCTTCAGATACACGAATGCGTGCAATGCGCTCAGCGGTTAATTCAATAAGTGCATCATCAATTTCTTTACCTGCGACATCATTAATAAGCTGCTTAGCTGCTTTGACAGCGACAGGGCCATTGTTAACCAGACTTTGTAAGTGTTTGTCGAGGGCTGTTTGTAAATCGCCAGTGACCTGGTGAATTAAACCAAGTTGCTTAGCCGTGTGAGCGTCAAATATCTCTGCCGTTAAAAAATAACGACGTGCAGCGCGCTCACCAATGGCTTTAATAACATAAGGGCTGATAACTGCAGGAACGAGACCTAGCTTTACTTCACTTAGGCAAAATTGTGCATCGTCTTGACATATAGCTATATCACAACAGGCAATTAAGCCTAATGCACCGCCAAAGGCTGCACCTTGCACTGCACAAACCGTTGGGTGAGGGCTTGTAGCAAGTACTTTCATAAGCTTAGCGAGCTGCATTGAATCCGCTAAGTTTTCAGCAAAGTCATTGCCAGCCATAGATTTCATCCAGTTTAAATCAGCGCCAGCAGAGAAATGCTTACCTTCGGTTTTAAGAACCAGTGCGCGCACATCACAGCTATTTGCATGTTCAATTAAACGGATCAGCTCACTGATGACTTCTTCGTTAAATGCATTGTGTTTTTCAGGGCGACTTAGTACCAGCACAGCCACATTTGATTTTGTTATTTCGAGTGTTACTGACATAAGGCCTCCATTACATTCTAAATACGCCGAACTGTGAATCGCGCTCTGGTGCATTTTTAGCTGCGCTTAAGGCAAGCCCTAATACATTGCGAGTATCAGCAGGATCGATAATGCCATCATCCCAAAGGCGGGCACTGGCGTAATATGGATGACCTTGTTTTTCGTATTGCTCGATAATTGGCTTTTTAAACTCGCTGACTTGCTCATCAGTCATGCTTTCGCCTTTACGGGCTAAACCGTCTTGTTTAATTTGTGCAAGAACACCAGCAGCTTGTTCACCACCCATCACAGAAATACGGGCATTTGGCCACATCCACATCATGGTTGGTTCAAACGCGCGGCCACACATACCGTAGTTACCTGCACCATACGAGCCACCAATTAACACGGTGAATTTTGGCACATCAGCACATGAAACAGCGGTTACCATTTTTGCACCATGTTTGGCGATGCCTTCGGCTTCGTATTTTTTACCAACCATAAAGCCAGTAATGTTTTGTAAAAACACCAAAGGGATTTTGCGTTGTGCACATAACTGTATAAAATGCGCGCCTTTTTGCGCTGATTCACTGAATAAAATGCCGTTGTTGGCAACAATACCCACAGGGTGACCAAATATTTTTGCAAAGCCGGTTACTAAGGTTTCGCCAAAATAGCGTTTAAATTCATCAAATGATGAATCATCAACAACACGGGCAATCACTTCGCGGACATCAAATGGTTTTTTAAGGTCGGTACCAACAATGCCGTAAATTTCGTTAATGTCGTAACGCGGTGGTTTAACATCATCAAGTAAGGGTGCAGTAGGGCGCTGATAGTTAATTCGTTCGATACATTGGCGCGCGATAGAAAGTGCATGAGTATCGTTTTCAGCATAGTGGTCGGCAACACCT
The DNA here is from genome assembly GCF_040148775.1 of Pseudoalteromonas sp. NFXS39. Classification (NCBI taxonomy): domain Bacteria; kingdom Pseudomonadati; phylum Pseudomonadota; class Gammaproteobacteria; order Alteromonadales; family Pseudoalteromonadaceae; genus Pseudoalteromonas; species Pseudoalteromonas sp. NFXS39. The sequence goes on along the minus strand of NZ_JAGDEC010000005.1, from coordinate 328,531 downwards.
GATGTTTTACAGTGAACATCAGCACCACCCAGCTCTTCAGCACTCACTTCTTCACCTGTAGCCGCTTTAACCAGTGGCGGACCTGCTAAGAAAATTGTACCTTGTTCTTTTACGATAATACTTTCATCAGCCATAGCCGGTACATATGCTCCACCTGCGGTACATAAACCCATTACGACCGCTATTTGTGGAATGCCTTTACCAGACATACGTGCCTGATTGTAGAAAATACGGCCAAAGTGTAATTTATCTGGAAATACATCATCTTGTTCAGGCAGGTTTGCACCGCCTGAATCAACTAAATAAATACACGGTAAATGACAACGTTCTGCGATATCTTGTGCACGTAGATGTTTTTTCACCGTTAGTGGAAAGTATGTACCGCCTTTTACCGTTGCATCATTGGCGATGATCATACATTCAACGCCTTTCACACGACCAATACCGGCAACAACACCCGCACATGGAATAGCTTGTTCGTACACACCAAAGGCAGCAAATTGAGAAATCTCTAAAAATGGCGAGCCCTCATCAAGTAGCGTTTCAATTCGGTCACGAACAAACAACTTACCACGACCTTGGTGTCGCTCAATCAGGGCAGGGCCACCGCCTAAACGGATATCAGCGACTTTTTCACGTAAATCACCTACGAGAGCGGCCATGTTGTCGTGATTTTGCAAAAATTGCGGATCGTGTGGATTTACACTCGATTTTAAAATCGTCATAACAAGGTCCTATCGGCTTTCAGTGAATAATTCGCGGCCAATTAGCATGCGGCGGATTTCAGATGTACCTGCGCCAATTTCATATAGTTTTGCATCACGTAATAAACGACCTGTCGCATATTCGTTGATATAACCATTACCACCTAAGATTTGGATAGCATCAAGCGCCATTTTAGTCGCAAGCTCTGCCGCATATAAAATCGCACCAGCAGCATCTTTACGTGTTGTTTCACCGCGGTCACAGGTACGCGCTACCGTGTAAACGTATGAACGAGCTGCATTCATTTGTGTGTACATGTCAGCGATTTTGCCTTGAATAAGCTGGAATTGACCAATTGGGCTATCAAATTGCTTACGCTCATGAATATAAGGAACAACAATGTCCATACATGCTTGCATAATGCCAAGCGGGCCAGCTGCTAGTACAACACGCTCATAATCAAGACCACTCATAAGTACTTTTACGCCTTCGTTTAAGTTACCTAGAATGTTTTCTGCTGGTACTTCACAGTTTTCGAACACTAATTCACAGGTGTTAGAGCCGCGCATACCAAGCTTGTCTAGCTTTTGCGCTGTTGAGAATCCAGGCGTGTTACGCTCTACGATGAAAGCTGTAATCCCTTTAGGGCCGGCATTTAAGTCTGTTTTTGCATAGATAACAAAGGTATCGGCATCTGGACCATTAGTGATCCACATCTTGTTACCGTTAAGCACAAATACATCGCCTTTTTTCTCAGCTTTTAATTTCATTGAAACTACGTCAGAACCAGCATTTGGCTCACTCATCGCAAGGGCACCAATGTGCTCACCACTGATTAGCTTAGGCAGGTATTTTTCTTTTTGTGCCTGTGACCCATTACGGTTAATTTGGTTAACACATAAGTTTGAATGAGCACCATAACTTAAACCAATCGATGCACTTGCACGGCTAATTTCTTCCATTGCAATGACATGTTCAAGGTAACCAAGGCCTGCACCGCCAAATTCTTCCGGCACTGTCATACCCAATAAACCCATTTCGCCAAGCTGTGGCCAAAGTTGATTAGGGAAGGCATTGTCTAAATCTGTTTGTTCCGCAAGTGGGGCAATTTCTTGGCTAGCAAAGCTATTAACGTGATCGCGGATCATGTCTGCTGTTTCGCCAAGTCCGAAGTTCATTTCTTTGTATAGTGAAATAGTGCTCATAATGTGTGTTCCTGTGAGAGTCTGTTGACGAGATTGTTGTCAGGTTATTCGTCTAAATTATTAAGGGTTTCACGACAGCGACGTTCTGCTGTAACCAATTCCATCAGTACGACTTTAATGTCGTCCATTTGTTGGCTTAGGTCCGCTTTTTTCTCTGCGATAAGGTCAAGCATAGTCACAAGCTGTTTTGCACTTGATTTATCTGCATCGTAAAGTTCAAACAAACGGCCCGTTTCAGCCAAGGTAAAACCTAAGCGTTTACCGCGTAGAATAAGTTTTAGCCTTACTTTGTCGCGTTTTGAATAAATACGGGTTTGACCATTGCGATCAGGTGAGATCAGCCCTTGGTCTTCATAAAAGCGGATAGAGCGGGTTGTAATATCAAATTCTTTTGCTAGTTCGCTGATACTAAACGTTTGCTCATTGCTAGCAGGTTCAACTGCTGCGCTTTCGAAGTTTGTTTGATTGTCTTGTTTCATGATTTATTTACCTCATTCGAATAACACCAATATAAGTGAAGTTTACGTAAAGGTAAAGGGTGATTTGGGAGTTATACTTTAGACTTATAAAGATAACTGGTTGGATTTGTTGAAAAGCCTAATTTATCAAGCCTTGTAAGCAGATGTTCGATTTTTAATACAACAAAATACAGATAAGTTTACAGTTTTAGCGACCGCAAAAAAGTTGATTTTAGATTTACGTTGGCGTAAACGTAAATATTATGTATGCTGAATTAAATCGAATTTAAACTATAACAAATTAACTGTTTGGTTACACATGATTTGAACACATGATGATAACCACTTACATGGAGCCAATTATGACTACTGAAGCCGTTGTTATTGTTGCCGCAAAACGTACCCCTATGGGTGGTTTTATGGGCGCACTAAGTGGTGCACACGCAACTGATTTAGGTGCTACAGCTATTAAAAGTAGCTTAGAGCAAGCCGGTTTATCAGCCGATAAGATTGATGAAGTAATTATGGGTTGTGTATTACCAGCTGGTCTTGGTCAAGCACCTGCGCGCCAAGCGATGTTAAAAGCGGGCCTTAATCAAGGTACTGGTGCAACAACAATTAATAAAGTGTGTGGCTCTGGCTTAAAGGCTGCGATGTTTGCCCATGACTTAATTAAATCAGGCTCTATCAACTCAGCGGTTGCTGGTGGCATGGAGAGCATGAGTAACGCGCCTTATATGTTACCGAATGCACGTTCAGGTATGCGTATGGGTCATGGTGAAGTAAAAGATCACATGATGTGTGATGGCCTTGAAGATGCTTACGACAACAAAGCAATGGGTTGTTTTGCTCAAGACACTGCCGATCAGTATTCAATTGGTCGTGAACAAATGGATAATTTTGCGCTTAACTCACTGACTAAAGCAAATAGCGCGATTGAAACCGGCGCATTTGCGAACGAGATTGCAGCGCATACTATCTCTACGCGTAAAGGTGATGTGACTGTTGCGATTGATGAGCAACCAGGTAATGCACGTCCTGATAAAATCCCTGGTTTACGTCCTGCATTCAAAAAAGACGGCACTATCACAGCTGCAAACTCTTCATCAATTTCTGATGGTGCAGCAGCGCTTGTGTTAATGCGTGAATCAGATGCTAAAGCACAAGGTTTAACACCACTTTGTCGTATCGTTGCTCACAGCACACATTCACAAGCACCTAGCGAATTTACGCTAGCACCGGTTGGCGCTATGCAATCGCTTTTAGAAAAAGCAGGTTGGTCTGTTAATGATGTTGATTTATGGGAAATCAATGAAGCCTTTGCGATGGTGACTATGCTTGCAATTAACGAGTTAAAACTTGATGAAAGCAAAGTAAATGTCAATGGCGGTGCCTGTGCACTCGGTCACCCAATTGGTGCCAGTGGCGCGCGTATCTTAGTAACGTTAATTCATGCATTAAAGAATCGTGGTCTTAGCAAAGGTGTTGCCTCACTGTGTATCGGTGGTGGTGAAGCTGTTGCTATGGCAGTCGAAGCAATTTAATTACGTTTTCGAACTTAATCTCTCACAGCCGCAACGTATTTTAAAAACTATCATGTTGCGGCCTCTTTATACCCACTGGGGAGGAGTGCCTCATGCACCAAGTACCTTTATTTATCAACGGCGAATTTACCCAATCAAGTTCAACGCAGCTGATTGATGTTATCAATCCTGCAAATCAAGAAGTGTTAGCTCAAGTTCCGTGTGCAACGGATGCAGAAATGGATGCAGCCATTGCCTCTGCAAAAGAAACATTTAAAACATGGAAAGAAGTGCCAATTTCTGAGCGTGCGCGCATTATGATGAAATACGCTGCACTGTTAAAAGAAAACCATGACGAGCTTGCGACGATTATTTGTCATGAGTTAGGTAAAACATTTGAAGACGCCAAAGGCGATGTTTGGCGTGGTATTGAAGTTGTTGAGCAAGCAGCCAATGCACCATCATTAATGATGGGCGAAACTATGGAAAACGTAGCCCGTAAAATCGATACTTACTCTTACATGCAGCCCTTAGGTGTATGTGCGGGCATCACGCCATTTAACTTCCCTGCGATGATCCCATTATGGATGTTCCCACTGGCTATTGTGTGCGGTAATACCTTTATTCTTAAACCATCAGAGCAAGATCCATTAACACCAATGCGTTTAGCTGAATTATTTGTTGAAGCGGGTGCACCAAAAGGGGTGTTACAAGTTGTTCATGGTACAAAACCACAAGTTGACCGTTTATTAGAAGACCCAGCAGTACGTGCTATTTCATTTGTTGGTTCGTGTGGTGTAGGTGAATACATCTATTCAAAAGGCACAGCAAACCTTAAACGCGTGCAAGCTTGTGTAGGTGCAAAAAACCACATGGTTATTATGCCTGATGCAAGTAAATCGCATGTTGTAAACAACCTTGTAGGTGCGTCTGTAGGTGCTGCGGGTCAGCGCTGTATGGGTATTTCGGTTGCTGTATTTGTTGGTCAAGCAAAAGACTGGGTTGATGAAATTAAAGCAGGCTTTGAAAACGTACGCCCTGGTGTATGGGATGATGCTAACGCGGCTTACGGCCCACAAACATCAAAAGCAGCTAAAGATCGTATTTTATCACTTATCGCAAGTGGTAAAGCACAAGGTGCAACGTGCTTAATTGATGGCTCTGACTTTACTGTTGAAGGTTACGAGCAAGGTAACTGGGTTGGTCCAACGCTATTTACTGATGTAACAACCGAGATGGATTTATACAAAGAAGAGATCTTTGGTCCTGTATTGGCTTGTATGTTTGTAGATACTCTTGAGGAGGCGATTGAGCTTATCAATAACTCGCCTTACGGTAACGGTACTTCGTTATTCACATCAAGCGGCGCTGCTGCACGTAAATTCCAACATGAAATCGAAGTAGGTCAAGTTGGTATCAATGTGCCAATTCCTGTGCCACTACCGTTTTTCTCTTTCACAGGTTGGAAAGGCTCATTCTACGGTGATCAACACACCTATGGTAAGCAAGGTATTCGTTTTTACACAGAAACGAAAACAATTACTTCACGTTGGTTCGAGGATGATATCGCCTCAGGTCCTAACATGAGTATCAACCTTAAATAAGCCGTAATTAATTTACTGCTGAGCGAGCACACGCTCGCTCAAAGAACACACATTTAAACGACAATAAGAGTTATACCAACTCACTTAATTAAGTGAGATTTTTGAGGCAAATAAATCTAGTTGATAACAAGGCAAAAATTTCGTTATTTAGTTGTTCTAAATGAGAAATTTTTAACGCAGGTAGCGACAGATTTAATCCCTCAAAATACTTAAGTATTATTGTGGGTTGGTATTCACACAAGAATAAGACAACAAAATAGAGGTCTACTATGGACTTTAATTTAACCGAAGATCAGCAAGCGTTTGCTGAAACAGCCCGTCAGTTTGCAGAGTCTGAACTTGCGCCACATGCAGCCAAGTGGGACCAAGAACACATTTTCCCTAAAGACACGATAAAAGCAGCCGGTGAGCTTGGCTTTTGTGGTTTATATACCCCAGAAGAAGCGGGTGGCTTAGGTTTATCTCGCCTAGATTCAAGCATTATTTTTGAACAGCTTGCCATGGGTTGTACAGCAACGACCGCTATGTTGACCATTCATAATATGGCGACGTGGATGATTGCAAGCTTTGGTACTGATGAAGTTAAAGCTCAGTACTGTGAGCAATTAGTGATGGGTGAGTTACTTGCTTCTTATTGTTTAACAGAGCCTGGCTCTGGCTCTGATGCGGCATCGCTAAAAACCAAAGCAGTAAAAGAGGGCGATGAGTATGTGATCTCAGGCTCTAAGATGTTTATCTCGGGTGCTGGTGAAACTGACTTACTCGTTGTTATGGCTCGCACTGGTGGCGAAGGCGCAGCAGGTATTTCGGCTTTTGTTGTTCCTGCTGACGCAGCGGGTATTGAATACGGTAAAGCTGAAGAAAAAATGGGCTGGAATGCCCAGCCAACACGCTTAATTAGTTTTGAAGGTGTAAGAGTTCCTGCGTCTAACTTATTAGGCCAAGAAGGCGAAGGCTTTAAGTTTGCAATGCAAGGCTTAGACGGGGGGCGTATTAATATTGCTACCTGTTCGTTAGGTACAGCGCAAGCAGCACTTAACACCGCACGCGAATACTTAAAAGAACGTGAGCAATTTGGTAAGCCATTAGCTGCTTTCCAAGCATTACAGTTCAAAATTGCCGATATGAACACAGAACTTGTTGCGGCTCGTCAAATGGTTCGCTTAGCGGCATTTAAACTAGATACCGGTGATAGCGAAAAAACCACTTATTGTGCAATGGCAAAACGTTTTGCAACAGATGTTGGTTTTAAAGTCTGTGATGATGCACTGCAAATTCACGGTGGTTACGGTTACATCAAAGAATACCCATTAGAGCGTCATTTTAGAGACGTACGTGTGCATCAAATACTTGAAGGCACAAACGAAATCATGCGTGTGATTATCGCACGTCGTATCTTAGCCGAGTCAGCTGGCGACATTCTATAAGGAGCATACTATGTCTAATCCATCGATTGATTTAAATATTGAAGGTAACGTAGCGGTTTTAACCATGAACAACCCGCCAGCGAATACCTGGACACAAGATACATTAACAGCACTTAAAGAGACTGTGACTGAGCTAAATGACAACAAAAATGTGTATGCATTAGTGATCACAGGTCAAGGTGAAAAGTTCTTTAGCGCTGGTGCCGATTTAAACGTGTTTGCCAGTGGTGACAAAGGTGTAGCTGCAACTATGTCAAAAGTGTTTGGTGATGCATTTGAAGCACTAACCAATTTCCGTGGCGTATCAATCGCGGCAATTAATGGCTATGCCATGGGCGGCGGCCTTGAAGTTGCACTTGCTTGTGACATTCGTATTGCCGAAGAACAAGCACAAATGGCATTACCAGAAGCAAAAGTTGGCTTACTGCCATGTGCTGGTGGTACGCAAAATCTTGCATGGCTTGTAGGTGAAGGCTGGGCAAAACGCATGATCTTATGTGGCGAGCGCCTAAAAGCAGACAAAGCACGCGAGATAGGCCTTGTTGAAGAAGTGGTTGGCGCTGGTGGAAGTTTAGCAGCGGCAATGAAACTTGCTAACCAAGTTGGTGAGCAAAGCCCGGTTGCTGTGACGGCATGTAAAGAACTTATTCAAAAAGGTCGCACGCAACCAATGGCTCATGCATTGCCACTAGAGCGTGAGTTATTTGTACAATTATTTGATACGCAAGACCAAAAAGAAGGTGTGAATGCGTTCTTAGAAAAGCGTAAAGCTAATTGGGTAAATGGCTAATGACTAATGTAACACTACTAAATCATCAAGATGCGCCTGTGGTGTTTGAAACTGCTGAGGCCGCAAGTGGCCTCATTGCAATTGCTACACTCAATGCGCCAAAATCGTTAAACGCCTTAAATTACGACATGATCCAACTGCTTGAGCCTCAGCTTAGAAAATGGGCTGAAGATGACACTGTTGCCATGGTTATTTTAAAAGGTGCTGGCGAAAAAGCATTTTGTGCCGGTGGCGATGTAGTAAGCCTGCATAAAGCAATGAGCACGGGTGAGCCAGCTAATTACATCGAAGATTTTTTTACCCTTGAGTATAAATTAGACTATCTGATTCATTGCTATGAAAAACCAATTTTACTTTGGGGTAATGGCATTGTTATGGGTGGCGGCTTAGGTTTAATGGCAGGGGCAAGTCACCGCGTGGTAACAGAAACCTCTCGTATTGCAATGCCTGAGCTTACCATTGGTTTATACCCTGATGTTGGTGGCAGTTATTTCTTACATAAAATGCCTGAGCAAGTTGGTCTATTTTTAGGATTAACTGCAGCGTCTATCAATGCTGAAGATGCATTGTTTGTAAATCTTGCTGATCACTATGCAACTGCCGATAAATATGATGCTATGTTAACGGCCATCACTGATGAAAAGTGGGGCAAAACGGCTTCATTAAACCACGAAAAGCTGACTAAAATTTTAATCTCAATCGATAATATTTCAGGCCGTGTACCTAAAGGAAACGTAAAGGATAATCTTGAGGTTATTCAAAAGTTGGCTGAATTTGACTCATTGCAGGGCAAAATCGACTACATCCAAGGTTTAGAAAACGAAGACAAATGGCTCACACGTGCGCAAAAGTCATTAGCGCATGGTTGTCCGCTTAGTTGTGCGCTGGTTGAACGTCAATTAGCAAACTCAAAAGAGATGACATTAGCACAGTGCTTCAAAATGGAACTACGCATGTCGGTACGCTGTGGCGAAGTAGGCGAGTTCCAAGAAGGGGTCCGTGCGCTATTAATCGACAAAGACGGTGCACCTAACTGGCAGTTTAAATCGCTTAGCGATATCGACGAAGCAGTTGTAGATAGCTTCTTTACACCACGCTGGGATGAGCAAACTCATCCACTCAATTCGTTAACTTCATCTTAAGTCCAAGGGGTAAACAAATGGCTAAATTAACAATAGGATTTATTGGTTTAGGCAACATGGGTGGCCCGATGGCGGCAAACCTTGTTAATGCGGGTCACACAGTTCGTGTGTTTGACTTAAATAAAACAGCAGTAAGTGAACTTGCCGATAAAGGTGCAGTTGCTGCAAATGATGCGGCTGAGTGTGCCATTGGTGCAGATATATTTATCAGTATGCTTCCGGCAAGCAAGCATGTTAAGTCGCTTTACTTAGGTGAAACGGGTCTTATCAACTTACTTGATAGCAAAACCTTAGTCATTGACTGCTCAACCATTGACGCAGAGTCAGCGCGTCAGGTGGGCAGCGAACTTGCTCAAAAAGGCATTGATTTTGTTGATGCGCCGGTATCAGGTGGTGTTGCTGGTGCAACAGCAGGCACTTTAACCTTTATCGTTGGTGGTGAGCAAAGCCACTTTGAAAAAGCTAAGCTTGCTTTAGTTGATATGGGTAAAAACATCTTCCATGCTGGTGATATTGGCGCTGGCCAAGTGGCAAAAATCTGTAACAACATGCTACTGAGCATTTTAATGGCAGGTACCAGTGAAGCCCTGCAAATGGGTATTAACAATGGGCTCGACCCAAAAGTGTTAAGTGACATCATGACCGCAAGCTCTGGCCGTAACTGGACACTTGAACTTTACAACCCATGCCCAGGTGTAATGGAAACGGCACCAGCAAGTAATGATTACAAACCGGGCTTTATGGTTGATTTAATGGCGAAAGATTTAGGCCTTGCTATGGAAGCGGCTCAACAAAGTAATTCATCTACCCCAATGGGGTCAATGGCGAAGAATTTATACACTATGCTTCAGCATCAAGGTGCAGGTAGTGATGATTTTAGCGCTATTTTTAAATTATTCTCGAAGTAGGAGTTTGTTGTGGAAATTAAAAACAACAACATCGTAATTACAGGTGGTGCGCAAGGTTTAGGCTTTGCGATGGCCGAAAAATTTGCATCACTTGGTGCTAACATTGCACTTATCGATATGCAACAAGACGTACTTGATACTGCAGTATCTGCACTTTCTAAACATGGCACAAAAGTGATGGCTTATGCTGCCAATGTGACCGATGAAGACGCTGTTGTAGCAACGTTTAATACTATTAACAAAGACTTTGGCCATATCGGCGTGTTAATTAATAATGCAGGTATCTTACGCGATGGTATGTTTATTAAAGCGAAAGAAGGCAAAGTGGTTGATAAAATGTCGTTGGCTCAGTTTCAATCAGTGATTGATGTGAATCTTACCGGTGTATTTTTAGCAGGCCGTGAAGCCGCGAGCCACATGATTGAGTCAGGCAAAGGTGGCGTTATCGTTAATATGTCTAGCGTTGCACGCGCTGGTAACATTGGCCAAACAAACTATGCTGCATCTAAAGCCGGTGTTGTTGCGATGACAACAGGTTGGGCGAAAGAGTTAGGTCGCTTTAATATTCGTGTTGGTGCAATCGCACCGGGTGTTATCCGCACTGCGATGACAGATGCGATGAAACCAGAAGCAAAACAACGCATGATGGCGGTAACGCCTGTCGGTCGTTTTGGTGAAGCTGAAGAAATAGCCCAAACAGCACAATACATTGTAGAGAATGATTTCTTTACGGGTCGTGTTGTTGAAATTGATGGCGGTATTCGCCTTTAATTTTAAATGGTAACCCTTTACCCATTGAAAGTACCAAAACGGTAAGCCTAGCTTGCCGTTTTTTTATTTTTAAAGTATCTTAACTTCATAATTATAAGGAGATTTTTTATGAACACTCATGGCATTACAGTATCAATGAGCAAGGGAATTAAAGCTAACTTCAAACTGGGTGAACATTTAATTGAATACTGGGGTTCTGCTTACTCAGGTAAAGAAGTTCTGAAAGTAGACGGTGAATTAATAGCAGAATCACGTAACTTTAAAACAAAATCTGTTCATGAGTTTAATATTGATGGTAAATCCTGTCAGTTGTATGTAAGCGTTAAACCCTTCTTCAAGTTCTCAGCTGTTATATCATTAGAGTGTGAAGGTGAATTAGTGCAGCGCTTCAGACTAACATACGGTAATACACGAAAAGTCGCTTGGTATTTTAGGTGCCTCGATCCCTTGGCGTTTTTCGTTTTGGGGTGGGTATTTATGGCAGAAGTAATATCAGTTACCGAGCTAATTTTACTTGCTGGTGCCATCTTAATTTTTTCAGAATTAGTCTTTAAAAATCATGGCTGGATCATCGAAGAGCAAAAGCCTTGTAATTAACTGTCTAGCAATCAATAATTAAGCGGTTAAATGCCGCTTAACTTTGAGAGATGCAGTGAATCCCAAACAAATCCGCAATTTTTATATCAATGAAGAACAGTCTGTTTACTTGCTGTCTCACCATGATGCTAAAAAGCACCGCCAATGGCTTAACATTTGTATTAAACAACTGACCTTGCTTGGTTACAGTGACGTTGAATTGATTGGTTCTGGAGCGTTTGGATTTGTTTTTGCGGGTGTTGATGATGAAGGCTTACCATGGGTATTTAAGTTTTCACGTATAACCCTTGCACAAAGTGTACGTGATCGCCTAGAAGACGAAGCCTACATGCTTTCGCAAGTTAATAACCCGCTCGTGCCAAAATTTTATGCTTTTGAGCGCATTAAAAAGCAAGGTATTTTAATGATGGAGCGCGCTCTAGGTGAAGACTTAGAAAAAATATCCATCAAACAGGGGCGTTTTAGTGCAGCAAAAGTCATGGCGCTGGCTCTTAGGCTACGCAATGTGCTTGTAGATTTGCGTGAACACAAAAATGGTCTAAGTCCACAGCCAATTGTGCATGGCGATATTAAACCCTCTAATATTGTTTATGATGAACAAACCAATAAATTGGCGTTGGTAGACTGGGGCAGCTCTGTTTATGCACAAATAGACGCTGAAGGGAATCCGGTTGCCAGCAATTTTATGGATCTTATGTCTGCTGATATAAGCACCACGAATGCGCGTATGGGTGATGTGTATTTTATTGGTGACGAGCAAATGTCAGGTGGACAATCATCGCCACGATTTGATGAACAAGGTGTTGCCTCAACCCTTTATGCATTAGCCTCAGCTCAATCTTGCCGATTTGGTGCAGCGGTTATTCCGGCTACAAGCTTAAATTTACCTATGGAGCTTGCCCGAGTCATTGATGGTATGCTTTCAAAAAATAAGGCCACTCGCGATGGGGCGGGTGATTATTTTATGCGTAATATGCCTACAATGGCTAAAGCTTACCTACCTGAGCTACCTCGTAAAGTCATTCGCCCTTATATTCCTTATTGGTTTAGTGAGTTTGATGAGCACCCAGATACGGTGGTTTACAGCTCACGTAAGCAATTTTTAAGGCAAGCCGACCATAATCAACAATTACTTGATGTAAATGACGCTCAGCTCGATAGATACTACAAAGAGTTTTTATTTGATACCGGCGACACCGAAAAAGCTTTTCTGGCATCAATAAGCCGTTTAGCTAAATACCCGGTAGTAGGGGGCTTGAGCTTTCATTGGAAAGAAAACTCCCTGTTTGTTGAGTCTTCACTTATTCTGCATGATGAAACACTTGGCACTGCGTTTACCGATGCCATAAACAACACTGTGATGTTGGCGCAGGGAATTGAACAAAAAGGTCTCTTTAAATGTTGCCTGTTTGATGCACGTAAAACCATTCAGCTGGAACGGGATGGCACCGGTGCATTTAAGTTTGAGCATTTACCTGAGCTTGATTATGAAGTAATGGATTTACAAGCCTCAGACGTAACCAGACCGCATTCTTACTTTGAAGATGGTAAAGACCCTGATGAGCAGTTACAGCTCCCGAAAAAGGTCATTAAGTGCGTATTTGAGCTAAACCAAATACACCATACTGGCTGTATAATTTTTGAAGCCTTACCTGATAGGATGAAAATACATCATTACTATCGTTTGTTTGATGCCAGTAAAGAGCCTGAATTTAAACGCTTATTAAGCAAGCTTATGCAATATGCTGTCAATATCACTGATGTCGGTGTGGCAGGCTTTATGAAGCTACCTTACAAAAATACCCGTGAATTTGATTTGTGCACTAAACAGCCTGATGAGTTTTATCCGCGAGATCCAAAAAGAGTGTTAGACATCTGAGCCTTCTGCCTTTGGCTTATACATCGGCTAGTGAGAAAGACAAAATTGGCAACCACCTTTTCGTTCAAAATGGGTAACTGGGCACATATCAGAATGGGATTGTAAGTAGTACTATCATTTACCATTTCCTTTTATAGGTGTTCGAGGGCTAGATTTGTGCTTTATAGAAGAAGTGGTAGACGTCAGAGGGAATCAATCTATAAAAGAGCATGATCATTCTCAGAGGTTAACTGAGCTTTAAGATAAGATAGGTTTATCTTACGAAAAAGGCAAAACAACTATAAGGGTTTGGGGATATCTTCCTAAGTGCCATGAGCTTTTTGATACAACCTAATAATTACATGTTTGAATTTATTTAAATAAAAATTACTAACAGTAATCTCAATAATAAGGAACATAACTGATGAATCAATTAACAGAGAAAAGGATTACTTGTCCTTATTGTGGTGAGCAAATAGAAATCTTGCTAGATCCAGCAGACTTGGATCAGCAGTACATCGAAGATTGTCAGGTTTGTTGTAAGCCAATAAACTTTTTAGTTTTTGAAAGCATAGATCAAGAGCTTTCAGTTACAGTATCAAGTGATGATGAAAGTAGTGGTTTTTCTAATTTTTAGAAATTAGATTGTAAGAATTCTAAGTTATGAAATATAAAACCTGCTAAATAGCAGGTTTATGAGTGAGTGACTTTTACTTATGCTCTTCAATTATCTCAGTGATCCCTTCAGCTGAGAGTATCTCTATCCAATAGCCATCTGGGTCTTTAATAAAGGCTAAGCCTTTCATTGAGCCATCGTCAGGTTTTTTAACAAACTCAACATCGTATTTTGCAAAGCGCTCGCATGCTGCGTACACGTCTGGCACGCTAATACCGATATGACCAAAGCCTTTTGGTTCATCATTACCACTGTGGTAACCAGCAAAACTGTCGTCGTTTTCTGTGCCCCAATTATGTGTAAGCTCGATAAGAGCAGGGCGGCGAAATACCCACTGTGCTTTTTCTTTATCGCTGCCTGTTGGCATGTCTTGCTCATAACCTAAAAAGTACAGCGTAAACTCCATTTTAGGGAAGTCATATTTACCCAGTAACTTCATACCTAAAACGTTTTGGTAGAAATCTAAAGATGGCTTTGGATCTTTAATTCGCAACATTGTTTGTTGCATTACGTAATCTTGCGTTGCGTTTGCGATTTGTTCAGGTGACTCGTTGTAGTTAGACATACACATCCTTTTTAATTCAAATTACTGATGATGCAATCAGTCTAACATAATCAGGTTACCCTTAAATTAATAACAAATATTATTGACGTGTTTAGGTAGCACTTCAATTCTTAACTTACTAACTCACTCATATAAAAAAACCGCCCAACAGGCGGCTCATTTCAACTTATAGCATAAAACTTACAGCTTTTGTCGATCAATTACCCCAAGGGTTACTCGCATTTGAACGCTGCTTACGTGCTCGTGCTTGCTGCTTGGCTTCTTTTTTAGCATGAATGCGTTTGGCGTCGGTAAAACTTAACTCACAAGGATCACCTGGTTTTTGATCAGCAGGGATCACACGATCGCGAGGTGGCAATTCATAGTTTACATCATCAGGGCGTGGTAAGTTTTTAAGACGATACAAATAAAAGTTTTCTACTTTTTCTTGTGCCCATTGGGTTTTACGTAAAAACTTAACCGCAGATTTAACATCAGGATTATTTTTAAAGCAGTTTAGACGCATATAGGCGTGGAGTAATTCCCAGCCATATTGTTCGACAAGCTCTGTTACGACTTGCTCGATACCAACACCTTGCAGTGGGTTGTTGCTGAAAATTTCTTTATTACTCATTAGACTGTCCGGTATTACAAAACTAGGGTAAGTATAATTGCCTTTACCCTAGTTTTATAGCTAACTTGCTAAGAATGTTTGTTTTCGAGCTTATTCTTTGCAATTAACCACAACGCGGCCGCGAATTTCACCTTTTAGTAACGCTTCTGCATTTGCTATCGCTTGTGAAAGAGGAATTTCTTGCGATATGGTATCTAGGTATTGTGTTTCAACAAGCTCGCTTAAACGCTGCCATGCTTCAATGCGGTCTTCTTTAGGACGCATTACACTATCTATACCCATAAGGCTTATACCGCGAAGGATAAACGGCGCGACTGTTGCTGGGAAGTCCATGCCTTGTGCTAAACCACACGCTGTTACAACACCACCATATTTTATTGATGCACAAACATTTGCAAGGGTGTGGCTACCTACTGAATCAATTGCACCAGCGAATTGTTCTTTAGCTAGTGGTTTGCCCGGTGACGAAAATTCATCACGCGATAAAACACGTTTTGCACCTAATTTTTCAAGGTGCTGTGCTTCATTCATGCGGCCTGTTGTAGCTACAACATCAAAGCCAAGCTTGTTTAATAAATAGATAGCAAAACTACCCACGCCACCATTACCACCAGTTACTAGGACTTCGCCACTTTGCGGCGTGATACCTTGTTTTTCTAAAGCAATAATACTTAGCATAGCTGTATAACCAGCCGTTCCTATTTGCATTGCTTGCTTTGGTGTTAAGTTAGCGGGTAGGGGGATCAGCCAATCACTACTCATTGATGCTTTTTCGCTAAGACCGCCTAGGTATTTTTCACCAACCCCAAAGCCATTTAATAATACTTTATCCCCTACTTTAAATTCATCACTGTTAGATTCGCTAACAGTGCCAGCAAGGTCGATGCCTGGGATCATTGGAAATGTTCTTACTACTGGGCCTTTACCAGTGATAGCTAAAGCGTCTTTGTAATTTAAGGTACTGTAGTCAACATCAATATTTACATCGTGCTGGTGGATATTTTCTACGGGAAAGTCTGTGTACTCGGCATGATAGCCTTGATCATCTTTGTTTATAACTACCGATTTTACTGATGTTGTCATGTTGACTCCTTTTAGACCGATCGTCTTTTAATGGTTAAAATAAAACCGTTTAAAACGGCTTTATAAAATTAAGCGTAAAAATTGTGCTGTATAAAGGGTAAGCGGTTCACTTGATTTATCAAGTTTAGAGCGCATTACTGCACCCTCCCAGCCAATCCAAAAAAATTCAGCAAGCATCTTACAATCTGATGCTTGGGGTATTTGTTTTAGCTTTTTAGCGTCAAGTAAGCACTGTTCAATTAATGCTTGCCAGCTATTGTAAGCCTTTTTGATGCGTTCAATCATGAAATCATCAAGGTAACTGAGTTCTTGGTTTAAATTGCCAATTAAGCACCCACGTGTAAATTCAAATTTTGCCATCCCTTGTTTAGCATCATTTGCAAACAGCACAATTCTCTCAAGAGGTGTTGTAGCTTCGTTTGTTAAATGGCGTTTTAACTTTGCTTGAAAATAATTGTCATAAGCATCGATGAGTGCTAAGCCAAAATCATTTTTACTTTTGAAATAATGATAAAAAGACCCTTTTGGCACTTGAGCCGATTTTAAAATTAAATCAATGCCTGTTGCGCTAAAGCCTTTTTCGGTCAATACAGCTAAGCCCGTATTAATTAATAGGGCACGAGTATCTGCATTTGAACGCGCTATTTTGGGTGGCCTGCCGCGACGGCTTGGCACTTTGCTATGTTTTTCCATGACGACTATATTAGACCGATCGGTTTTTAATATGCAAGAATTAATTTGACTAAATTGTAATCATCATAAATTTGTCATGATTACAATTTAAATGGGAACTTTGCTAAAAAAGTGTTGGTCATAATTCAGGAGGCTAAAAAGAGCTGTATCGTGTTTAGCTGAATTTAAGTGTATTTATAGGTCGTTTTAGATGAAGAGGTACGACCACTTAGTCATTTTAAATGTTAATTCATTTGAGCATCAGCATGTTAGTTATTGTCAAACTATTTAATTGTTTTTTGCCATTTGAATTTAACAGTTTTATTAACTATTCATTAAATGTAGATGTCAATTTCGCTACATATCTATAAATATAAAAGGTGAGGATATTACCTATGAAGAGACAGAAAAGAGATCGTTTAGAAAGAGCTCATTCTCAAGGTTATAAAGCAGGCTTGGCAGGCCGTTCAAAAGAACAATGCCCTTATCAACAAATCGACCCTAAATCTGAATGGTTGGGTGGCTGGCGAGAGGCCATTGAAAACCGTAATATGTTCAAAACTTAATATAGGCACCTTATTCACGCAAAAAAGCCCCATCAAGGGGCTTTTTTGTACCTGCTATTTTGTATCTTAAATTAAAGATTAAAACGCAGATGTATCTTGGAAAAGACCTACTTTTAGATCTTTTGCTTCATAAATAACGCGGCCATCGACTTCAACAGTACCATCAGCCATACCCATGAATAATTTACGTTTAATTACACGTTTCATGTCTAATCGATAGGTTACTTTTGTAGCAGTTGGTAGGATTTGACCTGTGAACTTAACTTCACCTACACCAAGTGCACGACCAAGACCAGGACCACCTGACCAACCAAGGAAGAAACCAACTAATTGCCACATTGCATCTAGGCCTAGACAACCTGGCATTACCGGGTCACCTTTAAAGTGACAGTCGAAGAACCAAAGATCAGGGTTGATATCTAGTTCTGCAACGATCTGACCTTTACCGTGCTCACCACCGTCAGCAGTGATAGAGATAATGCGGTCCATCATTAGCATGTTGTCACTTGGTAGACGACAGTTGCCTTCACCGAACATTTCACCTTGACCACAAAGGACCAATTCTTCTTTTGTATAGCTGTTTTTAGGTTCCATAACTCTTATTCATCGCTTAGAAATTGCCCCGTACTTTAGCGTACACTTGTACGCTAAACAACTCGGAGCAGTTAATTTTTTGCTATTTTTCGCTTGTTTTATGACCATTTAATTAAAGTGTCGCTGATAAAGGTAGATAAAACCGCGCATTGTGAAGTAAAAATCATTATAATTGCTGTGATTCTTTAACCAGTCTAAAGGAAATTTATGATCCTTTTTGTAAACTCACTAACAGTGATTGATTTTTCTTACTTGTGTAATAAACGCGGCGCAGTTGGCGAGAGCTGGATTGTGGATTTAACTCTGCACGGTCAATTAAATGATGAGTCGATGGTCCTTGATTTTGGTTTAGTCAAAAAACAGATTAAGGGCATTATTGATAACTGTATCGACCATAAACTTGCTGTGCCTAACAGTCTAAACGGTTCAATTATAAAGCATGCTGATCACAGCGTGTTAGATTGTCACTTTGGTGATAATTACCACTTAGCTATGAGTGCTCCAAATCAAGCATTTTGTTTAATTGATGCTGATATTGTAGATGAAAAATCGGTAACTGAGTTTTTAATTAAAACTATTATGCCTGAGTTACCTAGCAACATTGAAAAGATTGAAATTAATTTATACCCAGAGCACAGCCAAAGCTTTTACTATCACTATAGTCACGGTCTTAAAAAGCACGATGGTAATTGTCAGCGTATTATTCATGGTCATCGCTCACAAATTGGTATTAGCCTTGATGGTATGGCTATGCCTCGCTTACAAAAAGAGTGGGCAGATAAATGGGAAGACATTTATTTAGCAACAGCTGAAGATGAAATTAATAAATCAGACCTTAAGCATGTAACAGCACAAGATAACGATGTATGTTTTGCCTATACATCACAGCAAGGCTATTTTGAAATGGCGATTGATAAGTCACGCTGCGACATTTTACCTTGCGATACTACGGTTGAGTGCATTGCAGACTACTTAAGTTCACAAGTTAAAAACCAATACCCTGAATCAGAAGTAAAAATTACAGCTTATGAAGGGGTTGGCAAGGGGTCTATAAGTTATGCGTAAAGGATTACTAATAGCAGCATTTGCAGGATTGTTTTCTTTAACTGTAAGTGCTGTTGAATTAAAAGGACATTTAACTCAAGGCGGTTTAGTGACTGGCCAGATTGAAGGTGCTAAAAGTGTTAGCTTAAATGGTGAGCATCTTAAGCTTTCAACAAATGGTGAGTTTGTGTTCGGTTTTGGTCGTGATGCTAAGGCAAATCATACCCTTTCTTGGGTTGATAGGGCAGGTGTAAGTCACGAACAAGAAATTGTGATCACAAAACGTGATTACAAAATTGATAAAATCACCGGTGTTGCAAAAAAATATGTTTCGCCCCCTAAAGAAGTGTCTGAACGTATTAGCCGTGAAGCTGTTGCTGTTCGTAAAGCTAGACAAGTTAATTCTGATTTACGTTATTTTTTAGATCCCGTTTATAAGCCTGCAGTTGGGCGAATTTCTGGTGTTTATGGTAGCCAGCGTTACTTTAATGGTGAACCACGTCGACCACACTTTGGATTAGACATTGCCAATAAAACGGGTAGTCCAGTGTATGCCCCAGTCAGCGGCACAGTGGTTTTTGCTGATGCTGACTTATATTACTCTGGTGGTACTTTAATTCTTGACCATGGCCATGGCGTTACCTCTACTTACATCCATTTAAGCAAATTAGATGTAAAAGTAGGGGATGAAATTAAGCGTGGCGATAAAATTGCTGAGATCGGCGCGACTGGTCGAGTAACCGGCCCTCATTTAGACTGGCGTTTTAATTGGAAGAATGAACGCCTTGACCCTGCGCTAATGATGCAAGATACATTAGCTAATAAAAAGTAGAGACTATGACACAACAAATCGATCGTGACGCTATTATTGCAAAGCGTATTGCTGACTCAACAACATCAGTAACAAAAACTGTTTTTCCTGGCCGTACCAACCACCACAATACTTTATTTGGTGGTGACGCGTTGGCGTGGATGGATGAAGTAGCGTTTATTGCTGCTACACGTTTTTGTCGTAAGCCACTTGTAACGATTTCGTCTGACCGTGTAGATTTTAAAGAAGCCATTCCGGCTGGTACATTCGCAGAGCTTATATCTAAAGTTGTACATGTAGGTAATACCAGCCTTAAAGTAGACGTTGAAATCTTTTTAGAAAGAATGCACAAAGATGACAAGCACTTAGCTATTTCAGGTAGCTTTACGTTTGTTGCTGTTGATGATAACCACAGACCAACTCCGGTAGTTTGCGATAAAATGATTAACGGTTTCGAATAAGACTTACTGCAAGTTTAAAGTGAATTAAGTACCTTCGGGTGCTTAATTTTTTACCGTAAAAGAACACATCATGCTATTTGTGTTATATGAATCTATCAGCAAGGAACAAAATATGCAGCTATAAGTAATCAAAGGGGGGAGTGCGATGCGTTTAATATTACTGGTTATTTATATATTAATTATATTGTTGGCTTTTAATCAACTCGAAGGTTACCTGTTTGATTTAGCAGGCGCTTTGCGTGGCGTGCTGATTATATGTAGCTTATTACCTGCAATACTTTTATTGTTATGGAATAAAAAGCTTTCTTTTTGTTTAGTTTTTTTAAGTATTGGCTTAGTTCTATTTCACTTTAAACCTTACTCATCATCTGAAGCTGTTAAAAATTCCGATATCAAAATCGCACAAGTAAATTTGCAATATAGCAATCCTAACTTAGCACAGATCATCGACAGTCAATTTTTAGGTACGCAAAATGATATCTTGGTACTGTTTGAGTTTAATGATACGCAGCGACATGTGCTTGATGAACTAAACACGCTATATCATTTGTTTGGTTATGCTGAAGTTGAAGGGGCACCATTTGGCATTCTTGTTATCTCCAAGCTACCTATTGTGCAAAGGCAAATTAAACGCTTTGATAATCCTAAACTTGGCTATGTTAAACTTAGTTTCTTGTACAATAACATTATGTTAAATAGTGTTTTTTTTCATCCTCCATCACCTAGAACTCATACTTTATGGAGTCAGAGAAATAGAGTATTAAGTGAAGTTAGTAATGAAATTAAAAACTTGAAAGGGAGTTGGTTAGTTGCCGGTGATTTTAATACAGTACCTTGGTCACGGTACTTTATAAAGACTAAAAGCAGTTGCTTTAATCGCGCAGGTTTTTATACAAGTTGGTCTTTCAATAATCAGCTAAGTGATTTAAAAGTTGTGGGTTTACCAATAGATCATTGTTTAGTGAGTGAAGATGTTTCTTTATCTAATGTTGGTGTTAACTCAGTAAACGGCAGCGACCACAAACTGCTGCACTATGAACTCACATTTTCTACGCATTGATTAAATTTAAGGTGACTATTTTCAATTAATATATCAACTAGCATAGTTAGCCCAAAGTTATCCCAAGGTTTTGCGGTAATCATATTAGCTATATTATTGTTAAGTGCACTTTTAGAAGCTTCTAGCTCTGCATAGCCAGTAATCAAAAGGCGAGAGCAGTTCGGCTGTAGCAATTTAATATCCTCTAAAACAGCAAAACCACTGATTGCAGGCATAAGCAAATCACAAATGACTAAACTAATTGGGTTCTTTTTCGCATACTCAATTGCCGATAGAGGGTCGCTGAAACAAATTACATGGTTGTTAGTACCTAATAACCGTTTTAGCGAACGTAAAATTGCTTCATCATCATCGATGATTACAATGTTTTTTTTCATGAATGCGCTCCAAATAAGTGCTTCAAGTCATACAGCATATGTTTAAAGTTTCGTTTATGAGGGAATAGCCAAAAGGCTCTGTTTGAATACATAAGTGCTTTTGAATACTGACCAAGTTCACGGTAGAACTCGCCATAGCATTCACTTAATCGTGCTTTAATTTTTTTTCGTTCATTGTTTGATACAACAGATTGGTTACGATTAATAATTTCGACCATAGACGCTAGTCTATTTTCTCTATTTGATGTTATAGAGTTTGCACGCATTAGATAGTGCATTGCACATAGCGTTGAATAACCAACATAACCTTTTTTAGCTATTTTTAACCAGCAATCTAAATCGGTAGCGCTACTTAACTTATTATCAAAACCACCCACCTCAACAATGGCAGAGCGCTTAACCATGACCGACGAAGTGCCAACAATGTTGGTGGTGATCATTTGGCTTATTGGATTATCAAGAAATTGGAAGTCTGTGTTTTCTTCATTGCATTTAAACTCAGGCCAGTAATCAAAACAGCCAATTATATCTTCGTTGTTTTCATTAAAATGCATGTAGTCAGTAAAACTTAACACGCAATCTGGGTGTTTTTTATGAAATGATAACTGAGCTGCAAGTTTATCTGCTGACCAATAATCATCGGCATCTAAAAAAGCTAAGTACTCTGACTTTGCTTGCGTAATTGCCAGGTTACGAGCAGCGACAACCCCTTTTCTTTGTTGGCTAAAGATGCGTACTTCACTTTTGTCAGCAGCTAGTTGCTCAAGGTATTCTTTGCTGCCATCTGTAGAGCCATCATCAACAATAATGATTTCAAAATTTACATTTTTTTGCTGGTAAATGCTGTTAATACAGGTATCTAGATACTGCAAACAGTTGTAGTTGGGAATGATAATACTGACTTGGCTGTTCATAATATGCTCCAAAAGCATTAATTTACGTATTGAAGGATACGCAATTTAAAAGCCAGCTTTAAATCTGTATTTTCTGTTAAATTACTCAGCCTTTTCTCTTTGTGCGTTGCATTTTGCAAATATTCGGTAATTTTTTATCTCAATTCGGGAATATTTCGGTTTTTTTGCTGGGTATGGAACTTGCCATAGCTCTTATAACAGTTTTTATAGGAGCGTTTTTATGAAGCACATTGCTATTTTGGTCCCAAGCTTTCCGATTGCATCTGAAACATTTGTTGTTACGGAAATTAAAGCTCTTCTAAATGCAGGGCATAAGGTGACAGTTCTTACATTTGAAAAAACCAGTGTGTTGATTAACTTAACCAGTGCCATTGAAGTTAAAAAAATCACTAAGCCTGCGTTTAAATCAATCTTACCTTCTATGTTTCACATTTATAAGTTAGCGAGGGCAACGTATACAGCAATTCAATTTAAATCAATTTCAACACAATCATTGCTTGCTTATGGTTATCAAATTGCACGCTATATAAAAGCTGCAAACATAGATCATTTACATTGCCATTTTATGCATGGCCCACTTGCATACGGCATCGTTGCGGCAAAACTATCAGGCATTACCGTGTCTTCTATTGGCCACGGCCATGATGTTTATGTAAACAACGCAGACTTAAAACCCAAATTAGCACTTTGTGATTTTTCGATAGCGGTTTGTGAAGAAATGGCTATGCAATTTAAGCGCTTTTCGAAGAGCAATGTTAAATTGTTGCATTGCGGTATCGATACCAGCCAATTTAAATTTGAACCATCTTCACTAAATGAATCTGTTCGGTTGATTTTCATTGGCCGCCTTGTCGAAAAGAAAGGTCTTCAATTTCTTTTACCCGCAATTAAGCATATTCCAAAAGAGTTTGGTATTACCCTCGATATAGTAGGGGACGGTCCAATGCTGAACGATTTAATGTACATGGCTGAAGAGTTAGGTATTCGTAAATATATACGTTTTCTAGGTGAAAAACCTCATGACTGGGTTAGTTCAAACCTGATTTATTATTCTGCGCTTATCGCTCCTTTTTGCGTCGCAGAAAATGGCGACCGTGATACAGGGCCGTTAGTTTTAAAAGAAGCTATGGCGTGTGGTCTTCCTGTACTGACTACCACGTTAATGGGAGCAAACGAAATTGTTACCCCAAGTGTTGGTATGAAATGTATGCCAGGTAGTATCTCTGGGCTCAGCAAAATGCTTTATAAATTTCACCAGCTGTCACCTTATAAACGTTATTTACTTGGTCAAAATGCCAAGCAGCATGTGAATGAGCATTATAACGCAGTTAAACAAGCGCAGCAGCTTTCCAAATGGGTTGAATCTTTATAGGGAGGTTTTATGAGTAACTTAAAACAAATCGGTTACTTTGCTTTAGCTATTTTTGCAGTAAAAGGGTTTGGCTTTTTGCTTTTACCAATTACAACTCGCTTTTTAGAAAAGAGCGAGTTTGGTGAGCTGAACTTTTTGGTGACCATGTCGGCGCTATGCTCTTTAGTGGTTTCGCTTGGTTTACCTGAGCTACTGCTAAAACAACAGTATCCATCTTTTCGTGAAAAAATGGCGTTATTTAGAGACTCTCTGGTATTAACAATCTGTTTTAGTGCGCTTTTTTTAGGCTGTAGCTTTATATTTAGCGAGCAAATTATTGCAACCTTACCTGCGCAAATAAAGGTGATTGATTTTAGGTTACTTATTTTAAATTTAACTTTTGCCTCGGTACTTGCTATCCCGTATACCTACTACCGGTTATTTGGTTACGCGCAAAAGTATTGTTTTTATAGTATTGCGCATGCTGTGATACAAACTTGTTTAACAATCACTTTGTTAGTTCTTGGTTTTAATGTAACCGGTGTAATGGTTTCAGGTGTTGTCTGCACGTTCATTATTATGTGTTTAACCTTAAGTGATATGCGAAGTGCACTTAAAGTGAGCTATTCTCGCTTTAGCTGGAGAATAAAAAAATCACAGACTGTATTCTTAACTTCAATTATCGCATCAGGTTTGTTTGTTTATGCCGGTAATGGTGCCGAGAACTGGTTCATTGTTGCACAGTTCAACGAGAGTGTTTTAGCAAGTTATTACGTCGCAGCACAATTCGCCATTATAACTTCATTTACATTTGAGCCAATCCGACTTTGGTGGTTTGCTAAGCGCTTCAGCTTAATTAAGCAAGATAAAATACAATACCAAAATTATGCAATCATCTCGTTAAATGCAGGCTTAGCTATGTGTGTTTTAATGAGTTTATTTGCACCCATCGCTCTAAACTCTGTACTTCCTGCTGAATACCATGGCAAAGATAGCTGGCTGATTTTATTAATTATTGTTGTAGCTATTCGTCATCACAGCGATATTTTTAATATAGGTTGCTACATGCACAAGAATGGTGTGTTTGTATCCTTAATTAACTTTATCACAGCACTTTTAGGTCTAAGTCTGCTGTACTTTTTAGTGCCAAAACTTGGTGTTGAAGGTGCTATTTTGGCGCTAATCATTATGCAAAGTTTTAAATTAGTTTGCCTTTACTCAGTTAGTCAGCATTTCGAGCCTCTAAAGCTAGACTTTGCAGCATTAGTACCAAGCTGGTTAGCATTGGGCTCTATAACACTGATTACTTTACAGTTTAGCGAACTAAGTTTGGCTAAATGGATTGTATGTTTTATCTATATTGTTGGTTTGACTTATCAATATAGAGCATTAATTAAGCAAGTAATAAAAAGCTTAATGAAGGAGCATCACTATGCTCAATTACTATAAACAAAATCAGTTATTCATTAATGGCATTTTAGTAACCTTACTTGTTGTTGTTACCTATGCCATATTGGGCCCAATAGCAGTTTTTGCATTGCTGCTATTACCTTTTGCCGCTTTCACTGCAGTAAAGGTAAGTGTGGCTTTTATAATTTTGTTTATTTTATTTAGCTATTTTAGATTACACGAAGCTTTTCCTTTTTTAATGCCTTTTAAAATTCCTAAGTTACTCGCGCTTGCGTCGCTTTTAGGAATAGCCTGGCATCTGTTTATCTCACAAAAGTTAAAGCCACATTGGCATACTAACCATCTGATATTTTTTGCTTGGTTTATTTGGCTGACTGTATGCGTTTTTAGTGCCTCGAATCGCGGTTTAGCGATGGAGTACTGGTCAGGTGTACTAACAAAAGTACTCATTATGGTCTTTGCAATCTCGTGGTGGATGAGCACATTAAAGCATTTTAATGTGGTTAGAATTGGCATCATGATCTCAGGTGCCGCCATTGCCTTAGTTGCCCTGAGTAACAAAATGAATGGTATTGGCCTAGTCGAAGGAACTCGCGTCACTATTTCGCGAGAACTTCGCTCACAGCTTGGCGATCCTAACGATTTATCACTTGTAATGATGTTTCCTGTGTCTTTTTTAGCAGCTGAAGTGTTTGATTCTAATGCCCATAAATTTAGACGCATCATTGCGTTTATATGCTTAGTTGTTGCAATTAGCGGTGTTATTGCCACGCAAAGCCGAGGTGGCTTACTTGGCATTGCTGCTGTACTTAGTTTCTTTATTTATCAAAAAGTTAAAAATCCGGTAGTTGTAGGCTGTATTGGAGCTGTGGGCATGTTAGCCATGGTTGCCTTTGCAGGTATTGCAGATAGACAAAGTGGCGGCTCCCATGAAGGTGGTGTTGATGAATCAGCTATGGGCCGTATTTACGCATGGCAAGCTGCAATCAATATGGCAATACATAATCCATTAACTGGGGTTGGGGTTAATAACTTTGTCGTTAATTACTATTTCTACAGCCCACATTGGGATGGCAAGAATCATGCAGTACACAGTACGTGGTTTCAGGTATTAGGTGAAACAGGCATCGTAGGAATATGCATTTTTGTATTAGTGATTGCCTGTATTTATCGCACCTTGAACCGTGTGTTCTTAATGAATAAACAGATTAATGACAAACAAATAGATGTAAATGCGAAAGCTCTAAAGGGCGGCCTAATTGGCTTTATGGTGTCAGGCACCTTTTTAACTCAGGCATTTACATGGCCTATTTATATCATTCTTGCTTTAACTATTGCATTAGAAAAGCTTGTAATTGATAGACAAAGGGAGAGCTCATATGAGTGAAAATATTAAACAATGGCTTAAATCAAGTGACAGCCCATTTGCAAAATCACTTTTTCAATTTGCGAAATCGATTCGCAATCCGCAAATGTGGGTTATCCCAGGTATTCATTCATTTATATATAAATTACATTTATTGGTTAAAACAGTAGTGAGTGAGCTAGGGCGCATTTTTTATTACACACCACTATTTAAAAGCCAAATCAAGGGCTCAAAAGCAAATTTATACCTATATTCTGGTATGCCGCAAATTTTAGGAAAACTTGAAATTAGCTGTAATGACAACACACGAATTAGTGGCATCAGTACTTTTTGTGGGCGTAGTCATGGTAATAACACACCCAAACTTATAATTGGCAGTAATGTAGATATTGGTTGGCAGAATGCGTTTTCTGTTGGTCGAAAAATCGTTTTAGAAGATGATGTTCGCCTTGCAGGTCGGGTATTTTTAGCTGGTTTTCCTGGTCACCCTCTAAACTCTGAAAGACGTGCTCTTGGTGAGCCTGATGATGAATGCCAAGTTGGCGATATCATTATCAAACAAGGCGCTTGGATAGGCACCGGCGCAACTGTGCTTGCAGGTGTAACAATAGGCGAGGGTGCTATAGTTGCTGCAAGCGCTGTAGTTACTAAAGATGTGCCAGCAAATACTATTGTTGCTGGCAATCCAGCTAAAACTGTTAAACAGCTGGAGGATTCGCTATGAAGTTTATTGTATTCGGCGAAGACTGGCAAAGTCACCCAAGTAGTACACAGCACCTATTTAAACAACTAGCAAAACAACATCAGGTTATTTGGATTAACTCGATTGGTATGCGAAAACCAACATTTCGCTTGATTGATGTGAAACGAGTTTTTAATAAATTAAAAAGCCTTTTTTTATCAAAGCCCTCAAGACCGAAAACGACGACAACCAAAACTGGCCAGAACATTAATTTAACAGCACACACATTAGCGGTTTTACCTTGGCACGATAGCGTAATAGTAAGGCTATTTAATAAATGGATTTTTAATCGAAAAGGTTTCATAGATGATGAGCCAATAGTTTATTGGCTTAGTGTGCCTACTGCAATTAGTCTAATCTCACCGCGAGCGCAGGATAAAGTCATTTATTATTGTGGTGATGACTTCTCTGCACTTGCGGGGGTTGATCATAAAATGGTCGCGCCTTTTGAAAGTGACCTTATCGAAAAAGCTGACACCATCTATGTTGTGAGTGAGTTTCTTGCCAACAAAATGCCGAAATCTAAAGTTAAAATGCTTTCTCATGGTGTCGATTTAGAGCTTTTTACCACGCAAACCACAAAAGCCGTTGAACTTGAGCAAATAAGCAAACCAATTATTGGTTTCTATGGCTCCTTAAATGCGTGGCTTGATAAAGCCTTATTATTAAAACTAGCCAAAGAGAGACCTATGTATCAATTAGTATTGATAGGCCACATAGTAGAAAACTTCTCTGAGCTACTAAAGTTAGACAATGTAACCCATATACAAGCTGTAGAGCATGATCGCTTAGCTTCATTTTCACAGCATTGGCAGGTGTCAATTTTACCGTTTGTTGATAATGAACAGATCAGGGCCTGTGATCCACTTAAATTAAAAGAATACATAGCCACAGGCACACCGATTGTCACGACACGCTTTGCTGCGGTTAATCCGTACCAAGAGACCATATTAATAGCAGACAACCACCAGGGCTTTATTGAGCGTGTCGACTATGCTGTAAGCCTAAGTAAATCAAACAACTTGAATTGGCGAGCAAACCAATCTCGGCAGGCAAGTGATCATAGCTGGCAAGCAAAAGCCAAGCTAGTCTGTAAACAACTTAGGTTTTGCTAAATAAACCTTTCAACCCAAAGCCGCATCTTGTATCGATACAAGATGCGGCTTTTTTCATTTTGGCTCACTAACTGCAATTAACTAACTATCTATAGAAATTTCGGTTGTTTTTATCAATTTGCAAATTAAAACCGAGCAATTTCGCAAAATGCAAAGCAAAAGGTAAAGTATGTTAGTTAAAGAGCAGATCAAACGGTTAATTTATTTAGGGCTTTATGCGCTTTACACGCGTATTAAGCTCTTTATTATTCCGTTTTGCATTGTGCCAATCGTCGTCATTGCGCTTGGCTTATCTGCGCAAAAACAATATACCAATCACGCCACCATCTTAATTGAAGAGTCTGCACTACTTAATCCTTACTTAGATGATCTGTCTTTCTCGTTTCAGCTTTCTGATCGTATGGCAGCGCTGCGTACCTTAGTTATCAGTCGTAAGGTACTTATTGCAGTAGCAAAAGAAACCCAATTAATAGCTGAAGATGCTACGCCAAAACAAGTTGAAGAAATCCATCAAAAACTATCTAAAGCGTTATCACTTTCGTTAATTGGCGATGAGCTGGTCCGCATTAACTTTATTTGGCATGACCAATCACAAATGAAGCCAGTACTTGAAAAGGTGGTAGAAAAATTTATTGAACGTTTATTAGCACCAACAAAGGCGTCACTTGATACTTCTGAGCAGTTTTTCTTTAAACAGCTCGATAGTTTACGCGAAGAACTTGAGTTATCTGAAGAAGCCCTGGCTGATTTTAAAACCAAAAACAGTAATACCTTACCCGATGTATTACATAGCAATCGCCAAACCTTCGACAGCTTACTAAGCGAAAAACAACAAAAGCTGATTGCTCTTTCAGGCGCTAAAGCAAAACTGAATGCCTTAGTGAGTAAAGTAGGGCAGGCCAATCCAATTTTAGGCAATTTAGAAGAAAAGATAATTCGTACTGAATCTGAATTAAGTCTTTTGAGAACACGCTATACCGATAAACATAGCAAGATTATCGAGAAAAAACGCACACTGGCAAACTTAAAAAGTCGCCAACAGGCGCTGTTAGCATCTAGTGAAGAGCTAGACACAACGAATCTTGATCAGTTATGGCAAATGGTTAATACGCTTCCGTCTGGTGATGGTAAAGAGAGCAGTGTTTTAGTATCACAACTTCTTGCGCTTGAAGAGGCCCGTAATAATTTACTTCAGCAAGAGCAAGAATTTGCAATGCTCGAAGAGCAAGTGCAGCTTGTCAGTGAACGTCTGTTAGTAACCAGTGATGTAGAAAAACAATTACGTAAACTAGAGCGTGATTACGATGTTAAACAATCACTTTATAAAGACATGCTGAGCCGTTACGAAATGGCCAAAGTTACGGGCAAATTAGTTAAATACGAAGGACCTGACAAAGTTAAAACAATTGAGCGAGCTTATAGCCCAACACAACCTATCAATACATCAATGCTGATGACCGTTATCGTTGGCATTGTGCTTGGAATTTTCACAGGTAGTGCAAGCGTATTTGTTGCTGCACTTTGTGACAGTCACTTAAAAGATATTAAAACCATCGAAAAACTTACCAGCGCAGAGGTGGTAACAGTACTTCCTATCGTCAATGCCGAAACTAACTTCGGTAATATTGAAGGAGATAAATCATGAATGTCATGCACTTAGTTCAACACCTGCAAGTAGGTGGCCTAGAAAAAATGGCAATTACTTTACTCAAAAACAGCCAATTTAGTAGCTCAAGTATTATTGTTTCTCTTGAGGGAGATAGACAATCTGCGTTTGAGCAATGGCCAGAGCTTGAACAATTTAGCCATCGCGTGATTTGTTTAAACAAAAAACCAGGCGTGAGTATTTCTGTTATAGCAAAGATAAAGGCATTAATAAAAGATCATGATATCGATATTATTCACAGTCATCATGTTGGTCCTGTTATTTATGCAGGCCTTCCTTGTGCGTTGACCGGTGATACGGTTCGTCATATATCAACAATTCATGATGCCTGGTATTTAAATAACGTTAAACAATGTACTTTCACTAAGTTACTTAACTCGTTAACAAATATTTATTGGGTCGCAGATGCACGTATTGTTGCCGATGAATTTAGAGCTAAAACAGCAATCATTCCTGAGCGCACCATTTTAAATGGTATAGATTGCGATAATTTTGTCGCAATTAATCAATCAACCGCCAGAAATCAGCTCAATTTACCCCACAAAGTTAAGCTAGTTGGCTGTGCTGCAAGGTTAATTGAAGGTAAAGGACACAAAGATCTTATTCATGCATTGCATTACTTACCTGAAGATTACCATATGGTGTTTGCTGGAGATGGCGATCAAAAAGTCATTTTAATGAATTTGGTACGTAATTTAGGGCTTAACGAACGTGTGCGCTTTTTAGGCAATGTTCACGATATGCGAGCCTTTTATTCGAGTATCGACGTGATGTGTTTGTATTCACAGCGTGAAGGTTTGCCATTATCGATTATTGAAGCCATGGCATGTGGTATTCCAGTTGTAGCGTCTGATGTAGGTGGAATTCATGAGGTTGTCACCGATAACGAAGGTGAGCTTGTGTCTTTGAACGAGTTTAACAAGCTTGCACCGGCTATTTTGAGAGCATGTAAACTGCCACATGGTCTTTGCATTCGTCATCATGCTATTGCAGTCGCTGATGCAAGAACCATGAGTAGTAAATACGACAATTTATATTCTGCATTAGCAGTGTAGGAGCCAACCATGACTATTTTTACTACATTATTCATCATTTTGATGTGTATTGCTGCATATCATCATATTGGCTACCCATTATTACTAAAGTGTGTTGCAGGCAAAAAGCAAAAAACAAGCAAGCAAACCGTTTTTGATGACAACTACACACCGAATATTGCTGTTTTGATGTGTGCTTACAATGAACAACAGCATATTGCTGAAAAGCTTTATAACCTAGCATCACTAGTATATGACACTCATCATTATTCTATTCATGTTTATTTTGATGGTTGCACCGATAAAAGCTATCAACAAGCTCTTAAAGCACAGCAGGTATTACATAAGCAAGGCGTGCAGTGTTATTTTCACCATCGTGATGAAAACCAAGGTAAAGTACAAGGGTTAAATACCTTGATGGGGATGGCGAAATATCACAATGATATTTTAATGTTCACTGATGTTAGTGCTTTATTGAGCATTGATGCATTAAACAAAGTAGCTAAGCAATTTAGTGATCCGCAAGTGGCAATTTCGACAGGTGTTTACACCTTAGATGAAAATGCACCAGATGCGCAAAAAGCCTACTGGCAGTACCAAAACCAAGTGAAAAAATCAGAGTCAAACCTTGGCGCTGTGATTGGCGTACCAGGGGCAATGTTTGCCATGCGAGCTGAGTATGCAAATGAATTAGAGAAAAACACCATTAACGACGACTTCGTGCTATCAATGAAAGCTTTAAGCAAAGGTGGTAAAGCCGTTGTTGATGAAGAAGTAGTCATTTACGAGCGAGAATGCGATGAGCAAAGTGAGGATTATAAACGCCGAGTAAGATTAGGTGCCGGTAATTGGCAACAAATAAAAGCGCTTTTTTTATTACTTAACCCGCGTTTAGGGTGGACTTGTATGAACTTTTTCTCGCACAAAGTATTACGTGGGGTTATGCCAATTATTTTAGCCTGTATTTATGCTTGTGTATTTATAGAGGCTATCGTCACGCAATCTGTATGGTCACAATTGATTGCTACAGGCATTTTGTCACTTCACGCAGTACAAGCTGTTAAAACACTATTCGCGTTTAAAAAACGCATTCCTATCGTCGATAAAGTTAATTACATCTTAAATAGCTACTTTTTAGCACTTTGGGGGATCATTCGTTATGAACAAGGTTACTTCGACACCCCTTGGCAACGTGTAAAATCTGCGAGTAAAGCACAAACCAAGTCTGTTATTAGAGTCATCAAACGAAGCCTAGATATTGCAGGTGCCTTATTTGCGTTAAGTCTAGTTTGGCCTGTTTGTTTAATTGCAGCGCTGGCTATAAAGCTTACATCTAAAGGTCCTATCATCTTTAAGCAACTTAGAGTGGGTGAAAGCTCAGATGACTTCGTTGAGTTATTTTATGTTTATAAGTTTCGCTCTATGGTTGTTGATGCTGAGTCGCGTTCTGGTGCTGTGTGGGCCAGTAAAGATGATCCAAGAATAACGGCAGTAGGGCGCTTTATGCGTAAAACACGAATTGACGAACTTCCGCAATTAATTAATGTGCTCAAAGGCGAGATGTCATTAATTGGCCCAAGACCAGAGCGTCCTGTTTTTTATGGTAAATTAGAAAAAGACATCCCTTATTTTTGCCAGCGTACTTACGGGGTTAAACCAGGTATTTCTGGTCTTGCTCAAGTGATGAACGGTTATGACGAAACCATAGACGATGCACGCAGTAAAATTGGCTGGGATTACGCCTATTCACTGAGTATGTCATCACCGCGTGCTTGGGCGAAGCTTGAGTTTTCAATTGTGGTTAAAACATTACAAGTTGTCTTTACAGGCAAAGGGCAGTGATACCAATCCACGTCTTTTTTATCAAATAAATTAAGCAAATCACGTTGCATAATGCAAATTAACAGCAAAAAGTTAATTGCATTATGCATCCCCCCATCATTTAGCCTTTAAATTTCAACACCTTATAAACTGGCATTTTAGTTGTACTAGTTACTATGACTAACCAATTTAACTAAGGTGAAGATCATGGCTAACAACACATCATTTTCTAACGATACCAAACTAATTTCACTACCTAGTGACTTTTCTGGTCTAGCCGTCGATGGCTTTAAAGATCAGTTTGAAGAAGTTGCACATGGCAAACAGCAAAGTGTGGTACTCGATTTTAGCTCTACTACATTTATTGATTCATCTGGCATTGGTGCCATGGTGTTCTTATATAAACGGATTGAGAAAAAAGGGCAAAAATTATCACTGCTTAATGTGTCTGGGCAACCACACAAACTAATGAGTCTATTAAGAGTTGATAAGACGATTCCATTTATCGAACAAGCTGATATCGCGTGAGGTGATTTATGAAGCACATACTATTTACAATCATTTTGCTAACGCTTGGTGGATGTGCTTCTTGGCCTGATGAGGGGCAAGGAGGCTGGGCAGAAAAATATCAAAATTATCCGCTTACTGATGAACAACACGAGATGATCTATGACACACAAGAAACCGTGGTGCTAAGCGAATTTCAACATCATGTTTTAAAGTTAGATTTATTAAAAGCACAAGGGATACAGCAATGTATGCCAGCACAACTGCTAAAAGCACAAATATACGAAAACCGTATAAGACGCCTAATAGCAGCGCAAATGTGGTCTGATGCTGAGCATGATTTACTTATTCACTATCACGGTTTAAATCAGCTTGCTAAGCACTTTGAAACTGTTAATGCGATGAGCCAATGTGCAGGCGTTACTGATACTGAAAAAAACATGACAGCATCACTTAAAGACCAGATCACTGAGCTTTTAAATAGTGATAACCAGTTCTCGCTTAATGATTTTCAGGTTACTCCTAAATACATCACACGTTTAGCACAAGCGGCTGACTTAATTAAACAAGTTGATGAAGTTAACTTACTGCTTGTTGGTCATGCTGACATTAGTGGTCAGCAACAAAACAACTATGAGTTAGCACTAAAACGTGCCGAAACTGTAAAACACTGGCTAGGTATTTATGGTGTAAACCCTGCGACAATAACAACCTTAACGCAAGGTAGTTTAACACCGTACAGCGACGAACCTGACTCACGTTCTAAACGTCATTCAGATAGACGAGTAGAGGCAATTATTATTGACATGAGTGACGATAAAGCCACTAAACAAAAACATGCATTATCCCGCTGGACTAAAATCTTAAATGGTCCTAAGGAGAAATAACATGAAACAGTTAATCTTACTTTGCTTACTTATATTCGCGTTACCTACTTTCGCAGAAGAGATTGAAGTCGGTAATAAACTTTACTTATACCTACCAGGCGAAGCTGAATTTAGCGAACCGTTTGAAGTTGATAAAGAAGGGGCTATTACCTTACCAGAGCTAGGTCGTTTTAAAGTAGCAGGCTTACAGCTAGATGATGTGCAAAACCAACTACGCATAGCATTAAGTGAAATGTATGTGGCGATGGATGACTTTTATGTCGAAATTCATTCACGAGATATTTTTATCAATGTTATGGGCTATGTGAACGACCCATCACAAGTAAGTATTCCTAAAGATGGCAACATTCAAATGGTCATCGCCCGTGCTGGCGGCTTAAAACCAGGCGCTCAATTAGACCGTTTACAAATTCGCCGTGGCACCGAGATGATTGAGTTTAACTATAAAGCCTACTTAGATTCAGGCAACATTGATTTATTACCTGCATTACAAAGTGCTGACACAGTCTTTGTTCCAGTGTCTCCGCTGTTAGGTAACGTACAAATTGACTTTGATGCACAAACCTTAAGTGCGTCAGGTGATGCAAGTGATAACAGTGCAATTACCTTACTTGGCGAGGTGCACAATCCTGGTAGCTTTTCATTTAAAGAAAACATGAGTGTACTCGATGCGCTAATGCGTGCTGAGGGTGTAACCCGCTATGCAGATGTAACCAAAATTCGCGTTATCGTAGATAAAACCCCAGTCGTGTTCGATTTAAAAGCGTATTTAGATAAACCTAATAACGACACTATGCCAGAGCTAAAAGCGGGTTCTACTATTTATGTGCCAATCATGGTTGATGATGTAAATACCACTTCAAGAACAGTTTATATCATGGGCGAAGTACAAAAGCCGGGCGCTTATGAGGCAGGCGAAAGCACCAGCTTTTTGGATATTCTGGCTAATGCAGGTGGCCCAACCCGTTTTGCAGAAACTCGCCAGATTAAAATCTTAACTCCAGCAGGCGAAAGCATCTTATTTGACCTACAAGGTTACAGCGAAGGTTTAGTAACAGTAAAAGTGCCAAGCCTAAACCCAGGAGATGTCATTTTTGTCCCAGAGAAAACAGATCAAAACGAAAAAAGCTGGTTAAAAGTACCACCAAAACGTGCAATCAAAATTATTGGTGCCATTTTATCTCCCGGTCGTTATGAGTGGAGCCCTGAAATGGATTTTACTGATTTACTTGCCCATGCTGGCGGTCCAACTAAAGGTGCCAATATTAATGATATTAAAATTGTTAGAAACGGTGAGGTGACTAAACGTTTCGATTTAGAGCAATACACCATAAATGATTCGGGTAAGTATGCACTACCAAGTTTAATGGCTGGCGATACCATTATTGTTGAAGAGTTACCAGTGGATCCTGCAGACAATAAATCTCAATGGATCCGTCAAGAATCAAGCAAGTCTATTTACATTATGGGGCAGGTGGGTTCACCAGGTCGCTATGCATTTAATACCAATATGCACTTTATCGACATTTTAGCCGCAGCTGATGGCCCTACAGATAACGCTGACTTACGTAATATTCGTATTACTCATCGTAACGGCAATGCTGCAAGAGTCAGCAAATTAAACCTTGCACTGTATTTTGAAACCGGTGACGAAACATTATTTCCGCATGTTTTACCGGGCGATACTATCTATATTCCAGAAAAAGATAAAGACTGGTTACGCACGCCAAAAGAACAAGTAGTACGTATCATGGGGGCGGTAGAAAAACCTGGTCGTTACAGCTTTGATGACACCATGACTGTACTTGACGTGCTTGCTGAGGCGGGCGGTCCATCAAGCTCTGCACTTATAGACAAAATCGTGGTGGTTAATCACTCATGCTGTAAAGAACAGTCTCGTGTATTTGATTTAGAAGAGTTTGTTAAAAACCCTAACTCAGCGTATATCCCTGTGTTACGTGCTGGCGATACCTTATATGTGCCAGACAAAGGTCAGGATTTAATGAGCCAGTTTAAATCAAACTTCTTAGACTTTATTACTGTTGTTGCTTTAGTGGTGGGCTTATGAAACTAATACCAGCACAATATCAGGAACTTGAAGCCGTGTGTAATGAAATAGATAACAGCAAAGCGCGTTGTATTTGCTTTATATCTTTAACCGGCAACGAGGGCTCTACATCACTTTGTGCCAGTGTCGCAAAACGCTTAAGTTTGCAAGCCGCCAAAGTGCTGATTATCGACTTAAATCCGTTAAATCCATTTAAGTTCGAAAAGCCAGAAACACCGGAGTCTTGGTGCTTCAGTGATATTTCATGTCAGTTGAATATTATCAATACTGAGCAAGTAGATTTGCTCACCATGCAGCACCTTAAAGAGCTCGAATCGGTCAAAAATAAAAGTGTACTAAATGATGCTATTGAGCGCATAAAGCAAGAGTACGACTATATTTTTTTAGATATGAGCCCTGCTCTTAAATGCAATCGTGGCAATGTACCACTGCATGCTCTGAGTTTGTGTACTGATCTCACATTTTTAACGGTATCTCTTGGTTATAACGACGAAGAAGCTTTATGTCACGGTGTGGCTAATCTAGAACACGCAGGAGTTAATAATGTAAAAATTGTTGTTGCTCAGCATCAGTTTGCTCCATTGGGTAGCCGCATCGTGAAAACGCTCAAAGCGTTTCAACCAAAATGGCCTAAACTCACAGAGTACTTGTTAAACAAAGTTATTAAACAACGCTGGTTGTTTTTACCATATTGAGAGTTTAAATGGACTGCTTATATCAAAAATCTTTTAACTTAGATTGGCCTACGGTCAGTGAGATTCGCCACATTTTAAAACATGTTTTGACGGCGATAAGTGTTAAAAATCAAGATATAGATGCAGCAGGGTTAGTAGCAACAGAATACCTGACAAATCTACTACGACATAGCCAAGAAACGTCAATGCATGTGCAGTTTGCTATGCATAAACTGCCCGATAAACAGTTGCTAATAGAATTTAAAGACAGCATGCCAAGCTATGATTTATTTAATCAACAAGCATCAGGGTGGCAATTAGACAGTGGTGAATTAGTTGAAGGGGGTATGGGGGTTGCGCTCATCAAGCATTACTTTCCAAACGCTTGTTATAAAACTGTTGGCCAACAGAATACATTCTCTTTTTGTTTAACCAATATCGATAAACGACCCTCGCTTATATATATAGACGATGATAAAGCACAACTTGCTTTACTGAATGCTTATTTATCTGAGCATTTTCAGGTTATTTGCTGTGAAGACAGTGAATCGGGTTGGCAAGAAATTCTCACCTCTGGGGCAACAATTTTATTGCTTGATCATAAACTTAAAAATGGCACAAGTGAGCCTTTACTTAAAAAGCTTAATCAATCTAACCTAAAAACTAATTTATCTGTGGTTATGCTGACAGGTGATGACAGTGAAGAACTTATAAAACGTATAAACCTGTTAGGTGTTGATGATTATTTAGTAAAACCCGTTAGCAAAACTCGGTTATTACAAAGTATCGAGCGCATTGTGCATCGTTTTTCTGCATTAAAGTATTTAATTAACGAAGAGCGTATGCAAACAAGGCAAAAAATAGGGGAGTTTAATGCCTATAATTTTGGCTCAATTATCAGCCAAAATGGAGGAGATTTTTGTATGTACCCCCACCAGCAGCAAGCGCCCGTGATCATTGGCGATATGATGGGGCACGGTAT
The DNA here is from genome assembly GCF_040148775.1 of Pseudoalteromonas sp. NFXS39. Classification (NCBI taxonomy): domain Bacteria; kingdom Pseudomonadati; phylum Pseudomonadota; class Gammaproteobacteria; order Alteromonadales; family Pseudoalteromonadaceae; genus Pseudoalteromonas; species Pseudoalteromonas sp. NFXS39. The sequence goes on along the minus strand of NZ_JAGDEC010000005.1, from coordinate 290,484 downwards.
AACAGCACTAAAAGAAAGTTTTGCCATAAAGGGCTTTTTAAGTGGCTGTTTAGCGACAGAAATCCCAATACAAAACGTTTTAACAACCTTAAACCAAGCCCTGTATGAACAGCGGTTATGTAAAAATAGTCTAGTCACTTTACTAATAAGTTTTATTGAAAATAACACACTTCACTGGTTTAACGCAGGCCACCCAGCCCCCTGTGTGATAACCAAAAATGGCAAATTGATCCAGCTAAGCGGCACTGATCCCTTACTAGGCCTTAGTGATGATCATGTTTATCAACATTATAGTTATGACTTAAATGATGTTGAACACATTTTATTATTCACCGATGGTTGGCTTGATAATCAGCAATTAAGCGATGTAGACCAAATTATTACTAAATTAACTGACGAAAATGTGCAAAGTGAAGAGTTTGCTTATGCACTTTGGCAGGCAAGCCAGGTTGAGTTAACTGCTGAAATAGACGATGCCTCGTTAATTGTGATCAATAAACACTAAAGTTTGAGTTTACAAACCGGTCAAATACGCACTAAGCTACTAATAAGGAACTGTTAAATAATCACTTTATCTCAGCATAAAACGATAATAAAGGAAGTCAGTAATGCCACCCAAAATACTCATTGTTGAAGATACAGAATCGCTAGCGCTGATGTACCAATCATATTTGATCCCAACCGGGGTCGAAACACGCATTGCCTACAATGGTGAACAAGCCGTAGTTGCTCTGCAGGAGTTTGAGCCTGATTTAGTGATTTTAGATGTTATGCTGCCAGATATGAACGGGCTAGATATTTTATCCTCTTTAGACCCAGACTCAGCTCCACAAGTGATTGTTTTAACAGGGCATGCCACTAAAGAAATGGCAATCAAAGCCATTAAACTCGGTGCCAGTGACTTTCTAGAAAAACCAATCGAAGCCGATCGTTTTCGCATTACAGTAAACAACGCATTAAAACTTAAAGATTTAAAACAAACAGTCAAAAGCTATCAAACAACCTACGAGAACGGTAAATATTATGATTTGATTGGTAGCTCATCAGAAATGCAATCTGTTTATCAAATCATAAAATCTGCTTCAGCGAGTAAAGCTACTGTTTTTATCACAGGTGAAAGCGGAACCGGTAAAGAACTATGTGCCCGTGCGGTGCATTTAGCCTCACCTCGTGCTAATAAACCTTTTGTAGCGCTTAACTGTGCAGCTATCCCTAAGGATTTAATTGAGAGTGAAATATTCGGTCACTTAAAGGGAGCATTTACCGGTGCGATAGCCAACCGGGAAGGGGCCGCAGGACAAGCCGATGGCGGTACTTTGTTTTTAGATGAACTATGTGAAATGGACATAAATTTACAAAGTAAGCTACTGCGCTTTATTCAAACCGGTTGTTATCAGCAAGTAGGTAGCGAAAAAGAAGTTAAAGTTGATGTCCGCTTTGTGTGTGCCACCAACCGAGACCCATTACTTGAAGTGCAAGAAGGTCGTTTTCGTGAAGACTTATATTATCGCTTACATGTTATCCCTATTGCATTACCGCCGCTGAATCAGCGTGGCAAAGATGTGATCGAAATTGCCGATGCATTATTTAAAAAAATAAGTAAAGAAGAAGGCCGTGCATACAAAGGCATGTCAGAAGGGGTTAAAAACTTGTTTTTAAGCTATGCCTGGCCTGGTAACGTTCGCCAATTAGAAAATACTATTCGTAACATTCTCGTTTTGCATGATGAAGACTATATAGAAGCGAGTATGATCCCAGCCTTACCAAATGCACAAGGCCAAACACATACAGCCACAGCTGCTATTTCCACTGTTAATTCAGAAAGCATGGCAACAAAGAGCCTTGTAACACCGACAACAGAATCTGCTCCTGTAATGAGCGAAGTAGTAACAGCATTTTCTCAAGCTGATATTGAACCGCTTTGGTTAGTAGAAAAACGTTATATTGAGCAAGCCATTGATGCTTGTGATAACAATATTCCTAAAGCTGCAGCTCTTTTGGATGTGAGTCCATCAACCATTTATCGTAAAATTAAAAGCTGGGAAGAGATGCAAGTAAGCTAGAGCTATAGACTCTATCTAGCTGCTTAAATTGCTGCTCTCCAGAAAAACGTTGTTGAACAAGTTTTTGTGCATTGCCTTGCATGTAACTTCTTTGATCAACACTCAACATAAGTACGTTGTTCAGCTGTTTATGCAAAGCGTCGCTTGTACTTTCAGTCATCATTAACCCATTTGATAGGTGCTTTATTATCTGTGGTAACTGACCAACAGGCGATGCAATAACGAGTACCCCGTGTGCCATAGCTTCTAATGCCACCATAGGTAGACCTTCAGCCCGAGAGCAGATCACCAATACATCAAGTTGTTGCCATATTTTTCGTTGGTCACACTGGCCATGATAACTCACCGCTGACATATCAAGCTCATTGACCATAGGGCCATCACCAAACATATGAAATTTTAAGTTAGGTGTGTTGAATCGTTTGGCTGTTTCAATAAAAATGTCAGGGCCTTTTTCATGGGATAAACGACCAACAAATCCAACGTTTAATTGATCATTATTTTTTATACCTAAAACTTTAGTATGCTCATTTACTGGAATAAAATTTTCAAGTAATTCAGCATTGTAAAGCTCTTCGGTGAGTTTGCTAGAAACAGCAAAGTTAAGTGAAAAGTAACTTAGCAGTTTGTCGAGCTTATTGTAAAAATAAACCTTCCCCGTGCCTGCTTCACCGGCATGATAGGTTGAAATACAAGGGCGGTTTTGCCAACGACACACTAACTTGCCCATGATACTTGCCTTGTACCCATGGGTGTGGAGTAACGCTGAGCGAGGAAACATTTTTAGTATTTCGTTCAAGCTTTTTAAATTTCCGCCAGCAAAACCGAAAGTGATATTTGCATTTTCTAAGCGCTTATATAATTCACGGTTATTATGATCTTGATAAAATAGTACCGAGCTCATAATATTATATCGTTCTAACAGCTTACTCATGGCAATCAAATGGCTTTCGATGCCACCAATTAAGCTTGAATCTACGAATAAAATAACACTATATTTCATATTCACTCCAAGGTGAGACCATGATAGATACTGCGACCTATACGCAATTACAACAGGATGTTGGTGACGACCTAGCAAAACAACTTTTGCAGGTATATATCACTGAGTCCCGCCAAATCGTTGCTGATCTTGCTGACGCAACGAAACAGTCTGAAATCGAAATAAATGCCCACAGTTTAAAAAGCAGTAGCCGTAGTTACGGGGCATTAGCCGTAGGCGGCCTTGCAGAACAAATTGAGCAAAAAGCGAAGGCATCACAATTTGACGATGAACTACAAAGCTTAATAGCCTTACTGCAAGACCAATTTGCACAAACGCTAACTCACGCGCAAAGTTTGATTGCTACTGACTAGTTCCTCAGCTTCTAGGCTTAACGGCATTTTTAATATTTCGCCAAATACATTACTTAGCTGCTCAATGTCGTGCTGCTGGTTTGGCGATTTAACAACATCGTCAAAGTGAGACACAATTTCACTAAGCGCATCTAAAGAGATACTCATGTCACAAAACCGGTAACCAAGCATGCCTTCGAGCCAATCAACCGGTTGCATATCGAGCGATTTAATTACGCTGGCTTCTTTGGCAATATTTTCGATAAACAATCGGCATGCTGATGTTTGTTGCACCGCTTTAGCTATGTCTTCAACTAACATGGCAGGCATTACACTGGTAATTAAACTTCCAGGGCCAATTATTAGCATATCGGCGTTTTCAATAGCTTTAACCACACCAGGAGCAGCATTCACATCTTGTGAGAGCGTTAAATAGTCTGGGAGCTCTTCTTGTGAATCAATATCGCATTCACCAAATACTTTGATGCCTGATGACATAACCGCTAGTAAATCAGTCGGTTCGTCTGACATGGGTAGAATCGTTTCTGAATTACCCAACATAGCATTGAACCATGCAACCGCTTGAGTTGCTGAGTTAGTTTGTTGGGTTAAGCTTAATAAGGCTAAATTACCTAGGCTGTGGCCATTGAGTTCACCACCATCAAAACGGTGGTGAAAAACTTGATGGATTAATGAGTCACTATCAGCTAATTGCAAACAACAACGTCTAATATCACCAAGGGCAACTACATCTTGGCTTTGACGTAATTTACCTGTGCTTCCGCCGTTGTCTGTGGTTGCAACGATAGCTGTCAGTTCGGCGCAGTGAGGTCTAATTGCACTTAACATATGGGATAAACCGTGTCCGCCGCCTATGCATACTATTTTCATAACACTCGCCTTAATTAAGCTTATTTAATATTTAGGAAGCATGGCCCGTACCAAGTGTTCGGATTTATATAACACAATGAAATTTAAATAATTTATTTTGATATTTTTATGGCTAAACTGAGAACTGTTTTCTATATTTGCAATATGCGATGCAATATTAACTAGGAATGGCAATGGCAGAGTTAAACTTAGAGCAATTACAACTTGAGCTAACGGCATTTCATGGCATAAATGATAGCCGTGCATTAAAAGCTCAACTTGAAAAAGTGCTTCTGCCATATTTTTCGTTTAAAGAGTTTTGCTTAATAAACTTCGAAGATTCAAAAGCATCCCTCGAAATGCGTACTATTAAGTACATTGAATTTGACGAAACAATATTAAAGTCAAAGTTACAACAAGCGCAGTCACAGTGGTTATTTAATGAAGATAACTCACTGTTTTATAGTAATGAGTTCGTAAATAACCTAATATTTCATGTTGATATTTCTGAACACACAACGCAGTGCTTGGTCTTTTTCGATATAAAAGAGCAGGCTAGTTTTAATGATAAATCACAAACCGCAATCAAAATCTTATTACAGCAAGTAGCGGTTCAATTAGCTGCGCAAACAAGACTTAACCGGCAAAAGTTTCACTCAACCTCTTTACTAACAAGACTTGGAGAGTTATCAGAACTATTCAGAGACTTCGCCAGCGAATGGTTTTGGCGTACTAATAAAGATGAGCACTTTATTAATGTTTTAACTACCGCCAGCCATAGTAACTTATACAAACGCCATTTTTTACATAAAAATTTTGATGCCATTATCACTGAGCAGGAACAAAATCAGTTAAAAAAATGGTCACACTTTAAACACTTGCTGGCAGATCATGCTGAGTTTTTAGATTTTGAATTTGAAGTTAATTCGTCGCCTCCGGCCTGGGTCTCTTTGAGTGGTAAGCCACAATTTGATTCAAGTGGGAAATTTCGCGGCTATTTAGGCATCGCAAAAGATATCACGGTTAACAAAGAGCGTGAGCAAGCACTACAATTAGCAAAAGAAAAAGCAGAAGAAGCAAACCAAGCAAAGTCACAGTTTTTAACTGTGATGTCCCATGAGATCAGAACTCCTATGAACGCCATTGTCGGCATGTTGGAGTTGTTAGCCGATTCAGAACTTAATGACAAACAAACTCGTTGGCTTGATTACGCAAACTCAAGCGCTGACTTATTGCTTGATTTGATCAGTGATGTACTGGATTTTTCAAAAATTGAAAGTGGCTCGATGGAGCTTGATGTTAAAGCAACAGATATAAATGCGCTGGTTAAAAATATTACTGCACAGTTTCAAGAAACCACTCAAGGCTCTAATGTCTTGTTTACCACAGAGATAAGCGATGGCTTACCCAACAAAATTAATATTGATGGGGTCCGGGTCGGGCAAATTCTGTTTAATATTTTAGATAATGCCTTCAAGTTTACCAAAGTAGGCACAGTTAATTTTAACGCTGACTTCAATGATACCCATTTGTTATTTGAGATAGCAGATACTGGGCAGGGGATCTCTCAATCTCAAATAGCCAGCATTTACGACGCCTTTAAACAGCATGACTATGGTGTTAATCGACAAGTAGAAGGGATTGGCCTTGGGCTTAGCATTACCAAAAGCCTTGTTGATTTAATGAAAGGCGAGATTAGAGTAGCTAGTGCAATCAATATAGGCACTAAGTTTACTATTTATATTCCATATTCTGTTGTTGCCGATGATCAGCAATCAATAGAGCATGAGCAAACTCTTGAACCAATGGCTATTCTTGTTACAGAAGATAACAAAACCAACCAAGTGCTAATCAAAACCTTTTTAGAAAAGCTCAATCACCACGTTACCCTTGCAGATAATGGCCAACAAGCGATCGATAAGGTACAACAGCAACACTTTGATTTAGTTCTTATGGATATGATGATGCCAGTGATGGATGGTATTACCGCAACTAAATACATGCGTGAAGAATTAAAAATGACTTTACCCATTGTTGCCTTAACAGCTAATGCATCACATCAAGATAAAGCCACTTGCCTTGAGGCTGGTATGAACAAAGTGCTGACCAAACCCATTCGCTTTCATGATCTAAACCGCGCACTACGCATTTTGTTTAGCCAATAAAGAAGCCCCAAAATAATGGGGCTTCTTTATTTTACAACACCATTGCCGCAACCCAGCCAGCAACAAGTAGCGGAATATTAAAATGGATGAAAGTGGGCACCACTGAATCCCAAATATGGTCGTGTTGACCATCTGCATTTAGACCGGATGTTGGGCCAAGTGTTGAGTCAGAAGCAGGGGAGCCTGCATCACCTAGTGCTCCAGCAGTACCAACCAGTGCAGCTGTAGCCATTACCGAAAAATTTAGTTCCATGCATAATGGTACAAATAGAGTCGCGATAATTGGCACCGTCGAAAACGAGCTGCCTATGCCCATGGTTATTAGTAATCCAACGAGTAAAATCAATGCAGCCGCAAGAGGTTTATTACCTTCAATGATACCTGCTGCAGAGCTAACTAATGAGGCTACATCACCCGTTGCTTGCATAACTGAAGCAAAGCCCTGTGCAGAAATCATAATAAAGCCAATCATCGCCATCATAGCAATGCCTTTACTAAAAACATCACCATTTTGTTCAAGTTTTACAACACCAAACAAGGTAAATATGGCCACACCAACAAGACCACCAAGGATCATTGAATCACTGATATTTTGTGCGACTAAAGAGCAAAGTACGGCTGTTATGCCCACAACTAATACCTTTTTAGGTTGTTTTATCACAACTTCATTTTGTTGTTCTGTTAAAGTATGCGAGTCGTAACTACGGCGTTTTCGATAAGTGATAAACACCGCAACGAATAAACCAAACAACATTCCAATAGCTGGAATGATCATTGCCATCGGTACTTGTGTATTCACAATTTCTAAGCCATTTTCAGTGAGGTTTTTGTGTAGTATCGAGTATAGGTAAATGCCACCAAAACCATAAGGTAGCACCATATAAGAGGTAGCTAAGCCGAAGGTTAAAATACACGCAATGGCACGTCTATCAAGGCGTAACTTGTTAAACACCACAAGTAATGGCGGAATTAGAATGGGTATAAAAGCAATATGTACGGGTATCAAATTTTGCGACGAAATCGCACACAGCAAAATAATACTTAATATAAGATAACTAAGTGTAGTTTCGCCTTTATGGCTATTGTCGTTTACTTGCTTTAGTAACTTAGACGCTAAAATGCGTGTTAAACCCGACTTCGAGATTGCGACTGCAAACGCACCTAACATCGCATAGCTAAGCGCTATTTCAGCGCCACCCGATAAACCATCATTAAATGCATTAACGGTTTCAGATAAACCTAGGCCTGCGGTCAAACCCGCAACAATAGCGCTTACTGTCATCGCTACAATGACATTAATTCGACAAAGTGTCAGGATCAGCATCAACATAACGCCGACAATTACTGCATTCATATTGTTCTCTATTTGGCTGTTTTGAGAGAGTTTAACAGAACTCGCACGCGGTTTTTGCGGTTTTGGTTATATGAATGCTGTTGATAACGTACTTCGATGATTATTTGCTCAAACTCGCTTAGGTATGCCTCTGATCTAGGCTTTTGCTGTTTAATTAAAGCAATATTTTGTAGTGGCGTGTTAGTGTCTAGAGGCTCTATACCTTGCTTTTTTGCCCACTGATAAAGCTTAGTGATGTCATCAACCAACGGTTCACTACTTCGAATAGGGCGTTTGTTATATAAGAAATACCCAGTAAAGCTCAGTAATAACGTACCTAATACAATTAATGGTGTTAGCCATGCAGACTTATTACCAAACAGTGAATCAAACAAACTTTGCTGAGATTCTTGGTCAAACGTAAGCACCCAGTTAGTCCATTTATAGTCGAGCTCTTCAAGGTGAATTCGCAGCCAGTTTATTGCTTTAAAATGACTCCAACGTTTTAGACCAAAGTTAAGATTGTCGTTAAAGCTTTCGTTTAAATCTCCCAGTTGTGATAACGAACCGTTTAAACGTTCAGGAGCAACAACAGCGGTAGCATCAAAAATATGCCATTTTTCATCAAAGAACACTTCAACCCATGCATGGGCATCATATTGGTAAATGTTAAGCGTAGCGGCTTTAGTTTGTTCTCCACCTAAATAACCTGACACAACACGGGCAGGGTAACCGGCAACACGAAACATAAATGCAGCGGTGCTCGCATAGTGCCCACAAAAGCCACGTTTGGTATCAAATACAAACTGGTCTAGCGTATTATCACCATACATTGGTGTAGGCGTTAATGTGTAAGCAAACTGCTGCTGATTAAAGTAATCAAGTAGCGCGTTAAAGTAACCTTGCGCATTTTCATGCTCAGCAGACAACTGTTTTGCCAGTGCCGTTGTTTGTGGATTGGTTGTTTTAGGTAAGCGAGTGTATAAGCGTTTTTCAAAGTTATTTAGGCTCAGCATAGCCTCACTACTGGTTACCGCGTATTTAATGTTTTTGTTTAAGTTACCTTTGCGTTTTAACAAACCATTGTAGGTTGAGTGCACATCTGAATTAGCACTTTGTGCAAAGCCAAGTGCAAATAGCCAATTTGAAGATGAAGGCTCTGCAATAATCTGATAATTTACGCTATTACTTTGAGTAACTGTACGGCGAATTTGGTTAAATTGTTGAGATTTCAAAATGTCCGATATTAACCATTCACTGCCATTAAACTCATCATGAATAAGGCTGCGCCAGTAATAGGGGGCCTGTAAGGCTTGCCCAGGCTGTTGTTCTACCCGAAAAACCAAGTCATCTGACTCAGCTAATTTCGCAATAGAAAAGGGGTTAACTTGCTCTGATAAACCCGTTTTCGCAAGCTTTGGCCCCGGTAATTGCCAAAACGCCGGTATTTTCGGTAAAAACAAAATCAAAAATGCCGCTATGGGTAAGGCTAGTAATATCGTTTTAAAACTTTGCTTATTAGCAGCCTTAAAGCTTTGCGGGCTGGTCAAATAGCCAAGAACAGCAAAGTTAACAATATAAAGTGCACTCACAATCAAGGTTTCAAATAATCCTTGATGGAATAAATATACCGTCGAAAGATTAAAAAACACCAGTAAACAAACGGTTTGATACTGTTTGACGGTTTTCGCTTGGAGCAATTTAAAGCTACTAGCAAGTAGCATCATCGATACAAATAGCTTTACTGTATCGCCCACGCCAACCAGAACAAATAAGGCAACTAAGCAAATTGCTGCCAACATATTCGCGACCAATCCATTTAGTTTTTTATAAAATTTACCTAAAAACAGGTTTAAAAAACTGAGGCCAGCCAATATGGCTAGAAATGGAGTAGGTACTTCAGTAAACAAAAAACCACTAATAACAATAAACAGAAGTGATAAAACGGTATTAATAAGCGGCGTATTCATGCTTAAAACTCCGCTAAAGCTTTCAGGCAAGTTTCTTGATGACTTCGCCCTAAACCTTTTGTGATATGTTTATTGGGTAAAGTTAACGAAAAAGCGATTTGTTGATCGGTTAACTGGTTTACTAAAAAACATAATTGGCTTAATCGATGCTCGTTATTTCCTGTTAACGTATTGTAATTAAGAGCTAATTCCTGTGATGCATCACTGGTAAACTCTTTCGTTAATAGCTGCTGAGTTTTAGCGTAGTGTTTCCACGACACCTTATTAAGTGCAGTGCCTTGCACAAAAGAAGTGAGTTGATAAAAGTCATCATTACCGGCTTTGATTTGTGCATTATCGCCATCATGTTCGTCATTGTCATGAAGTTGTGTATCAAGCTTTTCTGTGGGTATTGGCTTTGGATAAACATAAACTGTATCTATGGGCTCTATGTAGCTCCAAACCGACACTAAGCCAAAAGGGAAATGACTAATAATTTTCACTCTGTCAAAACCATAAGCACCACGTTCGCTACATTTAAGTGCTATTTCAACCGAGTTTTTCTCGTTGCTTTGTAGTGAAACAGCTTCAGATTCGATGTTATTATTGATTAGTTTTACTAATTCGCAGCGTGATTTTGCTTGTAGTTCAAAGCGTGCTACGGGCGCTTTTGGTGCATAATCTTCCTTCACTGAAAGATATTTAACCAATAAACCTCTGACATTTTTATAGCCAGTTAGTATCGCAAATACCATAACAACAACCATTAAATAAGCCATCGCTAATATAAGGTTATTTTGATAGTTAATACCCATCACAAAGTTAAGTAGGGCAATTATTAGAAACTGCCCACCAAGTTTAGAAGGAAGCACATAAATAGTTTTATGTTGGAGTTCTATTTCGTTTTTTTTATGTTTGTTTTTTAATAACTTATTAAAAACTAATTGACGAAATTGTTTAACAAAAGCAGGGCGCTTTAACATGTTTACAAGCTTACAGGCACATGTTTAAGTGCATAACCACTGTCGCCAGAATTTAACCCCAATCGGTGATCAGTCACGCTAGGAAAAACCGCTTGTACATCTTCAGGCAAAACAAAATCACGACCTTCGATATACGCCCATGACTTTGCAGCACGAGCAAGTGCAATACTTGCTCTTGGTGATAATGGGTTTACAAAATGACTATCTTGGCGAGTAAAAGCGACTAGTTCGAGTATGTAGTCAACAACCGTATGACTTATTGTTACAGTATTAATTTCTTTTTGAATAACAGCGAGTTGTTCTGAGTTAATGCGAACAGGTAAATCATCATAGTTACGGTTGTTTAGACCTAAAATAAGGTTTTTCTCGGCTTGTTTATCAGGAAAACCTAAACTGATACGCATGAAAAATCGGTCTAATTGTGACTCTGGTAACGGATAAGTTCCAGATTGGTGCACTGGGTTTTGAGTTGCAATAACAAAAAATGGTGATGGTAGGGCGTGTTTAACCGAATCCACCGTCACTTGTTTTTCTTCCATTGCCTCTAAAAGCGCACTTTGTGTTTTAGGACCAGCACGATTAATTTCATCACCTAAAACAACTTGGCTAAATACAGGGCCTTGATGAAAAGAAAAACTATGTTCTTTAGCATCAAAAATGTTTGTACCAAGAATATCAGAAGGTAATAAATCACTTGTGAATTGAATACGTTGATACGACAATCCAAGAACTGCTGCAAGTGCATGAGATAAAGTGGTTTTTCCCATACCAGGCAAATCCTCAATGAGCAAATGACCTTCACTAAATAAGCATGCTAAAGCAAGTTTAATTTGTTGTTGTTTACCAAAAATGACCGTAGACAGATCATCAATTATGAGTTGGATTGTCGAATTCATAAACTACTTAATTTGTTATGGTTTCCATCAATTCTAGACGTTTCATAACAGAGTCGACTTTTTTTGAGTTAAAAGGTTTAGCAATAAAACCTCGGGCGCCTAATTCCCAAGTGTTTTGAACATTCTCAAGACTGTTATGACCTGAACACATAACAACGTGAGTATGGGGATGTCGGTCATTCAAATATTCAAGAATTTCCTCACCGTCAGTGTTAGGTAGCTCAATATCAAGAAAGATAACGTTTGGTGACTTTTCTTCAATTAGAGTTTTGGCTGATTCAAAATCTCGACTTTCTAAAATATCGTCAAAACCAAGACCAGTTAAAATTTGATTTAGATAGTCGCGAATATCTTGCATATCGTCGATTATCAGAATAGGTTCTAACGGTTTCACAAATTCCATATCGTTTACATCTTATCGTTACATCTTAAGTTGATAGTTTTAATATATGTCATGCGATAAGTAAGCTCAAGAAACTCAGACTAATAAAATAGATAATATGACAAAACACCATCATTATGTCCGATACCATCTAGTATTGGACTTAGCGTATATAGAGAATAGGTACCAGGATATACCACTGGGTTACTTCCTATAATTTATATTATGTTAAATAGCGTATTTGTCTTTATAAGTAGGTTCATTAGTCGTTAGATTTTAAGGTTTTTTAGCCCCTTTTTTGCTTAATTTGGGTTTTCACGGTTTTATAGTTTTTTATAAACTGCTCATTTTTACTTTGTAAATTTTCAACCAAACTTACTTCATTCCAATAAGACTACAACGATGACTTTTTACAAACCTAGATTTGAAATGCCTTTCTTGTACGGCTTCCCAAAAATATAAAAGCAATTTTTCACTGCCTGTAACCGTAATGGCTTTAAGTTCATTGACTATGATTTACTGTTCGTTATAACCAAAGCCACTTAGATGCCCTACAAATTCAAATTGGGCAGCTGTACGATTTGATTTAAGTAAGTTAGACGCTGAATATCATTGGTAATGAATTAATCAAAATGAGTGATCAACTTCTCTGTAAGAATTTACAATTTCTGAATATAAAAATGATTTATTAATTTTAGACTTTCAAAAATTCCCAGTTACATTAATACGTAGCCAACTACGTACCAGCCAATTGGCCAAAACGCTAACAAACTATATGTGATTAGGTTTGCATTCCTAACTTTAGTCTTAATGTCATTTTTATTGAGTCCGGTATCTGCAAGCATTTTCTTTGAAACTAAAAATTCAGACCACCATGATACAAAATAAAATGGAATAAGTAGGAATAACCCTGCAAATAAAATCATCCAATGTAAGTCAGATTCATAAGGGATTAACCAAGGTGCTTGCCACGTTACTGCTAACATTTTGCCGACAAATGTATCCACGCCATACGCTCCGCCACCACCTGTCAGCATTTGTATTAAAACAAGAATTACCCAAGTTAGAGGAACCCCAACAATTGTAGATACTAAGTTTGAAACAAATGCCGTTTTTGCCGATAGTGCTTTGGTTAAATATAAGCTATTTCGAAGGTATATTGCTTCAATAGCAATTATTGGTAACAAAGAGATCGAATACACAGGCACTGCAAGCATAATCATAGGTAGTCCTGCGTTTGCTGAGGCACCAAAAGAGATAATAACGAGGGGCAATAAAAAGAGAAAAATTATGAATTTATTCAAAACTATCCTTAGTGTTCTGTTCTTCCTTATACTTAACTGTCAATTTAACTTAATGTTATTTCCAAATCAAAGTCTACTCAAACTATCAGTTTCTCTATTAATTTAAGATAGTCATTGGGTTTAGCTTCACAAGCGTTACTCGGTCTTACGAACTTTAAATATGTCTCAGATAGCAATATTTATACTGTAGTTTCGTTATATCTTCACCATATTTTCAATTACGCGCTTTATCGAAGTAATGTCTGTTTTCACTTTGGCAACAGTGGCGAACGCGCCACCAATTTGCACAATGACAATGAAAAGTAAGTTTATTGAGTTTGTATTTGCTGTCATGCCCTACTCTATGTCTAATGCCAAAACTAACTGATTAAACTCAGCCAATGAGTAAAGTATTAAGCTTATTGGCCAAGACATTGCGCGTGAAGTGGTGGGTGTTGTTGTAGCTAACATTAAAAGTAATGGTGCAATTATCCGCTCTATACGTGGCGCTGCTTAGTTGTTAAGTAGTTGAGATTCGTGTAAAAAGGATTCTTTAAGCGAGGGAATGTAATGACTGAAAATAAACCTGAATATTCAGCAAATGTGATGAGGATGTTTGGCTATGGAATAATTGTATTTTTCATATTGATTATTCTTTTTGTACTATTTAAATTTACGGAAGATTTCCCAATATTCACTTGGGATATCAATGATAGAACACCAGAGCAAGTGTTAAATAACTGGAAAGATACATCTTCAATATTGAATAGTCTCCTGTCACCAATACTTCTATTTTTTAGCGTTGTACTTCTTTGGTTAACATGGAGAACAAGCAGAACTGAATTAAGCCTGACGCGAAATATTATCAAAGAACAATTATCTAATCAGAGGAGAAAAGACGACTTAGATATTTTAAGTAGGCAGTCACTTTATCTAAATGAAAAGATGAATGAAAAGCTTAAAGTCTTTGATCTTTTTTATAATAGTTCAGCAAATGTTGAGCTTTTTAATTTTTTAGATGGGCTATACAAAAACTCTAATCCGAGACTCCTTGAGTTTTACAAGTCAATTGGTTTTGACTATGAAGCACAATCCTCAAAAAATGATTTTTCTAATGAACTTTATTTAAAGCTATATCAAATTGAGCAATCTCAAAAAGAACTCATTATCAGAGGAACACACATAAGTGTATGCTATGGACTCAATTTTAATAAATGCAAATACTTAAACAAATTTATTGGACTTGAAGCATATAAAGTTCAGAATATCTTTTTTGATGTCTATTCTGCCATCTACATGGAAAACCTTCTAATTAATCAATATGTTAAATCCACAATGCTACTTTTAAGAAAAATTCACAACACTGAAAGTGTGTACAAAAAAGAGTTAATTCAAGAATTTATGCTTATTTACGATTTAGAAATCGCAAAACGTCTAATCCAATTCAGCGACGATATCCCCGATAATTTTTTTGAATAAAGAATTTATCAGGGATATTAAATAACCACTTAGAGACATCGGCTTACAAAGACGTTTATGAACTTTAAAACTAAACATTCAGAAAAAAAACAACCCCGTATTCCCTTGGGTTTACTTACCGTAATTAGTGCTGCTATTGCATGCTCACTTATAGGGATAGAGTTTTTTAGGCGCTTTTCATTTAATAATAACGCACCTATTGAAAACTGGATTACAACAGCAACATACCTTAACAATGCCATTTCACCTATTTTATTGTTTGCTTCAGTATTATTACTATATAGAACATGGAGTGATTCAAAAAAAGCATTGGAGGTTCAAAAGCAAGAGTTAGAGGCAACAAAAGTAGTACTAAAAGAACAAACTGACACTCAAAACTTTAGCGTGTTCAAGGAAGCCTTATTCGAAATAACAGATTCAATAGATATTCTTTTAGAAAAGAAAGTATTATTTAAGCGGACAGAAGGTGATTCCAGACTTTATACTGAAGGTAGCTGGGGTTTTAAAACAGAATTAAAAGAGTTTCCTGATGATGAACGTTTCATGACACATCTTGATTTTTTATCGGACTATTTTTTTGAAATAAGGAGCATCCAAGTAAAGAATGGTACAGCCAGTGAAAGCTTTAAAAAGCTGATATTTACGGACACTTACCAATATATTGAAAAAATAAAAACCATTGCTTTGCTTTTTTATAAGCAAGAAATGAATGTACATCGCGATACGCTTGAACTGATAATATTCCACCGTCTCCATATTTTTGTTTGGTTAATGTTCTTGGAAATTGCTTACAAGTTATATAGAGAAGAAACAAAAGAAAATTCTCATGAGTCTGCAGAGCTTGTGTTTGAAGTAATAGCTGGTTTAACATGTAGGCAACTAAAAGAAATTTACTGGTTAAAGGCGTTATCACCAGAGCTTGACCGAGAACTTAGAGCTCGCAACCTCCTTTAACGATGTAAACCCCTTTCCAGCCGAAAGCTAATCCCTTAAATTTTATACTCGTTACCAGTGTTTTACTTAAACCCTGGTAACAATGACAGTTCCAATTCCCTTACCCAAACACCCTAAACGCTCTAACTTTAAGTTAGTGCCGAATAGTCAAGTGCATTTAAACAAAGCAAATAACGCCACTGAGGGGTATGATCTTGAAGGTATTTAGGGAATTTCACTTCGCCCAATTAAACGCCCTAGCAACACCTAGCCCAATTTCATGCAGCACTACAAACCCCGCGCCGTAGAGAGTGGCCCAAGCTGGGATAATGATAAAGTCGAGGGTTGAGGTGGATGATGAAACAGCGACTTCTTGGTAATTAGTAAGCCATGGGTAAAAACCTACGCTGTAGAGAATAACAATAGGTGCGGCAAAGAGTACTAAACGTAGTTTTCGTGCTTTAAAAAACGGTATAAATGAAGCTCCTAGCATCAATAATAACGGCACAAACACGTAGACTACAGAGGTAAAATCATTGAGCGTCATGCCTAAACCAACAGTTACAATCAGCATGAATAAAGCAATAAAAATGCGGTAAGCGGCTGTAAAATTCATTGTCATTCCTTGTAATAAACCTACAACCACCCTAGCATGGTAATTTTTAAATGTATATTTTATATGACAATTATCTTATTGCACTCGATACTTTCTACGAAATACTTATCATGGCTTACTACTATAAACCCACCTTTAAAGTCTTGTAATGATTTTGCTAATAACTGTTTTGATTCAAGGTCTAGGTGATTATCAGGCTCATCTAATAACAAGAATGCAGTGCTTTCAATATTACTAACAATACACATGGCTAGTTTCATTTTCTCGCCACCACTCAAAAATGCGGCGTGTTTAAATACAGCATCCTTTCTAAAGCCAATACTTGCAAGTAAAGTTCGCGCGGTGCTCTGGCTTAAATCTTTACAGTAAGTCATGAGATTTTCAAGCATGGTTAGCTCGTTGTTTATGAGTGTAAAATGTTGGTCTAAATAATAAAGAGCTTGGTTGCAATATAACTCCCCTACTTTAGCTGGTATCTCTCCTATAAGAGTTTTAAGTAAGGTTGATTTTCCGGCGCCATTAGCGCCAGCTAAATGAACTTTATCATCACTGTACACCTGAAAAGTTAGCGACTTTTGGGCACCATATGCTAATACTACATCATCCAGGCTGAGTACTTTGTGATGCTTAGCCTCACCTGTTTGCGATAAATAAAATTGTTGGGCTTTCACTTGTTCAAGCTGACTTAAAAATTGTTGTTTATTGCTATTTAGCTTACCTTCTCGCTTAGCGGTATTTTTACTTTGCGAAGATAAATTTGCACTGGCTTTATCTTTTTTCGCATCCATTAACACTTTAGGTTGGCTACCAGACTTTCTAAGTGCTGCGCCCTGAGCTGCTCGCTTAAGTGTTTTTTGCTGTTGTAATTGCTCTGCTGCTTTGAGTATAGTTTGCTGTTTAACAACGTGGTTTAGTTTGTTTGCAAGCGCAGCAACTTGCTTGTGCTTTTGACTTTGGTATTGTGAAAAACACGTACCATATTGTGTTAAACCAAGGGTTGTTAGTTCCCATATTTCATGTGCTTGTTCTAATAATTCTTGGTCGTGACTAATCAGTAATATTTGTCCTTTGAATTTGTTAATTTGCTCTATAAGCCAGCGCTTACCGTGTGCATCTAGGTGGTTTGAAGGTTCATCGAGTATTAAAATATCGTGATTAAAGAAGTTAAATAGCGCCCAGAGCTTTAATTGACTAAACTGGCCGCCGCTTAAATATTTGCTTAATGAGTTAGGGGTTTTGCTTTTTATACCTAACCTCAAAAGCTCTGCCTTAAAGCGCTCTGGTAAGTCCCAATTGTCTTCTAGTAAAGTTAAATTTTGCTCTGTAACTTGCCCTTGGTTTATCGCTTCAAGGGCATTAAACATAGACTCTAAGCCAATAGCCTCTGCAATTGTTAGATTATCAGCCTGATTTACATCGTCTATTTGCTCATAAAAGCCAAGGGTTGAATTACAAACAACCGTGCCAGAGATTGGCTCTCTTTGCTTAGTAAGTATTGACGCTAATATAGATTTACCGCAGCCGTTCCTGCCAACTAACGCAGTAACTTTTGCAGTGAGAGAAAATGAAAGGTCGTTAAATACAACATCGCCATTGCCATGTTGATAACATAAATTGAAAGCTTGAAGTTGTGGCATAGTGCCTCCTGTATTACAGGGGCAGTGATACCAATCCACAATAATACTTAATCATTTTGAGGGATAAAACCTGCCGCTACCTTCTTTAAAAATATCTCATTAAGAACAACTTAATAACGAAATTTTTGCCTTGTTATCGACGATGTTTTATTGCCTCAAAATAGACCACTTAATTAAGAGAATTGGTATTAGGCATTTGATCACACGAGAAGGAATATAATGTAAGTGATAGTGAGCAACGCCTACTAACCCTGTTGGTCCAAAAAGATAAATTGAAATTGGATAACAGGTTTAGATGTTCATGTTGGCGGCTACTCCTAAAAATTGAGCTCTCATAATAACCATCCACTGCCTAAATGGCAACGAGTTATGTTACTCTTAAGCCACTGAACATTTAAAGGAATCTATTTTGAATTTAGTTGAAAGCCAGCATGCCTCACAAAACCCTATTCAAGTTAAGCTGCAAATTGCTGAACATAAGCGTGTTTTTGTCATTGGCGATTTAGATGCAGATTTAGCTAAATTTGAACAGGCGCTCTGCTCTGTCAATTTTAATCCAAGCACGGATATTCTTTTTTCACTCGGCGATGTAATAGACCGGGGTGATAACAGCATTGCTTTATTAAGACGTTTTAAAGAGTTGGGTGTAAACATGTGTTTAGGTAACCACGAGCACATGCTACTTGAATCATTATTAGCAAATAATGAAGATTATTATCGCTTATGGGTTGAAAATGGCGGCCATTGGCACACCCAAGCAACCGATGAAGAGCTTAAATTTGTCTTTCAGCAACTTCTTAAGTGCCCTCTTTCTTATTTTGTTGAATACGCTGGTATAAAAATCGGCCTCTCGCATACCACGTGCGCTGATTGGGATTGGAATAATCCAACAAAAGATAAAGAAAAAGCTATTAGTTTACTACTTTGGGATAGAGCTTTAACCAAAGCAAAGAAGCCAGTAATAAACCCAAGTATCGATTTTTCAGTGCACGGTCATAACACCACTAAAGAGCCTTATTGGCTAGGTAATAGCTATCATCTTGACACTAATTACCTCAGTGGTAAGCCTACTATAGTTGAGCTTAAAACACTGATAAACCAGTTTTCATCAATGTAAGCTTGCCAGTCGTTCGACAGTTTGATCATCAAGGTATTTTTTATAGGTGAGCCGTGCATGCCACAGCTGCTCATCGTTTTCTTGAATGTAAATAATTGGGCCAGCAACTTTATTCGCTAAGCTAGTTAATTTACTGTATTCACGGGTATCAATTATGCCATCGCTGAAGTAGCTTCGTGCCGTATTTAAAAATTGCTCTTCTTTATAGATATCGCTATGCCAAATTAACGAACGATACATACTTGCTGTTATTTCGGATGGCTTGTCATTCGAACGAAAGAGTTTCACTTCTGTATAAATTGAATTACCGGTGATTACAATCCCTATTAACGACAACGTCGTAAGAGTCATCATCCATTTCATGCTCTATTCCTCAAAATTAGGTACTAACCTAACTATAGGTGATGAAGATGAATGTATGCTGTTTATTTAATTAATTAGGATTGGTAAAACTATTTTCAAGATACTTAATTCTTGTTTTAAATGTTGTTTAATGTATTAGGCAAACTAGCCTAATACATTAACATCACTACTAGTGAAGTGCCGCTGTAAATGGAATATTTTTACAGATTTCAGCTTCTGCTATCAAAATTTCTTCAAGGCGAGCATCAACTTCTTGCTTATCGAAATACTCGTAGGCAAGTTCAACGAATAAGTTTTTATGTTTTTCTTCTGATTTAGCAATCGCGACATAAAACTCTTTTTCTTTACCTGCTGGTAAGGCTTCAGCGACAAGCGAAAAACGCTCATGTCCGCGAGCTTCTATAACTCCTGCGACTAATAAGCGGTCCATTAAAAATTCATCACGACCATTTCTGAAAACCGCGCGAATTTGTTTGATGTAAGGATCTTTTTGATCATTACCAAGTGAAACATCACGTTCCATTAGTAATTTTAAAACTTGCTTAAAATGAATCATTTCTTCTAACGCTAAATCAGTCATAGCTTTAACGAGCTTACGACGATCTGGGTAGTGTGAAAGCATAGACATAGCCATACCAGAGGCTTTTTTTTCTGCTGCAGCATGATCTTGTAAAAAGGTATTGAAGTCAGCCAAGACTCCTTCTGTCCATTCAAATGGCGTGTGGTATTTTAATTCAAACATAATAAGGAACAACTTAACTTATAATGGCGGCGATTTTAGCGTATTTTACTTATGATTATAACCAAGAGATTTATCAATTTTACCACTTCGGGTTGATGACACTTTATCTGGGTGTTTTATGTCATTCCAAGCTGTGACCTTGCCCCCAATATTAAGCTGTTTAAAGCTGATTGGTTGTTCCGTGCTTAAAAAATGCTGCAATAGTTGCGGGCTATTAGGGTCAGCAACATTAAGTGTTAGTAATTGATGTTCACAGCCTTTAAAGTAATCTGCTATTTGCTGTTGATGGCGCTGATAACAGGCTGTTAAATACTCATCAGATTCTAAATCTGCCAAACTATAGTGGCCAAACACATCAAGATAACAGCGTTTTAAGTGGATATTAAAGCCACCGTCTGGGCGCATTAAATTAGTGTGCATACGTGTTAATAGCTGCCTGATTGATGGTAGCCATTTAGCTAAGTCGCGCTCAAGATTTATAAAGCGGCTGTTTGCAAAGTGTTTATCGAGAAAAACATATTCACTAAATACAGGGGTGTCGGCAATAACGTCTGCGTTGGTAATTGCTTGTTGGGTATAGGCTGTGTGCGAGGTTTTATAGCCAAGTTCTAAAAAGCTGTTACATATACTGGTTGTGCCGGTTCGTGGTAAACCGATTATAAAAATTTTTGAGCTCATGGCACCTTATCAATAGATAACCACAGCGACTTATCTTCTACTGGGGTTAACCTTGGTAATTCGTTATTGTTCAATTCTATAATAATCTTGTCATGAACGTGGGCATTTTTAATGAAATCACGATTATATTTAAAGAATAGCTCGTCAAATTCACCGTTTTTACGCATAACTTTTAAACCCTCATTCACCGCTTTTGCAATTTCAGGCTTATCTTTGTTAAAAAAGAAATAAATAGGGCTTTTATATTTAAGCATTAGTTGCGGAAGAACAACCAAGTCGATTTTTTTCTCGAAATTAGCCTTTTCCTCCTCTATTTCGAGTATAGAGCGTGGAAATAACTGCCCTCTTCCTTTATCAAGCATAACGAACAATGACTCAAAATCTTGAGAAGTAGCCACAGTTAAATTGTTGCCTTTTAAAATATCTGTGTCAGGCCAGTGCTGGCCTTGTATAAATATAATATTTTTGAGATCGTCGTATGTCTTGATTTGGCTTAGATAAGGTAATTGCCTTTTAGTTGTAAACATTAAACGCCACCCGAACAGTCCTTTAAAAATAGGAATTCTCAATGGCAATAACATTTTTTCACGTTCAGTATTGGTCATACTCCAATACACATTAATACCAGTTCCAGTTGCTATTTCTCTAAGAACTCTGTTTTGTCCTAATAGTCTTGGTGACGGTGTTAAAGTAAAATTATAACCACTTCTCTCAAGTGCGGTACGAAGCAATATAAGAGGATAAAGTAAACTTTCATCAAGGTTTGGCAAAGTCTTAGGGTAAATTACCCTAAGAGTTTCAGGTGGAATAGCAACCGCTTTTTTTGCATTGATTGTTTTTACATTTGCCGAACAAATATTTATTAAAAACAGTAAGGTAAGAGTAAAAACAACTTTCTGCATATTAGAATACCTGTGTAACTAATAACATCACTGCACTGATCAAAATAGTTAAGAAGGTGAGTATCATTCCTAACGCTCGTAATTTCATTATATTATCAACGAGTGCATAACTATGACAAAAACGGCCTGCAACAAGCATTGAACCTAAAATATAGCAGAAATGACTAGGAAGACCCTGATACTCTAATAAAAATAGCAGAATCAATGAAAATGGCACATATTCAATAAAATTAGCATGGGTACGTATAGCTGCTTGTAGGCTTGCATCACCACCATCGCCTAGTGAAATACGTTTTGCTTTACGAAGTTTAATTACACGAAAGCTAAGTTGGATGTATAAAATGGCCAAAATGGCAGCAAAAGTTGAAACAATCACAGTTTTTCCAATTTTTATTTAAAGTTAGACGCTTAGCACTGTTTATTGCTAGGCTGTTAAGTAAGTAGTTAGGTTAGCTCAGTATGATATTTAATGTCTAACAGTTCTTAAGGAAGTGCATGTTTACGCCAAGAAAAATTGCCGATAATTACCGTGAAATGGTAAGTAGTATCGGTTTTTACCCTTCAATGCTCTCTGTCATGTTTTTGATTTTCGGATTAATTAGCATTGCAGTAGAGTACTCTTCACTATCAATGGAGTTTAAAAAGCTGATTGGCGTGTTGTTGGTCGACAGCGAAGAAAACGCCCGAACTATCCTCAGTACGCTTGCAGGAAGCATTATCTCGTTAACGGTTTTTAGCTTTTCTATGGTTATGGTAGTGCTAAACAGCGCCAGTGCTAGCCTTTCTCCTCGAGTATTACCTGGACTAATTACCCGTAAATCGCACCAATTAGTGCTTGGCTTTTATCTTGGTAGTATTATCTACACTATATTAATGTTGATAAACATACGTACCATTGGTGATGGAGATATGGGAATTCCATCTTTGGGTATCTTCTTTTCTTTGGTTTTTGGTTTGATTTCGCTGGGATTTTTTGTGTTTTTTATTCACTCAATTTCTAAAGCGATTCAGGTCGATAATGTGTTAAACGATCTATTTAAAAATACCAAAGGCGAGCTTAAATGCATTATTAATATGCAACAAGAAAACCCAGTTGAGCATTTTCCTGACTTTGATGACTGGCTTAGCATAAAAAGTAAAACAGAAGGCTACTTTAAAGGCGCACATAGCGATAAATTGTGTGCATTGTGCCAACAGCACGGTATAAAAATTTATATCTCGGTTAAGCAAGGCTTCTTTACGGTTAAAGGTTATCCGTTTTTAAAATGTGATACTGACTTATCTGACAACCCAGAGCTTGTAGAGCAACTACTAAACTGTTTTATCTTTTATATCGAAGAGTATATCAGCGACCATTACCGCTACGGTATGACACAAATCTCAGAAATTGCAGTAAAAGCCATGAGTCCGGGGATTAATGATCCTGGCACTGCGGTAAAAGCCATTGATATGCTGAGTATCTTATTGATTTTACGTTTAGATATTTATGATGTTAATTACTCGCTTAAACGATGCGAGAACAATCAACCACACCTTTATATACACGAAACATCATTCGATGAGCTACTGCACGATAACTTTACGCCTATTCGTAACTACGCAAAAAATGACGCCTATGTCATGGTTAACGTACTTGAAGCTTTTAAAAATATATTGTTTAGAGCATCTGATAACCAAAAAGCAACAGATAGTTTGTTTGTTTATTTAGGGGCGATTATTGAAGATATCGATACGCATATTAGTAATGAGTATGACCGAGAACAAATTACTAATATGCTTAAAGCCATAGCCCGTATTTCAGAGCAACAAGGTGAAAAATTGCTGGCAAGCTTCACCAGCAATCAATAGACTAATTTTCTATTAAGTAAACGGCATAGCTACTAGCTGTGATCGTAAGCTCGCCACCGTTGTATGCATCAGGTACATAGTTATCTGGTGCAGCTTCAGCCATAACCATTTTACTTGCACGCATATAAGGCTGGTTTCCTGTTTCTAGTGGGCTATTAGAAGCGGTATAAAGACCTTTAAGCTCTACCCCGTAATCACTGGCAAACTCTTTTGCGGCATCACGCGCATCTTTAATTGCCAGTTTTTGAGCTTGCTTTTGTAACTCTTCATAACGGCTAGATATAAACTGCGTTTGATTAATTTCATTTATGCCCGCGTTCACCAATTGCTGAAGCATAATTGGGTACTTTTTAATATCAGTTAAAGTAACAGATAGACTGCGCGTTACTCTATAGCCGACAAAGTTTTGCTTGCCTGTTTCACGGTTGTATTCTGTTTGGCGGTGTATAGAGATATTAGACGCATAAATGCCCTTTTCATTCACACCTTGGCTTTTAGCAAGCTTAATAGCTTTTGCCATGGTTGCATCGGCTTTGTTTTTAGCGGCAATTAAATCTTTATCTACTTCAACAATACCCACTGTTAGTTTAACGTTATCAGGGATAGCTTTGATAGTTGCGTTGCCTTGAATGTAAATATGCGGTGCATCAGGTGTAGCTTGTGCTAACGCATTAAAGCTTAGCGCGGTGGCCATCGCGGTGAAAATTAACTTACGCATAATACTGTTCCTTAATTATTAACTCCGTTCATTATCACCTTAAAGAGTTAATTGAATATGAACAAGGCCTTTTAAAACAATATAAAAAAACAGGCATTAAAGCCTGTTTTTTCAATAACTCAACGTGTTATAGCTTAGATACTACGACGCTTATAGTTACGGTACTCTGGAAGCCAATAGTTTTTCTCAATTGCAGCCCATAGCGCTTCATCGCTCAGCTCAAGTGCCACACCTTCTTCCATGGCTTTTTTAGCTACCGCAAACGCAATACGTTTACTTAATGATTGGATTTCAGTAAGTGCTGGTAATAAGCTACCTTTACCTGTGTTAGCACGTGGCGAAGACTCTGCCAGAGTTTCACTTGATACAATCAGCATCGCATCTGTAATTCGTGTTGCTTTAGCAGCAATAACACCTAAACCAATACCCGGGAAAATGTAGCTGTTGTTACATTGCGGTATTGGGAAAGTTTGGCCGTTATACTCAACCGGATCAAATGGGCTACCAGAGGCAACAATCGCTTGACCGTCTGTCCACTCAATTACGTCTGAAGGAAGTGCTTCAACTTGCTTAGACGGATTACTTAACGGGAAGATAATCGGTTGTGGGCAAGAAGCGTGCATTGCACGAATAACTTGTTCTGTGAATAAACCAGGTTGGCCAGATACACCAATTAGGATGTCTGGTTGCGCACAGTGCATTACATCTAATAAAGATGCGTACTCACCACTGTATGTCCACTCGCTCAAACCGTCTTTAGATTGGCAAAGGGCTTGTTGGAAGTCACGTAAGCCTTCCATGCCTTCAGTAAGTAAACCAAAACGGTCAACCATGAAGATTTGAGAACGAGCTTGCTCATCACTGATACCTTCAGCAACCATAGTACTGATAATTTGCTCAGCAATACCACAGCCAGCAGAACCTGCTCCGACAAACACGACTTTTTGCTCTGAAAGTTTCGAGCCTTTAACACGACATGCAGCTAATAAAGAACCTACTGTTACTGCAGCAGTACCTTGAATGTCATCGTTAAAGCTACAGATTTCATCACGGTAGCGTTTTAATAATGGCATTGCATTTGGTTGTGCAAAGTCTTCGAACTGAAGTAACACACTTGGCCAACGACGTTTAACAGCTTTGATGAATAGATCTAAGAATTCGTCATACTCTTCTTGCGAAATACGTTTATGACGAGCACCCATGTACATAGTGTCGTTTAGCAGTTTTTCGTTATTCGTACCAACATCAATCATTACTGGTAACGTGTAAGCTGGGCTAATACCACCACACGCTGTGTATAGTGATAATTTACCAATTGGAATACCCATACCACCTATACCTTGGTCACCTAGACCAAGAATACGCTCACCGTCAGTTACAACGATAACTTTTACTTTGCCTTTAGTGGCGTTACGTAAAATATCATCAATTTGGAAACGATCTTCGTAAGAGATAAATAGACCACGGGCACTGCGGTAAATGTCTGAGAACTTCTCACAGGCATCACCTACTGTTGGTGTATAGATAATTGGCATCATTTCTTCAAGATGATCACGCACTAAACGGTAGTAAAGTGTTTCGTTGTTATCTTGAATAGCACGAAGGTAAATGTGCTTGTTTAAATTATCGCTAAAGCTTGAATACTGCTGGTAACAACGCTCAACTTGTTCTTCGATCGTTTCATAACGCGGTGGCAGTAAACCGGCTAAGTTGAAATTTTCCCTTTCTTTTTGTGAAAAAGCACTGCCTTTATTTAATAGTGGCGTTTCGATCAGACCTGGGCCTGAATAAGGAATATAAAGATAATTTGGATCGGTATTTGTAGTCATATTTCCAAGCTTTGATGCGTCATAATTATGATCTGACATTATTACTCTTGAAGGCGAAATTGCAATGACAATTCACCTTGTCAGACCATTGAAGAAAATGAATTTTATGCTCTAAAGAGCTTACTAGATAGTATACATGAAAACTCAGCAGCTTTAAGGCTGCTGAGCTTGTTTTTAGTGGCTTTTATCACTTAAAGCGATGCCTTCACGGCGAGGATCGGCTGCGCCATAAAGCTTACCGTCTTTTACTTCAACAGCATGTAAACCAGAGTTTAAATCTAAGATACGAACTGTATGTCCACGATTAACAAATTCGGCTTCAGCGTTGGCAAGTTCAGTGCCCTTTTCTAGGCTTGTGTAATTATTACGATTAGTAATGCGCGGTAAGTTAATTGCAGTTTGCGCATCTAAGTTCCAATCAAGCACACCCACAACCACTTGAGCAACGTAATCAATAATGCGGCTACCACCCGGTGAACCGACTACCAAGCGTAAGCTGCCATCTTTGTTAAACACCATTACTGGCGACATTGAACTACGCGGACGTTTACCTGCTTCAACACGATTGGCTAACGGCTTACCATTTTTTGTTGGTGATAAAGCAAAGTCAGTTAGCTGATTGTTCAAAATATACCCGTTCACCATTACTGTTGAACCAAATGCCATTTCGATAGAACTTGTCATTGACACTGCATTACCTTGGCTATCCACAATCGATACATGGGTGGTTGATGGTAATTCGTAAGCATCATCCTGTGCATAAGCAAGTGAGTTTGGTGGTGTGCCTGCTTCAGCGTGGGCATCTTTTTCAGAGATAAGCTTTGCTCGACCTGCAAGGTAATCTTTATCAAGTAAACCTTGTGTAGGGATTGGCATAAAATCAGGGTCGCCCATATACACGTTACGATCTGCAAACGCTAAACGCGATGCTTGTGTAAAGTAATGCAGAGCTTGAACTGAATTTGGTTGAAGCTTAGCCATATCTTTGTGTTCAAGTAAGGCCAGAATCTGTAATACAGCTACACCACCACTACTTGGTGGAGCCATTGAACAAACCTCATACTGGCGATAATCAACACATACAGGTGCTCGTTCTTTGCTTTTGTAATTAGCTAAGTCTTCAACACTCAAAGTACCCGGTGCTACCGCTGAGTTTTGCACTGCATTGACAAGTTCTTTTGCATTTTCACCTTTATAAAAAGCATCAATACCTTGTTTAGCAATATCTTTATAAAGTGCGGCAAGCTCTGGGTTCTTCTTAACAGCGCCAACTGCAAGCGGTTTACCATCTGGGAAGAAATAATCACGAATAACAGGTAGCTTTGTAACCCCTGGGTTTAACTCTTTAGCGAGTAACTGATGTAAACGCGGTGATACAATAAAGCCTTTATCAGCCAATTCAATAGCAGGGCCAAACAAGGTTTGCCAGTCTAACTTTCCGTAACGCTTATGAGCAGTGGCAAAGGCATCTAAAATACCAGGTACACCTACAGAGCGACCGCCTACCACCGCTTCAATCCATTTCACAGCTTTACCGTGTTTATCTAAAAAGAGTGTTTCGTCAGCGTTACTTGGTGCAGTTTCTCGACCGTCAAAACTAGTAAGGCTTTTTGTTTTATTATCAAAGTACATCATAAATGTACCACCACCGATCCCCGACGATTGCGGTTCTACCAGTGTTAAAACAAGTTGAGTTGCAATTGCAGCATCAACTGCAGAGCCACCTAGTTCAAGCATTTTTTGGCCAGCTTTAACTGCATAAGGGTTTGCGGCAGCGACCATGTACTTATCGCCTTCAACAACCTGTTTATGAGCAAAGCCTGTTGCGGCTTCAGGTTCGCGAGTCTCAACTTTTGCAGGGGTAGCAAAAATAGCAGTTGAATAAATTAATGAAGTGGACAGAGCTAACAGCGCTTTGGTTTTGAATAACATAAATAAACTTAATCCCGTAGTGTATTTGGCATCTTAAAATTAAACGTGCACAATAGGCGACAATCTCAGATACAATAAAAATAACATGATAAACCTGCCCCTGAAACTAGAATATATTCTGCCTCCTTTGTGTTTAGTACTACTTAGTTCGTTGTTTGCAACTTTCAACTTAAATGAATATCTTGAATTTAACCGTGATTTAGTTGCAAATGGTGAATTTTGGCGTATTTTCACCAGCCAATTTGTACACGCAAATTGGCCCCATTTAGGCCTGAATTGTGCCGGGATTTTATTAATTTGGGCCTTGCATGCTGAGCATACAAGCCCTGCTCGCTATGCGTTTAATATTACTATTCTTGCATTATGGTGTGGATTAGGTGTCTGGCTATTTTGCCCAGATATCGAAATTTACACCGGATTAAGTGCCCTTCTGCATGGTGTGATTATTTGGGGTGCAGTTAAAGATGTACAAGCAGGCATGCTATCAGGCTGGTTATTGTTCGCTGGTACTTGGGCTAAAGTGATTTGGGAGCAAATAGCAGGCCCGAGTGATTCGGTGAGTCAGTTAATCGCCTCTAATGTTGCCATTGACGCCCACTTTATCGGCGCAATTGGCGGCACTCTACTCGCTTTGCCTGTCTTTATAAAAATAATAAGAAATCGCGAGTAACCTTACTCGCTTTCTTATTACAGCTCTTTATTAGCTAGAAAAAGGAACTTTAAATGAAAGAAAATAAAGGCCGCTTTTATCTAAGCCTCATCTTGCTTTGTCTTTATGGCCCATTGCTGCTTGGCTTTTTAAGCTCATATATTAATTTAAATTTTGTATCACCTAGGTATATGAGTGATGTTTCTCAGGTAACCAATGTAATAATACTTAGCTCATCTATTTTAGGCTTTACTTTATTGCTCATGAAATACCAAGAAGTTAGAACGCTTTTTAACAATAGAATATTCGCCAACACCTTAATTATAATAAGCTTTTTGTATGCTTGTTTGATGTTCATGGCAGTGTCCTTAGTTGTATTTTTGGATGCAACTTTCAGCTCAAATAAAGATTACATTTATCAAGAGCAAACTTTTAATAACCGTACTTTTTATGTTTATACAGCAGACCCAGGTGCTTTTGGAAAAGCGCACCATTATGTGTATTTAAAGTGCCCTGCTTCCTTTAATCGCTATGAATTGGAGTTAATAGCCAATCTATCATGGATGAGAGACTATGAAATGAGCCTAGAGGGGGATGATCTAATTTTTCAAAACGACTCAGAGGAAGGTAAAACTGTGCTCGATGTGAGTGAATTTTACTGCAAATAACCCCTTTTAGATAAATTCTATTACAAACAAAAACAGCCACTTAAAGTGGCTGTTTTTCATTTACGCTATTGGATTACAGGGTTTCTTTAAATAGCTTATGAATACGGCGGTATTCATCTAACCAGCTTGATGGTTGTACAAAACCATGTGGTTCAACTGGGAAGATAGCTGTTTCAAAGTTTTCTTTTTCAAGCTCAATTAAGCGCTGTACTAAACGTACTGAGTCTTGGAAGAATACATTGTCATCAACCATAGGCGCATTAATCAATAAATGGCTCTTAAGACCTTCAGCAAAATAAATTGGTGAGCTCTTTTCATAGGCAATTGGATCAACATCTGGGTGGTTTAAGATGTTAGACGTATAAGGACCATTGTAGTGAGCCCAATCAGTTACTGGACGAAGTGCAGCACCTGCTTTGAATAAATCAGGCTGTGTGAATAGCGCCATAAACGTCATGAAACCACCGTAAGAACCACCATAAGTACCTACAGCTTGTGTATCTACATTTGCGTTGTCTGCCATCCAGCTTACGCCATCTGCTAAATCTTGGATCTCAGGTGTACCCATTTGACGATAAATAGCTGTACGCCAATCACGGCCGTAACCTTTCGATGCACGATAGTCCATGTCCATTACTACGTAGCCTTCTGAAGCAAGTAGTGAGTGGAACATAAACTCACGGAAGTAACCAGACCAACCCATGTGTGAGTTTTGTAGGTAACCAGCACCGTGGTTAAAGATAACCGCTTTACGGTTTTTACCCGTTTCGCCTTCTTTATAATCAGCTGGGTAATATACTTTTGCGTAAATTGGCTGATCAGTGTGGCTTGAAGGCACAGCAACAATCTTAGGTGCGATTAGTTTCTTCGCTAAGAACTCATCAGAGACCGTGTGCGTTAACTGAGTTGCTTGGGTATTTGCTTTTGCATCAGCAACATAAAGCTCAGGTGGCGACATAATTTTTGAGTGAGTTAGCAATAGTTTGCTTTCATCTGGGCTTAACTGGTAGTCAGTCATACCATCGAGGTTGGTTACTTGCTCAGATTCACCGTTTGCAGGGTTTACACGATAGATTTCGTAAAGACCTGGGTGCTCAACGTTAGCTTTGTAGTAAATTGCTGAGTTATCATCCGTTAACGTTAAGTTAGAAACAACAAATTGGCCTTTAGTAAGCTGCGTTGCTTTACCGTTTAGTGGCTTTTTGTAAATGTGGCTGTAACCAGACTCTTCAGATAAATAGTAAAGGGTATCTGAGTTGTTCAACCAACCAAAATCATTGTATGCATAGTTTACCCACGCATCGTCATGTAGACGGTGTTGTGAAACAAGCTTGTTGTTTTGTGTATCAACAGTGGCTAACCAACGGTCTTTGTTGTCCCATGCTTCAAGCATAAGAGCCACTTGTGAACCGTCTGTGTTCCATTGGATAGCACTCTGGTCCCAACCCCAATCCATCATTAGGTTGATGGCACGTGGTGCTTTTTCAGACTTATAAGTTTTGCCATCACGAGCGTAGTTTTCTTTCTTAACAGCTGCAAGAACGTCTTCATCAAAACCAGGTAAAGTATCGAATGCTAGGGTTGTTTGCTCGCCTGATTTAAGGTCAATGTAAACAACGTCTGAGCTGATTGGTTTTTCATCAGCAACACGACGGCGTACTTTTTCTGCTTTTACGCGCGCATCATCGGCAATGTAATTAGGCATGATATCGCCTTCATCGCGCCATGAGCGGTTTTCTGTGGTTACTGCAACAAGTGCTTGGCCATTTGGTGAAAGCTGTACATCTGCTAAACGCTTACCTTTACCTAAATAAAACTGTGCATTAGCAATGCTGTCGTTTTGTTCGTTGATTTGTGCTTTACGCTCTTCACGATCTTTTTTGTTTTTATGAGTAAGCGCAATGTAATCAATTAGTTTGTGTTGCTCTTTTGCAATATAAGTGTCTGGCTCTTGTACACCTTTAGGTGCATCATCTAGGTGTAAGTTAACTAATTCAACTTGACGACCCGTTGCTAAATCAACTTTATAAAAAGCATTACCTTGGCGATAAGCAAGGCTACCATCAGTTAAAAACTGTGGTTTTGATTGCTTTGCGCTGTCGTGTGTAATTTGCGTAATTTGTCCAGTGCTTAAGTTTTTAATGAAGATATTACCTTCAAATGCATAAGCCTGTTGCTTTTTATCTGCTGAGTAAACTGCGTTTTTAGCGCCTACAGTGTGTAGTTTATTTAACGCTAATTGTGATGCAGATTGGCTATTTACCGCTTGAACGTATAAATCGCGTAACTCATTGCCTTGTTGCTTTTGTGCATAAACGATACTGTTAGAATCACCGTTCCAGAAAGCACGCTCAGGCTGACGACCTAACCAATCAGGATGAGCCATTGCTTGCTCTAACGTGATTTCAGCTGAACCTGTATCGGCAGGAGTAGCAACAACTGGGGCTACATTGGTAACTTGTTCTTCAGAAGGCGTTGAGGCGGTTGATTGACAACCTGCTAGCATGAAGCTAGATGCGACTGCGAGAGCCACTAACGTTTTATTAGCAGTGGTTTTGAATTTCATAGTGCTTCTTACGGGTTATTATAATTCGCCCTATTTAAGCAGAAGCACTGATGAAATAGCAATTTTTATAGGATAAACAGCCAAACTTTTCCGTTTAATAACAGCTTATTTTAAACTGATATCAAGCCATACCATACGGTGATCAGACGATGCGTTACGATCTTTAATTAAACGGAACAGTTCAGAGCTTTTCTGTGGCCAAAAAACTCCACCATCGTTAATCTCAATACCATAATTTGATGGTAATACGTAATCAGCACGAGCTTGCCAATAAGCGGTATAGTTTTTAGCGAAATCTTCTTTATACGACTCTTTAGCACCTTTGCTTGTTGGCGTAAAAGAGGTATTCACTAATGGGTTTTTTAAAATTTGGTCTGTGGTATTCGGGCGAGCCTTCCCCCCTTCTGGCGCAGCATTTAAATCACCCACAATCACAAAGCGGCTTTTCGCTTTTAAGCCCCCTTTTTGGCCTTTATCATCATAAATATAGTTAGCATTATTGATGTAGTCTGCAATCAGGCGTACTTCATCATGATTACGCTTACCGTTACGGTCTTCATCACCATCAAAAACCGGCGGCGTTGGATGCGAAGCAAGCAAATGAAGCGTTTTTCCTTTTACATCAATTGGTAAATCCCAAAATGATTTAGAGCTTAGGTGAATTGCTTGCCATTCCTCCGCAGAGTACCAGTCTTTACCTGTTTTAGGGTCTATAGGCATTTGTGCATTTGGCATGTCTTTGTATTTGAATGTTTGTAGTGTGCGCGCTTTATCTAAATCGATTGGATAGCGAGACAATACAGCCATTGCATAATGCCCTTCAAAGAAGCCAAAACCTTGAGCATCACCTTTGTAATGCCCCTTTACACCATCGTTATCTAGGTCAAACTCGGTAGCTAAACCGGTGTTAACGGGTGCAATAAAGTAATACGGGTAATCGATAGCAACCTGCTTATTTTGTGATACTTGCAGGTAGTTTTTACGAAATACGTTGATGCCTTTGTCTGCATCAATATAATCAAACTCATTAAGTAAAATAACATCCGGTCTTACACGCTGAATTATTTCGGCAATGTTGCGTATTTGCTGGTGGTTGCTCGCTAAAGCTTTGCTTAAAGCATCTTTATCAATCGCTTCACCTTTTTTTGCATAGTTGGTTGCGTCCATACTTACGTTAAAGGTGGCAACTCGTAAATCAGCAGCCGATACATTGTTAGCAAATAAGCCTACAGTCAGTGCTATTGAAGAAGTTAATAAAGCGTTTTTCATGAAATAAATCCGTCTACAATAAGTAGTAAAATAATACTGCTGACAATGATCCATAAGATCATCGCCATGATAAAAGGTTTAATGCCCGCTTGTTTTAAGACCGAAATTGATAAACCACTTCCAATCAAAAATAAGGTTATTACCAAAACTTGTTTAGCGCCAACATTAAGTGCATGCCAGAGTGTTTGGTACTCAGGGAAGCTTGAGTTGATCAATGCAGCTGCTAAAAACCCAAATATAAACAATGGGATACTGGCTTTTTCATCTGATTTCCAAAAAACACCTGCGATACTAGTATACGGTATGATCCACATCGCTCTAGTGAGCTTGATAGTGGTGGCAATTGCAAGAGCTGATGCGCCATAAGCAGCTGAGGCCCCAACTACACTACTAGTATCGTGAATAGCCAGTGCCGCCCATACCCCAAATTGATGCTCAGTCAGGCCCAAATAATGACCAATCATTGGAAATAACACCAAGCCAAGTGCGTTAAGTAAAAAAACTACTGCTAAAGATATCGCGACTTCGTGATCTTTTGCCTTGATAACTGGCGCCATTGCTGCAATTGCGCTACCACCACAAATTGCGGTACCAAATGATATGAGTACACCGGTATTTTTATTTAACTTAAACAACTGAGATAAAATTTCGCCAAGACCAATAATCGCGGTAATACTGACAATAGTAAGTACAATTGAGCTGCGCCCTACTTCTATTACTTGACTAAAATCAACAGCAAAGCCTAAGCCAATAACAGCTAACTTTAGCATCCATTTACTAATTTTTTGTGACTGAATTGCAAATGGATTACCTAAAACCATAGCAAACAAAGCACCAACAACAAGTGCCGTAGCAGAGCCTACAAAAGGTAAGGCCGATGCTAAAAATAGTGCAATAAAAAGAAATTGTTTTGGGCGTTCGGCTATCACAACGGTGCTCTGATAAATTTATTGGTTAACTTATGAACCACAGGTGCGACTAAAATAACGGTAGGAAATGCGACACAAAAAGCAAAAGCCCATGCTTTAAGCCAAATGGCTGCAATGTTATCGATTAAACCAAGGTTAAAAATACTGATCACTAAAGACATAAATCCAGACATAAACAGCGCCATAAAAAACGCAAATACGACTGTTCTAAATCGAGGATGTAACATAACGAACTAATATTAATATAAAAATATTAGTCTATAGCAAGATGCTCCTGACGCAAGTGCTTTGAGACAAGAGGTACAAAATTAGCGAAGTTTGCGGGTAATACCAATTCGCTTAACTAAGTAGTCTATTTTGAGGCAAGAAAACCTTGTTGATAACAAGGCAAAAATTTCGTTATTTAGTTGTTCTAAATGAGAAATTTTTAACGCAGGTAGCGACAGGTTTAATCCCTCAAAATGATTAAGTATTATTGCGGATTGGTATAAGTTATAGAGATTAAAAAGCCGAGACAAACTCGGCTTTTAAGAATTTAAACTGATTAGTTTAAAATAAGTTGGGTGCTGGTAGCAGCTACACCTGGGTAGTCTTGCTCAGGCAAGATTTCGGCAAGTGCTGCTAAACGCTCACCTAATTGGTGAAGGTTATCAGCAGATACATTG
Source organism: Pseudoalteromonas sp. NFXS39 (assembly GCF_040148775.1). Lineage (NCBI taxonomy): Bacteria > Pseudomonadati > Pseudomonadota > Gammaproteobacteria > Alteromonadales > Pseudoalteromonadaceae > Pseudoalteromonas > Pseudoalteromonas sp. NFXS39. The sequence goes on along the minus strand of NZ_JAGDEC010000005.1, from coordinate 255,685 downwards.
ATATGACCCATCTTACGACCCGGTTTAGCCGTTTTACCATACCAGTGACTAGTAACGTCTTGCGTTGCTAGTACTGAGTGTGGGATTGAAGGCTGACCTAATACATTAATCATTGCTGTTGGACGAAGTAACTTTGTACTACCTAATGGCAGACCTGCAACAGCGCGCATGTGGTTTTCAAACTGTGAGCAATGAGTGCCCTGCTGTGTCCAGTGACCAGAGTTATGAACGCGTGGCGCAATTTCGTTAACTAATAACGTACCTTGTACATCAAAAAACTCGATTGCTAATACACCTACATAGTCAAGCTCTTGCGCTAACTTGTTAAATGCCAGCTCGGCTTGTTCTTGAATCGCTGCTTTTTCTTTACCCGCAACTGAAAGCGTAAGCACACCATTGGTGTGTTGATTTTCAGTTAATGGGTAAATAACTGTGTTACCCGCTTTGTCGCGTGCACCAATGATAGATACTTCACGGTCAAATGGGATCATCTTCTCTGCGATAATAGAGTGCGGAGCACTCTCGGTGCCAGATGCAATGAAATCTGCCATTTCTGACCAGATTTGGTCAATTTGGTCATCTGACTTTAAACGCCATTGGCCTTTACCATCGTAACCCGCTTGGCAGGTTTTGATCACAAGCGGCTTGCCTAAGCGCTCTACAGCAGCGATAAGGTGCGCTTTTTCTGTAATTAATTGGTAAGGCGCACACTCAACATTTGTTTTATCAAGTAATGCTTTTTCAAGTGCGCGGTCGCCACCTGTTTTAATTGCCGCTTTACCCGGATAAAACTTATTGCTTTGACAGCACAGTGTTAGTACATCATCAGGAATGTGTTCAAACTCTGCGGTGATAGCGTCTGCGTTATCAATAGCTTGTTGTAATGTGCTGTTACGAACTTCACCAGTTAATGGGTGAATGATTTTTTTACTACCCACATCGTAGGCAACAACATTTAAATCAAGCGGTGCACCCGCTAAGCTCATCATACGAGCTAACTGGCCTGCACCTAAAATTAGAATATTCATATTACTCTGCAGGATTAGGGTTAGCTAAGATTGTGTCTGTTTGTTCTTTACGGAATGCTTCAACTTTTGCGAAGATTTCAGGCTGTTGGCAACCTAAAATTTGTGCCGCTAAAAGGCCAGCATTAGCAGCACCAGCTTCACCAATTGCAAGAGTACCTACCGCAACACCTTTAGGCATTTGGCAAATAGATAATAATGAATCTACACCATTTAGTGTTTTAGATTTAACTGGTACACCTAAAACTGGCAGTGATGTAAACGCCGCAGCCATACCAGGTAAGTGCGCTGCACCACCTGCACCAGCAATAATAATTTTAATACCGCGATCTGCAGCTGAGCTTGCATAGTCAGCAAGTAATTGAGGGGTACGGTGAGCAGAAACAACTTTAGTTTCGTATTCAATGCCGAATTTTTCTAGCATTAACGCCGCATGTTCCATCGTTGGCCAGTCTGATTTGGAACCCATAATAATGCCAACAGTCATAAATACACCTCAGTTAAATTGTTTTCTAAAAAGCGGACTTTTGTCCTTATTTTGTGGCGGGTATTATATACCTAACTCACATCAAGATGCGACTCTAGAAGCACAAAAAAGCCATGACATGCATGGCTTTTAATCACTCATCAGCTAATTAAGCTTCTTTGCTTGCTAGGTACTCAGTGTATGTACCTTTAAAGTCGATAACTTTGCCGTCTTTGATTTCCCAAATACGGTTAGCAAGCGATGATACAAATTGTCTATCGTGTGATACGAACAATAATGTCCCTTCGTATGCTTCAAGTGCTAAGTTAAGCGCTTCGATAGATTCCATGTCCATGTGGTTGGTTGGCTCATCCATTAATAAGATGTTTGGTTTATGCATCATAATTTTGCCAAACAGCATACGGCCTTGCTCACCACCTGAAATCACTTTTACTGACTTTTTGATGTCGTTTTGTGAAAACAGCATACGACCTAAGAAACTACGAACAACTTGCTCGTCGTCACCTTCTTGTTGCCATTGTTCCATCCACTCAAATAAGTTCATGTCTTGTTCGAACTCGTCAGCATGGTCTTGTGCGTAATACCCAATATTAGCGTTATCTGACCATTTAAATTCACCTTGTTTTGGTGCTAAACGACCAGCAAGAGTATTTAACAGTGTTGTTTTACCAACACCGTTCTCACCGATAATCGCAATACGCTCGCCTACTTCAACTAAGCCTTCAAGACCACTGAATAAGGTCTCTTCGAAACCTTGCGCTAAGTTTGTTAGCTCTAACGCATTACGGAATAACTGCTTCTCTTGCTCAAAGCGAATAAACGGACTTTGACGAGAAGATGCTTTAACTTCTTCAAGCTGAATTTTATCGATTTGTTTCGCACGTGATGTTGCTTGCTTTGCTTTTGAAGCGTTCGCAGAGAAGCGCGATACGAACTGTTGAAGTTCGGCAATTTGGCTTTTCTTCTTCGCGTTTTCGCTAAGTAGACGCTCACGAGCTTGCGTTGCAGCGAACATGTACTCATCGTAGTTACCAGGGTAAATACGAAGCTCGCCATAATCGATGTCAGCCATGTGTGTACATACAGAGTTTAAGAAGTGACGGTCGTGCGAAATGATGATCATGGTACAGTCACGCTGGTTTAACACGTCTTCTAACCACTTGATGGTGTATATGTCCAAGTTATTGGTAGGCTCATCGAGTAGCATGATATCTGGATCAGAAAACAGCACTTGTGCAAGTAACACACGCAGTTTAAAACCCGGTGCGATTTCAGACATAGGGCCGTAATGTTGCTCTGTACCAATACCTACACCAATTAGTAACTCACCTGCTTTAGCTTCTGCTGAGTAACCATCCATTTCGGCAAACTCAGTTTCAAGATCAGCCACTTTCATGCCGTCTTCTTCGCTCATCTCAGGTAGGCTGTAAATACGGTCACGCTCTTTTTTTACTTCCCACAGCTCTTTATGACCCATGATTACTGTGTCGATTACAGAAAACTCTTCGTAAGCAAACTGGTCTTGATTTAGTTTTGCAATACGTTCGTTTGGATCTGTGCTGACATTACCTGAAGATGGCTCAAGTTCACCACTTAGGATTTTCATGAAGGTTGATTTACCACAGCCATTCGCACCGATTAAACCGTAACGGTTACCATCGCCAAATTTTGCTGAAATATTTTCGAATAAAGGTTTAGCACCAAATTGCATGGTGATATTAGCTGTACTAATGATAGCGGTACCCTCCAGCGGGTAAAAAAGTAAAAACGAAACTGCGGGCAATTTTAAACTAAAGCCGCTTAGCACGCCATGAAAGTTTAATTAAATACTCCCGCTAATTTTACAAGCTCACACCTAGCGACTACCTTTAATGAGCGCGCTCACTTAACCATATGAGCACGCTCACTTTTAAAATAACCATTTATAAACAGTAGGTTAAGAATGAGCAAACATGCAGATACTCACCAACGTATTTTAGAGGCGGCTTGGAATCTTTTTACTGAGCAAGGGTTTAATGATACTTCAACGAGGCAAATTTCTGCAGCAAGCAACATAGCAGTGGGCACCTTGTTTAATCATTTCTCTGATAAAGTGGCTATTTTAGAAGCATGCCTTGATGATAAATTTAATGATGTGCTGGAACGCGCCAAAGAAACGGATATACACCGCCCTGCTCGCTTAAAGATTAATCATTACGCGCAATATTTTTATCAGTTTTATTGTTTACATCATCGCTTTTATAAAGTGCTTTTTAGCCAGCGATTGTTTTCACAGCCATTCCAGCAACAGCACATGGAGCTAATACAATCATTAGTTTTTGCCGACCAGCCGCAATTTAATAAAGTAAAAGCAGCTATATTACTCGACTGCTATTTTATGACATTGTTATATGGTCTAGGTGCCGAAACACCAAATACTAAATTAATGCTTAGAACGCTAAGCCAGAAAGTGTCTATTTTTTAGCCTTGGTAACTCATTGATAATTCAATATAGTGAACCTAAAATGAATAATTTTTCCTCAAAGACGCTTTGTTGCATGATAATTTTTCACTTTTTACCCTATTTTAGCTTTGATAATCTCCTACCTTTAACTAAATTATACCTATTAGGGACAATAATTAATCAAGGTACTTTATGAAAAGAACACACACTGCCTTATTTGTTGCAGGCATGATTGCCATACCGACAGCCAATGCCATCGAAATCTATAACGACCAAACCAATAGCGTTACTGTTGGTGGCTTTATCGATGCAAGAATTATTAATACGCAAGGCGAAACTGAGGTAGTAAACGGTGCATCACGCATTAATTTTGATTTTAAGCGCCAATTAAAAAACGGCTGGCAAGCTTTTGCTTTACTTGAATGGGGTGTTAACCCTGTTGGTAGCAGCGATATCGTATACAGCAATCGCTTTGAATCAATTCAAGATGAGTTTTTATATAACCGTTTAGGCTATGTTGGTCTTAAACATGACGATTACGGCCAAGTCACTTTAGGTAAACAATGGGGTGTATGGTACGACGTTGTTTACAACACCAACTACAGCTTAGTATGGGATGGTAATGCTGCAGGTGTTTATACCTACAATAAAGATGACGGTGCTGTAAATGGCACAGGTCGCGGCGATAAAGTACTGCAGTATCGCAATACCTGGGGTAATTTTCATTTAGCGCTTCAAGCACAACTGAAATCTGATGACTTTTATACCTGTGATATCGTTGATATATCAATGAGATCATGTGAGGTCCTTTGGAACCAAGGAAATAACGCCGCACAAAAAGTAGAATTTAATTCTACTTATGGCGCCGCACTCACCTACTCGGTTAGCCCTAATTTAAAAGTAACTGCGGGTGTTAACCGCGGTCAGTTTGATATCGTGTATGCAGGTGGGAGAAACCAATCTGTAAATGATTTAATTTATGGTATGGGCATTACCTATGGTGATTTTTATAAACCTGGTTGGTATGCATCAGCGAATATAAATAAAAACGAAAACCACGATACTGACAACTTAGGTCGCTTAATTAAAGATGCCGTTGGTTTGGAGTCTATCTTCAGCTATCGCTTTGATAATGACATTCGTACCTTTGTAGCTTATAACGTATTTGATGCCGGCGATGACTATGTTATTCAGCCAAACTTTAATGCCGATCCTGAAGATGTATTTAAGCGTCAATTTGCAGTAATTGGTGCGCACTACTTCATGGCAGAAGATACCATTTTATATATTGAAGCCCGTAAAGACTTTAGCGACTTTTCGAGTAATGACGCTGAGCAAGAAGCACAGATGTCACAAACAGAAGATGACGGTATTGCCATTGGTTTTAATTACACTTTGTAATCACGATTACCACTAAAGCCCACTTTTGTGGGCTTTAACTCACGATAAAAATACTGCATTACATTTTTCTTTTTTGTCGCAATATCAACCAACAAATGCTATTACTTAACAGTCATAAAACTAAAAAAATGAAAATAATTGAGGTTAATATGTCTAACAGGACCAAACTTATTCTTCTCTGTGCAATCTCTAGCGTTTCATTTCTGCTCTTTTACTGGCTAACACATGTCAGAGAATCGGATACTGTTTTAGGTGTTAGCTCCGATTTATCTGGTGGTTTAATTATGGGCTTTGCTATTGGTGTGATGCTAGTTACATTAAGTACATTTAAATTAAAAAAACATTAAGTGTATTTAAAAACAAAGGTTTAAACCTTTTCCTATCTGTCATTCATCAAGACAAAAAAGATGACCTTAAAGTTTGCAAGCCATTGATATTGCAAATATAGAAAGGAAAAAGATTTTTCATTTATGCATAAGGAATACTTGTGATTATTCCAAATCATTTCACGAGTATATTATTCGTACCCTATCACGCCCTCACCCTGTATATTAAAAAGCTTAAATTTTAGGTTATGCTGAGGTTGAAGTTAAACCAAATAGTGTATGATGTGTTCTTAATAAGACTACTATGTATCACAATGAATAATCACGTTCTACTTTAGCAATACGCGTTGTAAAGGCGTTGTACCATTTGTCTCTGCCGAGCTGTTGGGCGTTTAAGTGCTCAATGTTTTGTTTCCAGGCTTTTATCGCATCTAAGCTTTGCCAATACGATACCGTAATACCCAAACCATCACGAACAGACTCCATGCCTAAATACCCTGGTTGTTGCTCTGCAAGCTCAACCATTCTATTGGCCACTTCTTCATACCCATCGGTATCCTCAGATAAGACATTCGTAAAAATTACGGCGTAATAAGGCGGTTTAGGTGTATTCGCTATCATGGCTATTACTTCGCTCTACTTGGTTCAAAACCATCATAGCATGGTATTTCTGTGTCAAACGTATCCCAGTTTGCTTTAGAACTTACAAAGTTATGGCTGATCGGACGCTCGTTTATATCGCTATCTAACAAACCTAAGCGAATACGTAAACGGCTTGGGTCATCTTTATTCTCACTATAAACTGGTGATCCACAGCAGCTACAGAAATAACGAATTCTACCGGGTTTAAATTCAAAGGCACTCAGATGCTGCTTGCCCTCTGTAAGGTTAAAACCATCTCGTTGAATAAATCCATTGGTTGCGTAGGCTGTGCCTGAATTTTTACGACATAAAGAGCAATGACAATGAATAATTGAGTCTATACCACCAGCAATTGTTACTTTTACTTTGCTGCACAAACAACTTCCTTGATACATAGTCCCTCTCAGATTAAAGATTAATAGCCGCGATGCTTCCAAAAATCAGTGGCTGTACCTTCGGCTTCCTTTAATAAGTTAAAGGATTTATCGGCAATTATATGACCATTTAATTCAATAGTCATGCGCCAAATGCCAACTTTATTATCAACAGGTGCCCATATAGTATCACCTAAATAAAACTGCCAATCGTTTGTTTTAACGTACTGTTCGCCCTCAAATGGTGGCATGATCTCGCCATCTTCATCTGGGATATCTGGATGGTAAACGCAAAACTTTATTTTTTGTCCTTTGGCCTTTTTAATGTTAACAATAAAACCAAATTCAATATCTAACTGTGCCGGAACGTCTGTTGTAAACTCGGTGATTTGAGGCAGGTCTTTCTCTTTTGCATCCCAATGGCTGTAAATGCCGTAACTTTCAATACTGATAATTGGTTTGGCTTTTGCCATCGTTGCAAGCGCTCCTTTTTAAAATGAGACGCCATTTTATAGTAGCAACACTAGCAGAACAAGATTGTAATATTATAGTAATTAGTTAATGTACTTTATCCAGTGAGCTTCATGATTTTGAAAGCCGCATTTTTTTAACAGCTTAATACTTGCACTATTATTTGGATTAACTAAAGCCACCACACTGTTAAGCGGAGTCGCTACAAAGGTAGTCAGTTTTTCAAATAGCATTTCTAATACCTTTTGCATTATCCCCTTGCCAAAGAATTGCGATGACAATTCAAATCCCAACATACCTTGCCCGTTAATTATGTTAAATAGGCCAACACTGCCAATAACTTGCCCACTACTTCTTAAAACAATAACTAAACGAATGCCTTGTTGATTATAAAAACGTTCTATGTCGCCTTGAATAAAGTCATATACGTCACCTTTCGTTATTTCAGCGCTGTAATCATTAAACGATTGAACATGGGGATCTTTTAAAATACCCCAAATCGCTTGACAATCTTTATGACGAATGGGACGTAAGTCAAAGGCTAAGTCATCGTGGTTTGACACGTTAATTTCTTCTTTTTACTTTATGAGCTGGCATTATTGTCTTACTATAAATGCAATTTCAAGCAATTAGATTAAGTTCGATGAGTGAAGAATTTAAAGTAATTCAACCTACCACCACAGTCTACTGTAAAGAACGCGGCGAAGGCTGGACTTTAACAGGGATCACTAGTATTGATGAACACACTTCAGTGATGTTCGATGGTGTAAGATATACCTTACCGGCCCGTGAAATTGTTGAGGTTTTATTACCACAACAACTCGAGCGCGAGAAAAACCAACAATAAAAAAAGCCAGCATCAAGCTGGCTTTTTCGTCTTTACAATTAACGTAATGCGTTAATACGCTCATCAAGTGGTGGGTGCGATGAGAATAACTCGGCAACACCTTTACCGCTTGCAATACCAAACGCCATCATTGAACCTTCTAGTTGTGATGGGTGGTTTTGTTTTAAGCGCTCAAGGGCACTACGCATTTTGTCTGCACCTACAAGTCTTGCTGCACCGGCATCCGCAGAGAACTCGCGTTTACGGCTATAGTAAGCAACAATCACACTTGCTAGAACACCAAATAGCATTTGGAAAATCATATCGAACAAGAAGTAAGTCCAGCTACTACCGCCCTCTTCTTCATCACTATTTAAGAAGTTATCAACAATACCTGCTAATACTTTCGCCATAAAGATAACAAAGGTATTCACTACACCTTGAATAAGAGTAAGCGTTACCATGTCGCCATTTGCAATGTGTGATACCTCATGAGCCAATACAGCCTCAGCTTGATCTTGGTTCATGTTGTGTAATAAACCGGTGCTCACAGCCACCAGTGAGTTGTTCTTGCTTGGGCCAGTCGCAAATGCGTTCATTTCAGGGCTATCGTAAATAGCCACTTCTGGCATCGCGATACCTGCTTTTTTTGCTTGCGCCGCTACCGTCGAAACTAACCATTGTTCTGTTTCAGAACGTGGCTGTTCAATAACATGTGCACCGGTTGATTTTTTTGCCATCCATTTCGACATAAATAACGAAATAAACGAGCCACCAAAACCAAATACGGTTGAAATAACTAAAATGCCGCCTAGACTGCGATGGCTAATACCCAGTACGCTCATCACAATAGACAACACAATACCTAACACTAGCATTACCGCTAAGTTAGTCAGTAGAAACAAAAATACACGCTTCATAAAAACCTCAGAATAAACATACCAATTGTATTAACTAACGACATGGTTAAAAATCGTTAGTTAATAAAATTATCTGGGCTTACTTCCAACTTAGTTTAAGACATATGCAATTGGTCGCAAGGAACTAATTGCAACCAATTGTGACAGAGTATGTCAAAAGCAACAACTCAATTATTATGGGTTGATAGATAAAATTTCAAGTAAGGTTTTGTAAATTTTTAACTTAGGAGTGCCTTCTGTATAAGGACTAATCGCTAAAAGCGGGAAAGGTAATGTTGATTTTAAGGTTTCTAAATTTGCGTCTTGCTCACGCATATTAGGATCTACATGATTTGCAATCCAACCCACACAATTGACACCAAGTGCTTTAAAGTGACTAGCAGTTAATAAAGCATGATTAAGGCAGCCTAGCTTCAAGCCAACCACTAAAATAACATGAAGGTCTTGTGATTTAACCCAATCGCAGAGCAAATCAGTTTCGTTGATAGGCAAACACCAGCCACCAGCACCTTCTGTAAGAATATAATCAGTATTGAGTGCTTTTACATTCGCATAAGCAGCATCGAGCTTGTCAAATGTGAGTCTATCGCCTACTTGAGCAGCGGCAATATGCGGTGCAATGGGTGGCTCATAAGTAAAGGGGTTAACAATGTTATATTTAACCCCAATCGTTGAGCTTTCCATTAAAGTTAAAGCATCATCGTTAACTAGCTGACCAAATGCTTCTTCTGCACCTGCAGCAATAGGTTTAAAACCAACGGCACGCTGTTTATGTTGCGCCAGCAAGTTTAACAACAAACTGGTTACATGGGTTTTTCCAGCATCGGTGTCTGTACCAGTGATAAAAAATTCTTTCATTATTTAATTAATTCTATTTTTCTAGTTCTAAAAGGACAACTTGATAGCTCACTCTAGCATGCCCATCAACCAGAGGGTATGCCTTACAAACACTATTGAGGGCATGCCTCGTTAATAACCCTTGGCGTTTTTGCTTAGTTTGTAGTGATGTAGCGCCAATAGCTTTAATCGAACGCAGGGCTTCTAAGGGTGAATTATAGGTATCTATGTAACATCTATCGGCAGCAAAATTCAGTTTAAACCCCGCAGATTTTGCATACTCAATAACCTTATTAGCACAATGGAATTGATTAATATGACTTTGCTGATCTATGCAACTAAATGCTTGTTTAATTTCTTTAAGCGATCCATCTACAACGCAACTTAAATAGACTTTTCCGCCTATTTTTAAAGAACAAAAAAGGTTTTTAAGCACTTCTTTAAAATCAGCAGACCATTGCATTGCAAAATTACTAAATACACAATCAAGTGTATTTTGTTGTAAAGGTAAGTTATCCATATCAGCACACACTTTTAAACAACGCGGGCTTTGCTCTGTGCTTAGCATGGAATGACTTAAGTCCATTGCCAATACAGTATCAAAATGTGTTTTAAGCATTGCCGTGTTAACTAAAGGCCCTGCCCCTAAGTCAAGGCAAGTACCCTGCTGATGCTTATTTGCCATCATTTTAAATAAGTGTGTAGCAGCTTGTTTTTGAACATTGGCATGACTTGCATAATTTGCAGCGGCTCTAGAAAACTTAGTTTGTGTTGTTAGCTTATTACTTTGACAATTTGTAGCGGCTTGCAGTTGAACAATCATAAACACTCCACTAGCGAATCAACCAGCTGTTTTATATCGTCAGGTTGATGCGCGCTACTTAAGGTGATCCTAAGTCGTGCCGTATTATAAGGTACCGTGGGTGGTCGAATAGCAGTTAACCATACACCTTTTTCTTTGAGCTTATTCGCAACGGCAAGTGTATGTTCTGCATCACCTAGAACCAAAGGTTGTATAGCCGTTGTTGATTCCATTAATGCTAAGTTATGCTCTTTAGCAAGCACTCTAAAGTAGGCAATATTCTCTATAAGCTGAGAGCGTTTCTCATCAGCCTTAATTAACTTTTCAAGTCGCTCAAGGGTACAACTTGCCATCAATGGTGACATCGCTGTTGAATAGATGTATTCACGATTATACTGCAGCATGTAATCAACCATTTGTTTTGACGCAAGCAGGCAAGCACCACTACTTGCAAGTGCCTTTCCAAAGGTGATAATTAATAAATCTGGCTTGATTACCTCACAACTTCCTAAGCCTTGCTCACCCAATACGCCAAAGCCATGGGCGTCGTCAATCATGAGCCACGCATCGTATTGTTTAGCAAGTTTAAACAGTTCTTCAATGGGGGCTTTATCACCATCCATTGAAAACACCCCTTCACTCACAATGAGTTTATGCTTTGCTTTTGACTTTTGTAGCCGAGATTCTAAATGCTTTAGGTCGTTATGATTAAAACGCACCATAGCAGCGGCAGAATGAAGGCCGCCATCAATTAAGCTGGCATGATTGAGCTTATCTTGAAAAATTGCCGATGATTGCGCCACGCTTTTATCTTGAAACAATGCTTTTAATACGCTGCTATTTGCACTAAATCCGCTAGTAAATAACATCGCGCTTTCAAAGCCTAATAGCTTGCATAAACGCTGTTCAAGCTGTTGCTGCGCTTTATTATAGCCATTCACTAGAGCAGAACTGTGGCTACCTAGTTGCTGCGCTTGTATTTCGATAAAATCATCAGCAAAGCCAAGGTAGTCATTACTGGCAAAATTTAAATATTGTTTACCAGCAACTTTTATAAAACGCCCGCTTGATTGCTCAACAAGTTGACGCTGTCTCAGTAATGCATCTGCTTGACGCTCTTCAAGATGCTCGGCAATAAAATCGAAAGCCATTTAAATGTTACGCTTCGTAAAATAGTTCTGATGTTGCTTTATCGGCAACTTTTGAAGAAAGCGATGCTGCAACCGCTTCATCAGAATAATCTTCACGGGTTTCTGGGTTCATACCTAATTTTTTAATCAGCATCATATCAGCGTCTGCTTCAGGGTTTTCTGTAGTCAGTAACTTATCACCGTAGAAAATTGAATTAGCACCAGCAAAGAAACACATAGATTGCATTTGTTCATTCATCGCAGTACGGCCAGCTGATAAACGAACATAACTTTTAGGCATCATAATACGTGCAACTGCGATAGTACGAATGAACTCAAAATGATCTAAGTCTTCTACATCTTCAAGAGGTGTGCCTTTCACCTTAACTAACATGTTAATTGGCACACTCTCTGGCTGTTGCGGCAAGTTTGCTAATTGCATTAATAAACCAAAACGATCAGCAGCCTGCTCTCCCATACCGACTATACCACCTGAACACACTTTCATTCCGGCATCACGTACATTATCAATGGTATTTAAACGGTCTTGATAAGTACGTGTTGTAATGATCTGTTGATAATACTCTGGTGATGTATCAAGGTTATGGTTGTAGTAATCAAGACCGGCGTCTTTTAATGCATGAGCTTTTTCGTTATCTAGCATGCCAAGTGTCATACAAGTCTCAAGCCCAAGTTCTTTAACTTCTTTTACCATTTTAGAAATATATGGCATATCTCGCTCTTTAGGGTCAGACCAAGCAGCCCCCATACAAAAACGTGTTGCCCCTTTTTCTTTAGCAACACGCGCTTGTTCAACCACTTTTTCTACTTCCATAAGGCGCTCACGGTCTAGGTCTGTTTTATAATGACCTGACTGAGGACAATATTTGCAATCTTCTGGGCAAGCACCGGTTTTAATCGATAACAAAGTAGAAATTTGTACTTCATTTGGGTTGAAGTTTTCACGGTGAACACTGGCCGCTTTAAATAACAAATCATTGAATGGCATTTCGAATAATGCTTTTACTTCTTGGTGAGTCCAATCGTGACGGACAACTGCGTGCTCCATAATAGTCTCTTTTTTAAATTATTAGGACGGTTTGATTGGCTTAGTCTACGACTTGACGTAACATTGTCAACGAATTGAAGTGATACAAAGTTTACATATGATTAATAAACAACCAATAGATTTAGATTTTGATCGTGACCATATTTGGCACCCTTATACTTCTATGACTCAACCCCTTCCCGTGTATCCAGTAAGTCATGCAAATGCAAATCGTATTTTCTTAGAAACAGGTGAAAGCCTAATAGATGGTATGGCCTCTTGGTGGAGTGCAATTCATGGTTACTGCCACCCTGTTTTAAATGAGGCAATCACCAAGCAAGTTAGCAAAATGAGCCATGTTATGTTTGGTGGCTTAACTCATGAGCCCGCTGTTGAGCTGTGTAAAAAGTTGGTAAGTATGACACCTGCTTCACTTGATAAAGTATTCTTAGCCGATAGTGGCTCTGTGAGTGTTGAAGTCGCCATAAAAATGGCTTTGCAATACTGGTTAAGCCAAGGATACACCAGCAAGCAAAAGTTAATGACGCCGCTAAAGGGTTATCATGGCGACACCTTCGCAGCCATGAGCGTTTGCGATCCAATAAATTCAATGCACAGCATGTATTCAGGGTTTTTACCTGAACATGTTTTTGTGCCGGCTCCTATTTCTAAATTTAATGAAGAGTTTTGCCCTGCTGAAGCTGATACGCTTGAAAGCTATTTTGCAACTCATCATCAAGATGTGGCTGCTTTTATCATTGAACCCATTGTTCAAAATGCCGGAGGCATGAATTTTTATCATCCTGATTACTTAAAACACCTGCGCATTCTTTGCGATAAGTATGATGTTTTACTTATTTGTGATGAAATCGCCACAGGGTTTGGCCGCACCGGTACCCTGTTTGCTGTTGAACATGCCAATATCGAGCCAGATATTTTATGTATTGGCAAAGCATTAACAGGTGGCATGATGACGCTATCAGCAACATTAACCACCAGCAAAGTCGCTGTTGGCATTAGTGAAGGTGAAGCCGGCGTATTAATGCATGGCCCAACGTTTATGGGTAACCCGCTTGCCTGTGCAACAGCCTGCGCGAGTATTGATTTACTACTAGAGCAACCTTGGCAAGAACAAATTGAACACATAAATGACGTGCTAACATCCCAACTTACTAAATGTAAGCAACTCGATGCAGTCGTTGATGTGCGCACATTAGGCGCTATTGGTGTTGTAGAGCTTAATCAAAATGTTGATGTAGCTAAAATTCAACGCTTTTTTATAGAGCAAGGTGTTTGGATCCGCCCATTTGGCAAGTTAATTTATTTAATGCCGCCATATATAAGCAATGAACAAAGCCTAACGAAATTATGTGATGCTATTTTTGCAGCCATTAAACAACAGGCGTATTAGGGCATGTTGACCCTTTGTGATTAATTTTGCAGCAGTGTGTTTGGTATTTAGGCAAGGCAGAGCCAATGTAGTGTGGTTGTTCCACATAAATAGTTGTTCCACATAAATAGGCGATAACGCAGCATCAATGCCAAACACGCGCTGCCCTTAGGGTTCTTTCTAGGGGCGATTAACTCTTTGTTGCTCGATTTTTACTTAGCCCACTAGGTTACAAATCTCGCGCCCTGATTAAATCGCCCCTAGAGTGAACGAATTTTAATCCACAACGCTCAACACGCCCTAGTAAACTAGGCATTAAAAAAGGAAGCTGATGCTTCCTTTATGCTTCAAACTTTACCATTCAAACATATATGCCATTTTACTGATCATTCGAAGCGGTACTTTATGTTCACAGCGCTTGGCGTAAAGATGCTGCAATGATTTATCTTTAATTTCACCAACGATGACTTCTTTTACTTGATAACCCAATGCAGTGGCAGCTTGTGCGTAAGCGATAAATTCCCACTTTTTGATATTGGTGTTATCAACAATCACTAGCGGAATTTCTTCTGCTAAAGCATTAATAAAGCGCGCAAGGTTTAGATTATGATATTCAGGTAGCTTGTACTTATCAAATTGATATACACCTTCGCTATTGTAAAAATAATCATCTGTTGCGCACACTACATAGTCACTTTCATTACCTGCTACCAACTCATCAGCAAGGCTTTGTGCATAATATGATTTACCTGAACCTGGTAAGCCGCGAAGAATAAAAACTTGTTTCATAGCACCTGTTATACAAATTAATTAAAGACTAAAGGACAGTTATCCTGTTGAGAATTGTTAATAATGCCACAAAATAACCAATTAGCGCAGCGAGAATTTAAATAAACGCAAATTTTACGCAAAATATTGCTGCTATTTTATCCAATTGAAGAAAAACTACTAAAGAGTACGCCTGAATAGTTTTTTTATTTGATTTACGAAGGTAAGATAGTCGATTCAAGTGCAATGCACAGCATTATAATATTAGGCAACTTATATCATTGGAGTGAAGATGAGCCATTTAGCGATTTCAGAGCTATTAAAAGGCAAGGTTGCGGTAGACAGCCAAGTAACAGTAAAAGGCTGGATCCGTACACGCCGCGATTCAAAAGCAGGAATTTCATTTTTAGCCGTTCATGACGGTTCGTGTTTTGATCCTATTCAAGCGGTAGTACCTAATTCACTCAATAATTATGATGAAGTCACACGTTTAACTGCTGGTTGTTCAGTCTCTGTAACCGGTATCCTTGTTCCTTCAGCAGGCCAAGGTCAGTCTTTCGAGATTCAGGCTAACTCTGTTGAAGTATTAGGTTGGGTTGAGAACCCAGATACTTACCCTATGTCAGCTAAACGTCACAGCATTGAGTATTTACGTGAACATGCGCACCTTCGCCCTCGTACTAACATTATGGGCGCAGTAACTCGTGTACGTAACTGTTTAGCACAAGCGATTCACCGTTTTTATCACGAACAAGGTTTCTACTGGATCAGCACGCCTATTATCACTGCAAGTGACTGTGAAGGTGCAGGTGAAATGTTCCGTGTATCTACTTTAGATATGCAAAACTTGCCACGCACAGATAAAGGTGACATCGATTACAGCGAAGATTTCTTCGGTAAAGAAGCGTTCTTAACTGTATCTGGTCAGTTAAATGGTGAGACATACGCATCTGCAATGTCAAAAATCTATACCTTTGGCCCTACTTTCCGTGCTGAGAACTCAAACACATCGCGTCACTTAGCAGAGTTTTGGATGGTTGAACCTGAAGTTGCGTTCGCAGATTTAGAAGATATCGCAAAACTTGCTGAAGACATGCTGAAATATGTTTTCAATGCAGTATTAACTGAACGTCGTGATGACATGGAATTCTTTGCACAACGTGTAGAGAAAACAGCTATCTCTCGTTTAGAAGAGTTCGTTACAAAAGATTTCGCTCAAGTCGATTACACTGATGCTATCGAAATCTTAAAAGCATGCGGCAAGAAGTTCGAGTTCGCTGTTGAATGGGGTGTAGATTTACAATCTGAGCACGAGCGTTACCTTGCTGAAGAACACTTTAACGCACCAGTAGTTATCAAAAATTACCCGCGTGATATAAAAGCGTTCTACATGCGTCAAAACGAAGACGGCAAAACAGTGGCAGCGATGGATGTCGTTGCGCCGGGTATCGGTGAAATCATCGGCGGCTCTCAACGCGAGGAGCGCCTAGATGTACTAGACAAACGTTTAGAAGAAATGGGCTTAGATAAAGAAGACTACAGCTGGTACCGTGATCTGCGTAAATACGGTACTGTTCCACACTCTGGTTTTGGTTTAGGTTTTGAGCGCTTAGTTGCTTATGTAACAGGTATGGGCAACGTTCGTGACGTTATCGCCTTCCCTCGTACAAAAGGCAGCGCGACTTACTAATAAGTAACGCTAGATTATTTAAAAGCCGCTTTCGAGCGGCTTTTTTGTGTGTAAATCATTAAATATTTTAAAAAATTACAGTCTAAAGAATTAGCAAAGCCAGACATATTGCCTATATTGATAAGAAGCTAACTATTAAGGAGTTTGTGTCTACTATGCTATTTCGCTCTATGAAAGCCCTTTTGCTATCTACAACCCTTATCTCTGCACATAGTGCGTATGCAATTGAAGAAAATATTAATTCGAAACCAATTTTTATTGCAGGCTCAACCACAGTGGCAGAATTATTAGTCGATATAAAAGATGACTTAAGCCAAGAGTTTGGCAATAGCATACAAATTAGACCGATGGGCAGTGATAAAGGCATTAAAGCCATTGCCGAAAATGTTATCGATATCGGCACCAGCTCCCGTTATTTATCAAAAGAAGAGCAACAACGCTGGCCTTTTTTGCGGCAAATAATCATAGCCCAAGATGCAATCGCATTTTTTGTAAATAAAAACTTAAACATCACTGAACTTACCACTAAAAAGCTAAGCGATATCTACCAAGGTAAACTAAAGGCGTGGTCTGAGGTTTCACCTTATACACCTGAGCTTAGTGCAAAAAATGATGAGATCCTGCTTTTTAGTAAAGGCACTAACCATGGCAGCTTTGATGTATTTTTAGAATATCTAAATTTAGATTATATCCAAGAACCTGGCAGTAACTTTATACGCCTAAAAATAGCGGGTAACAGAGGTTTATTTTCAGATAAGAAAGTTGAGCTTTACGATCAGTTCAATCAAGCACTGGGGATAGTGCAACGTATACCAAATGCCATTGCCTATGATTCATATGGTGCTATCAGTAAATTAGAAAATGACAGACGCATTAATAAGGTTGCTTTACTACAGATTGATGGTGTTAGCCCTTCAGTCGAATCAATTCAAAATGGCGATTATGCCTTTGTTAGGCCTCTTGTGCTTATTGTTAATACACAATCACCACGCTCAAAAAAGATTGGTAATAGGCTCGATGTAATTGTTAAATCACACAAGATACAACAGAGGCTGCTTGAATTTGGTTACCTTCCGGTAAAACAGTAACCTGAAAATTAAAACGAAAAAAAGCTGCGCACCGAAAAGGTGAACAGCTTTTAACAACCAGAATCGTTATGGGTTACAGAGCGCTTTCTAGCTCTGGTAACACATCAAATAAATCCGCAACTAAACCGTAGTCAGCGACTTGGAAAATTGGTGCGTCAGGGTCTTTATTGATGGCAACAATCACTTTAGAATCTTTCATACCCGCTAGGTGTTGAATTGCACCACTGATACCCACAGCAATATATAGATCTGGGGCAACAATTTTACCTGTTTGACCCACTTGCATATCATTTGGTACAAAGCCCGCATCTACAGCGGCGCGTGAAGCACCAATGGCTGCGCCTAGTTTATCGGCAATACCATTTAACAACGCAAAGTTTTCACCATTTTGCATACCACGACCACCTGAAATAACCACAGGTGCAGCAGTCAGCTCTGGACGTTCTGATTCAGTTTGTTCTTCTGATACAAACTCGCTCAGACCAACTGAACCTTTACCTGTAACACTAGTTGCAGCGACGGGTGCTTGCTCTGGTGCAACATCAAAGCTACTTGCACGAACGGTAATAACCTTTTTGCTATCAAGTGATTTTACTGTCGCAATTGCATTACCAGCATAGATAGGACGCTTGAAGGTATCAGCATCAATCACATCAATGATTTCAGAGATTTGAGCGACATCAAGAAGTGCTGCAACACGCGGCATAAAGTTCTTACCCGTAGTTGTTGCGCTCGCGACAATGTGTGAATAGTTATCTGCTAAAGATAAAACCAGATCCGCGACGTTTTCAGCTAGTTGGTGTGCATAAGCTGCATCATCTGCAATTAAAACGTTGCTTACACCTGCAATTGACGCTGCTTGCTCACTCATTGCAGATAAGTTTTCACCTGCAAGTAATAAATCTACATCAAAGCCTAGTTTAACAGCAGCTGTAACCGTTTTATTGGTTTCAGGCTTTAGAACACCTTTGTCGTGTTCGGCTATCACTAATGTTTTCATTTAGATCACCTTCGCTTCTGTTTTTAACTTTTCTACTAATGTCGCTACATCTTCTACAACAATACCGCCGCTGCGCTTTTCTGGCTCGTTAACTTCAACCAATTGCACGCGAGGAGTAAGGTCTACACCGAGACTATCAGCGGCAATAACATCAAGCGGTTTACGCTTAGCCTTCATAATGTTTGGTAATGAAGCATAGCGTGGCTCATTTAAACGTAAGTCTGTGGTAACGATAGCTGGGAGTTTCAGCGCAACAGTTTGTAAACCGCCGTCTACTTCACGTGTTACATTAACCGTACCTGCTTGTACGTCCACTTTAGACGCAAAGGTACCCTGGCCACGACCAGTTAATGCAGCAAGCATTTGCCCAGTTTGATTGTTGTCAGAATCAATCGATTGCTTACCTAAAATAACTAGCTCAGGTGATTCTTGCTCTACAATCTTGCTAAGTAATTTAGCAACATGCAAAGACTCAAGCTTTTCTTCTGTTTCAATATGAATTGCTTTATCAGCACCAAGTGCTAACGCTGTACGTAATTGCTCTTGAGATGATTTATTACCAATAGTCACAGCAACAACCTCAGTGGCAGTTCCTGCTTCTTTTAAACGAATAGCTTCTTCAATTGCGATTTCACAAAACGGGTTCATCGCCATTTTCACATTAGCTAAATCAACATCCGTTTTATCGGCTTTAACGCGTGCTTTGACGTTGTAGTCAATTACTCTTTTAATTGGAACGAGGACTTTCATCGTGACTCCATCAATTGTGTGTTCTCAAAGTTAACCTTCGCGTCAACTTATTTATTTTATGAATTCAGACTACTTCCTGTTGACGTAAACGTCAACCTAAAATAACCTTAAAGTATTCACAGCCTGTAACGTTTCATTTGCAAGTATGAAATAAGGTTCTTTACAGCAGGTCCGTCACCGAGAAGAGGTTAATATGGTCGAACGCGAAACCATGGAATTTGATGTAGTCATCGTAGGCGCAGGCCCAGCAGGTTTATCAACTGCAATTAGATTGGCTCAACAAGCACAAGAAAAACAACAAGAATTAATGATCTGTGTGGTAGAAAAAGGCTCTGAGGTGGGCGCACACATTTTATCGGGTGCCGTTTTTGAGACTAAAGCACTCGATGAATTACTACCTGATTGGCAGTCATTAGGCGCTCCCGTTACTACTAAAGTAACTCAAGATGACATTTACTGGTTCAATAACAGTGAGAAAGCCACTAGCATCCCCCACTTTGCTAGTCCTAAAACTTTTCATAACGACGGTAATTACATAGTTTCTATGGGTAATGTGTGTCGCTTTTTAGCCGAGCAAGCTGAAAATTTAGGTGTAGAAATTTTCCCAGGGTTTAGCGCGCACTCTCTAATCATTGAAGAAGATACAGTTAAAGGCATTATTACCGGCGATATGGGTCTTGATAAAGACGGCAACGAAAAAGATGGTTATATGCCTGGTATGGAGCTTAGAGCTAAATACACCGTATTTGCTGAAGGCTGCCGCGGTCATTTAGGTAAAGAGCTAATCAAACACTTTGCCCTTGATAAAGATGCGTCACCACAGCATTACGGTTTAGGCTTCAAAGAAATTTGGCAAATCGATCCAAGTAAACACAAAGAAGGCACCGTAGTACATGGTACAGGTTGGCCGTTAACAGGTGATACCAGCGGTGGTGCGTTTATGTACCACAGCGACAACAACCAAGTTGTTGTTGGTTTAATTGTTGATCTGAACTATTCGAACCCGCATTTGAGTCCGTTTGATGAATTCCAACGTATGAAACATCACCCTATTTTTAAAGATGTTTTAGAAGGGGGCGAACGTATAGCTTATGGTGCTAGGGCTATTGCAAAAGGTGGGCTGCGCTCATTACCAAAAATGCACTTTCCGGGTGGTTTACTCGTGGGCTGTGATGCTGGCACATTAAATTTTGCCAAAATTAAAGGTAATCATACGGCAATGAAGTCTGGCATGGTCGCAGCTGATGTCATTTTAGAAGCCCTAGGTGATGGTAAAGAAAATGCTAATTTAGCTGAATATAAAACAGCCTTTGAACAAAGCTGGGCTTATAAAGAGCTATATCAATCGCGGAACTTTGGCCCTGTTATGCATAAACTAGGTAAGTTCTTAGGCGGTGCTTACAATACGCTTGATCAAAACCTATTCGGTGGCAGCTTACCGTTTAATTTTGAAGATAACATGCCAGACCATGCCACCTTAGTCACTGCTGATCAGGCTGAAAAAATCGACTACCCGAAAGCAGATGGCAAACTTAGCTTCGATAAACTTTCATCTGTGTTTTTATCAAATACCAATCATGAAGAATCGCAGCCATGTCATTTAAAGCTAAAAGATAACTCGATTCCCATCAAAGTGAATTTGGTACAATTTGATGAGCCTGCACAACGCTACTGCCCTGCTGGTGTTTACGAAGTTCAGGAAGTCGAAGGTGAGAAAGAGTTTGTTATCAATTCGCAAAACTGTGTTCACTGTAAAACCTGTGACATAAAAGACCCTAGTCAAAACATTACTTGGGTAACCCCTGAGGGAGCTGGTGGACCAAACTACCCTAACATGTAGTAACGCACGTTACTCATTTAATTAAAATTTATCCTAAATTGCAGGGGCTTCGGCCCCTTTTTTAGGCTATGCTGAAAATGTCGTGATTTATTATAAAAGTGAGTAAAGTATGCCGTCTTCAAGTGTAACCTTTCGTTTTTTAGCTGAACCTACCGATGTAAATTTTGGCGGTAAGGTTCATGGTGGTGTGGTAATGAAGTGGATTGACCAAGCTGGTTATGCCTGTGCTGCTGGTTGGAGTGGACATTACTGCGTTACAGTCTCTGTCGCAGGCGTGAAGTTTCAGCGCCCTATTTTGGTTGGCCAAATAGTCGAAGTGAAAGCAAGTATCGCCCACACTGGTAAAACCAGCATGCAAATCTTTATTCAAGTACGCTGTGGCGATCCAAAAACACAAAACCTGGTTGAAACCAATCATTGCGTTATTAGTTTTATTGCCATGGATGAAGCGGGTTACCCAATTGAAGTGCCTTCATATACAGCAGTAACAGATGAAGAGAAGAAAATCGAAAACTATGCGATTAAAATGAAAGAGATCGCGATTGAAACAGAAACCCTTTTGCAAAAAGCGTAAAAATACAAAACAACGCGAATTTAAAATCTGCACTTAGTAACTTCTACAGAGCACCCTGAAATTGTTACGACTGCCAAACTGAATGCCTGATTACAGTTTCAACAACCTGTTCAAAAAAACGCTTAATAAAGCCTAAAAACAATACTTTAGGCTTTATTTTTGCGTTGGCATTGTCATTGCAACACTCCTTGTGAATGACGCGAAACATTCGTTTATTTATTTTATAAAGGAGCTATTAAATGATTAAAGCAATTTCAATTTCTGCACTTTCTTTAGCACTACTGGGTTTTAACAATGCAGCACATGCAGATATTACCGAAATGGATTCTCCGCGTATTTATACCGGTATCGGCTATGGCCAATATTCTTTCGAGTTTGAAGATAGTGAAAATGACACTGACTTCGATGACGACTCGCAAATGCTAAAAGGTTATATTGGTACTCAGTTTAATAAGTATCTTAGCCTTGAACTTGCATACCAAAATTTTGATGAAGTAAGTGATATTGATTCTAAAGCTGAAATTGACGGTGTTTCTCTTGCGGCACGCTTAGCAGCACCAATTACTGATAACTTTTCTGTTTATGCTAAAGGTGGTTGGCTAGAGTGGGACGCTGAAATTGAGCAAGATCTAGGCGAGCTTGGCAGCATTAGTGCTGACACAGATGGCGGCGATGTATTTTATGGTGCAGGTATTGAGTATGCTTTTACAACAAACGTGCAAGTACGTTTAGAATATGAGCGCTATAAGTTAGAAGATGATATTGACCCAGATATGGATGTAGCGTCTGTATCATTCCAATACATGTTTTAATTTAGACTATACAGTCTAAATATTTAAAAGGCAGTCTCGACTGCCTTTTTTTGTGTTTGCATGTAAAATGTCGGCAGATTTTCATAACGACAATGCACAATGAGCGAATACCAATTAACCGCCGTCGGCCACATTCAATCTCCATACAAACAAAAGTTTGCTATACCTCGCCAACCTCGCTTAGTTCCTGAAGCTAAAGCAAAGCTAGTATTTAGTAGCGATTTTAATCGTGAAGAGTTTGTACGTGGTCTCGATGAATTCAGCCATATTTGGTTATTATTCAGATTTCATGAAACCGCTGATAAAGGCTACTCAGCAATGGTTAGACCCCCTCGCCTTGGCGGTAACGAACGAAAAGGCGTATTTGCAACACGTGCCACCTTCCGCCCAAATGCAATTGGTATGAGTGCTGTAAAACTTGAAGGTATCGAGTATAAAAATGGTCAGTTAAGCTTATTACTATCAGGTATTGATTTACTCGATGGCACACCAATTTTGGACATTAAGCCTTACCTGCCGTATTCAGATGCAATGACCGACGCCACCGCTGGTTTTGCCGATACCCGACCAGAAACAGATATGAGTGTCGAGTTTAGTGATGAAGCTCTTGCGTTTATCGAAAAACAAACCGAACAACCTGAATTAAAAGCCTTTATAGGCAATGTATTAAAGCAAGATCCTCGCCCTGCATACAAAAAGCAACGTGACTCAGAGCAAAGCTACGGTATGACCTTATATGATTTTAATATTAGGTGGCATGTTCAGGATAATCATAATACAGTGACCAGCATTGAAAAATGCTAGTTTTTTAACACTTTTTTTAACACATAGCGCTTCAGTGTCAGTGCTTCCACTGGTAAACTTAGCAGCTTGTTATTACTCAAACGTCTTGAGTAAACGATAATAATTTTAACACTACTTGGAATAGAGATGCGTACCAGTCAATATATACTCGCAACACTTAAAGAAACTCCGTCTGATGCAGAAATTGTTTCTCATCAATTAATGCTACGAGCAGGCATGATCCGCCGCGTTGCGTCGGGTTTGTATACATGGTTGCCCTCTGGACTACGCGTACTTAAAAAAGTAGAAAACATTGTACGTGAAGAAATGGATAAAGCCGGCGCTATCGAAATGTTAATGCCTATTATCCAACCTGCTGATCTTTGGGAAGAGTCTGGCCGTTGGGAACAGTTTGGACCTGAATTGCTACGCATTACTGATCGCCACAATCGTCCATTTGCGCTAGGTCCAACTCATGAAGAAGTGATCACAGATTTTGTTCGTAAAGAAGTCAGCTCTTATAAGCAATTACCGCTTACTCTTTACCAAGTACAAACAAAAGTACGTGACGAAGTTCGCCCTCGTTTTGGTGTAATGCGTGCTCGTGAATTTACAATGAAAGATGCTTACTCTTTCCACTTAAGTGATGAGTGTTTAGAGAAAACCTACCAAGTAATGCACAAAGCATACTGTAACATTTTTGAGCGTCTTGGTCTTGATTATCGCCCTGTTATTGCAGATACAGGTTCTATTGGTGGTAGCGTATCACACGAGTTCCATGTCCTTGCAGAGTCAGGCGAAGATGCAATCGCATTTAGTGATGCAAGTGATTACGCTGCAAATATCGAAAAAGCAGAAGCATTAGCACCGACTGAAGAGCGCCCAGCTGCAAGTAAAGAGTTAAAAGCGTTCCCAACGCCTGATGCAAAATCAATTGCTGAGCTTAAAGAGCACTATGGTGTTAAACCTCATCGAGGCGTTAAAACATTAATCGTGTATGGCGCACCAGATGAAAACGAACAACGTGGTTTAGTTGCCCTTGTATTACGTGGCGACCATGAATTAAACGAGTTAAAAGCTGAGAAACATCCGCTTGTAGACTCACCGCTTGAAATGGCAAAAGAAGAAGACATCGTTGCAGCGATTGGTGCAAAACCTGGCTCTTTAGGCCCTGTCGGTCTATCAATGCCAATTATTGTTGATCGCACAGCTAACGTAATGGCTGACTTTGTAGCTGGTGCTAATAAAGATGGTGAACATTTCAGTGGTATCAATTGGGATCGCGATGTAGAAAACTACGAAGTGGCTGATATCCGTAATATCGTTGAAGGCGACCCAAGCCCATGTGGTCAAGGTTCACTGCAAATCAAACGTGGTATTGAAGTAGGTCATATTTTCCAACTTGGTACTAAGTACTCAGAAGCAATGAAAGCAGGCGTTTTGAGTGAAACAGGTAAAAACCAAGTAATGACAATGGGTTGTTACGGTATTGGTGTATCACGTATCGTGGCTGCCGCTATTGAGCAAAACAACGACCAATACGGTATTAAATGGCCGCAACCTATCGCGCCATTTGATTTAGCTATCGTACCTATGAACATGCATAAGTCTCATCGTATTCCTGATATTGCAGATAACCTTTACAAAGGTTTGAAAGATGCCGGTTTAGATGTGTTATTTGATGACCGTAAAGAGCGCCCTGGTGTAATGTTCAACGACATGGAGTTACTAGGTGTGCCTTTCACATTAGTTATTGGTGAGCGTAACCTTGATGAAAACAAGGTTGAGCTTAAAAACCGCCATACTGGCGAAAAGCTAATGCTTGATTTAGATAGTGCCGCTTCCGAAATTGCAGCACTTGTTAAAGGCTAATTAAGTCAGCTCTACAAAATATAAAAAACCGCTTCGGCGGTTTTTTTGTTTTATTTTACCAATTCGCTTAATTAAGTATTATTGCGGGTTGGTATTAATTGTCATAGATATTTCGCTAAAGCGTCTTTTAACTGTCATTGATTCTACCTAGCATTTACTTTATTACACCATGAGTAAATGCCATGAATAACACCACTTGCAGTAGTAAAACCCACTATCCTGCCGTTTGGATTTCCGACGTTCACTTAGGTTATAAAGACTGCCAAGCGCAGTATTTACTAGACTTTTTAAATGCGATTGAATGCGATGTGTTGTATTTGGTCGGTGATATTGTCGATTTATGGTCAATGAAACGACAGTTTTTTTGGCATTCTAGTCATTATGATGTGTTAGCGCTTATTCAACAAAAAGCGAAAGATGGAACACGAGTGATCTATATACCGGGTAACCACGACGAAACATTTCGCCATTATGCTAATGATTCATTATTCGGTATAGAAGTACATAAACAATATATTCATACCACTAAAGCCAACAAACGGTTTTTACTTTTACATGGCGACGATTTTGACTCAGCAACTCGCTACAACAAATTAATAAGCATTGCAGGCGATGCAGGATACGACTTTTTACTATTTTTAAATCGCTGGACTAATCGCATTCGCCGTTTATTTGGCGGTAATTATTGGTCATTAGCCTCTTGGATCAAAGCACGAGTGCATAAAGCACGTGAAGCAATTGATGCATTTGAAAAAGCGGCCATCCACGAAGCAAAAAAACAAGTCGTCGATGGCATCATTTGCGGGCACATTCATCACCCAGCCGTTAAAGTGGTTGATGGAATTTTGTATTGCAATGATGGCGACTGGATTGAAAACTGCACTGCATTAGTAGAAAACAGCTCTGGGCGTATTGAATTACTGCACTGGAGTGAAACACAAAAAGTGATTCACTCTGCTGATATTAGTAAACTAACACCAAAAGCTGCGTTTAATAAAAACCAAGATGCAGCTTAAGACTTCAGCCACATTGATAGCTTTTTGCGCAATGTGGCTTGTTTAATTGGCTTGGTGATATAGTCATTCATGCCAACACTCAGGCATTTTTCTCTATCACCCGCCATTGCACTTGCTGTCATGGCAATGATCACGACATCTTGGTATTTATCACCTGTTTTGCCCTGTCTGATAGCTTTAGTACAGTCATAACCATTTAAGTTTGGCATTTGGCAATCCATTAAGATCAGGTCAAATTGAGTTTCGCTGTTATTCAATACCTCAATTGCTTCAAGACCATCGCTGGCTGATTCAATATGAACATGGCTATCTCTTAAAATGGCTTTGCTCACTTCTATATTAATCATGTTATCGTCGACGATAAGCACTGAACGAGATGTTAAATCAAGCTCAATAATTTCTTTAGTATCTGTATTTTTACGCTCAATAACAGAATCATTGTCATTAAATAAAACCGCGAGTTTATAGGCTAATTCATCAGGAGTGACAGGTTTTGCAATAACAGTACAATTGCTCGGTAATGTTTCTTTTTGTTTAAGTGATGTCATAACACCTAAAATTAATACACAGGTGTCGGGATAGCGATTTGCAAAACTCAACACATTGTTTAGTTCTGGATGTTTATGATCAATGATAAGTAAATCTAACTCATTAAAATCAGTTTCAGAAACATCAGTTAAATGCGTTATTTTATGACTCTGGCCTAGTGTCGCTAGTTGCAGCTCAACATTGTTAGCCAGTAATTCATAATGAATTGCACAGCCTACTTGTTTATCATTCAGTACATTGCTTTGATGCGGCACTTTTGATGACTCACTTATCGATACACAAATACTTGCCCAAAAGCGGCTGCCCTTTCCTTTTTCACTTTCAACGATAATATCACCACCCATCAACTGAGCGAGTTTTCGGCTTATTGAAAGCCCTAAACCACTCCCACCATAATGCCGTGTTGTACTTGAGTCCTCTTGGGTAAACACTTCAAACAATTTACTTTGGTTTGCTTTCGAAATACCAATACCTGTATCTTCAACAACGAAGCTTAGGCAAAGCGTATTGTCTGAATGCAGCTGTTCCTTAACCGTTAAGCTTACATGACCTTTATGTGTAAACTTAAATGCGTTACTGAGTAAATTATTGAGAATTTGTTTTAAGCGGTGGCTATCACCCATTACAGTACGCTTAGTAATAGCATGAGCATCGAACAGTATTTCAATGCCTTTTTTCTGACCTTGAACGGCCATCGATGTTATTAAATCACTGCACACTGAAACAACATCAAACTCATGACTATCTAAATCAAGTTTACCAGCTTCAATTTTAGAAAAATCGAGAATGTCATTGATCAGTGTCATCAATGAGTTGGCACTGGTATTTGCATAATGTAAGTATTGCATTTGCTGAGTAGATAAAGGCTCTTCTTCGAGCATTTCCAGCATACCAAGTACCCCATTCATCGGGGTGCGGATTTCATGTGAGATATTAGCTACAAATTCACTTTTAGCTTTACTTGCTGCAAGAGCTTCTTCGGTGGCTTTTTCAAGCTCTGCTGTGCGACTTTTCACTTTTTCTTCTAATGTAGTATTAAGCTTTTCAAGTTGATGTTGAGCACACTTAAGTGAATCAATATTACGAAGTATGGCCGCTATTTGATATTGTTGTTTTGCAGCATCATAGACAGGTGTCATTGTGATCGAAAAATAATGTGTGTTTTGTTCATTAATGTGCACAGCTTCAAACGTAGATCGTTGCCCTTTTTTTATCGCTTCGCCAACCCCTTGAAAATCTTCTTCATTATAATCAAACAATGTATCAAAGTGGGTTGAATGCTCGGTGATACCAAAATACGTTTTTGCTGTTTCATTGGCATTGCAAATAACTCCATTTGGCTGAACCATAATGATAGCATCTGTCGAGTTTTCTATGATTTTACTATTCTTTTCTTTTAGAAAACTCAGCTCAATTTTTCTATTAATATCGCGTTGATAGATAGTAAATAGTATTAATACAGAAATAATCATTAAACATAAAGTGCTTATAAACCTCATACGTTTTTGATTGATTTCTTGCAGGAGTATCTCGGTTTTTATAGAAACAGCCAGAGTCAATGGCTGCATGTGAATGTCATTTTCAAACTCAATAGTTTTCTGAGCATATAATTTTTCAGGAAGATTCATTACATCAAAAAAATCATTGGCATTCATTTGTTGATCGATACTGAATTCTTCAGACCAATAATGAGGGTCGTCCAACTCAAAACTAAAGCGATACGACTCCTTTGGGTGATAAATAAATTGCTGCTGAGCATTTAAAAGATACACAGATAGCTTTTTAGCAGTATTACTTGTTAACTTATTGATAAGGTCTTCGGCATTATAGTTTAGGATCAAAACAGCAAACGGCTTACCTTCAGTGTCTTTTACAAGTTTAGCAATCCTATATGTGCTAACGTAAGGCTGTTGTAATCGTCCATTTTCACGGTTGTAGTTAATTGGTGATATATAAACTTGACCATCTTCTAGCTCTGCAGCAACTCGCATATAATCACGATGGCCTTTATGCTGTAAGTTTTCTTCACTAATTCTAATAACCTGATCGTTGACATTATCAACACGAACAACTTCTTTGCCATTGTCTGCAATATAAATATATCGCGCCTGCGCTAATTCTTTATCTGTAGTCATAAAACCACTAAAGATTTTTGCGAGGCGGTATTTCCAAGCAGAAATAGGCGTGCCTAAAACCGGATCTACCTGTTTATCATTAGTGGAACGCATTATAGCGAGTACTGGTGGGGTGGAATCTAAGAAATTAAGGGCTGAAACATTCTCTCTTAGACTTGTTTTAAACACACTTTGTTTTCTATCTAGTTCTCGCTGCATCTGTTCAAGTGCGCGGCTAAATACCTCTTCTCGAAGATCATATTCATATTTTACTGTAACAATACTGCCCAATATCAAGAGTATACAAATTGCTAGTATTGGTAGTTTATTACGTTGGAAGAAATGCGCTGAATGTCCAGAATCCATTGAATCGAAAGCCTTCATTGCTACTCTGCTTTAGAGTATAGGAGAGAATGATAACTAAAGTGGAGTATACAGAAAAAATTTTAGTTAATAAGGATTAGTAAGGAGTTAGCCTGTTCTATATACAAATAAAGCACCAAATTGGTGCTTTATTATTAGGTAAAATCAATAAATTCTTATCTAAATAAGACATCTTCTTTATTAAACCATTTAACACAAAATGCTAATAGTGCCCCTGCCACAATGACTGTTGCTAGGAAAATTAAACCCACTAGTGTGTAATCGACTGTGCCTTTAATGATTTCTTTGATTGCCAAAGCTACATTTGTTACAGGAATAAAGGCTGATTTGCTCGTAAGCTCAACATTCGGCATCAACGCAATCATAATTGGAAAAATTACACCCATGCTTAGCGGAGCCATATAGTTCTGTGCTTCTTTAAAAGTTCGCGCATAAATTGAAATAGCCAATGCTAATGATGAGAAGATTGCAGCAATAGGCAATAACAACACAAAAATCAGCCCTAAATCTAACACAGTTAAAGAGCTAAATGCGTTTTTAACAACCGCTAAATCTACAAAAGCAATGGCCACCGATATCCACACACCCATACTAAGAACTGTAATAGTGGTTGTCGCAATTGAAGAAGCCAGCAAGGTTACAAACTTACCTAACACTAGCTGTGTGCGCGTGATTGGTGTAAGTAGAAGGGTTTCGAGTGTACCGCGCTCTTTTTCACCAGCCCCTAAATCAATAGCAGGGTACGTTGCGCCCATCAATACGAGAGGAATAAGTAGATAAGGAATAAACCCGCCAATTTTTTCACCCAGATTTTCACGTTTATCTGCAGTATCGACCTTAACAACTTTAATTGGCTCGATAATCGCGGCTTGTTGCTGCTCTGATACGCCAAAGCTTAACAGTTTAGTAGTACGCAGTTTATCACCATACTCTTTTGCAAGTTCTTTAACGCGGTCAAATAAGAAGTTAATCGCCTTAGCGTCGTTATACACAACTTGCCACTCACTTTGTTTAGCGTTATCGAGTGTTTGCTCAGCGTCTGAAGGTAAATAGATACCCATATCGATGGTACCCGCTTTAACCGCTTTAGTGAGATCTTCTACCGTATTAAAGGTTTCGTCGCCTTTATATAATGCAAAGCTCTTATGATAAAACACCTTATCTGTAAATTCTTGCGCGTAATTACCATTAATAATGGCGTAAGTATGCACTTCTTGCTCAGCTTCGAGTGCTGCTTGTGAACTAATAAATGCCATCACAGCAAATAAAAGAGGGAAAATAGCAACTGGCAGTGCGACAACGAATATCAATGTTTTACGGTCACGTAACAGCTCTTTTAATTCCTTTTTAAATACTTCAAACATCACGACTCTCCGTTAAAATATTCATAAACGCTTGATTTAATTCCTCACTTTGACCAGTTTGTTTAAACTGTTCTAATGTGCCATCAAAGCAACTAATACCTTGATTTATAACTGCAACGCGATCACAAAGTAATGCAACTTCATCTAGATGGTGAGTTGAAAAAATGACTGGAGTACCTTGCTCTTTAAGGCCACGAATAAAGCTAATTACAGTTTGCGTGGTCATAATGTCTAAACCTGTCGTTGGTTCATCGAGAATTACCACGTCAGGATGATGAACAACAGCGCGAGCAATATTGGCTTTTTGCTTCATACCTGTGGAAAGGTTTTCGGCACGCTTATCAATGAAGTTGTGCATATCAAGTAAGCTGAATAGTTCATCACAACGTGCCGCTACCGCCTTTTTACTCATGCCATGTAAACGGGCAAAATATTCTACGTTTTCTTTAACCGTTAAACGCCCATATAAGCCAGTGCTACCAGATAGAAAACCAATTGATTTGCGGCCAACTAATGGCTTTTTAACAATATCGTGACCAGAGATGGTGATACTGCCTTCATCTGGTTTTAATGCTGTTGAAATCATTCTAAGGGTCGTTGTTTTACCTGCACCATTTGGGCCGAGTAAGCCGAGCACTTCACCTTTATTACATTTAAAGCTGACGTCTCTTACAGAATGGAAAAACTCTTTATCTTCGCGGGGGTCTACATTGTCCGTTTTATTTTTTTTATGATCTTTTGTTAGCTTAAATTTCTTTTTAAGCCCTGCAACTTCAATCATGTGCGTTTCCTTCGTTTAGGTCTAAAGTAATCAGTGTTACTGTAAAATTCTGGATTTTCATTTTCAGTCCACCACCCTGGTACACCTAACAAGGGTAATGGAGATAAATTCTTATTATCACGTAAACAATCATCTACTTTAATCATCTCATAAAGACGTTGATCTAGATACGCATATTGCTCGCTTAAATCTTTACAAAATATGTCATTGGGTACAATTACAAATAATGCTTTCCCTGTTAAACCTATATAAGGCTGAGTGAGCATCTCGTAGTTAGCATGGCCGAACATGAACGGGCGAATATTTTTACCCCACTGCTCACGTTGTGTAACAAATGCTTGATGCCATTGATGATCGCGTAATTGTTGTTGCCAACTTTGTTCGGTAATTGCCAGTACTACACCACATTCGTCGAATAAGGTGAGAGCATTACGGTGTTTACTGCGCTCTTTTAGACCATGCAGTTTAATTTCTTCGATATGTTGATGATTTATCAGTGCTTTTGTTTTTGGAAATAAACACCAAATAAATCCACCAAAAAGGTCGTGCCAATTTTGTTGTCTTGTTGGTACTTGCCCTGTTTCATAAATAATTTGCTCATAATAACGAGTTTCGTCGGCAAATTTTTCATCCTCTACAAAGCTTATTACTGTGCCTTGTGTTGTTTTGGCATTTAAATATTGATTAAACCAGTCACAAGACGGCCAATTCGATAATTTGTCAATATTAAACAGCGTTGCTAGGTCACTAAATGCACCGGTTGTAAGGTATTGTGTTGACCATTGCTCTGGTGCGCTAAATCGTTTCATTGCTTATTTTTTAACTTCTTGATGTATTGTGGGTAGTTTACCGTAAAAACTGGTTCTCATTAATAGAACCTCATATACTAATGCCACCATAAAACAAAAAAAGAGCTATTATGAAACGCTATTTTCCAATGACAGTACTTGCAAGTACCATTCTTGCAGGCTGTGCTTCAACAAGTATCACATCAGGTGATGTAGAAAAAGCCTATCAAAGCATCAACTCAGAGCAACTAGCAGAGCACATTAAAGTGTTAGCTTCTGATGAATTCGGCGGCCGTGCACCATCATCGAAAGGTGAAGAGCTAACGCTTGCCTATTTAACTGACCAATTTAAAGCATTGGGTTTTGAGCCTGGTAACGGTGATAGCTTCTTACAAG
Organism: Pseudoalteromonas sp. NFXS39; assembly: GCF_040148775.1. Lineage (NCBI taxonomy): Bacteria > Pseudomonadati > Pseudomonadota > Gammaproteobacteria > Alteromonadales > Pseudoalteromonadaceae > Pseudoalteromonas > Pseudoalteromonas sp. NFXS39. Next base: position 222,994 of record NZ_JAGDEC010000005.1, on the reverse strand, counting down.
AAGTACCGCTTGTTTCACTTGAAGCAGACTCAAACATGGTACTAACCATTGGCGGCAAAGATTATCAGTATAAAAAAGATATGGTAATGGGTAGTAGCCGTATTAGTGCTAAACAAAGCATTAAAGATTCTGAATTAGTATTTGTTGGTTATGGTGTAAATGCGCCAGAGTACAACTGGAACGACTACGAAGGCTTAGACGTAAAAGGCAAAACAGTTGTAATGCTAGTTAATGATCCAGGTTATGCGACTAAAAACCCAGATTTATTTACTGGCGATGCCATGACTTATTATGGTCGCTGGACATACAAATATGAAGAAGCAAGTCGTCAAGGTGCAGCTGGTGCAATTATTATCCACGAAACAGCACCAGCTTCTTACCCATGGTCAGTTGTTGAAAACTCTTGGAGCGGTGAGCAATTTGGTTTCCAAAAAGAAAATAACAACATGGATCGTGTTGCTGTTGAAGGCTGGGTAACAACTGATGTTGCCAAAGAGCTATTCACAAAAGCAGGTTTAGATTTCGATACTATGAAAGCAAATGCTGCAAAAGGTGCTTACCATATTGATATGGGCGACCTAACAGCTAGCGTTGAAGTAAATAACACGATTAAAAAGTCAATTTCATATAACTTCATTGCAACGTTACCTGGCAGCGAAAAGCCAGACGAGCACATCATTTACTCAGCTCATTGGGATCACCTTGGTACAGATAAAACACGTAAAGGTGACCAAATTTATAATGGTGCCCACGATAACGCGACAGGTACTGCAGGCTTAATTGAAGTTGCAGAAGCATTTGCTAGCCTTCCTGAGCACCCTAGCCGCTCAATGACTTTCTTAGCAGTAACCGCTGAAGAACAAGGTCTACTTGGATCAAAATATTACGCTGCAAACCCAGTGATCCCAGCTTCTCAAACTGTTGCAAACATCAACATGGATAGCTTAAATCTATTAGGTAAAGTGAAAGATATCAGTGTTGTTGGTATCGGCAAATCAGAAATGGATAGCTTGTTAGAAACAGCTGCTAAAGCACAAGGCCGAACTGTATCTGGCGATCCTAAACCGTCTTCGGGTGGTTACTATCGTTCTGATCACTTTGCATTTGCAAACATGGGTGTACCAGCAATGTATGCTGGCGGCGGCAGTGAAGCCCTTGATGAAGAAACTGCAAATTACCGTAAGCGTATGAGCTTAGTTCTTCGCGGTTGTTACCATCAGCCTTGCGATCGTTACCGTGATGAATGGGATTTATCAGGTGCCGTTCAGGATCTTCAGTTATTCTATCAAGTAGGTTTTGATATTTCAGAGCGTAAAGAATGGCCGACCTGGAATGCGAGCTCTGAGTTTCAACGCAAATAGATGCAAATGAGATTGATTTTCATTTAAATCGGTAATACAGTGTAACCTGATTAATTTTTAGGTTGCACTGTATGCTCTCATTAACACAAACGAGGTATTCCACCCATAAAGCGAGGTGTTATATTACGGACAATAAACGCTTATTTTTACCCCTATTATTGTTAATTTCTTTGGCAATACCAGCAAGCCGTGAGTTTACCCTCCAAGCGTTAAGTGATGCTTTTTTTCAAGTATCTGTGTTTGTTGCAGCCACTTTATTAATCTATTACTACTTGATTGATCGGCTACCTCAATTACAGCTCAGCTATTTACGAGCTAAATCAGGCATCCTAGAAATCGGTTTTGCGTCAATCTTAGGTGCTTTACCTGGCTGTGGAGGTGCCATTATTGTAGTTACCCAATTTACCAAAAAACAAGCTAGCTTTGGCTCTGTGGTCGCAGTATTAACAGCAACCATGGGGGATGCTGCATTTTTGTTATTAGCAACCCGCCCTCTTGATGGGTTATTAATGATGGTAATCGGTGTTAGTGTAGGCGTAATTAGCGGACAGGTGGTTAATACATTTCATAAATCAGATAAGTTTCAACCTACGCAGGCCAGTGACTTCAGCGAACAACCTCAATGCCAACCAAAAGCTTTAATATTTAGCCGCCCGGTTTGGAAATTTGCCTTAATGCCAAGCTTGATTGTTGCTATTGTTATTGCCACCAATACCGACCTTAGCGTATTTGGTAATGGTATTAATCATGGCATTACCTTATTTGGTTCAATCATGGCGCTATTTATTGTAGTTGTATGGGCTCTTTCATCTAAAGGCAGCAGTTATAAACAAGTGACCAGCGAAGAAGCTCCATGCAATCCACCTTCAAAGCTCACGAAAGTGTTAATGGACACGCACTTTGTTACAGCATGGGTTGTCGCCAGTTTCATGCTATTTGAAGTTTTAGTTAATTTGCTAGGTGTTGATTTAAAAGCATGGTTTTCTGAATATGCTTATCTTGCTCCCTTGGTAGCTGTAGCAATAGGTTTGTTACCAGGCTGTGGGCCGCAAATTGTCGTAATGACACTTTATATTCAAGGCATTATCCCATTTAGTGCGATGGCAGCAAATGCAATATCAAATGATGGCGATGCTCTCTTCCCAGCCATCGCATTAGCACCAAAAGCAGCTTTAATGGCGACAGTCTATTCAACAATACCTGCGCTGTTACTCGGTTATGGATTGTACTATTACGGTCTTTAAAATATAAATTAAATACTATAAAAAAAACCAGCCGAGGCTGGTTTTTTATTTATTAATAATGTTAGCTCATAGCCATCATCATTTTTGCAGGATCTTCTAAATAAGACTTCCACAAGTTATTGAAGCGGGCAATTGTTCCGCCATCAATCACTCGATGGTCGCCAGACCAGCTTACTTGCATAATGGCTGCTGAAACCACATTACCCTGTTCGTCAAAACGAGGTAAATGTTGTAACTTACCTAATGCAACAATGGCCACTTCTGGTTTATTGATGATCGGGGTTGCAATTGTGCCGCCAATAGCACCAATGTTAGAGATACTAATTGTACCTCCTTTTAAATCATCTGGTGATACACGTCCATCCCGTGCTGCTTCAGTTAAGCGCGTAACTTCATTTGCAACATCAACAATACTCTTTGACTGACATGCTTTAACATTTGGTACTAATAAGCCAATCTTAGAATCAACCGCCATACCAATGTTATGGTCGTCAAAATAAGTCAGCTCACTACAATCATCATTCACTTGTGAGTTAAGTACTGGGAACTGCTTCATTGCAAGCGATAGAGCCTTGATAAAGAATGGCATCATAGTTAACTTAACGCCCTGTTGCTTATACTGCTCTTTAAGTTCGCTTCGCATAGCAATCAATTTTGTCAGGTCAATTTCATCACAAAAAGTAAAATGAGGAATTGTCGATACTGACGCAACCATTTGCTTAGCCATTGCCGCTTTAATGCCTTTAATAGGCTCAACATGACTACCACCAGCCGTGGATGCTGCAGTTTTTACAGGCTCTGCCGCTTTAGGAGCAGCTTGTTGTGTTACTGCTTGGCTTGGTGATTCGTTCAAGAAATCTTCGATGTCTTGCTTGTAAATTCGGCCATTTTTACCAGAGCCTGGTACTTGCGTTAAATCTACATCAAGTTCACGTGCTTTACGACGAACAGCTGGTGAAGCAACTGCTTTCTTATTAAGTTGTTTAGTCTCATTTGATGCAGACACAGGCTTTTGTGCTGGCTTAGTCGCTGCATTTGTTTGCGCTTTAACTACCGCAGAGCTTACATCAGGCTCTGAGTTTTGGCCTACAATGCTCATTTGGAATAATGGACTGTGAACAGCGGCAATATCGCCTTTCTTATAATAAAGCTTTTCAACTTTACCTGTATATTTAGCCGGAATTTGAACCAATGCTTTGTCTGTCATTACATCACACACAGCTTGGTCTTCAACGATTTCATCACCTTCGCTGACTAACCACTCAACGATTTCACACTCAACAATACCTTCACCGATGTCAGGTAAAATGAAATCTTCTAAATGTTCACCAGATTCAGGTAGTGCGGCTGCTTCAACTGGAGCTTGAGCTTCTTCGTTTTGCGTAGCTGCTTCACCATCAACATCCATCGCAAATAATGGCGCATGTACTTTAGCAATATCACCTTTTGCATAATAAAGCTTACTGATCACACCATCATGGACAGCTGGAATTTGCACAAGCGCTTTGTCGGTCATGACGTCACAAATTGGCTGATCTTCTTTTACAGAATCGCCCTCTGCAACTAACCATTCAACAATTTCACATTCTACGATGCCTTCGCCGATATCTGGCAAGATAAAATCTTTAGACATACTGACTCCTAAAACTCTACAGATTGCTTAATCGCAGCAAGCACTTTAAGTGCATCTGGCACATATTCTTTTTCAAGTGCTAATGGGTATGGCGTATCTAAACCACACACTCGAGCAATTGGCGATTCAAGGTGTAAGAAACACTCTTGTTGAATTGTTGCAACGATTTCTGCACCAAAACCATTTGTGATTGGCGCTTCGTGGCTAACCACTAAACGACCGGTTTTGGTTACTGATTTAGCAATTGTCTCAACATCCCACGGTAAAATAGTTCGTAAGTCGATGACTTCACAACTAATTCCTTGCTCTGCTGCTTTTTTAGCGGCATCTTCAACGATTTCCATTTGTGCACCCCAAGCAAGCAAAGTAACATCAGTACCTTCTTGAATGACTTCTGCTTTACCAAGCTCGATGCTGTAATCCTCTTCTGGTACCTCACCTGTTGATGCACGGTATAAGCGTTTTGGCTCAAAGAAAATAACTGGGTTATCATCTTTAATTGATGCACGAAGCAAACCTTTTGCTTGATAAGGGTTACGTGGCACAACAAGTTTCAAACCCGGTGTATGAGCAAAATATGCTTCCGGTGATTGTGAATGATATAAACCACCCGCAATACCACCGCCATAAGGAGTACGAATTGTTAGGTTGCCTACATTAAATTCATTACCACTACGGTAACGGAATTTAGCAGATTCATTTACGATTTGGTCAAATGCAGGAAAAATATAATCTGCAAATTGAATTTCAGCTAAAGCAGGCGCACCAAAAGCAGCTAGACCATTAGCAAAACCTAAAATACCTTGCTCAGTTAATGGTGTATTAAACACACGGTGCTTACCATATTTTTCTTGTAAGCCAGATGTTGCACGGAATACACCACCAAAATAGCCAACGTCTTCACCAAAAATACATGCATTTGGATGCTCTGCCATGGTGATATCAAGGGCAGAGTTAATTGCATGAAGCATGTTCATTTTAGCCATTACTTTAATCTCCCTGCAGTTGTTGGATAAGCATCAGGATGCTGCAAAATGTGCTCTTTTAATTCTTCGTATTGTTTTTGCAGTGATGGAATTGGCTTATCATAAACATCAGAAATAAGGTCTTCTAATGCTGGTTTTGCAACTTTTTCAGCGCGTTTAAGAGCCGCTAAGATTTCTTCACGGATTGTTTCTTTATCTTTTGCGTCTTGCGCTTCGTCTAACCAACCTTGTTTTAATAACCACTTACGGAAACGCTCAATTGGACAGCCTTTATGTTTTGCTTCTTCGTCTTTTGTACGGTAGCCGCTAGGATCGTCACTGGTTGAGTGAGCACCTAAACGATAGGCAATCGATTCAATTAAAACTGGTTCACCTTTGGTAGTAGCAATTTCACGGGCTTTTTTCGTTGCAGCATAAACTGCAAGCGCATCAGCACCGTCAACACGAATTGTTTTAATGCCATAGCCAACACCGCGTGATGCAATACCATCACCTTTAAATTGTTCATCTGCAGGTGTTGATATCGCATAGCCATTATTACGTGCAAAGAAGATAACCGGTGCTTCATGAACTGCAGCCATATTTAAACCAGCATGAAAATCACCTTCAGATGCCGCACCTTCGCCAAAATAACAAATGGTGATGTTATCAATCGTACTGTTCAACTCACCTGTTTGGGCATCAATGTGACGAACTTTTTGACCATACGCATAACCTGTTGCTTGCGGAATTTGCGTACCAAGCGGAGATGAAATGGTCATATAGTTGAGTTCGCGTGAGCCGTAGTGAATTGGCATTTGGCGACCTTTACCCAAATCTTTTTCGTTTGAAAACATTTGGTTCATGAATTGGTCTAGGCTAAAACCACGATAGCGTAAAGCGGCTTGTTCACGGTACTGGGCCATGATCATGTCATTTTGGTCAAGCGCTGCAGCCGATGCCGTTACAGCAGCCTCTTCACCTAAACATTGCATGTAAAAGCTAACTCGACCTTGACGCTGTGCTGCTTGCATACGCTCATCAAGCGCTCTAATAAAACGCATTGTCTCGTATAAACGGATTGCTGTTGCTTTGTCGATATCGGGTGCGGTTGCACCTTCGTGGATGTCGCCTTCCTCATTAAGAATGCTTAATGTAGGGATCGTTAATGCGTGACCATCAATAAATGACAGTTCATGATTAATGTTTAGCGATACGTTATTTGGATTACTCATAACCTACCTTCTTTCGTTGTCAGAAACCTACGCCACTGCCCTTATTACTATTTTTATCAGCATGAGCTGTAAGGATAAAGTTTGCGTAATATTCAATCTAATTAAATTAAACTGCCGTCACTTTACGTTAACGTAAGTTGTTATTCAACTAATCATAGACGAATAGGTGATAAATGGCTAAAAACGCATGGAAAGTTAACTATACAACGAAATAAATTCTTTATTGTCATATAGTTAACCAAAAATCGGTGGGTGATAATGCAGAGATTTTAAATAAAGTTGCTATCAACTTGCATTGGTACAACTGTAAGTAAAGCACGTTGACCTAAGGCTACATCAGCATTTGGGAAGATAATAGCTTCGCCGTCCACTTCCGCTTCATATCTGGTCTGACCATCAGTTGCTAATAAATCCCCCTTTGCAAAACCGGTGAAATTTTCGACATCATCAGCAAATGGGAAACTAAAATCTTCGCAAGTACGGTTTATTGTTCTATAAACTGAAAACAACTCAAAATCCCCTGCATTAAATTCTTTGTAATTAACAGTTTCCTGACTAATTAATGCAATTAATGTTTGTTTGGTTTTCTCAAATCGTGACATATCATTTTCGCCAAATGGCTTTACTTGACCAAGCTCTACGGTAAATGAATCAGCACCATGTACAAACGATGAGTAGTAGCTAAAAGTTGTTGCCGCTGATTTCATCATTAATACAGTGTTTACACCACAGCTAAGTAAGAATTGCAGCTGTGATTTTTTCCACGGTTTACCATGTAAGAATGGATACACAGCGAACTTTTCATTTTTAGAGCCTCGAATTGCAGTATGCAGGTCATAATGAAAACGTTCACTACCTTGGTTGCCTCTTGCAAAGAAATCAGAAACTACATCTTCAAGTAGCTTTGCACGAACTCGCTCAGGATTTGAATCAACCCCCTCAACAGTGTGATGACCATTAAATAAACGATTTAAGTTTTCATCAACAAAGCGTTTACCGATATTTATCGATTTTGGATTACCAAAAATAAACAATACACGCTGTTTAAGTACAAGTTCTTGTGTAATGATTGCCTTGATTAATTGGTCACAGATTTCAATTGGTGCTGTTTCGTTACCGTGCACCGCACTCGAAAGTACAATATCTTTGTTTGTTTGCTCTTTTGGTTGAAACTCTATGATGCCAGTATCGTGAACTGTGACATCAGTGCCGTTTTCAAGGTTAAAAGCACAAGAATCTAGTGAAAATTCATTGTTTCGGGTTAGTGTTAAAAAGTCGCCAGTACTTTTTAATTTTTGGAGATATGAAGGAGTTGAATAGCTCATAGTTCTATCCTAAAAATACGTGAGAGTAGAATACAAAAACGGCTGAGAATCTCAGCCGTTTTAAAGGGTAAAAAAGAATTTAGCTAATTACTGAATCAACCAGCTTTTTCGCTTCTTTTTCTAATAATGCTAGATGCTCTTCACCTTTGAATGATTCAAGGTAAATTTTATAAATGTCTTCAGTGCCCGATGGACGAGCAGCGAACCAACCGTTTTCGGTAACAACCTTCAAACCACCAATAGCCGCATTATTACCCGGTGCATGGGTTAGCTTCTGTGTAATTGTATCGCCTGCTAACGTGTTTGCTTTTACATCGTCTGCTGATAACGCTTTTAAACGTGATTTTTGCTGCGCATCAGCGGGAGCATCAATACGCTTGTAAATAGGTGCACCGAACTCTTGTTCAAGCTCTTTATAAAGCTGTGACGGTGTTTTACCCGTTACCGCTAAAATCTCAGCAGCTAGTAAGCCTAAAATAAAGCCATCTTTATCAGTGTTCCACACGGTACCATCGAAGCGTAAAAAAGACGCCCCTGCACTTTCTTCACCACCAAAAGCGAGAGTACCTTTGCTTAGACCTTCAACAAACCATTTAAAGCCTACAGGTACTTCTTTTACTGCACGGTTATTTCGAGTAACCACTTTATCAATCATGCCGCTAGATACTAGGGTTTTGCCAATAGCAACATCTTTTGACCAGTTACGGTTATTTAATAAATAGTCAATTGCAACTGCTAAAAAGTGATTTGGGTTCATTAAACCATCAGGTGTCACTATACCGTGACGGTCATAATCTGGGTCATTTCCAATACCGATATCATAGTCATCTTTTAGCGCAATAAGGTTAGTCATTGCATAAGGAGATGAACAATCCATACGAATTTTGCCATCTTTATCTAAAGGCATGAACGAGAACGTTGGATCAACAGACTTATTTACGACCGTTATGTCTAAATTATATTTTTCTGCAATTACAGGCCAAAAATTGATACCTGAACCACCTAAAGGATCCACACCTATTTTGATTTTTGCATCGCTGATTGCTTTTAAATTAACGATGTTAACTAAATCATCTACGTATGGTGTAATTAAATCTTGGTACTTAATAAAGCCCGAGCGTGATGCTTTAGCATAAGGGAATAACTCTACTTCAACTAAATCTTCTAAAAGTAATTGATTCGCTCTGTCTTCAATCCATTTAGTCACATCAGTGTCAGCAGGGCCACCGTTTGGTGGGTTGTATTTAAAGCCACCGTCTTCTGGCGGGTTATGTGAAGGTGTTACAACAATCCCATCTGCTAATTCATTTGGGTTTTCTTTATTATGACAAACAACAGCATGACTGATTACAGGAGTTGGTGTGTAATCATCATTTTCTTGTGCGATGACTTGTACTTCGTTTGCAACAAGTACTTCAATTGCAGAGTTAAAAGCGGCTTCACTCAATGCATGGGTATCTTTACCAAGGAATAGTGGGCCAAAAATGTTATTTTCTTTACGGTAATCACAAATTGCTTGTGTGATCGCTAAAATATGCGATTCATTAAATTTTACATCGAACGAACAACCACGATGGCCAGAAGTACCAAAAGCAACACAGTGCTCTGGGTTTTGTTCCAGATCAGGTTCATTTAAGTAATAAGCCGAGATCAGTTTTGGTACATTCACTAAGCTTGATTGCGGTGCAGGTTTACCTGCATCAGGATGAATCGCCATATTATTTCCTTATGGATTATAAGTAATCACGAATTTTTTCTGCTTCATCCGCGCTATAGCCTAAGCACAGTGCCACTTCGTGAAGCATCATTTTTTTTCTGGTTGTATTTGAATTTGTCATCACCCAATACTCAGTATCAGTGATATTTTTTGGATTCATGCTGCTACCGCTTTCAAGAAGTGCTTCTTTGCTTGTAGCAAAATAAACACGGTCACGGCCTTTAATTTCAAGTACGTTAGCAAAATCTTTCTTATGCGTTCTGTATAAAGCAGCAAGTATAAATAAGAATCGACCAACAACACCTTTTTGCATTGCTAGCTCTTCTTTGTTTAATACATTAAACACATTACCTTTCACTTGTGTCGATGCTGTGACAGTTTCAGCAGCCTCGTCAACATTTTCGTCGCTTGGTTCGAGACTTGATTCTTGTTTTGCTTCTTCTTTTACTTCAACAACTGGGTGTTCTTGTTCAGTTTTAGTAGTTGTTTCAACTGGGGCATTGGCGCCATCAGAGAGGTTTAATAAACGACGTAAAATGGTTGATGCACTTTCACCAATACTTTGCGTGTTGCTTGCAATGTATTGATATAACTCGTCGTCTATGTCGATTTTTTTCATGTTATTCCTGTCTTTACGGGTCACATTTTAAAAGTTCTCAATGATTATACCTAAGCTCGCAGCAATTCTCTATGTTTTGCATTTTGTAATTTCACTAGGCAAAATACTGCCATTAAAATTAGGAGTTGAAAATGCTATTAAACTACCAACAATTGGGTCAAGGTTCAGACGTTGTATTGATCCATGGTTTGTTTGGCTCGCTTGAAAACCTCAATGTAATTGCAAAAGCCTTAGCTGAAAATTACCGGGTTACCAATATTGATTTACGTAACCACGGTAGATCTTTTCACAGTGATACAATGAATTATCACGCAATGGCTGATGATGTTAGTGAATTACTAAAACATTTAAATATAAGTAAGGCTCACATCATTGGGCATTCAATGGGTGGTAAAGTTGCCATGCAATTAGCACTTAATCATCCGTCGCTCATCGATAAACTTGTGGTGTTAGACATTTCTCCTGTTGCCAATGCCCCCCGTCATAGCGCTATTTTTTCAGGCCTCAATGAGGTGGCAGAGTCAAATGTAGCTGATAGAAAAGCCGCTGATGAGATTCTTGCAAAACACATTGATGAGATGGGTGTCCGTCAGTTTTTATTGAAAAGTTTTGCTAAGAATGACGAAGGCAAATACCAATGGCGCTTTAATTTAGCGGTTTTATATCAGCAGTATGAAAATATTTTAGCGCGAGTTGGTGAAAATGATTCTTGTTTATGTGATACTTTGTTCATCAAAGGTAATGATTCAGATTACATTTTAGCTGAGCATCGACCCGCAATTATGGCTTTATTTCCTAATGCTAAAGCAAAAATTATTCATGGTGCAGGTCATTGGCTACATGCGCAAAAACCACTTGCCGTTAATAAAGCAATCAGTGATTTTTTAGCACAATAATTGCGCTGATAAAATTCGCTGTTTTTGATCGTGCGCACTAAATTATTACAAAATTTTGTGCTATAGTACGCGCCGTTTAATTTAAAGGTTTATACGTTGATGGTCAGTCAGTTAATTAACGAATTTGATACCTTAGGGTTGTATTTTGGCTTAGCTGGTATTTTCTTTTTTATTGGAATGGCAATTCAAGATGTCCTTAAAAAAGGTGATGTACCACGATTTGGCCGATACATCGTTTGGTTAGTGCTATTTTTAGGCTGTTCTGGGTTTATAGCGAAAGGGCTTATACAAGTCTTCTGGCAAGGCGCAGGTGTGGGCTAGACATGGCAAAGTCAGAAACAGATAGAACAACACCCGATTTATTTGAATACGAAAAACGTCCAGGTAGACCTAAAACGAATCCCCTACCTCGTGACATGCAATTAAAAGTAAATAAACGTAATCAAATAAAGCGAGATAAAGCACGTGGTTTAAAGCGTGTAGAATTTAAGGTTTCATCACAGTTATATCAAGCATTAAGCGATATGGCAGATGCGCAGAATATTAGCCGTAGCGCGTTGATTGAAACAATTTTACAAGAAAGATTGGCTATTGATAGATAGAAGGTTTTAAATCCATGTCAAGCGTAGGTATTTTTTTCGGAAGTGACACAGGCAATACTGAACACGTAGCTAAAATGATTCAAAAGGAATTAGGTAAAAAGCTAGTTGCAGTTCATGACATTGCAAAAAGTTCAAAAGAAGAGATTGCTGAATTCGATTTATTGTTATTCGGTATTCCAACTTGGTACTACGGTGAAGCTCAATGTGACTGGGATGACTTCTTCCCTGAATTAGAAGAAGTTGACTTTGAAGGTAAACTAGTAGCTATCTTCGGCTGCGGTGACCAAGAAGACTATGCTGAATACTTCTTAGATGCAATGGGTATGATCAACGATATCGTAACTGAGCGTGGTGCAATCGTTGTTGGTCATTGGTCTACAGAAGGTTATGACTTTGAAGCATCAAAAGCTCTTATAGATGACAGCAATTTTGTTGGCTTAGGTATTGATGAAGACCGTCAACCAGAACTTACAGAAAAGCGTGTTAAAGACTGGTGTGCTCAGGTTTATGAAGAAATGTGTTTAGCAGAACTTGCTGATTAATAACAAGTACTACTCGCATTTACTAGCTGATGTAAAGATGCACAACCAGTTCATTTTTGTTCAAAAAAACTGCAACAAGACGAATTGTTCTTTGCACTTAGTAACTAGGCACGTTATTCTAACAGTTGCTAATGTGTCGTGTGCATCTTAATGATGCCTAGTAAAACTAAATAAAATTGAGACAGATTGAATGACTGATCACAACTTGGAATTAAAAAAAGCAGGGTTAAAAGTAACACTGCCTCGTATTAAAATTTTAGAGATTTTACAATCTCCAGACAACCAACACATCAGCGCTGAAGATGTCTATAAAATTCTTTTAGACAAAGGCGAAGAGATTGGTCTTGCAACTGTCTACCGTGTTCTAAATCAATTTGATGATGCAGGTATTGTATCTCGCCACCACTTCGAAGGCGGAAAATCAGTATTTGAATTATCGGGTAGCACTCACCATGATCATTTAGTTTGCCTTAAATGTGGTAAGGTTGTTGAGTTTGAAGACGACACTATCGAACGTCGTCAAGAAGAGATCGCCAAAGAGAATGGCATCAAACTAACAAACCACTCTCTTTACCTATACGGTGAATGTGAAGACACTGCTGCGTGTAAAGAATTCGCTGAATCAAATAGCTAATTGAGTATTAAATTCAGACATAAAAAAACCTGCTTAGAAGCAGGTTTTTTTATGTCTGAATAGCAACTCGTTTAATTAAGTAATCTATTTTGAGGCAACAAAAACATCGTTGATAACAGGCAAAAAAATCATTATTTAGTTGTTCTAAATGAGAAATTTTAACGCAGTTAGCGATAGATTTAACCCTTAAAATGACCAAGTATTATTACGAGTAGTATTAAAATCAATTAGATGATATCTAATAGCTCAACGTCAAAGATTAGCGTTGAGAAAGGAGCGATTGCCGCACCAGCACCGCGCTCACCGTAAGCAAGTTCGTGTGGTACGTATAAACGCCACTTAGAACCAGTACCCATCATTTGTACCGCTTCAGTCCAACCTTTGATTACACCGCCCACAGGGAACTCAGCTGGTTGACCACGCTCATATGAGCTATCAAATACTGTACCATTGATTAGTGTACCGTGGTAATGTGCACGGATAGTTGAATCTGCAGTTGGCTTTTCACCGTCGCCTGCAGTAAGTACTTCATATTGAAGACCTGACTCAGTTACTGTTACTTCAGGACGTTTTGCATTTTCTTCTAAGAATGCAATACCTTCAGCTGCAAGAACTTTAGCTTCTTCTTCACGACGAGCTTGGATCTCAGCGTTGATTTTCTCAAATGCTGCTTGAATTGCTGGGATTTCAACTTGGAAATCGTTACCAGTGTATGCGTCTTTCATACCTTCAAATACAGAGTTTAAGTTTAAACCTTCAAATGGATTCGCCTTTAATTGCTCACCCATTTGTAAACCAATACCGTAACTTGCTTTTTCAGCGTCTGTTGTAAAATTATCTGACATGTTTTAATTCACGTTTATTTAGTTAAAAGACGTGGTCATACTAACATAAAAAAACAACGAATATCGCCTAGTTTTACTGCGTTTGCTCAGTGTTTGCACTAATTCGCAGCTTTATTTTATCAATAACGAAAGTCGCAACTGGTAAAGTGGCGATCATCGATGCAATAAAAAAGCCACTCATTAAGCCCTCTTTGCCTAACATGATTAAAGGCACAACAATAAGCCCTATCGAAGAAATTACAAAGGCTGCGATAGTAGGCCAGTGTTTGTCGTATTTACCAATGAGATGACCAACTAATACATTAAAGCCTATTCCATAAGCTATTGAAGATAATAATCCATAATCAGGTTGTGCATCATGGGCCATGGCAACGAGTACGTTGATTCCGCTGTGATAAAAATAAGAAAAGATACACCAAAGTAAAACATGTTTTACAAAACGTATTGGTGTAAAAGAAGACTCGCTTGTTGACATTACTTATCTCCAGATAGCAAAAAACCGCCCTGTAGGCGGTTTTTCTAAATAATGGTGGAGAGATAGGGATTTGAACCCTAGAGGGGCTACAAACCCCTGCCGGTTTTCAAGACCGGTGCATTCGACCACTCTGCCATCTCTCCGTACGGCGCGCATAATAGTGTTTACTGCGTACGTTGTAAAGCCTTAATTGTAAAAAACTTTAAAAAACTAAAATCTATAACTATCAATAATACTGCTTCGGGCGTTTTGCAATTAAAGAACACACCAGACAAACAATTAGGCTGACAAGTGCAAAGCCAGAGCCTTGAACAATCACATCAATTTTATTGAGGTTATAACTAGGTATGATGACTAACACGAATGCCGGTAAACAAGTGAGCGTTAAAACATAACAACATATTTTAAAGGCGCGACCAAAATCGAAACGTTTAGTGCTTTGCATCCACCATGTAAGGAAGAGTAATACAACTACTGCAGACAAGCCTAGATAATGAGGTTGATTAGTCGCCATAGCAACAAAGAAAGTGACTACAGCACCAATTATGCCCCAAATTGACCAAGCGAACCAATTTTCTTTTTCACGTAAAAATAAGTTTCCCATTGTTCTCGTCTTCTTTATCGTTATTTTTTTAAGACCATCCATACGTTAACAAAAAATAACCGATTAAAAAACACACTGAAGAAGAATTATTTCGTTTTTTGCATCCGTGCGCTTCTTACAGCTAAGCTAAATCTGAAAAAACTAACATAAGTAAGCTTAATAGTGTCTGACTGCTTAACTGTATAAAAGTTCCTACTATTTATAAATTCTCAAAAAACGTCTCTGGCTTGTGTCTAATTGGCTTTTTGATATCTACTTCTGGCGTGCCCAAATATAGGTAACCAACAATTTCATCTTCTTCTTTACAGCCAAGTGCTGCTTTCACTGCTGGACTCTGTGCAAAATAGCCTGTGCGCCAAATACCTCCTAAACCTTGTGCAAACGCAGCTTGTTGCATTGCAAGAACACTACATCCTGCACTTTGCACTTGCTCAATCCGAGGCACTTTTGGGTTTTCTGCTACATCTGCAATAGCAATTATCATCATAGGTGAACGCAGCGGTAATTCTTTTGCTCGATCAATCGTTCTTTGATCCTGTTTTTCAGCAACAGCAGCTTGGTGATAGATTTCACCCAATTTATTCCGAGCATCCCCCTCTACAACAATAAACCGCCAAGGAGCAATACAGCCATGATCTGGGACTTTGATAGCTGCGCGCTTAATAATTTCAAGTTGATCTGCCGTAGGCCCTGGTGCTACAAGGCGAGGGTCTGATTGTCGAGTTTGTAATAGCGTTAAAGCGTCCATGAATGTTCCGTAAAAGCTTAAGACAAGGCCCCTATCAAGTAGAGGCAATATAACTCTAGCTTATCATTTATCTTTATTAGCAATAAAGCTATTCGGTACTTTTCTAGTTAACCAATAATCTAAACTAACGTAACGACCGCCACCTACAAAAAATAAACTTAACAGCATAACAAAGTAAATTGCGGAAAATTCAATCCCATTATTTAAGATCACAGGTTTCCCTTTTTCATAAAGGTATTCTGTATAACCATGAGTCTCTAGCAACTCGCGCATTTTAGTCAATCTCTCACTTGCTTCATCTGAATTAACCAAACTGGCTTCACTACCTGGTATTGAAAGCCAATTGAGAACTCTTGCTGGGCTAGTGCTTGCATCTGTGGGGGTTACAGCAAACCAGCCATTACTAGCGTGTACTGTAGTCGCTGCAACAACCATAGTGATCATCAAAGGAATTGCGGTTAAGCGGGTAAATAAACCTAATAAAAGAAATATCCCCCCTAAAAATTCTGTCCATGCCGCTAAAAATGCTAGTACGGAGGGCATTGGCAGGCCTAAGCCCCATTCGTTATTGCCAAACCATGCAACAATATCATTGGATGCTAAAAAGTATTGGTGGAAGTGAGTGACATCACCACTTAAGGCAAGTTTATTAAAACCTGCAATTATCATCACTGGAGCTAAAATTAAGCGAATTAAAAGGCTGGGTAGTCCATCTAAAAACTGAAAGTTGTTTAAGATGCGGTTGTATAAAGGTCGAAGGTGTGTGTTCAACATAGCGGTCTCGTGACTAATTTTATTAATCACACAGACCGCGAGTTTTCTAGTTTACTTTCAATTATATTTTACGAGCAACTTGTAATGCTTCAAAAATTGCACGTTTTGCATCAATGGCTGCAGCAAGCTTGGCTCCTCCAATTACGTGTACTTTGGCGTTTTCAGTTTCTTTTTCAAAAGTTTCAGTATTTGAAACCTGACCAATACAAGCAATCACGGTATCTACATCTAAGATTTGTTCTTCACCTTTAACAGTAATTTTTAAACCTTTTTCATCAAAGCTTATGTACTGACACTCAGCAATTTGTTTTACATCGTGCTGTTTAGCAACTTGACGATGGATCCAACCTGTCGTTTTACCAAGCTCACTACCAAAACGCCCTGCACTGCGCTTAAGCATGTATATTTGGCGGTTGTCTTTATCAGGTGCAGCTTCACATTCAATGCCCCATTGAGTTTTGAACTGCTCTATAGTTTGCCCTTTATGCTCACTTAAAAAGGCAACCATATCAAAGCCTATACCTCCGGCACCAAGAATAGCAATTTTCTCACCAAGTTCGACTTCACCACGAATAACTTCATCATAAGCAAATACGCGTTTCCCATCTCCACATTCGATTTTGGCTTCACGCGGACGTACACCCGTTGCAAACACCACATCATCGTATTGATTAAGCATATCATCAGTAAAGTCAGTACCAAGCTGCAAATCTACATTCAAGCGCTTTAATTCATTAGTGAAATAATTGAGTGTATGGTTAAAGTCTTCTTTACCTGGCACTTGCATTGCTAAGTTAAACTGACCACCCATTTGCTCTTTACGTTCAATTAAGGTCACCTTGTGACCTTTCTCTGCTAGGTAACAACTTGCAGCAAGGCCAGCGGGGCCTGCACCAACAACCAGGACTAATCGTGAAAATTTTGCTTTTTCTAAACTGTAATCTAATTCAAAAGCCGCTTGTGGATTAACCAAACAAGTTGCACGTTTGTTTTTAAACACATGGTCTAAACAGCCCTGATTACAACCGATACAAATATTGATTTGCTCAGCTTTATTATTAACGTACTTATTGAAAAAATCAGGGTCCGCTAATAAAGGACGTGCCATCGAAATTAAATCTGACTCACCCGCCGCTAAAATACCATTAGCAATTTCTGGTGTATTAATGCGGTTAACCGCGATAACAGGCACTGATACCGTATCTTTTAAGCGTTTTGATGCTTCTTTAAATGCCCCCGGTGGTACCATACTTGCGATGGTTGGTACACGGGCTTCATGCCAACCTATACCGGTATTAAAAATATCGACACCTGCTTGTTCAAGAGCTAAAGCCTGTTGTTTTACTTCATCGGGCGTTGATCCATTAGGAATTAAATCCATCACTGACAAGCGAAATACTATAATGAATTTTTGACTCACTTTAGCGCGCACCGCTTTAACTATATCCAAAGCTAAGCGCATTCGATTTTCTAAACTACCACCATACTTGTCTGTTCTTTTATTGGTGTGGCTAGCCATAAACTCATTAATTAAATAACCTTCAGAACCCATGATTTCAACACCATCATAGCCTGCTTTTTCAGCTAGTTTTGCTGAATGTGCAAAGTCTTTTATGGTCTTTTTAATTGACCCTAACGACATCTCTTTAGGTTTATAAGGATTAATAGGAGCTTGAATTGCACTTGGCGCTTGATTAAATGGATGATATGCGTAGCGACCTGCATGCAATAATTGTAAGCAAATTTTACCGCCATGTTGATGTACGGCTTCTGTATAAGCTTTGTGTTTAATCACATCATAAAATGAATTAAATGTTGATGCGAATGGTGAGAGCTTACCGCGTAAATTAGGGCTATAGCCCCCTGTAATTATCAAACCCGTGCCACCTTTGGCACGTGCTTCGTAAAATGCACGTAAGCGTTTACGGTTATGCCAGCCTTCTTCTAAGCCAGTGTGCATTGAGCCCATAACCAAACGATTACGAAGTTCGGTATGCGGTAATTGTAATTTTTGTTCTAACATTGTGTGCCCCGTTAACTGGTCGAACCTCTATTATAAATAGATTCTGCGGCAATAACTTAGAATAATCAACTTTTCGCTATTAATTAATCTGTAGCAAATTGTGGTTTTAAACACTCTGTTACTATTTAACAGTTAATTTTAAAGTTATTCTAAGCTAAGATAAGTTCACTACTAAGCTGTACTGAATTAAGGATTTATTTTGCTAGCAAAGATATTTAAAGGCATTTGGACCGGGATTAATTTTTCCCGCCGTTTGGTCCTAAACATATTATTTTTATTACTAGTAATTTTCTTCTTTGTTGCCATCACTGGTGAAGAAGACCAAGTAAAGGTAGCAGATGGAACCGTGCTACGCCTAAACTTAAACGGCCCAATTGTTGAAGAAAAAACCTATGTTGATCCTGTAGAAGCAGCTATCAACGATGCAACAATGGGCAAAGAAGCACCATCAGAGATCCTTCTTGATGATGTTGTTGAAGTGATCAACGAAGCGACCAAAGATGATCGCATCACTGTAATGCTACTTGACCTGCAAAAAATGCCTAGCGCGCACATCAATAAGCTAAAACAGATAACCAAAGCAATTGATGCATTTAAAGCTGCTGGAAAACAAGTTATTGCTACAGGTTACTACTACACACAAGCACAATATTATATTGCTGCCCATGCTAATGAAGTATCAATGCACCCATATGGCGGTGTTAGCATTGAAGGTTACGGCATGTTCCCGCTTTACTTCAAAGATGCCCTTGAGAAATTAAAAGTAACTCAACATATCTTCCGTGTTGGTACTTATAAATCAGCTGTAGAACCGTTTATTCGTAATGACATGTCAGATGCAGCAAAAGAAGCTAACCGTGTCTGGTTAACAGCTCTTTGGAACGAGTATAAAACTGATGTTTCAGCGAGTCGTCCATTCGATGAAAGCAATTTTGATGAGGATATGGAAGTATATCTAACAAAAATGCAAGCAGTTGACGGTAACTCAGGTCAGTATGCGTTAAATAATCAATGGGTTGATTCTTTAAAAACATCACAACAAATTCGCCAACAACTTATTGAGTTAGTGGGTGCAGAAGAAACGGGTAAAACTTTTAAACAGGTTAGCTTTCGTGAGTATTTATCACTTGTAAAACCACCCGTTGAGTTCGATAACCCAATCACTGAAAAAGTTGCCGTTGTTGTTGCTAAAGGAACGATTGTAGATGGCGAGCGCAAAGCCGGTGAAATTGGCGGTGATTCGACAGCTGCCCTACTTCGTAAAGCACGCCTAGATGACAAAGTAAAAGCTGTTGTACTTCGTATTGACTCAGGTGGTGGTAGCATGTTCGCCTCTGAAGTGATCCGCGCTGAAGTATTAGCTCTAAAAGCAGCAGGTAAACCAGTAATTGCATCAATGAGCTCAGTGGCAGCATCAGGTGGGTACTGGATTGCATCAGCAGCCAATGAAATTTGGGCTGCTCCTAGCACAATCACAGGTTCAATCGGTGTATTCGGTACTTTCATGACTTTTGAAAACACCATGGCTGAATTGGGTATTTATTCAGACGGCGTTGCAACAACGGACCTTGCTGGTTTTTCTATAGCTCGCCCTCTTGATGAGAAAATGTCAGATATCATTCAAATGAGCGTTGAAAATGCATACAAACGCTTTCTAAATGTGGTGGCTGAAGCACGTAACATGACCCCTGAACAAGTTGATAAAATTGCCCAAGGCCGTGTATGGATTGCAACTCAAGCAAAAGACCTTGGTTTAGTTGATAAGTTAGGTGATAAACAAGATGCAATTAAAGCAGCAGCTGAGCTTGCTAAGCTTAAGCATTATGATGTTAAAACCATCAAACAGTCATTAACACCACAAGAGCAGATGCTACAAGATATCTTAGGCACAGCGGCTATTCAGAGTTTCTTTGCTAAATCTGATTCATCTACATCAGTATTGGCTACGCAAGCTAACTTACAAAGCCTAATAAATCAGTTAAGTAGTGAAATTGATAACCTAAAAGATTATAACGATCCTCAAGGCGTTTACGCTCGTTGTTTAGTATGTAACGTAATTCAATAAGTTACTTAGCAAAGCAATTTTAGGTATACTAAGCCCAGTTGTTTAACTGGGCTTTTTTTATGAAACGTAAACGTATATATATCGCCTATACAGGTGGTACTATTGGTATGAAAAAATCGAGCCGAGGCTATGTTCCGGCAGAAGGTTTTTTAACAGAAACAGTGGTCAATAATGCAGAGTTTAATCGTGATGAAATGCCTTTGTTTGATATTCACGAATATTGCCCGCTTATTGATTCTTCTGATATGTCCCCTGCCCACTGGCAATTAATCGCTGACGATATCAAAAGTAAATACCAAGACTATGATGGTTTTGTAGTGCTACATGGTACCGATACCATGGCATATACTGCTTCGGCCCTGTCTTTTATGTTCGAAAACTTAACGAAACCTGTAATTGTGACTGGCTCGCAAATACCGCTCTCTCAACTGCGTTCTGATGGCCAAGTGAACTTACTAAATGCGATGTACTTAGCAGCTAATTATCCTATTGCAGAAGTAAGCCTATTTTTCAATAACCAATTGTTTCGTGGTAACCGTGCTACAAAAGCGCATGCCGATGGCTTTGATGCATTTGCTTCACCTAATCTTGAACCACTAGCACTTTCAGGAATCAATATTCAACTGATCAAAGGTCAACTTAGCCCATACGTAGATAATGAACTACAGGTATCAAATATCACACCTCAGCCAATTGGTGTGCTTTATCTATATCCCGGGATCAGTCCAAAAGTCGTGAAAAGTTTAGTTAATGACGACATTAAAGCACTTGTTTTATTAAGTTTTGGTGTGGGCAATGCCCCACAAGATCCAGCGTTTTTAGATATACTTAATGACGCAAGTAAACGCGGTATGGTAATAGTTAATTTAACACAGTGTTTAAAAGGCCAAGTAAATATGGGCGGTTATGCAACAGGTAATGCATTATTAAATTGTGGTGTCATCAGTGGCTACGATATGACATTAGAAGCCTGTTTGACTAAATTACATTACTTATTCAGCCAAAAGCTTGAGGTTGAAACTATTCGTCACTTGATGCAAGACAATTTACGTGGTGAGTTAAGCCGTTAAAATAAAATCATCAAATACAAAAAAGGCACCAATTGGTGCCTTTTTTACGCTTTTTGATAATTAACGAACTTTTTCGTCAATCTCAACTAAGTCTGTTAAATGGCATATCTCGCCACTATGCGTTTTAATACCATGTTCGCCAAAATAGTCACGTTGTGCTTGTACAAGGTGACCATTACTTGGTGTAGTTAACGTCGCGATGTAAGTTTGCGTTGCTGTTAACACAGGGAAAGCAAGACCCGAAGCAACTGCAGCACCTGTTACTTTTCGTAATGCTGCTGATTCACGCTGCATAGAATCAATAAACTCTACACCATCAGCTACATTATCTAAGTAATCAGCACGGATGATACAACCTGCACGCCATGTTTGTAGCGTTTTCGAAAGGTCAACTTTCCATTGATGAGCACGTGATGCACCTTTGATAAGTGCCAAGCCTTGACGATAAGCAAGTAAACTTGCCAGTGTGAATGCATCTTTTAACTCATCCAAATCTAAGTCAACTGAGTCAGTTGATTTAGCAGCGTAAGTCATTTCTTTAGCTGCATGTGTATCACAAGTATTTGTTAAGTGACGAGCTTGCACAGCTGCGACTAATGATGGTACTGCAATACCCAGTTCTAAAGCATTTTGTGCAGTCCATAGGCCTGTGCCTTTAGCGCCAACCTTATTGTCGATTAAATCAACTAGAGGTTCACCTTCAGTTGTTTCAAGGCTTAAGATATGGCTAGAGATTGACAGCAAGTAGCTATTTAAAGTTCCCTCTGACCATTCATTGAAAATATCAGCAACTTCTTTTGGTGAACGATTAGTACCTAAGCGAAGTAGTTGATACATTTCAGCGATTAATTGCATTAACGCATATTCGATACCGTTATGTACCATTTTCACAAAGTGGCCACTTGCAGATTGGCCTACTCGCGCAAAGCATGACTCACCTTTGTAGCTTGCAGCTACTTTTTCAAACCACGGCTCAACACGCTCCCAGCCGCCTTCTGAACCACTTGCCATCATAGCTGGACCATGACGTGCGCCCTCAGCACCACCAGAAATCCCCATAGTGGCAAATTCAAATTTGTTTTGATATTTAAGCTTACGGCTAATACCATCTTTATAGTTACTGTTGCCGCAATCTACGATAATGTCATCACAGTCAACGCCTGCCTCTGCAAGCTCTGTACATACTTTATCAACCAATTCACCAGCAGGAACTAAAAGTAGAATTGAACGAGGTGGCTCTAAGCGTCTTACCATATCATTTAAATCTGACACAATGTGTAAACGGTCTGCTAAACCGAGTGTTTTTGCACAGCTTAGTAACTCGGCACCCGCATCTGGGTTTTTATCATAAGCTACTAAAGTCAGCCCTTTTTCAATCAGGTTGAGGGCAAGATTTTTACCCATAACGCCTAACCCTACTAATGCAACTTGCATTTAGTGTCCTCCTCGGTAACAACTATTGGTTAGTTAATCAAAATAATTACGCGCGCATTATACCCAAGCAGCCCAAAAATGCGAGCTTGAGAGCCAACTTGAGAGAAATCTAAGAAATCATGAAGCGACGTTTCGCTCAGTATATCAAAATTACTAAGGCATCGGACCAGATTTTTATAATACCCTTTAAAAAGGTATGTGTATTGACGCTACCTGACACCGGTGTCATAATAACGTCATTCATACTTTGTAAACTTTAAAATTCATACAAAGAGCCAGATTCTCATAAGTAAAAACAATCATTTTTTACTTATGAGTTCTACATTGTGCTTATGTATAAGCCTATAATTAAGGTTTATAGCACGACATTTTAATAGATAACCATCAATTCGCTTAATATATTTGAGCGCACAGGAGAATTTGATGCTAAGACGCACAAAAATTGTTGCGACCCTTGGACCGGCAACTGATCGCGATAACAACCTAGAAAAAATTATTCGTGCAGGTGCAAATGTGGTTCGTTTGAACTTCTCACATGGCGTTGCACAAGATCATAAAGACCGCGCAGAAGCGGTACGCAGCATTGCTAAGCGTTTAGGCAAACACGTTGCTATCCTTGCTGACTTACAAGGCCCTAAGATTCGTGTATCTACGTTTAAAGACGGCAAAGTAAACCTAGAAGTTGGCGCAAAATTTACCCTTGATGCAAAAATGGAAAAGGGCCAAGGCGACGTTAATGCAGTAGGTATCGACTATAAAGAGTTACCTAACGATGTTAAAACAGGCGATTTATTGTTATTAAACGACGGTTTAATTCAATTAACTGTTGATAGCGTTGATGGTGACCTAGTTCACACGACTGTTACTGTAGGTGGCGTACTTTCAAACAATAAAGGTATCAACCGTCTAGGTGGTGGTTTAACAGCCCCAGCTTTTACCGAGAAAGACAAAGAAGATTTAATCACAGCGACTGAAATTGGTGTTGATTATATTGCTGTTTCATTTCCGCGTAGTGGCGATGATATGCGTTATGTTCGATCTTTGGCAGAAGCTGCAGGCTCAAACGCACAACTACTTGCAAAAATCGAGCGTGCAGAAGCGGTTGAAACCGTTGAAGCAATCGACGATATCGTACTTGCTTCAGACGCAGTTATGGTTGCTCGTGGTGATTTAGGTGTAGAAATTGGTGATGCAGCCCTTGTTGGTAAACAAAAGCTAATTATTAGCCGTGCGCGTTCACTAAACCGTACTGTGGTTACTGCAACTCAAATGATGGAATCAATGATCGATAACCCAATGCCAACACGTGCTGAGGTTATGGATGTTGCAAACGCAGTTTTAGATGGCACTGATGCAGTTATGTTATCTGCAGAAACAGCGGCTGGTGACTACCCTGAAGAAACAGTAGCTACAATGGCTCGTGTTTGTTTAGGCGCAGAATCACAAAAAGAAACTCACGTTTCTAAGCACCGTTTAGACAGCCGTTTTTCATCAAATGCTGAATCAATTGCGTTATCTGCTATGTATGCAGCTAACCACCTAGATTCTGTAAAAGCGATTGTGACACTAACTGAATCAGGTAGCACAGCTAAATTAATGTCGCGTATCAGCTCTGGTTTACCAATTTATTCACTATCACGTCATGCTAACACACTTGGTCAGACAGCGCTTTACCGTGGTGTTTACCCTGTATTCTTCGATTCAACAAAATGTGAAGATGACAGTATGGTTCGTGACGCACTAAATACGCTTGTTGAGCAAGGTGCTCTTGTAGCAGGTGATACTGTGATTTTAACTCACGGTGATGCGATGGAAACAATTGGTGCTACCAACACAATGAAGATTGTAACAGTTTAAACTTTTTAATGTTCATTAAAAAAGGCGCAATAGATTGCGCCTTTTTTGTTTGTATTTAATTAGTTAACTAGCAAGTGCTGCTTTAACTTTGTCGCGGTAGCTGCGGCTTACTTTTAATTCTTGACCGTTATCTAACACTAAAAGGTATTCTCCACTTACTTGAGTAACAAGCTTGCTAATTTGCTTTGTATTCACTATTGCACTGCGATGAACACGGACAAATAATTGCGGATCAAGCTCTTGTTCAAGCTCTTTCATTGTTTTGCGCAGTATGTGAGTTTGTCCATCTTGGCAATGTAAGCACATATAATCGCCTGCTGCATCAACCCATTGAATTGTAATTACTGGCACACGGACAATTTCGCCCTGCTCTTTTACAGCTAATGATTCTGGATAACGACGATCAGCAAGGCTATCGCCCGTTGCTAACTTCTTTAGAATTTCTTCGCAATTATTGCCTGTAATACCTGCAACAAAGCTCGCTAGTTTTTTCTTATGGGCGTTATCTTGTTGCGTTTTTAAATAGGTATGCACTTTTTCTACCGCCTGTTTTAGTCTGTTGTCATCGACTGGTTTAAGAATATAATCCAACGCATGAATCTCGAATGCTTTTACTGCAAACTGGTCAAAAGCTGTTACAAACACAATAGCTGGTAATGGATTTACGCTCTCGCTAAGTGCTCTTGCAACTTCAAAACCGTTCATATTTGGCATTTGAATATCTAAGAAAACCAATTGAATGTTGCCTGATAAGCATTCTTCAATTGCTTCTTGACCATTGCTACATAAACGAATGACTTCTAAATCGTCAAACTCAGAAAGTCGAACAGCTAGGCCTTTTCTTGCTAACGGTTCATCATCAACGATCAAAGTTCTAATTTTGCTCATTTCTTAACAGCCTTTTCAAACGGAACGCGCAGATTAACTTTTAACCCACTTGGCGTATTGTCAGAGAGAACAAACGAGTAGTTGTTCTCATAAAGTGTTTTTAAGCGGTCCTGTGTATTTGCTATGCCAACGCCATGTGAATTAACTAGTTGACCATTTTTTAGCTCAGTGCCAGGACCATTATCGCCTACTTCCAATAATAGTTCATTTGCAAAAACTTGTGCTTTAATATCAATCACACCGCCTTCATTTAATTGCGCTATCGCATACTTAATCGAGTTTTCGATTATAGGCTGAAGGATTAAGCTTGGTACCAAGGCTTCTTTTGCTTGCTCGCTTACATCAACATTTACTTGCAAGCGCTCATCGAAGCGAACTTTTTCGATTTCAAGGTACAGCATCAATGCATGAATTTCTTGTTCTAACGGCACCTTTTTAATGGGGTCGGTATTAAGTGTATAACGCAAGAAATCACTCAATTTAGACACCATTAAATTCGCATCTTTATTCTCTTTTACCAAAATCAACGTGGAGATTGCATTTAAGGTATTAAATAAAAAATGCGGGTTAAGTTGATAACGCAGCATTTTAAGCTGTGCTTCATGAGCCATAGTGGTTGCTTTTAAAGCTTTTTGACGCTCACTTTGCAATAGCTGATAATACTTAATCCCAAAATACAAACCACTCCAACAAAGAATGATATAAACCGAATCTAAACCTTGCTGAAAGTAATAAAACCACTCATTTGGGCGGTAACCGTGACGGTAGATTTCCCATAAATTGAATTTTTGTACTACAGCCCAAAGTGTCCCAGTAACATATGAAGCACCAAAAACCACGAGCATCAATACCCAAGGTGAAGCATTCCACACTTTACGGTACATATAACGCAAAGGTACTGTCATTAAACAGCCTGCATAGGCGTTTAACACAATAACAAATACGTAAATATCACGCATTTCAAAGACTTTTGAGCCGATATAATTAACTAACGCATACCCTATCCAGCCTGCAATTTGCAAAACCCAGAAAAAGCGTTGTCGATTATCAACTAATGATTGCCAATTCAAAATATAAGATTACCTTTCATAATTATTTTTATTATACCGATAGTCACGAGAACAAAGCACTGCCGCCTATCTTAATTTTTTATAGCCTTACCGCATTATTCAGACATTAAAAAAGCGAAGACCTTGTGAGCCTTCGCTTTTTAAACGCTTTATTTTTAAGCTAATTTATCTGAAGCAACTTTATAGTTTGGATCTTCAATTACATTAACTTCAACTAAGTCACGTGCTTTATGTAATAACTGAATACAGTCTGGGCTTAAGTGACGCAAGTGTAATTGTTTGCCTGCTTTAGCGTATTTATCAGCAAGACTATCAATTGCTTCAATTGCACTGTGATCAGCTACACGGCTGTGTTTGAATTCAATGATCACATCATCAGGGTCATTTTTAACATCAAATAACTCAGCAAAGTTCTTAACCGAGCCAAAGAATAATGGACCATGAAGCTCATACACTTTAGAGCCTTGTTCATCGATGTAGTTACTCGTGTAAATGTGTTTCGCATGCTGCCAGGCAAATACTAAAGCCGATACAATGACACCCACACATACTGCAATTGCAAGGTCTGTTACTACGGTTACACCTGATACAAGTACAATCACAAAGGCATCAGACTTAGGCACACGCTTCATCATTTTGAAGCTTGCCCACTCGAAAGTACCTAAAACAACCATAAACATAACACCAACAAGCGCAGCAAGTGGGATCATTTCAATTAAACTGGCTGCAAAAATGATGAATGCTAGCAGTATTAATGCTGCACTAATGCCAGATAAACGTGAGCGACCACCCGAATTAATATTGATCATAGATTGACCAATCATCGCACAGCCACCCATCGCTCCGAAGAAACCACAGGTAATATTTGCTGCACCTTGACCAATACACTCTTTATTACTGTGGCCACGAGTTTCAGTAATTTCATCAATCAAAGTTAATGTTAATAATGACTCAATTAAACCAATTGCCGCTAAAACTAACGCATAAGGGAAGATAATTTTTAATGTTTCAAGGTTAAATGGCACCATAGGAATATGGAACTCAGGTAAACCTCCGGCAATAGTAGCTTGCTCGTTGCCAGTCATCCCTTTTAAGAAATCAAGAACTGTACGTGCTTCTAAATCAAAGCCAATCACAATCGCGGTCACGGTTACAATCGCAGCTAACGATGAAGGAACTGCAGTGGTTAACTTAGGCAAGAAGTGAATGATAGTCATAGTTAACGCTACTAAACCAAGCATAATATATAGTGCTTGCCCTTCCATCCACTGTTGACCACCCATACCATCGGGTACTTTAAATTGACCTAGTTGGGCTAAGAAAATCACAATAGCAAGACCGTTTACAAAGCCCAGCATTACTGGATGCGGGACCATTCGAATAAACTTTCCAAGCTTAAAAATACCCGCGAGCACTTGCAGTATTCCCATCAATAAGACGGTTGCAAATAAATACTCTACGCCATGATCTAATACTAAACTTACCATTACAACGGCTAGTGCACCGGTAGCACCAGAAATCATACCTGGACGACCACCAAAAATAGCCGTAATTAAGCCAACAATAAATGCGGCATATAAACCAACTAATGGTTCTACATTAGCAACAAAAGCAAACGCAACCGCTTCTGGTACTAACGCCAACGCAACTGTCAGGCCTGATAGAATATCGTTTTTAGCAGAGCTTGGCGCTTTGCTGAGTAAGTTAAACATTAAGATCCTCTTTATAGTGAATGCATTTCGGCAAGGCGCAGAATTCTAGCAAAATCTGCAAAAGTTAACAATTATTAACAACAAAACGGCTAGTGCCTAAAAGCACTAACCGTTTTCGAAAAAATAAAACGTAGTAGAAAAAGACTAAAGAGGTAGAGACGTACTACGCTTAACACAAGTCATTGTTACGTTCGAGTGAACCTCTTGTACAAATTCAAGGTTTAATAAGTTATCACGTACGAACTGCTCGTAACCCTCTATGCCTTTAGAAATAATTCGAAGCATAAAGTCCATAGTACCTGCCATGCTGTAGCACTCAGTTACTTCATCATAGCTCATAATTAAACGCTCAAATTCAGCTAGATTTGTTCTACCGTGGTTAGATAAACGAACATGGGCGTAAACCAACATATCAAAGCCAAGCTTTTTCTCGTCAAGCAAAGCAACTTTACCTTTGATATAGCCATCTTGCTCAAGCTTAGCAATACGACGCCAACATGGAGATTGAGATAAACCAACTTTATCGGCAATTTCTGCCGTAGATAAGCTAGCATCCTGCTGTAATAATGCCAAAATTTGGCGATCTACTTGGTTCAGAGACATTTTATTTCTTTTTCTGTAAAAATACTGGTTAAATTATATAACTGATTTAAAAATCAGTCTGCCTATTTTCTACTATTTATGCAAAAAAATTGCAATTTTATACCAACCCATTTAATAAAGTACTTAGCAAATATTACGAGTTGGCATTAACCAAAACGTCCACTAATAAATGGATTTGTTTTTCGCTCATGCCCTACGGTGGTATTCGGACCGTGGCCTGGCAAAATAGCAACCTCATCTGAGAATGATAAGATCTCAGAATTAATTGATTCGATTAATTGCGCACTATCCCCTTTCGGAAAATCAGTACGACCAACAGAGCCTTGGAAAATCACATCACCCACTATCACTTGTTCTGAACCTTGGTGATAAAAAACAACATGACCAGGCGTATGCCCTGGGCAATGGCGTACTGATAATTCAAGTTCACCCACTGTGATTGTATCACCATGATTTAGCCACTTCGTTGGATAAAATGGCGAAATCGCCGTAAAACCAAACATTTGTGCTTGCATGGGTAAGGCATCAAACCAAAATTTATCATCTAAATGTGGGCCAATGATATCAACACTGAAGTGCTCTGCGAGTTGCTTTGCAGCACCCACATGGTCTAAGTGACCATGTGTTAAATAAATTGCCTCTAATTGACAATTTAAAGCTGAAAGTTCAGCTTGTAGCTTTTCTGCATCACCACCTGGGTCAACTAAAGCTGCTTTATTTGTCTGCTTACAAATAATAATTCGACAGTTTTGGGCAAAACCAGTGACAGGAACAGTTATGACTTTCATGTTATTGTCCTTTTTGTAACTGCTCAAACGTCATTAAAATTGGATATTTTAAATAGCCTTGATCATAAAATGGTGTACGCTCATAAAGCCAATGCAAACGAGCATCTGCATCTTTTGCAAAGTTTTTATCTTCACGAATTTTTTTGTCAAACTCTAAAGCTAGTGCTGGCTTATCTTTTAACATTTGTCGTGCATACGGCATTAAAGCGTAATTTTCCACATACTCGGTACGCTGAAAAATAGTATTGAACTCACCCCACGCAAAAAATGAATCAGGCGCTTCAGGATGTAACAAGTGCGTTGCCAGTTCAGAATAGGACTGATCCGTTGAGACTTTATACCAGCCTGTTATATCGATATTTTCAACTGTATTGTAATCAAATGTTGCCTCTACGCGAAAACGTCCTTCAAAAGGCGTTTTTGCAAATGAATAATCAGCAACGCTTGCTTGCGTTAATGGTTCAGAAATAGCTTCATTCAGTGTCGTTACGTCGATACCATGAAGTTTAAGCTTTGCAACCAATTGACTGTATGCAGGCGGAATATAAAACGCTGTAGGAACATTAACGGTCTTTTTAACGTCTTTTTGCCAAAAAATTGGTAATGCGTCATAGTTTTTAGCTTCACCTAAATATTTAACTTCAGGCTGCCCTGACAATGCACTTTCTGTTCTTGAATAAGCGATACCTTTAAATTCGATAGTATCTGGCTCTTTCGCATAACCACGCTCAACGACTAATTGCGTTGGCTTAAAATCAAGCTCTTTTTTAACAGCTTCATTAAGCGCTTTATCGTTTGCAGCTAAAGCATCAATCGTACCGTCAATAAAAACATAGGTACCTAAAACACGTTGCTTGTAGGGTTTTAATGAATGATTTTCAACTAAGATGGTTGGCAGTGAACGTAAATCCCCCCAGCCATTTGAAAAACGCGGAGTAGCGACCCAACCAGCTAAGCCTTTTTTAAACTCACGCTTATCCATAACGAAAACTAGCGGACCTGGAATATGGCCTGCTTTTTCAAGCTTTGCGTCTATTACTGGTTTAAAAAGGTTATCTAACGCTTCAGAAACGCTTGGTGACTCACTGGAAAAAACGGGGTTGTAACCGTAGGTCACATCATATTGATAATCAGCGCCGTCGGTTACATGGATATCCACATATAAATCGGGTTTAAATTGATTAATTGCTTTCATCACGCCACGTACTTCTGGCGTATCAAGCTTTGTGTAATCTCGATTCAAGTTTAAATTTAGAGCATTTGTCCGAAAACCCATTTCTATAGGACCACGCTGATTTATACGGTTATATTTGCTTCTACGTTCATGACCGTCAACGTTTAAAATAGGGATAAACAGAATATTTACTTTGCTCAAAATATCGCGGCGTTTACCTGTCGCAATATCGCGTAAAAGCATAAACATGGCATCTTTGCCATCAATTTCACCGCTGTGAATACCTGCTTGAATCAAAATGGTTGGTTTTGTATCTGCTACGAGTTGTTTCGCATCAAATAAGCCTTGCTCATTCGCCACTAACATCTTGACCGCACGGTCAGAGCTACTCTTTGCAATAGTCGTGACTTTGAACTGTGTTGGATTTGCTGCAACAAGGCGATCAACAAATGCCATAGTGTCAGCATAATTTGGTGATAAAGTGCCTTCACTTAATTCAAAATCTGTGGTCAATGGCCCTTTTTCTTGCATCAAAGACACACTGTCACCTTGCCATGGTAACAATGGGGGTAAGTGGCTGTCTAAAGTTACTGCAGCAGATAAAAACACTAAACTCGCAAACATATCACTCTCAAGTGCGGTACTTATTCTTTGTGGAAATTATAACAACTAATCTGAAGGGATTGCGTAAACTGCGGTGATTCAACAAAAAAATGGAGCAAACGACATACGCTATGCAGAATCGATGTTACTTATGAATATTATTTAATACCAACCCGCAATAATACTTAATCATTTTGAGGGATTAAACCTGTCGCTAACTGCGTTAAAAATTTCTCATTTAGAACAACTAAATAACGAAATTTTCGCCTTGTTATCAACGAGGTTTTATTGCCTCAAAATAGACTACTTAATTAAGCGGATTGGAATAAGATCAAAAAAAGGAGCACTAGGCTCCTTTTTAAACTTTATGAAAAGCGAAATTAAGCCGCTAGGCCTTCTTTTGCTTTTGCAACAAGCGCTGCGAATGCAACTTGGTCATAAACAGCGATATCTGCAAGAATCTTACGATCGATTTCTACAGAAGTCTTTTTAAGACCATTGATAAAACGGCTGTATGAAAGACCGTTTTGACGAGCAGCTGCATTGATACGTGCAATCCAAAGTTGACGGAAAGTACGTTTCTTAGCACGACGGTCACGGTAAGCGTATTGACCCGCTTTAGTAACTGCCTGGAAAGCTACGCGGTAAACACGTGAACGTGCTCCGTAGTAACCTTTAGCTTGCTTTAAAACTTTTTTGTGACGTGCACGTGCGATAACACCGCGTTTAACTCTTGCCATTTCTGAAGACTCCTATTAAGCGAATGGTAACATACGTGAAACTAGACCATGGTCATTCTTATGAACCATCATCTTAGGACGTAAGTGTAATTTACGCTTAGAAGTTTTCTTAGTCAGAATGTGACGAAGATGCGCTTGTTTACGCTTGAAACCGCCAGAAGCAGTTTTCTTGAAACGCTTAGCAGCGCCTCTGTGAGTTTTTAGCTTATAAGCCATTGCAATAACTCCAAATGTATTGCTTAAACATTAGCAAGCAGGCGAGAGATATAAAATAGCTCTTCTTTAAAGGCCTAACTTACTGCCATAGTCCGGTGAAGGTTCACTACAAAAGCAGTGCAACCTTACTTAAACCGGTTATTTCAGGTGAACAGAAAACTGTTACTTGCAGACCTGAAATAAAATCGGTGCGTAATATACCGCGTTTATTGCTTTTTAGCAACAGGCGCCATCATCATAACCATCTGGCGACCTTCAACACGATTTGGGAAAGACTCTACTTGTGCAACATCTTCCAAATCAGCTTTAACACGGTTTAATAATTCAATACCAATTTCTTGGTGAGCCATTTCACGACCACGGAAACGGATAGTAATTTTAGCTTTGTCACCCGCTTCTAAGAACTTGCGTAAGTTGCGAAGCTTAACCTGGTAATCACCTTCATCCGTACCCGGACGGAATTTGATTTCTTTAACCTGGATCTGCTTTTGCTTTTTCTTTTGTTCTTTTAGTTCTTTGCTTTTTTCAAAGATGAACTTACCGTAGTCCATAACCTTACAAACAGGTGGCTCAGCATTAGGACTGATTTCTACAAGATCTACACCCGCAT
The DNA here is from genome assembly GCF_040148775.1 of Pseudoalteromonas sp. NFXS39. Taxonomy (NCBI): domain Bacteria; kingdom Pseudomonadati; phylum Pseudomonadota; class Gammaproteobacteria; order Alteromonadales; family Pseudoalteromonadaceae; genus Pseudoalteromonas; species Pseudoalteromonas sp. NFXS39. Next base: position 189,922 of record NZ_JAGDEC010000005.1, on the reverse strand, counting down.
CATCAGCCATAGCTTGTGCTTCTTTTAATGACACGATGCCAGCTTGTTCACCGTCAATGCCAATTAAACGAACTTCTTTAGCTGTAATATCTTCGTTGATACGATTTTTTTGAGCTGTTTGTTGCCCTTTCTTGCCGCCTCTAATGGTACGATCCTCCAAGAATATAAAATAAAAAGCGTGTAGTTGGCTGTTTGTTATGCCCTACACGCTCATGATTTATTGTCGATTTTTAATTTCTTCGCTTACTTTAGCGATAAAATCATCAACACTAAATTTGCCTAGGTCTTCACCTGTGCGAGTACGTACTGCCACCTCTTGCTGTTCAACTTCTTTATCGCCAACAACAAGTAAGTAAGGAATACGCTTTAACGTATGTTCACGGATTTTAAAGCCAATCTTCTCATTTCTCAAGTCAGCAGCGGCTCTAATTCCAAGTTTATTTAATTTTTGTACAATTTCTTGCACATAATCAGCTTGTTTATCCGTGATATTCATGATCACTACTTGCTTAGGAGCAAGCCATGTTGGGAACAATCCAGCATATTCTTCAGTTAAAATACCGATGAAACGCTCAATTGAACCTAAAATAGCACGGTGGATCATTACAGGTGTACGACGTTCATTGTTTTCTGCAACATAAGTTGCACCTAAACGACCCGGTAATGCAAAGTCTAGCTGCACTGTACCACATTGCCAAGCACGATCTAAACAGTCATAAAGTGTAAACTCAATCTTAGGACCGTAGAATGCACCTTCACCTGGTAGGTAATCAAACTCAATGTCGTTTGCTTTAAGTGCTTCAGCAAGCGCAAGCTCTGCTTTATCCCACATTTCGTCTTCACCGATACGCTTTTCTGGACGAGTAGAAAGTTTTACAACAATCTTCTCAAAGCCAAACGTTTCGTATGTGTCATAAACCATTTTAATACATGCAGAAACTTCATCCATGATTTGCTCTTCTGTACAGAAGATATGCGCATCATCTTGTGTAAATCCTCGCACACGCATTAAGCCGTGAAGTGCTCCTGATGGTTCGTTACGGTGACAACAACCAAACTCAGCCATACGTAATGGTAAATCACGGTATGATTTTAAACCTTGATTAAAGATTTGTACGTGACCTGGGCAGTTCATAGGTTTGATTGCATACTCACGCTTTTCAGATTCAGTTGTGAACATCGCATCTGCGTATTTGTCCCAATGACCTGATTTTTCCCATAAACCACGGTCCATCATTAACGGGCCTTTTACTTCTTCGTAATCGTACTCACGTAGCTTTTCACGAACGAAGTCTTCTAGTTCACGGTAAATACTCCAGCCATCATTGTGCCAAAACACCATACCTGGAGCTTCTTCTTGCCAGTGCCATAAATCAAGTGCTTTACCAATACGACGGTGGTCACGCTTTTCAGCTTCTTCTAAGCGTTTTAAATATGCTTTAAGTTGCTTTTTATCTGCCCATGCTGTGCCGTAGATACGTTGCAGCATTTTGTTTTCTGAATCACCACGCCAATAAGCACCTGCCACTTTCATAATTTTAAAGTGTTGGCAGAATTTCATATTTGGTACGTGTGGACCACGACACATGTCGATGTATTCTTCGTGATGGTATAAACCCGGACGGTCATCTTTTGCAATGTTCTCGTCTAAAATTTCCATCTTATATGTTTCACCACGCGCTTCAAAAGTATCGCGTGCTTCTTGCCAGCTTACGGTCTTTTTAACAACGTCGTAGTTTGTTTTTGCAAGCTCAAGCATACGCTTTTCGATAGCATCTAAATCATCTTGGCTTAAAGAATGTTCCATATCGATATCGTAATAAAAACCATTATCGATGGTCGGACCGATTGCCATTTTTGCTTCAGGGAAAAGCTGCTTAACCGCATGACCAATAAGGTGCGCACACGAGTGACGGATGATCTCTAAACCATCATCATCTTTTGCTGTGATAATTTCTAATCGCGCATCGTCGGTGATTAAGTCACATGCATCAACACGGCTACCATTAACTCGACCTGCAATGGTTGCTTTGGCAAGTCCGGGACCGATATCGCTTGCTACGTCATATGTGCTTACTGGGTTTTCAAAACTACGCTGACTGCCGTCAGGGAGGGTAATAACTGGCATTATACATCCTTAATACAGTGGTGATGCCTACAATGCATCACATGTAATATTTTAAAATTAATTTTATGTAACTCTGCAACGCTTTTACGAATAAGCATTGCTAATTAAGCTCGTATTTACTGAGTCTTCGCAAATACAAGCGACCATTGTCGCCGCTCACGTACTCAAATACAAGTAATTAGAAGACTAAATTGACAATTAGTTAACTCATTTCATACTTAATGAGTTAATACTTTTAAGGTAATCAAGATGTCAAACTCGCGTTCTTTCAAGTTTGCAACGTTTAACTTATTAAATTATACCGCGCCCCCCTACTCGTTTTATCAATTGCATGAGCGGTATAACAAAACTCAGTGGCAACAAAAACAATTGTTTGTTGCTAATTTTTTGAGTGAATCAAGCCCGGATGTGGTGGCATTTCAAGAAGTGTTTAGTCAACATGCCTTAGAAGTTCAATGTAAAGAAGCTGGCTATGACTACTTTAAAACAGTCGATAACCCATCTCATGATGCGTTGTACCCGCAAGTATTGTTCAACCCTGTGGTTGCAATTGCAAGTAAATACCCATTTAAATCAGTTGAAGCACTAGCACCTTGCCCCGAATTACTTGAGTATTTAAATAATCAAAACGAGTTCAAATTTAATCGCACACCTATTAAGTGTTTAATTGACCTTCCTGAATTTGGTGAAGTTTGCTTTTATGTGGTTCATTTTAAATCACAACGAGTGCAGTCAATGGCGCACATACTTAATATACATAACCTTGAAGATCCACTTTTGCAGTTGCTACACCAGACAGTTGGCACCATGCAATCACAAATTTCACGATCACTAGAAGCATCGATTGTTTATTATGACGCCCTTAAAACCCAGCGAGAAAAACAGTGTGCAACATTAGTTATGGGTGATTTTAATGATGTACTTACCAGTCCGACATTGTCATTTATGACTCAAGGTTTTCACCCAACTCGTTGTGAACCCTGCATAGAACATAACGAACCCGTTGTTGGTTTAACAGACAGCTTTGAGTTTAGCCGCTGTTTTAATGAGAATAAATCAAAACCCTTCAGCCATTATTACCAAGGGAAAGGTAATGTGCTTGATTACATTCTCGCCTCAGCGCATTTTAACCCTGATTGCCAAGTTTCTAAGGTTAAAACGCTCGACTATGAAAGTTATGACAAACATATTTCACCGACACAATTAATCGAAGATATCAGTGTCAGTGACCACAGTATTATTGCTATAAAAATTCATTTTTAAAGCAACTGTTTTTCATAACGTTACTTGCTATAATTGCGCAAATTAAGTTATTTAGAGAATGACCATGAGAACATGCGGTGTAGAAATCACAGGTAGTGACGTACTACTTTGTATTTTAACCAAAGACAATGATGTATTTGATATCCGTGACATCAGACAAACACGCTTTACTTTAGCAAATGGTAATGACACTGAGGTTATGCGTAAATTTCAGTTTGATTTTAGAAAGCTAATGCAAGATTATCAAATTGACTCTGTTGCGATTAAAGAGCGTCAGCCAAAAGGTAAGTTCGCCGGAAGCGCGAAAGGCTTTAAAATGGAAACAGCTATTCAGCTGATTGACGAATTGGATGTACAGATTTTTTCTGCAACGACAATTAAAGAGCAGCTAAAACGTAACCCCTTACCTATCGATTTCGAAGATACAGGCCTTAAGAAGTTCCAGGAAAATGCCTTTATCAGTGCCTATGTATACCTAATGCGTAAGACATATAAGCAAGACGAACAATAACCTAACAATAAAACGTGCTTCGGCACGTTTTTTATACCCACGATTCCATTTACTTTTCTGTAATCTCAAAATCCCTCTGTACATTAGTCTTATATAGCTTTCATTTGTCGACAATCTATGTTTAGTTAATTAGGTACGCATGTTTTGAAAATCACCCACAATGTTTTTCAATTCTTTTGCATCAAGTCCACGACAACAAATTAACCGGACACGGAGATAACAATGCAGACAAAGAACACACAAAGTAATGCGCTTCCACTTTCTCATAGTTATTATAAAGGTTGCACAGACAGTCCTTTGATAGATAAAACAATCGGGCAGTATCTTGATGATATTGTCGACAATTATCCAGAACACCCCGCTATAGTGGTTCATCATCAACAGATCCGTTTAACTTATAAACAATATCAACATCAGATTAATCAGCTTGCCATGGGGTTGTTAGCTATCGGTGTTAAACCTGGTGACCGTGTAGGCATTTGGTCACCTAATAATATTGAATGGTGCTTAACCCAATTTGCCACAGCCAAGATTGGGGCAATAATGGTATGTATTAACCCTGCATACCGACCAAACGAGTTAAAATACGCTCTGAACAGTGTTGAATGTTCAACACTTATCACAGCAAGTGAGTTTAAAGCGAGTAATTATATTAGCATGCTCAATGAACTAGCGCCTGAGCTTAGTAATTCAGAACCTGGTGAATTAAATTTAAGCGCTCTACCACATTTAAAAAACATAATTCGAATTGGTAACGAGCCAGCACCTGGGATGTTTAGTTTTAGCGATATTATGCAACGCGCTACAGATGCCCATAAGCTAGAGCTTGATGCAATTGCTGCCACTTTGCATTGTGACCAAGATATCAATATTCAATTTACTTCTGGTACCACAGGTAATCCAAAAGGAGCTACTTTATCGCATAAAAACATCTTGAATAATGGTTTTTTAATGGCACAAGCGATGAAACTTACTCATATGGATAAACTTTGTATACCTGTGCCCCTTTATCATTGCTTTGGTATGGTGCTTGGTAATTTAGTATGTATAAGTAAAGGTGCCACCGCGGTTTTTCCTGGTGATTCATTTGATCCTAAAACAACCCTTGAAGTGGTTGAAAAAGAACGTTGCACTGGTTTACATGGTGTACCGACTATGTTTATTGCCGAGTTAGAACTCAAAGAATTCGCAAACTACGATTTATCTAGCCTACGTACAGGTGTTATGGCCGGTTCTACGTGTCCTGAACAAGTAATGCGTAAAGTTCATACTTTGATGCATATGACAGAAGTGGTAATTGGCTATGGTCAAACTGAATGTAGCCCTATCAATAATGTTACAGAAACCGATTCACCGCTAGAAAAACAAGTGACCACGGTAGGCCGTGCATTAGCACATACTGAAGTTAAAATCATCGACGAATTAGGCGACGTACAAAAAGTAGGTATACCCGGTGAAGTATGTAGCCGTGGCGCAGGCATTATGCGTTGTTATTGGAACGACGAAGAAAAAACTAACGCAACTATCGATAAAGAAGGCTGGTTACATTCTGGTGATCTAGGTGTAATGGATAAAGATGGATTTGTTGCAATAGTTGGTCGTATCAAAGACATGATTATCCGCGGTGGCGAAAACATATACCCAAGAGAAATTGAAGAGGTTCTGTATACCTACCCCGGCATTCAAGATGCAGCAATTTTTGGTATTAGCGATGAAAAATATGGTGAAGAAGTCTGCGCTTGGATACAACCCAAAGATGATGCAGTGCTTGATGAAAATGCCATTCGCGAATTTTTAAAAGACAAACTTGCCTATTTCAAAGTACCAAAATACATTCGCTTTGTTGAAGAATACCCAATGACAGTGACTGGTAAACTACAAAAATTCAAAATGCGCGAACAAATGCAAGAACTCCTCAGCGAAAAAGCTTTTTCGTAATCATTTGCTTGCAAAATACAACCTAATTTCAGCCAAGCTCAGCAACGCCTGAGCTTTTTAAATTTATTAGGACTCCCATGTTATGAAAAGATATTTAGACACCCATTTTAATTCTAAAGAGGAAACTCAACTCTATTTCTAAAGAATAAATTTAAAAAAGACACCCAACTTAATATTTCTCACTTCTCAAAATTATGACTAAACTTAAAATGTTCAACTCATGGAGGAGAAGAGCATGGCAACACCACGGAAGAACTTAATTAGCCTTTCAAACACACCTTATTACCACTGTATTTCACGTTGCGTTCGCCGCGCTTATTTATGTGGAAAAGACCCACTTACTGGTCGCTCTTATGAGCACCGGCGCGATTGGGTTGAAACGAAATTACTTCAGCTTGGCAATATATTTTGTATTGATATTTGTGCTTATGCTGTTATGAGCAATCATACTCATTTGGTACTCCATGTTAATTTAAAAAAATCTAAGCGATTAAATAATAAAGCTATTCTTATAAGATGGCACAAGTTGTTTAAAAGCTCTTTTTTATGTCAACGGTATTTAAGTGGTGAATTACTTACACAGGCGGAGCTCGCAGCTTTAAATGCTCGAATTAATATTTATCGAGAAAGGCTAAGTAGTATTAGTTGGTTTATGCGAGTTCTTAATGAAGGTATTGCTCGAAAGGCCAACAAAGAAGATGGCTGCAAAGGGCGATTTTGGGAAGGCCGTTTCAAATCACAAGCTTTGCTAGATGAAGCTGCGCTTGCTGCTTGTCTTGCTTATGTTGACTTAAACCCGATTAGAGCCAAAGCAGCTGATTTACCAGAAAAGTCCGACTACACAAGTATTAAAATGCGAATTCAATCATCTGAAACAGGTAAGCAACCGAAAGCACTCATGCGCTTTGCTGGTGAGCAACATAAACGTACACCTAAAGGTCTGCCATTTGACCTAAAAACATACCTGCAACTCGTTGATTGGACTGGCCGCTCTATACGAAATAATAAACCAGGTAAAATACTTGATGAAGCGGCCCCAATTATAGAAAGGTTAAATATAAGTGCTAGCAACTGGCTTTCACTCACGACCTCATTTACACGTTCATTTAAAAATGCAGCTGGTAAAGAGCAAGCAATTACAGCTCATGCAATACACATGCAAAGAAAACGAAGAAGCTCAATAGCTAATAGCCAAGCTTTGTTTTGCTAAATTCTAAAACTATACAATCACTTCTTTTATTTCTCTATTTTTATAAATCGTAAATGTCTACGTTTTGAATTTTATTTTAGCTAGAATTAATAACTAATACTTAAATTCAAATAGTAAAAAAGAACTAAACATCATTTGTATATAAAATGTGCTCAAACAAATGCTGTGACAACCTACTTTTTACATAAGTAAAAGTGGGTGTCTTTTTATATTTCATTTTATATTACTAAAAAGAATATTTTTTAATTATGAAGCATTACACAACACCTTGTTTTAACATTGCATCTGCAACTCTTTCAAACCCCGCTATATTCGCACCAAGTACAAGGTCGTATTCGTTAGAATACTGTTTAGCTGTCGATGAAATAGTATCAAAAATTGACTTCATAACTTGCTGAAGCTTCTCATCAACTTGTTTCGGCCGCCATTTTTGCATACTTGCATTTTGAGCCATCTCAAATTGGCTCGTGGCAACACCGCCCGCATTTGCTGCTTTGCTTGGTCCTAAAAAGACATTGTGCTTTTTAAATACTTTAAGCGCATCGACTGTGGTTGGCATGTTTGCGCCCTCACACACGATCAAACAGTTATTTTCTACAAGTGTTAAAGCATCTTTTTCGGTAATTTCATTTTGTGTTGCACACGGAAGTGCAATGTCGGCTTCATATTGCCATACTTGATGACCTTCACTAGGGTATTGATTAACAGGCGTAAATTCAGCATCTTTATGCTTGTTCAAATAATCCCTAAGCTCAGCTCCTTTTTCTTTCTTTAAATGCTTAACTAATTTCACGTCAAGTCCATCCTTGCAATACAGTGTACCTTTTGAATCGCTACAACTTAGTATTATTGCATCATATTCATCGAGTTTTTCCATCAGATATAGCGCAACATTACCAGCTCCAGACACTAAACACCTCTTCCCCCTTAAGGACTCACCTTTAGCATCTAGCATTGCACTCAAGAAATAAACGATACCATAGCCAGTTGCTTCTGTTCTTAAAGCTGAACCACCCATAATTTCTGATTTTCCGGTAAGTACACCTTGAAATTGATTAGTGATGCGTTTGTATTGACCAAATAAGTAACCTATTTCTTTAGTGCCAACACCAATATCGCCGGCAGGAACATCTGTATTTGCACCAATGTGACGATAAAGCTCTGTCATGTATGACTGGCAAAAACGCATAATTTCATTATCACTTTTACCTTTTGGATCAAAGTCAGCACCACCTTTGGCTCCTCCTAAAGGTAAATCTGTCAGTGAATTCTTTAAAACTTGCTCAAAGCCTAAAAATTTAACCACACTTTGATTAACACTCGGATGGAAACGCAAGCCACCTTTATATGGACCTAGGGTCGAGCTAAATTCAATTCTAAAACCACGGTTAACGTGGACTTTGCCATTGTCATCAAGCCAAGGTACCCTAAAAACTACCTGTCTTTCAGGCTCAACTAATCGCTCTAATATAGCATGTTCTCGATATTCACTATTAGCTTCAACTACCTGACTAATTGATGTCAACACTTCTTCAACAGCTTGATAAAACTCTTGTTCGTTTGGGTTAGACTCTTTTACAGTTTGCAGTACCTCTTCTATATATTGCATATCAAAATCCTATTTTAAGCTGTTGAAAATAATCGGTCTCTTAAAATTAAACTTAAAAAAACATAATATCGATCACTTATTTTAGCGAATACTAAACACGGATGGTTGCCTATCATCATACTGCCAATAAAAACGTAGAGGCTCATTTTGAGAGTCATAAAACCACACTTCAGCCACCAGCTGTATCGCATTGTTTGCAAGCATCACACTAGATAACAATTTGCTTTGTTTTAATGGAGCACGCAGTAAGCACTGGCTGTAATCTGCTCTATTATCATCACCTTTTAGACAAATATTTACATACGCTCTGCTATCACCCATGTTTAAATCAACATCTACGCTTAGTTCCATTTTGCTACTTAAATCAAATTCCGGTTCAATCATTAAGTCCGCCATTGTCTCTGTTTCTTCACTTATATCTGTTCCAGTTGTTTCAGTAGCTGTACTTGTGGTGGGTGTCTGTATAGCACTTTCAGTCTTAATTGATGAGTTGCTTTCGCCACCACCACATGCTGACAACATTAGGCTAAAAGTTATTAAAGTATAATATTTCATGATTATTCTCCTCGTAAAATAACATTTGCCAGCTTTGCACTATTAAACCAAAGTGTGCTTTCACGCCCAGATGACTCTGCAAATATTTTGAATTCGCTGTAAGCTAATGTTATATCAACTTTCTCTTTTGGATGTGCCCACTCAGCTCCAACCTCAATAGCCCAAGGTAAACCGGTAGGTGATTGAAAGTAATATCCAAATAGGTTATTTGATGCATCATCACTTTCAGGGTAATTAAAAAAGCTTTGGTCAAACTTTTCTGTCGGTGCTTGATTTTTTAAATGAACTTCCCAACTTCTTGGGTCTTTTCCACTTAAAAATTGCCCATGGCTGAAACCAGCTGCTCCAAATATAAAAGGATCTAAAGTGTATTTCGGTGCATTTACTGAAGAAACACCGGTATTTAAAGAAACGCTCAAAGTAAAACCAACTTTACTACTGGTATAGCAACCATTCTCAGTACGAAAGAAACTGCACCCGCTTTGGCTGCTTACATACGACCAAGTATCTGGCATTATAATGAGAATGGCATCATCAACACCTTCTTCTAACACGGTGTGTGTCTGCACTTCATTATTAATAATTAAACTAATCTCGCTCTCATTTACTTGGTTTCGTAATATTCGCTTTAAACTTCCACCTGAGGACTGAGCTAATCTAACAGCAAAACCGTTATGGTAACTTGCGCCTATTCCTACTAATTCTCCTTCAATCTTATAACCAAGCGCTTGGCCATCTTTCTCTATTAACTTTGTACGATAATTAACAACTAAATCATTAAAATCATAATCACCGGCAAATGGCCATTGATCTTCATAAGCAAGGGTTACCCAGCCATTTTCACTTGGGTATACTAAGCTACCATATGTTGTTACTGGATAATCTTCTACCTCGCCACCTGTTACCCCACCACTGGCTGTAATTGGGCTTAACTCACTGCCATCGGTCACACGAAAACGAGCCCATGTAGCCCCCATTACAGCATCACTAGGTACATCGACTAGTACACTATTATCACCTTGATTTAAGCGATATTTACTCACTGTAATTTCATCAGAGTCAAACTGGAAGTTTTGATCCCAATCAAACCAAGCATATAAATAACCATTATCATTAGGGGCTGTTACTATTACCTGACTAGTAGAGCCAGCAACGAAATCAGTTACAAACTTAACGCCATCATCAGAGCTATCGACCGGAGATGCCTGTAAATCGGCTTCTATGTTGATATTTTCACCATCAACATATGCGCCTAGATAAACTAAATTTGATTGGTCTTCATTAGGGTCAAACAAATGACGGGCACCACTATCAGCAAGTACTGTTTTATATGGCATGGGTGCATCACCAAAGTCTATTGAATTATCAGTTACTTTTACTTCTGCAATAGCGCAGCGTGCACCATCATTTTGGTTTGAAGTAGGCCCCAAAGTAAATACTGAAGCGGTCGGTGTATAACCATCTACAGGGCTTTTACCTAAATCTACTTTATGGATTTTACCACTGCGGTTATTACTAAAATAAAACTGACCTTGTACATCAAAATAACTGGCACCATTTGCACCGGTATCGCCGGCTATGTCGAGGTTTGCGACAAAAGTGGGTGTCTTATTATCTAAATCTATCTCATATAAGTCGCCATTTGACTCAACCGCATATAAAAGATTGCTATGAGGATGAAACGCAAAATCATAAATAGCTAACCCCCAATTAGCTGAGTCCGCTACTAATTCTGCTTGATACGCATCAGATGGTTCTGCTAAATCTATACCAAACAAGCCAAATTTTGGGTGATATAGATAATAAATAGCCTGATTAGTTTCACTATTTACCTGAATATCACCAACATAAAAGTTGGTGTCTGGTAGTCCATTTACATTTAACCGCTCTAATATGTATTCGTCACCAATTCGCACAACACTTTTCGGGGATTGTTTACTAAAGCCATACATATATTGGTCTTTATAATTAAAGCCAACCGCATTGACACTTTCGTTGTTAGCTTCTGAAGTAAAATTGAGTGTTGCAGCTAGCACTGTAGATTTAGCAGATACTAGGTCAACGCCAAACATTTGCGCGGGTTTTCCCTGAATCAAAAATGCTTTACTTGGGCACTGCTGAAATGGTGCTGCACTTACGAAGCCCGTTGCAAGTGCGAATAGTAGATAAGCGGGTATGTTACTTTTCATAATGACACTCTCCTGTGGATGTGTAATTATTTAAAGCAGCAACTATTCCAAAAAATAAATAGCTTTATAACAATACCTTATGAACGAGCAATCCAAATTACTTGCAAGATGCGAGAAGGATAATTGCAAAATGCAACTCTTTTTGGTCACATAAGCGAATCATCCCCACTTAAAAGAATGGCATGCTAAACTAATGCGGAATAAATTTATAATAAACCGCACTATGAAACTTAAAACCTCTTACCTTCTGTTTTGTATCTTATACCTCAGCAGTGCTTTTGCATCAACGCTGCAAAGCAACATTGATGAAGCCATTACAATCAGCGACTATCAAAAACGTTATGAGTATTTAATAAGTATTGATAAGCACCTTATCGAAACTGCCAGCCTTGCAGAGCAAATAAGCTTTAATGTTAGATTGATACACGTTTATATACACTTAGGAAAGTTTCAACAAGCGCAAACTATTTTTGATGAACTTGAATCCATGCCCCAATACAAAAACGACTCCCCTATTTATAGCGAGTTGTATCTAGCTAAAGCGCGATTGGCATACAGACAAAATGACTTAGAGACCGCTATTCAACTGTCTCAACAAAATGTTGCCCTTTTTCAGCGTTTGCAATTTACTGATTATGAGATTGATGCCGTGGCGAGCCTTGTTAGTGCTTATCATAATTCTGGAAAGTACCAAGCAGCCTTAACCCTTTTAGAGACGTACATTCACAACGATAAACGCGAATTAACATTAAAACAAAAAGAGATACTATACCAAGGTTACTCTCGTAACCTTGAACAGTTAGATCGTTTGACCCTTGCTCTGGAATATAAATTAAAACGTCGAGAAGTAATTCAGAAAATGTCGCCGTCTATTTCACTGCAAGCTGGTATAAGTTATTCAATTGCGCAAAGTTATTTAGATTTAGAACAATTCGAAAAAGCAAAAGGCGAATTTAACACAGCCTTATATTTTGATAAGCAAACTGGAGCTCTTTCTGATATCGGACATAGTCTTGTTAAGCTATCACAATGTGAATATGGGCTAAAAAACTACACTTCAGCACTGGATTACGCTAAACAAGCACAACAAGTGTTTGCGAGTTATAACAGCACTCGAAATTCTGCCTGGGCAAACCATAATATTGCTATAAATTTGCTAAAAATGGATAACCTAGAACAAGCATTAGCAATTGAAGAACAAGTGATCACTGAGCTCAAACATGACGATCACTTATATATAGATGTGTTACTCACATTAGCAAAACTATATATTGGCTCTACTGAACTTAAACAAGCTAAACATTATGCAGAGCAAGCCTACCAATTAAGTAAAACCAAGAATAAACAACAAAAACAAATCATTGCCCTTGAGCATCTGACAACAGTGGCAGAAAAACAAACAGATTATCAACAGGCATTTTTATATCAAAAAACGATTACTGAGCTTGAAAAAGGTTTTTCCCGTAACAACTACAATCAACGTTTAGCTGAGCTGCAAAACTCCATTGCTATGCGCGACCGCGACTTGGCTATTCAAGATTTAAAGCTCCAAGATAATGAAAAAAGCCAAGCTATTGCCTCTCAGCGCCAAACTATCCTATATAGTATTTTAATATTTAGCTTGCTTTTAGCTGTAATGGGCATCGCATTATTAAGAGTGAGACAGAGAAAACAACTCATTGAACAGCGTCGAAATTATCTAGATAAACAAATTAGTCAACGTAGTAAGTTATTATCACAAGTTGCTCACGAGCTAAGTGATCCACTAACGGGTTTACGCTTACACCTTGAAACCCTTCAAGCAGGCCTAACTCAATTTAATGAGCTCACTTACGAAAAGCTCAACCAAAAAATCACCGACATGGCTACTTTAGTCAGTGATTTAAATAAAATATCACTACTTGAACAAAATAGCTTTCAGCTCAACCTAACAAAAATTAATGCTGCAGAGTATTTCCAAAGCTTACACGCAGATATGATTATTCAACTTGATAAGTTTGAAGTTGGGTTCACACAAAATATAACGGATGAATTAACACTAGAATGTGATGCAACAAGGCTTTCACAATTATTTGCAAACTTAATCAGTAATTCGATTAAGTACACGCAGCAGCCTGGGAAAATTAATTTTACGATTAGCCAAAACCAAACACGGTTATTAATCTGCTATGAAGATTCAGCCCCTGGCGTCAGCGACGAGAGTTTAGCAAAGATTTTTGACCATCTTTATAGAGTGCCAGACTTAAAAACAGTGAAACAATCAGGTTCAGGAATTGGGCTTGCGATTGTAAAACAAATTGTCGAAGCCCATAACTGGCGTATTATGGCAGCTCATAGCGAACTGGGTGGTGTTCGCTATGACTTAACTATTCCTATTTAGTTATTTGTTTGGCCATTCGAATGCGCCAACATCACCAGGAAATACAACCGGTGATTCAATACCATCTTTGTTCACAGCAGCAACACCAAAATAGTAGTTATCTATCACGACATTTTTCAGTGTTGCTTCTGTTACTTTGCCAACATCACGGCTAAATTGCCATTGTGGTTCGCTGGTATAACGCCAATAGATTTTATAACTAACCACCGTTGGATCATCACTTTCATCCCACGCTAAGGTTGTACTTGGCTTTACAGCACCTGAAATACTAACGCCCGTTGGCGGTGCTGGAGCCCACGCTATTGAAGCCATAGTCACCGCATTTAGTGAAGTTAATTTCGCTGCATAGGCAAAATCAACATGGTCAATGGTGTCACCATAGGTAATACCATTTTCAGTACGTAAGTCTTGATGCTGTTGGTTGTAGTTTTCGTTGGTTTCCATAATACGCACAGCCGCAAAGCCAACATCGTTAAATGGACGATGATGCCCTCCTCGACCAAAACGATCGAGTCGATATATCAACATGGTATCCAGATTCTCAATGTAGCGGTCTGCGATTGTATCTATGTAACGCGCAAGGTTACGACTTGCAGAGTCAACTTCCCCCCCCGTAAAACGGCGTTTATGGGCTTGCTCTTTTGTTTCTATAACGCGAGTACCTTCAGAGAAGATACGTGCAGTTGTGTTATCTGTTACCCCATTAATGCCCGTTGAGTTACCAATCATGTCGTTGTTTAAAACACCATGAACACGCCAATTATGATCTTGAGCGTATTTAGCTAAAATTTTGCCGCCAAACAAGCCTTGCTCTTCACCAGATAAAGCTGCATAAACAATTGATCCATTAAATTTATACTTTGATAAAACTCGCGCCGATTCCAGCACGCCAGCCACACCAGATGCATTATCGTTAGCCCCTGGCGCATCTGAGGTATAGTCCATTACATCAGAGGCTCTCGAATCAATATCACCCGACATCATAACCATGCGATTAGCATCAACTTGACCGCGCTGAATAGCCACAATATTGACAACTTCAACCGGGTTTGGAATACGCTTTTCACCGGAAATAGTGTCTTTTACTTCAATGATTTCTAGGCAGTTACCACAAGCTTTAGAAATCGCCTCAAACTCAGACTTGATCCAACGTCTTGCAGCACCAATACCACGCGTATCTGATTTCGTCTCAGAGAGAGTATGGCGAGTGCCAAAGTCAACCAGCGTTTGAATATCTTGCTCTATACGTGTTTTAGAAACGGCACTTGCAATTTCATGCAAAGCTTGTTGTTCTTTATATTGAGGTGTTGTGGCATGAGCCGCCGCTACCAATAACAGTGATGAGCTAAAAAAAGCACTATTAGTTATTATTTTACGCTTAAACATAGTTTCACTCCTTCAATGAATCATTCAAGGCTAACTAATATTTCATTTCGTGCAATAGTTATGAGTTAGAAAACAAATTATTAGGTTGAAACCATATACCTGCTGTAGTTTATGATACGCTAACCTGTGTTTTTAGCGCCGGGTAACTTTATTCCATCATTATAAAAAACCATACGATTCCCCCCTTCATTCTTTGCTTTGTACATGGCTTTATCGGCACACTGAATTAAATATTCAGCATCACCATAATGTTCAGGAAACAGCACGGCACCAATACTGGGTGAGTAGGTAAGCTCCGCATCATTGTAAACTAAAGGCTGACATATCTCCGCTATTAGCTCATCAACGATTTTAATAACATCACTTTTGTGTTTAATGCTATTGAGAATAACCACAAACTCATCGCCGCCTAAGCGCCCTACACTGTCTTCCTTTCTCAAAACATGACGAATGCGCATTGCAATCGTTTTTAATAGTTTGTCGCCAGCGCCATGGCCATGAACATCATTAACTTGCTTAAAACCATCTATATCGATAAAAAGTACTGCAATCACTGTTGAAATAGTATTTGCAATTGATAATGACTCTTCAAGTTGGGTAGTTAAATAACTACGATTAGGAAGATCGGTGAGGGGGTCGTGTCCCGCCATATATATCAGTTTTTGTTCGAGATTTTTTTGCTCTGTTATGTCATAAGCGATAGCCACTCTGACTTGTTTTTCTTTTGACCAATAGACAGACCACAATACATGAACCACTCTGCCATCTTTCCTTACCCAACGATTTTCAAATCGTGGATGCTGATCATTGACCACAATTTGGTTTATGGCATTAATAGTTTTGGCCCTGTCCTCTGGGTAAACAAAGTCCAGCATATTCCTATCTATAGCTTCTTCTGGTGTGTATCCGAAGATTGTTTCAAAGGCAGGATTAGTAAACAATAACGTACCTTTGGCATCAACTACGCATACAGCATCGAGTAATAGATCAATAATATCTGACAAATAATCTGAGGTATCTCTGTTCATACGCAACTTTTAGGCTTGGTCTACACTGATTATAGACGAAACCAAGCAAGTTACTGAAAGTTTAGCTCTTAGTTGGATATAACTTTTTGCAAAGCCAAGCTGAAATAGCACTGAATACTGCGATACCCGCAAAGTCAGCAATTAAATCGATAAAATCTAATGTTCTCGATTCGACAAAATACTGGCTTAGCTCTTCTAAAATCACAAACGTACTAACAATCAACACAGCTAAATAGATAGGTCGTCCCCCTACAGCCATTGTCTTAAATTTAAAGGCAAGGTTGATGAATAACGTGAGTAGACCAAATAAGCAAAAATGCCCCAACTTATCACCGTAAGGAATGACTGCAACGAGATCAAAAAATACCGACTTTTGTCCGGTATTAGCAAGGTAAATAACCCAACCTATAAAACCAAAAAAGCCTATGGCAATTAACACAAGAATACGTTGAAACATCCTTTATGGCGCCATATGAGAGGTTAAAAATAAAAATTGATAGGCAATTACTTTATTCCAATAGTGCCAGTCATGAATGCCTGGGCGTTCAATATAATCATGGCGAATACGCAGGTCTAACATAGCTTGATGTAGTGCTCTGTTTTGCTCTATAAAAAAATCACCTACACCAATATCAAGCATAATCGGTAAGGTATCAGCCCCCTTTTTCCATGCCGTATTGCCTGCAGCAATTTTATGAAGGTTATTAATAATGGCTATGCTATCCCATTTTTCTTTGTTTTCAGCGTAACTGCCGAGTACTTTTGCAAGGTCAAACTCTGCACTAAACGGCCTAACATCGACCCCCGCAGACATCCCTGATACTGCAGCAAACCGTGCTTGGTTATTGATAGCAATATGCAACGCGCCAAACCCTCCCATCGATAAGCCTGTGATTGCACGCCCACTTTTAGACCGATTGGTCGAATAGGTTGAGTCTATATAATTGACTAAATCTTCAGCGATGTAAGTCTCGTATTGCGAACTTTTGTCGATATCTGAATCTAGATACCAAGAGCCATAGTTACCATCAGGATTAACAATGATAACATCATATTGATCTGCTAGTTTTTCTATATCTGTAAGCTTTGTCCAATCACTATGATTGCCACTGTAGCCATGTAAGACATATATAACATTGTATTTTTTTGATTCTTGATAGCCATCCGGTATCGTCACCGTCACAGGTTTTTCTATGGCTGTTTTTTTACCTTTAAACGTATAGGTGTCGGTTTGATAAGCATAAAGCGGTAAGCTGAAAATGATCGATAACGTACAGAGAAACTTTTTCATCATAATTCCTTTTTCTTATTATATTTTCATTTATACGACTAGATGTAAATAATTGAATAGTGATAGATTTTAATATTAGTTTTTAAATTAAATGAACTGCTAAAAATACACTCAAATGGTATAGTAAGGTTACTTTGATTATTAAAAAGCGTCGTCTATGTATCGTTTATTTGAGCGGATGACCAATCCGTTTCCGAAAGAGCAACCTTCTCAACCACCTAATAGCTTATTCGCCTTTTGTCGTCATTATACACGAGGCATGGAACTCTCATTGCTATTAATGTCTTTAAGCGCAGCTGCACTCGCGATTCTAGAAGTCTCGCTTTTTAGCTATATGGGGCAATTAGTTGATTGGCTCGGTCAATACACCCCAGATACCTTATTTATTGAGCAGCAGGCTGAGCTTACAAAAATGGCAATTGTGCTGCTGGTAGTATTGCCCATAGTTGTATTTTTTCACTCAGCAGTGTTACATCAAGCGCTACTGGGTAACTACCCTATGTCTATCCGTTGGCTAGCGCACCGTTATTTGCTTCGTCAAAGTGTTAGCTTTTATCAAAACGAATTTGCTGGTCGTATTGCGACAAAAGTCATGCAGACCTCATTAGCTGTTCGTGAGTCAGTGATGAAACTGCTCGATGTACTAATGTATATCGTAGTCTACTTTGGTGCCATGGTATTTTTAGTCGCTGAATCTGACTGGCGTTTGATGCTGCCATTGTTAGTTTGGTTAGTCCTTTATGCTGCAATTCAGTTGTATTTTGTGCCCAAACTCAAAAAAGTAGCCAGCTCGCAGGCAGATGCGCGTTCGGAAATGACCGGACGTGTGGTTGATAGTTATACTAACATTTCAACAATCAAATTATTCTCGTATACGCAGCGTGAAGAGCAATACGCAAAAGACAGCATGGATGTGTTTTTACAGCCGGTATATAAGCAGATGCGTTTAGTTACCAGCTTGAACTTTTCTATCAATACTCTTAATTATTTGCTGGTATTTAGCATTGCCGCTTTGTCATTGTATCTGTGGTCTATTAGTGCCATCAGTGTTGGGGCTATCGCTATTGCAGTGAGTTTATCTCTTAGATTAAACGGTATGGCACAATGGATCATGTGGGAGATCAGTAGCCTGTTTGAAAACATTGGTACTGTTGCTGATGGTATGAAAACCCTATCAACGCCGATTGAAGTAGATGATAAAACAAATGCGAGCACCCTTAACGTTGATAAAGGGTCGATAAGCTTTGAGAATGTGCAATTTAACTATGGTAAAGCGGCTAACGAAACCCATCGCGGCCCTGTTATCAATGGCTTAAACCTTGATATAAAACCAGGTGAAAAAATTGGTTTAGTTGGTCGTTCTGGCGCTGGTAAGTCGACCCTAGTGAACTTATTACTGCGCTTTTATGATGTTGACTCGGGCACTATCCGTATTGATGGTCAAAACATCGCTGATGTAAGCCAAGAAAGTTTACGTAAACATATTGCGATGGTGACGCAAGATACCTCGCTGTTACATCGCTCTGTAAAAGACAACATTCTTTATGGCAGGCCAGATGCAACGGAAGAAGAAATGCTCGCTGCTGCAAAGCAAGCTAAGGCACTCGAGTTCATCGAAGACTTAGAAGATAGCAAAGGTAATAAAGGCTTTGCTGCACAAGTCGGTGAGCGAGGTGTGAAGCTTTCAGGTGGTCAGCGACAGCGTATTGCTATTGCCCGTGTACTGTTAAAAGATGCTCCAATTTTGATATTAGATGAAGCAACTAGTGCCCTTGATTCAGAGGTAGAAGCGGCAATTCAAACCAGCTTAGACGATTTAATGACGGGTAAAACGGTTATAGCAATTGCGCATCGCTTATCAACTATTGCACAAATGGATAGACTCATTGTGCTTGATGAAGGTGGCGTGGTTGAACAAGGTTCTCACCAACAATTAATTTCACAAGGTGGCATCTACGCTGCCCTGTGGTCACATCAAACCGGTGGTTTTATTGGTGTTGAGTAATTAAGTTTTTGTTGTATTTAACTAGCTAACTGGTACTTGTATCTTCAAGCTAGTTATTTACAGTTTCAAATATAATTCAACCAGTTGTATGTAAATTAACAATTACGCTGCTTGATTCCACTAATACTAAACGCTAGTATCGACCCTAATATAAACACAAGAAATTAAATTATGAAAAAGTATATTTTGCTTTTACTATTTGCAGCTAGTTTTCAGACTAAGGCAGATACGTACTATCTAGGTGCTGACTATATGCTCAGCGATATTGAAATTAGTAGTGAAAGTGCCAAACCAACTGCTACCTTCTTAAGAGCAGGTGCCAGCAACAATAATATGGCATTTGAGGCACAGTACTTAATATCAAGTGATGACGACAACATTTACAATTTAGAGTTTGAACTTGAAAAAAGCGCCGCCCTCTTTTTTGTTATGCAATCTGATGTGGTTAACGGCTTTGGGCTTGATATTTCATTAGGCTATGCAAAAAACGAAATGATCGTTAATTCAGCATCTGAAAAGCTCCCCACAAATTATAATTATGATGGCTTTGCATGGGGAGTGGCAGTTCACCAGCAGATACCTTATATCAAAAATACACAAGTGAGATTAGCCTACCAATCTTTATTCAAAGGAGACGACGTAGAAATCAGTGGTGTAACACTTGGCCTTACTTACCATTTTTAAATAGCTAATCGAAAGGATTTTCATGAACACGCAGTTGAACGTATCAAAACTTTTCAGTATCTCATTAATTGTTAGCGCTATTTTGGGTTGCGGATCTGAAACTGACTCAACTCAGTTAGCAAAAGAAGTTGAACTTGAAAAGTTACGCCAAGAAGGCACTATCATTGAGTCACTTAGTATTGAAAACTACCAAGTTCGTTTAAAAGAAGGTGACACCCATCAATTGAAAGTAACGGGTATAGATTCAAATGGTGAGTCTAGAGACGTAACCAATGAAATAACCTGGCAAACAAGTGACGAGAGTATTGCTAAAATCAATAGTAATGGCTTGTTAACAGCTCTAAAAAATTCGCCATCTAGCCAAGGGTTAATTACTATATCCGCGACGACTATAAATGATATTAGTGATGAAAAACAAATATCTATTGCAGATGTGGCGGCAGAATCAATTAAATTAAAACAAGTCATTCCTGCAACAGACTCTATCAATACATGCACGCCTGCGAGAGTATCGGCCGATATAACCTACGTTGATGGATATACTGCATTAAATAGCTTGAGAGATATAAACCTAAGTGTCGATGAAAATACTACTGCCAAAATCAATCAGCAAGGCTTTGTATATACATCTGCTGCAGCTGTTGAAAGCACTGTAATTACAGCTGCAATTGGCAATGTTACCGATCAATTATCTGTTGTTGCAGATCCTAGCAATTTAAAAGAAATTAATGTTTCGTTTAATTCGGAACAAGACAGTGAGTTAAACATCAGCGTTGGAGATCGAATCCAACTTGCTGCCAAAGCGGTATATCAAAATGGCAATTCAGAGCAAACAGAAGACATTAGCTCAAGTATCAAGTGGTCTGCAATCAACAGTAACTTTATTGGTTTAACACCAAAAAGTATTGACGATAGTGATTCGACAGCTAGTTTTCTTGCCCTTAAGCCCGGGACCACACAACTATTAGCTGAATGTGGTAATAAGCAAAAGATTACAACAGTACAGATTGAAGGTGACGCTGAACTTGATTCTTTAGAAATTAACGATGGCGCTAGCGAGTATTCAATATCTCCTTTAGGCACTATTGAACTCAAATTGTTCGCGAACTATAGCTCAAATCCAACATCTTTAAATGTAACTGAGTTTGCTAATTGGAGTATTAATAACAGTAACCTAGTAACGACTAAAATAGTAAATGCGGGAACAGCTCAAGCCGCCTACAAGGTTACAAGTACCTCAAATACATTGGGAACAGTATTGATCACAGTTCAATATGACACAGAAATTAGCAGTGTTTTAATGAATATCGAATAGTTACTTTTTCAATTTAAACAACATCAGGTGAGGCATTTAATCTCAATACCTCACCGACCTTTTAGAGTAAACGTAAGCCTATTAACCCCAACATCACCATGTTAGCCATTGCAGCAATTAAAAAGAAATAGCTTCGAGGGCTCGGGTTCTTTTCGGTTGCTATCATATAATACAAAAGCATATGGATAATTCTGGCGATCACATACACCCATATACAAAGCGCAAATGCACTACTATTCAAGTTTAGAAAAAAACCCAGAAATACTGTCGCTAAGAACAACGGACTATTTTCTAAAGTATTCATAAATGTTCGATGCGAGCGAAACACAAAGCTATCATGACTCAAAGAATTATCTATCTTACCGGGCACTGCGTTTGGCTGCTTTGCTTTACTGACAGCCGCGATTATCCACTGAATAGTCAGCATAATTAGATAAACATACACAGCAAAATAGGCTGAAAAAGTAAGTACAGGCATTTCTTATATCCTTTTATTCAACAACAAGTAAGCCTATATCTTGCAAAAACCCGACCAAAATAACCTATTGATTTATAGATACAATTTTTATCAACTTCAAATGTATTACACCATTACTTCGTAAACTGTATAAATTTTACAATTTCAACGTGCTCTTATGTTCTGATGATATCTACAAAGATAATCATCTCTTTTACTTTACCCTAACCTTGAGTCTCTATACCCTTAAGATCTTTTTCTAAAACGTTAGCTGTTTTTCATCTTATTGTTAAAACACTAAACAAATAATAATAAAAGGTTTTATCATGCGTTTAGGTCCCGGACTTCTAGTCACCGCCGCTTTTATTGGCCCAGGAACCATCACTACTGCAAGTGTTGCAGGTGCCAATTTTGGCTTTGCTCTTATTTGGACGTTATTGTTTTCTGTCATAGCAACTATTTTGTTGCAATCAATGGCTGCCCGTCTCGGCGTAGCTACTGGGCAAGATTTAGCGTCTGCACTTAGGACAACCATTCAAACACCTATTTTTAAAGCACTCGCAGCGATATTAGTGATCAGTGCCATTGGTATTGGTAGTGCTGCCTATGAAGCGGGCAATCTGACTGGTGCAAGTTTAGGGCTGCAAGAAATTATGCCATCTGTCAGCCCAATGTTATGGACACCACTTATTGCAGTATTAAGTGCAGTGCTTTTGTACACTGGCAAGCACAAAGTAATTGAAGGTGCGTTAATTGTTTTAGTGGTGTTGATGAGCTTAGTGTTTATATCAACGCTCGTTATGGCCGCTCCACCTCTTAATCAGATATTAAAGGGCTTTATACCGAGCTTACCAAATGATTCAATTACCACGGTACTGGCCTTGATAGGCACAACAATTGTGCCCTATAACCTGTTTTTACATTCAGGAGTACTTGCTGAAAAACACGATAGTTCTAAAAACATTAACAAAGTAATTAAAGAAACGAACCTTGATACCAGTATCTCAATTACTTTAGGAGGTATAATAACCTTAGCCATTCTATCAACGGCATCAGTGGCGTTTTATGGTAGCGATGCAGGAAAAATATCAGCGGCTAATATGGCCGTGCAACTAGAGCCTCTCCTAGGTGGTATGGCACATTATTTCTTTGCTATCGGTTTATGTGCAGCTGGCCTAACTAGCGCAATTACTGCCCCACTTGCTGGTGCTTATGCTGTTTGCGGTATGCTTGGCTGGTCAACACAAATGAGTGATATGCGGTTTAAACTTGTCGCCATTATTATCCTCGTTTTTGGCTCACTTGTCGCATCACTTGGACTTGATCCTGTTGCGGTCATCATCTTTGCGCAAGCGGCTAATGGTTTATTACTCCCAATCGTTACCTGTTACCTTGTTTGGTTAGTTAATCAAAAATCTATCATGAAAGAACACACCAACTCCTTGCTTGTTAACCTTGTAGTCGCCCCGGTACTACTACTTATATTTGGCCTTAGCCTTTATAAACTCAGCAATCTAATTTTTTAAATTTTACTATTACGACATATGCATTAAAAAGGCCGCAAATGTGCGGCCTTTTTGATATCTAAAGCGCTTATTTTGTGTAAGCGCGTGGCATCGCTGAGTCAGTTGTATAACGATCGCGTAGTTTATCTTGACGCGCTTCTGTTGAAACCTCTTCACCGTTGATCCACATTTTGCTTACGTGTGAGTTAAGCTCAAATGGATCTGCCGACCACATAACTAGATTTGCACGTTTACCTTTAGCAATTGCGCCTGAGTTTAAACCAAAAACATCAGCAATGTTGCTGGTTACTGCACTAAGTGCTCCTTGTTGGCTCATACCATAAGACACTGCATTACCCGCATCAAAACGTAATTGGTAAACATTATGGCTTGAGTCACCGGCAACACCAATAATGACTTTTACACCCGCTTTTTCAAGCTTACCTGCGTTAGCAAGGTTTGCATGTAATGAATCAAAGCTACCCGGTAAGTTTGCCATTGAGCTAATAATCACAGGTACATCAGCTTTTGCTAGCGTATCAGCAACCACGACAGCATCGTCACCACCATGAATCACTAAGTTAATGCCATAGTTTTCTTTTAATTTAACAAGTTCATAAATGTCGGATGCACGCTGAACACTCGCAATCAGAGGCATATCACCAGCAAGTACAGATGCTAGGACTTTTTGCTCTGTTGATGGCTCTTTTTTGTCATCTTTTTTAGCTGACTTTTCGCTTTCAAGCTTGTCGATAAGTGTTTTCATCGACATAGCACGTGAGCCTTTGCTCTTTTCGCCTAGGTGAACAACAAGTGCAACTTGTTTTTTATTTACACTTTCGAAGCTACCAGATAAATCAACTACAGATGCAAGACCAGCAAATATACTTTCACCGCCGTTTGGTACAATCACATCTTGAGTAATGCCGCCTTTGCGTGCATAAGGGATCAAGCTACTACGTGGGTTGAATGCAAGGCTTGGATCAAAATCGATACCTGCTTTGTCGTCACCACCATCACGTGAACCTGCAACAGCCCCCACTTCTACTAGACCTAATTGGTTCATAGTGCCGATAAAGCCAGCAGTCACGATTTGGCCTTTTGCATCAATGGTTGTATCAGCGTTGATAGATGCCGGGTTAATAGCAACAATTTTGCCATCTTCAATAACAACACTTGCGCCTTCTAACACACCTTGCTCTGTTGAAGTGTGTAGTGTTGCATTTACAATCGCTACCGATGCAGCACTTGCTGTCGCAGAAAATAAGCCAGCAGCAACAAGTGACAGCTTTAATGATTTAGTTAATTTTGTCATCAATGTTACTCCTATTTTTGACCTAGCATGAAATCACTTTGTGCTTGGTATTTATCATCATTACGATCATAAACTTTGGCACCATCGATAAATACTTGCTCTGCTTTAGCATAAACACTGAAAGGATTTTGGTTCCAAATAACCACATCAGCTTGCTTACCTGCCTCAAGTGAACCAGTCTTATCATCAATACCCAGCGATTTAGCCGCGTTTGAGGTGATCCATTTGATTGCGTGTTGCTCAGAGATGTCATAACCAACATCATTCGCACGGTACATAACTTTACCAGCTTCTTGGTTTAAACGTTGGATTGTTGTATCTGAGTCTGAGTGAACCACTGCACATGAATTTTTAACTGCATCAACAATTGCTACGTTCTCTTGAACCATGTCGTAGGCTTCCATTTTAAAGCCCCACCAATCTGGCCAAAGTGCCGCACAGTTACCATTTTCAGCAAGTAAATCAGCAATTTTGTATGCTTCAACACCGTGATGGAAAGTGCCTGAGTGATAACCGAACTCTTTACCAAGGTCGATCATCATGGCCATTTCTTCTGCTTTATAACAGTGGTTATGAATTAAAATGTCACCTTCTAACACACCAGCTAAAGTATCTAGCTTAATGTCGCGATGAGGTGCAGCAGGGTTTTTACCCGCGGCATAATCACTTTCGTATTTATCCCACTCGCGTTTGTACTCTGTTGCTTCAATCCATGCTGTGCGATACCCAGCCATGTTCCCCATACGGGTTGATGGTAAAACGCCTTTACGGCCATAAACACGTTTAGGGTTTTCACCACACGCCATTTTTAAACCATATGGTGCATCAGGGAATTTCATACCCTGCATTGTGTGCGAAGGAATATTCTTAAGTGTTACACCACGACCACCAATTAGGTTAGCTGAGCCAGGTAGAATTTGTAATGACGTAATACCACCTTCACGAGCACGGTTGAAACCAGGATCTTGTGGCCATACTGAATGCTCAACCCATACTTCTGCAGTAACTGGGCTGGTCATTTCGTTGCCGTCTTGGTGAGATGCCACTGATGGGGTTGGGTATGCACCTAAATGTGAGTGCACATCAATAATTCCAGGTGTTACCCATTTGCCTTCTGCATCAATCG
The DNA here is from genome assembly GCF_040148775.1 of Pseudoalteromonas sp. NFXS39. Lineage (NCBI taxonomy): Bacteria > Pseudomonadati > Pseudomonadota > Gammaproteobacteria > Alteromonadales > Pseudoalteromonadaceae > Pseudoalteromonas > Pseudoalteromonas sp. NFXS39. The sequence continues at coordinate 164,027 of NZ_JAGDEC010000005.1, read as the reverse complement.
TTTTGTCAGCTTGTACAGAAAGGTCTTTACCTACTTGCTGTACTTTGCCATCAACAAAGAAAACATCTGCGTTATCTAAACGTTCACCAGTACCTGTTAAAACAGTTGCATTAGTGATTAAAGTACTTTGTGATGCAAGTGGCTGATAGGTGCTAGGGTATGGATTTTTATTAATTGAGACTTTTGGATCTTGTGGGCCATTGTCTTGGCAGCCCGCTAAAGCGACACCAAGCGCCATAACCAACAAGGATGGTGCAAATTTTTGCATTCTTACGTTCCTCTTTTTTATTATTAGATTACTTTAACTAATTGTTAACTTTAATGCGACTAAACGAGGCCAGTCACCAATATTCAAGACGAATAACCAGCCTCACAGGACACTATTTCTTTATGTAGTTGTTATATAGCTGCTCTAACGCACCTTCAGTAGTTAAACTAGGATCTTTGTTGATAAAATGTTTCACAGTCCGAGTTACGAAGTCAGAGTTTTGTTTATGCTGCTTCGCAAAGCTTTTGATTAGAGAATCAGCGTCATTAGCTGCTGTAACCTTTTCGTGCCTATGCCGGTATTGGCTTAAAGCACGATTAAAATCACCATTATAATCCTCAACCACTAGCTTATAAAATTCAGTACGATCTACATTCAAATCATTAATGCAATAATTGAGCGCGTCTTTAAAGTCATAAAAGACTTTGCCTTGCACATCAAATTCAGCACGCTTTTCGCGAATTGTTACGTTGGCATCTTCGGTTGCATAACTATAACCTTGGAATGCAATTCGCTCTGCAGCCTCAGCGCCTAACTTCATACCAGCTTTTATGCTGTGCACAAATTCATCACTCATATCGTGAAGTTCGCTTTCATGCCACATGTGATAAATTCTTAATGCTTTAGCGTATTTTGCTGAAAGTTTCTTTTTTAGTTTTGTAACTCGCCCATCAATGGTCAATACACGCTCGTTATGCAGTAATGCAAAGCATTCATAACAAGTTGGAATTGATATAAATTCAGCCTCTTCGCCCAAATCTATAATGCTTTGCAGCATATGTAGTGGCGGACAAAAATCTCGCTCAGTTGCTTCACAACCACAATAAAAACATTGATTAAAGTGTTTTGATTCAGATGCATAGGCTTGTTGATAATAGCCTGCTAATTTTGTGGTCACTCATGCTCCTTATACTCTGATTTGCCTTTTTAAGAAAAGGTAGAGTTAATACTTAAATGTAACAGCCACGTAAAAATTAAGCCTTTAATACGAGCTAAAACACGTTTTAATAAAATAAATGAAAAAGATTTCAGCCTATTTGTGTCAAAATTCACACTTTAAAATAGCACTTATCAAGCGGTTAGTTTTGCTTGTTCACATCTACATACTTACTTACATCTTGTCGATTTTCATTAACAGCAATTGTTCTTGTTTAGCGTAATACTTTAAACGTGCCCAGCAAACAGGAAGTGTGAAGTATCCATAAAAGCGAGGTTGCACATACTAAACGTAATACGGACAACAACTGGAGAGAAAGATGAATACGTTAACTACAGCACTAGGTACAGCATTAATTTTAGGTTCTTCACTAGCAGCAACTGATGCAAGTGCAGCACAATTTGTCGCCGCAGATGACTCAGTTGGCACGCAAGCCTGTATGGCCATTGCCTCTAACAAACCATTAAACGTATCAAGCACAATGCGCGATCTACGCTTGAGCAAACGCGTAATGACAGAAAAGCTACTTTGCAATGATATGTCGACAGATAAGTTTGCAAGCACTTATGGTTTTCATAACTCAGCAAAATACTTAAATTTTGAAACAGCTACAAAAACAACTATCCAGGATATCGCTAAAGTATCTGATGACACAGTGATTGTTGTTGCTGGTTCAAAATAATGATTAATTCACTGTAGCAGGTCTTTAAAGGCCTGCTACAAGCTTCTTCATTATACTAGCGCAGCGATTAGGCCAAATAAGCCACCAAACACCCCACCCCAAATCACTAACCAACCTAAATGTTCTTTGATCATGGTTTGAATGATATCTTTTACCATTGTTGGCGTAAGCTCATTCAAACGCTCATCAACTAAACGCTCAACTGTACTATGTAAAGAGCCACCAAGATGAGAGTTGGCAAATAGCTTTTCATCAAGAATCATTTTAAATTCGTCGCTTTTTGAAATATCAATCACCGCTGCTTTCATTTTATCAATGAAAGGTTCACGCATTGGCTCTAGCGCATCACGCCCACCGAACATTGAAAGCATGCCGCCAAATTGTGAGTTTTCGATGACCTCAATTAAAGAATCATAAGCCGGACTGAGGTTAACTTCACTAATCACAGGCTCTAAATCAATGTTTGGTTTTGCTAAAGCCATCACCTGATCGATTTTCTCTTCAGCGAAGAATTCTGTCATCACCAAGTTGCGGATAGCGACTTTAAAAGAGGCAAACTTTAATGTTATGACCCCTGAGCCATATAAAAATGGTACTTTTTCGAATAGCATGTGTATAGCAAGCCAGTTTGTTACTGCGCCTGATAACGCAAATAAACCAACAGAAAGTACTATTGCTTGTTCAAATAAAAACCCGACTAATACTAATGCAAACGCCACTAAATTAGTAATGAGACTTTTATTCATCTGACCCCTCATAAATACTTCGATAAACTTTAATAATATTAACGCTATGGGTTTGTTAATTCATCGTCTTTTTGCCATAGTTTAACTATATGGTTAAAAGGCGAACAAAATTATGTGGAATTCAGTGAATGAACAGATTAGCCAAGCGATGCATTTTGATTTTAAGCATACCTTTAAACGCCAATTAAAATCGCCAAATAACGACAGATACTTCCAAATTGGTGATGATTTACATCACTTCTTTGTGAAAGTAGCTCATTTGAGTGATCTTGAGCGCTTAGAATGCGAAGCCTTGAACCTTAAGCTTTTAACTCAAGAAAGCCTATATATGATCCCAGATTGCATAACAACAGGTTGCAACATAGAGTTTTCATTTATGGTGCTTGAATGGTTAGAGCTTGATAAACAGCCTCATAATAATACTAATTGGCATGAAATGGGTGAGTATCTTGCCAATTTGCACCAAAAACATACTCAAGCCATGTTCGGCTTCGATAACGACAACTTTCTTGGCTCAACTCTACAACCTAATCGCTGGCACAAAAAATGGGATGTATTTTTTGCTGAAGAACGAATAGGTTGGCAATTACAGCTATTACAAGAAAAAGGCATAGAGCTTGTCGATCAAGATACCTTTATTGCCTTTGTTAAAGATGCTCTGCATAGCCATGTTGTTGAGCCTTCATTATTACACGGTGATTTTTGGCGCCGGAATATGGGCTTTTATAATAATGTACCTAGTGTGTTTGACCCTGCTTGTTATTATGGTGATCGGGAATGCGATATTGCAACGAGCGAGCTTTATGCCCCACTCCCCGATAGCTTTTATGATGCCTATAACGATATCTACCCACTGCAGGTAGGTTACGAGCATCGTAGAGCTATTTACCAACTATACCCAATGCTCAATAATGCCAACATATTTGCCGGGCACTATCTTACTGAAGCAAAACAACATATTCAGCAGCTACTAAAATAACCGCGAAATCACTGTAAAATGGATGTCATAAACTACTAAACGTGACTATATTTATCTTATAAGGCGTATAAACAAAGATGCTAGCCGTTTGTTGTAGCACTACGCTTATAAACAATTCGGTTAGTGAGTTATACCAATCTGATTAAATCTACATTCATTTTTTATGTTTTAGAGTTTAATTCAGATTGCAATTTAACGAACTCAGGCATGCCTGATTAAGGTAAAAGCTGATGAAAGACCATTACACACAACGGATTTCATGCCCTCATTGTGGTCACCACATTCATGTGGCACTTGATGCTAGCGACGGTGACCAAGACTATTATGAAGATTGCAGTGCATGCTGCAACCCTATCCATTTGAATATGCATATAGATTACGCACACAATAAACTTGAGTTACATGTCGATAGCGATGACGAGCAAATTTTTTAATTTGCTCGTTTTATATATCTATACTTATTTTGCTTGTTGCTCTAGATAATTTTCGACCGTATTAATAATGGTATAAGTTTGCTGATCGACTTCAATATTTAACTTATCGCCTTCGCAATAGTTATCTAGATTGGTAATAGCCAGTGTTTCTGGGATCAAGTGCAGCCAAAAGCCCAGCTCATCTACTTCACCTACGGTGAGGCTTGCACCGTTAACACTCACAAATCCCTTATACAACACGTATTTTTGCCACTCTTTTGCTAATGATAATTGCATTTTACAGTTATCTTGAAGGTGGTTAATTGACAGTATTTCGGCCATACAATGAATGTGGCCCGACACGATATGGCCTCCCAGTTCAGTACCAAAGGTCACTGAGCGCTCAAAATTCACCGTATCATTTAAAGTTAACATACCTAGGTTGGTCAACTTTAATGTTTCATCAATCACATCAAAATCAATAACACAGCTACCAAGGGAGTCAGAGTCAAACTTAACGACGGTTAAACAGCAGCCATTAACGGCAATGCTTGCACCAATATTCAGATTTTTAGCAAATTGCTGCCCTACTTTTAATGATAGCCTTAGCACACCACCTTGATTATTAGCCTTAACCACAACAGCTTGCGTTTGCACAATTCCAGTGAACATCGCTTTCTCTTTTCTTCATTAAATAGATAACTGCGATTTTTATTGATCTATGAATAGATTACAATGGCTGCCTGTTTATTTAGTCGTGTAAATTATGTCTTTTTGTAGTTGGGAAGCCAAAAGGTTAATTTCGTTAGCCATTCCAGTATTTTTGGCACAAGTAACGCTTATTTTAATGACGGTTGTTGATACCGTGATGGCAGGCCAAGTAAGTGCAACGGACTTGGCGGCGCTCTCTATTGCAACGGGTATTTGGAATCCGTTAATGCTCGCACTGCAGGGCATTTTATTGGCTTTAACTGGCATTATTGCGCAGTTTGCTGGCTCAAATGATAAACAAGGTATTAGCCACTACTTTCAACAAGGATTATATCTTGCCCTAATACTCGCTATTATTGGTTTAGGGCTAGCAAGCCTTGCTGATACCGTGCTTGTTCAACTTGATACCTCACAGTCTATTACCCATTTAGCCGAGCAATATATTCATTTTGTTAAATGGGGGATTTTCGGTTTTTTACTTTTCAGTGTATATCGCAATATTACTGAAGGTATGGGTATGACCAAACCTGCTTTTTACATTAGCTTAATTGGTTTAGCGGTAAATATTCCAGCAAATTACGTGTTTATACATGGTAAGTTAGGTTTTCAAGCCTATGGTGGCGCTGGCTGTGGTATTGCCACCGCACTAGTATTTACAGCAATGGCGCTAACTCAGGTTGTTTATTGTCACTTTAGTAAAAAGGTTGATGCCAAAGCATTGTTAGCAAATTTTACCGGACCTAAACCTGCGACTTTATGGACCATAACCAAAGTAGGTATCCCAATTTCTTTGGCCACGTTTTTTGAAGTAACCTTATTCGCTTGTATTCCGCTGTTTATAGCGCATCTGGGAGCAGTTGCCGTTGCGGGTCATCAAATTGCAGCAAGTGTTACTACATTACTGTTTATGATGCCGTTGAGCCTCTCAATTGCAATTAGCATACGAATAGGTAACCTATTTGGCCAACAACATTATCAACAGTTAAGAAATGCTGTTAATACCAGTTATATTTTAGCGGCGATAATCGCTTTTATGCTGGCAAGTGTGACCTTCTTTGCGCGAGATATTATTAGCCAATTGTATTCTGACAACCCTGAAGTATTGGCTCTTGCTTCTTCAATAATGGTGTTAGCTTGCATCTATCAATTACCTGATGCATTGCAAGTTTCTGCCAATGGTATTTTACGAGGGTTAAAATACACGGCACCAATTGGTTATATCACCTTTGTATCGTATTGGTTGATCGGCTTTGCGCTTGGCTTCGTACTTGCTCGTACAGATTTAATTGTTCCAGCGATGGGCCCTCATGGCTTTTGGATAGGTATTATTGTGGGTTTAAGTGCCGCTGCAATTATGTTGATGTTCACTGTTCATAGGCGATTTAAACATGCACCTTTTTTGCAAAACCAATAGCCTTGTAAATTCTATTATCGCAATAGCGTGCACGGCACTTATTGCCTGCACACCCTCTTCGGGCGATGTAAATCACACCTACGCACAAAGATTAGAAAACGTGCTCAAAACTGATAGTTTTAAGCTATCTAAACCGAGTACACTGAACGTTAAGCATTTCGCTTATGATAACGATGAAAAAGCAACTATTGGCATGCTCGAGCTTGCACAGTTACGACAGTGTAAGCTATCTACACTCATCGCTGAGCATAATAACCAGCTTGGTAAAACGGCAACACCCGCTAATATTCTAAGTTATCAGATTAAATTTTTACAAAGCGCAAATGAGTGTTTAGAAAGCTTTGAAAAACAAGATGAATTGTTTGAAAAAATAAAACTTACTGCCGCACAAAAACAAGCAAACCTTCCTAACTACTTTAAAGCTATGCTGCTAAACGAAAGCGAATTTAAACAAAGCTGGCAGCTAAGTTCGACATACATCGATGAAAACTCAGCAGGTTTTAGTGAAACCGTGAGCGCGATGGAGCAGATTGCTAAATTAAACAATAAAATTAATACCGGTAGAATAAACGATATAGACCCAGAGCAAATCATTAGCCAATTAGAAGTGTTAAACCGTTTTAAATATAACAAGTTGTTAATATCGGCGGCACGCGCGCAAACACATTACAATCAGCAATTAACACAACAACTTATGCAGTACTCAAAAGATGATCTCTGCCCTGCCAATAAGAATAAACAAAAGGCACAAACGCTAAGTAATGTATTTAAAAAATTCTATTTAGAGCAATTACAACCTTATCAATCATTCTTGGTGGGTAGATTAGAAACCCTACAACCGCTTTATCATCAAATATGGCGTGACACTGAAATGGACCATTTTGTGGATAGCGAAAGTAATGACGCAATTTTACACCGCCTTAAACAATCTGCTAAAAGCCATGTTGCTTGGTGGCAAGATTTCTATCGAGCGTGCGAAATTAGTCCGTTATGAATAAAAAACCAGCACTTAGCACAAAAATAGCTAAAGCTGCTTGATTCACACAACTAGTCGCTATATATTAGCCTCCGTTGTTTAGCCACGCTAACAACTATTCAAATCAAAATACAACCGTAGCTCAGTTGGTTAGAGCACTACCTTGACATGGTAGGGGTCGGTGGTTCGAATCCACTCGGTTGTACCATGATTTAGGTATAACTAAAGGAAAGAGCACTACCACTCTTAATGGCCCTGTCCAAAGGTCGGTGGTTCGAATCCACTCGGTTGTACCAATCTTGATTTTTATTTCAGTACGACCGTAGCTCAGTTGGTTAGAGCGCTACCTTGACATGGTAGAGGTCGGTGGTTCGAATCCACTCGGTCGTACCAATTCTATTTTTCCTTATTTAAAATATTCCGTAACTCAGTTGGTTAGCGCACTACCGCTCTCTATGGCCCGGTCCAAAGGTCAATAGTTCAAATCTACTCGGTTGTAGCAATCTTGATTTTTATTTCAGTACGACCGTAGCTCAGTTGGTTAGAGCGCTACCGCTCTCTACGACCCGCTCCAAATTCGGTGGTTCGAATCCACTCGGTCGTACCAATTCTATTTTTCCTTATTTAAAATATCCCGTAGCTCAGTTGATTAGAGCACTACCACTCTCTATGACCCGGTCCAAAGGTCGGTGGTTCGAATCCACTCGGTTGTACCAATTCTAATTTCCTTAGTTTAAATATTCTGTAACTCAGTTAGTTAGCGCACTACCACTCTTAATGGCCCGGTCCAAGGGTCGGTAGTTCGAATCCACTCGGTTGTACCAATTCTATTTTTTCTTATTTAAAATATCCTGTAGCTCAGTTTATTAGCGCATCCCTGCTCTCTGTGACCCACGTCTAATTTAACAAGGCAAATAGAGGTATAAAAAAGCGAGCAACCTGCTCGCTTTTCTATACTTGGCTTTTTTCATCACCTATAAACTTACATTTAGCGACCAATTATCAGTGCGCCACCTTGGGCTAATAAGTTTAAGCTCAACTTACCACTGTTACTCACTTTTACTTTCTTGATACCAGCACTGCCATCTTTTTTATCAAACAACATGGTGATTTTTTTGCCCGCTAACATAGGCAAATCGATATCTAATGTTTTGGCTTTATTTTCACCATTCACAGCTGCTACCCACCATGTTTGCTGATGACGCCTTGCGATAGTTGCATCTTGACCTGGCTGGCCAGCGATATAACGTGTTTCATCCCATACCGTTGGCATCGCCTTTAAAGTATCAATAACAAATTGAGGTTGTTCTGCAAGGTTATTTGGCGTCAGGCCAAAATGTTGCACAGGTGATTGATAAAGCACACCTGTTGCCAGTTCAAATGTATCTGTGGTTTTACGAATAGTGCCGACTGTTTGATCTTGAGATAAGCGCTTGTTTAAAAACACTGGGGCAAAATCCATAGCGCCAATAGCATTACGGGTGAACGGTAAAATTGTCGCGTTATAGGCATGTAAATCTAACGAATTTTGATGAAAAACAAGGTTCTCCGATGCTAGAACTGCTTCAGATGTGACGAAGTTAGGATACATTCTTTCCCAACCACGCGGAATGGTACTGCCGTGAAAAGTGATCACTAAACCGTACTGATTAGCATCCGTTAAAATATTTTCATAAAGTTTGATAGTTTCTTGTTTGTCGCCACCAAAAAAGTCAACTTTAAGGCCTTTAACGCCAATGCTTTGTAGCCAAGCCATTTCATTTCTTCTTATAGGCGCGGTATTCATTCTATTCTTTGGTGTTTGTGGTGCATCATTCCACCAGCCATTTGAGTTGTACCACAATATAACATCAACGCCTTTACTATTGGCGTATTCGACTAATTTAGCCATTCTGTCACGACCAATGTTTTGATCCCAACCACTATCGATTAATACATATTCAAAATTTAGAGATGCAGCGAGATCTATAAATTTTACTTGGTCGTCATAGTTAATACTTGGATCTTGCCATACGATCCAGCTCCATGTTGAGCGCCCCATAGTATATTCTTGATTTGCTTGATAAAGCGGTTTAACCAGATCAAATGCGACTGTTGACTCAACAATAGGCTTTAAACTGGTCCCTAAAGTAATAGTACGCCAAGGAGTCATTGCAGGCATAGACATAGCTGCGTAGGTTGCTCCAATACCATTATTCTCACCGGCTTGAGGAAATGAAACTCGATAAATACCGTCTTTCGTGCCTTCGCTCAATTTTGAGCCTACATAATGGCTATCTACACCAGTTTCAGAAATTAAAAGCCAACCTTTATCGCTATTTTTAAATAAAGCAGGAAAGGTATACCCCACGCCATTCGCTGACGGTGTACCAAGAGCTTCATTAAAGGTGTAAGGCTCTTCGTAACTTGGTTTTGTTTGCATCCAGCCTGTTTCAGGTAAGGCTTGCGGGCTAATAAATGTAGTTGCATCGTCGGGTAAATTAAAAGCACTATATTCAGATAGCACCTTGATTCGGGTATCTGTTTCAACACCCGTGACTTGGTAACGAAATGCAACATCGTGATCAGAAACATTAAACTGCACACCAAGCACTCTACCATCTTTGTTTTCAAACTGTACTTTTAAGGTGTTCGCGGTGTAGTTTATTTCACTCGCCTTTGCATTATGCAGCTTATAACTCTCTTTTATAGAAGCCGTTGTATGGCTCTTATATTTTAAACTTTGTGAAAGGTCGCCAAGGTTAGTATTTAAACCAAGCTGAGATGGTTCCAAAAATACTTGCTTGCCATAAGTTACACTATAAACAATTTGGTTTTGCTGTTCTTCAAGCTTGACTGTTAATTGTCCATCAGGACTTGTAAGACTAAGCGGTAGTTGTGCGTGAGCAAGCAAAGAGCTTACTAGCAGTGAAATATAGATACTTGATTTTATCATTATTGTTGTCCTTAAGCTGCAAAAAACCCTGTAGATAATATCATAATACAAATTGATTGTTTTGTCATTCTAGCCCATTTATGTGTGCAGTGATCGTAAAACGCACTAGCCTAGTAAATAATGTTACAGTTAATTGGTTGTATATTTACTACAAAAGACTAAGCTTTATTTAAATAACAAAAACTTAGACAATTTATGAAACTACTGACCGTATTTTTATTATTTGCTTCATTTCAAGCCTTTGCAGGCCTAACGGCTGTCAGCTTTCAAAAAAATGGCGAAATAGCGACTGAAGAAGCTGTTCGTTTTAACGGTGGTTATGGTTATAACCTAGATGCAAATCATGTTTTAAAACTAGTAACCTTAGATTGGCCTCCCTATATTGATGAAAACCTATGTAACAAAGGTTGGTTATTCCAATTCACAGTGGGCTCCCTATTAGAGAAAGGCTATGGCGTACATATTAGTTTTTACCCTTGGGCACGTGCTGTTAGAGAGGCGGAATTAGGCCGAGCTGACATTCTCTTTCCGGAATACTTCATCGAAGACAATGTGGTATCTGATAATTTTCTCAACAAAACCCGCAACGATTTACTCGCTTTGAGTCATGCTATTCCTGGAGGTTATTTATCATTCGTTGCATTAAAAGGAAATCAAATTCCATTTAATGGTGATTTAAATTCAGTAAAAGACCTACCTATTGGTGTGGTCCGTTCATATAAAAACACCAAAGAATTAGATGCCATGATTGATAATAAAGAGATCGATACAATCGTCGCAAATAATGAATACCAGTTAATCCACCTCTTACTAAGTAATCGAGTCAGCTTGATTGTGGCAGACCTTGAGGTACTAAAAGCAAGCATATATAAGTCTGAATTATCAATGAGTGGTAAACAGCAAATGCTAGAATCACTCGTAGCGCTAGAACCTAAACTTGAATACAAACCACTGTATTATTCTGTCAGTAAATCAACACCACACTGGCAAAAGGTTTTAAAAGACTTAAATGATGAAATTGAGTTGATGCAAGCCAGCGGCAAGTTTGACGAGTTTATACAAGGTATGAAACAACAATGCTACGCAAACGATAAAGCGGCGTAAACGCCGCTTTATTTTGAAAGTATTGTGCTCTATTGCGGCACTCTAACCCACCCTTCCATAAGCACTCGAGCACTTCGACTCATACTTGCTTTGGTAACTTGCCAATTACCATCAACAAGTGTTGCAGCAGCACCCACTTTTAATGTGCCAGAAGGGTGACCAAAGTTTACCTCCTGACGCTCACCACCACCTGCAGCAAGGTTCACCAAGGTACCAGGAATGGCAGCAGCGGTACCTATTGCAACAGCAGCCGTGCCCATCATGGCATGGTGCAATTTACCCATCGACATAGCGCGTACCACTAAATCAATATCAGTATCACTGACAACTTTACCGCTTGATGCATGATAGGTTTTTGCCGGTGCAACCCATGCTACTTTTGGTGTATGTTGGCGAGCTTTAGCTTCATCAAGATGAGAAATTAGCCCCATTTTCAACGCCCCGTAGGCGCGAATCGTTTCTAACTTTTCAAGTGCCGATGCATCACCGTTTATTGCTTCTTGCAGCTCTGTACCATCATAGCCAACTTCACTGGCGTTGATGAACACAGTTGGGATACCCGCATTGATCATCGTCGCAGACAACATACCAATACCCGGAACTTCAAGTTCATCAACTAAATTACCTGTTGGAAATAATGCGCCTTCACCGTCTGCTGGGTCCATAAATTCAAGTTTTACTTCTGCAGCAGGAAATGTCACGCCATCAAGCTCAAAATCACCGGTTTCTTGCACTTCGCCATTGGTAATTGGCACATGTACTATTATGGTTTTACTTATATTGACTTGCCATACTTTAACTTCAACAATGCCATTTTCAAGAATTTTACTGGCATCTACAAGACCATTAGATACTGCAAAAGCCCCTACTGCTGAGGTTAAATTACCGCAGTTACCACTCCAATCAACGAACGCTCTATCGATAGCAACTTGACCAAATAAATAATCAACATCGTGGTTAGGTTTATCACTTTTCGATAAAATTACAGTTTTGCTCGTACTTGAGGTTGCACCACCCATACCGTCAGTTTGTTTTTGGTAAGGATCAGGGCTACCAATCACACGTAATAACAAGTTGTCGCGTGCTTCACCTGCCACTTGGGCAGGCTCAGGTAAATCAGTTAAGTTAAAGAACACCCCTTTACTGGTACCGCCACGCATATAGGTTGCTGGCACCTTTATTTGTGGTTTAAACGTCATAGTTTAGTGCTCCTCAGATTCTAAGAAATCTTGCGCGAAACGTTGCAGCACGCCCCCTGCTGAATAGATTGATACTTCTTCAGCGGTATCTAAACGACAAGTCATAGGTACTTCTTCAGTTTCACCGTTAGCACGTGTAATAACAAGTGTAAGCGTAGCTCCAGGTGTTGGCTCACCTTTCACGCTAAAGGTCTCACTACCATCAATACCTAATGTAGTTCGTGTCGTGCCGGCTTTAAATTCTAGCGGTAATACGCCCATACCAATCAGGTTAGTGCGGTGAATACGTTCAAAACCTTCGGCTGCAATAACTTGAACACCTGCAAGGCGTACACCTTTAGCTGCCCAGTCACGTGATGAGCCTTGGCCATAATCGGCACCTGCCACAATGATAAGCGGTTGTTTACGCTGCATGTAGGTTTCGATTGCTTCCCACATACGAGTCACTTTACCTTCTGGTTCAATGCGAGCGTATGAACCTTGCTTTACTTCACCATTCTCTTTAACCATTTCATTCAGTAACTTAGGGTTGGCGAATGTAGCGCGTTGCGCTGTTAAATGGTCGCCTCGGTGAGTAGCATACGAGTTAAAATCTTCTTCAGGAAGGCCCATTTTAGCTAGGTACTCACCAGCAGCACTTGACGCTAAAATCGCATTTGAAGGCGATAAGTGGTCAGTGGTGATGTTGTCGCCTAGTACGGCTAATGCACGCATATCAGTAAGAGAACGCTCACCTGCTAACGCCCCCTCCCAATATGGTGGTCGACGAATATAAGTACTTTGTGGACGCCATTGATAAAGCGGATCGTTGTCTTCGCCATAATCAACACTTAAGTCGAACATTGGCTCATAGACCTTTTTAAACTGCTCAGGTTTAACACTTTGTTTGATCACTGCATCAATTTCTTCATCGCTTGGCCATAAATCCATTAGGCGAATTTCGTTACCTTCCTGATCATGCCCTAATACATCTTTTTCGATATCAAAACGAATAGTACCAGCAATGGCATAAGCAACAACCAGTGGCGGTGAAGCTAAGAATGCTTGTTTTGCATATGGATGAATACGACCATCAAAATTACGGTTACCCGAAAGTACAGCTGTTGCGTATAAGTCACGGTCAATTACTTCTTGCTGAATTTTTGGATCTAGCGCACCGCTCATGCCGTTACACGTCGTACATGCAAAGGCAACAATACCAAAGCCAAGTTGTTCAAGCTCAGGTAACAAATTAGCTTCTTCTAGGTAAGATTTCACCGCTTTAGAGCCCGGTGCCAGTGATGTTTTAACCCATGGCTTACGGGTTAAACCTTTGGCGTTGGCATTACGTGCAAGTAAACCTGCAGCAATAACGTTGCGTGGGTTACTTGTATTTGTACAGCTTGTAATTGCTGCGATAATACACGCGCCATCAGGCATTAAGCCTTCTTCATTTTCAACAACACCAGTAATACCCGCTTTATCAAGTTCGCTGGTTGCAACACGGCGATGTGGATTAGATGGACCCGCAATATTTCGACCTACAGATGACAAATCAAAGGTTAATACACGCTCATATTCTGCCGTTTTTAGACTATCACTCCAAAGACCAGTTTCTTTTGCATAGATTTCGACTAGCTTAACTTGCTCTTCTTCACGGCCAGTCAAACGTAGGTAATCAAGCGTATTGTCATCGATGTAGAACATCGCAGCAGTTGCACCAAACTCTGGTGTCATATTTGAGATAGTTGCTCTATCACCCAGTGTCAGTGCCTCGGCACCTTCACCATAAAATTCAAGATAGGTCGAAACGACTTTTTCATTGCGTAAAAATTCGGTGATCGCTAATACAATATCGGTTGCAGTAATACCCGGTTGTGGTTTACCTGTCAGCTCAACCCCCACAATATCAGGTAAACGCATGTAAGATGCGCGGCCAAGCATCACGCTTTCAGCTTCAAGACCACCTACACCAACTGCAATAACACCTAGTGCATCCACCATTGGTGTATGGCTATCTGTACCAACCAGTGTATCTGGGAAAGCCACACCGTCACGTTTTTGGATCACAGGCGACATTTTCTCTAAATTAATTTGATGCATAATGCCGTTACCCGGCGGTATCACATCAATATTTTTAAATGCTGTTTTCGTCCAATTAATAAAGTGGAATCGGTCATCGTTCCGACGGTCTTCAATAGCACGGTTTTTTTCGAAGGCATCTGGCTCAAAACCTGCGTGTTCAACAGCTAATGAATGATCAACAATTAACTGAGTTGGTACCACAGGATTTACTTTTGCAGGATCTCCCCCTTTTGCAGCAATCGCATCACGAAGGCCGGCTAAATCAACTAACGCTGTTTGACCTAAGATATCGTGACATACTACGCGTGCAGGAAACCATGGAAAGTCTAAATCACGTTTTCTTTCAATCAATTGCGAAAGTGCATCATTAAGCATTTCAGGTTCACAACGACGCACTAAGTTTTCGGCAAGGACACGTGATGTATAAGGAAGTGTGGCATAGCTGCCCGGTTTAATTGCATCAACAGCAGCGCGAGTATCAAAATAATCGACCCCAGTGCCTGCTAATGGTTTTCTAAAATTTGTATTCATGATGATTCTACTTGTACTTGGTGACGGTGAATAAAGGTGGGCTGATTATTTTTATTATTCTTACGCCCCTTCATAAAGGGGCAGCTAAGCTACCCCTATCACTGATTTAATTAACGATTAGCGCTCTGAAATTGGCGTATAGCTTCGCGCTTCTGGTCCCGTATAATCAGCACTTGGGCGAATAATACGGTTATTAGCACGTTGCTCTTTCACGTGTGCAGTCCAACCAGTTACACGACTCATCACGAAAATTGGCGTAAATAACTTAGTTGGAATACCCATGAAGTGATACGCAGATGCATGGAAGAAATCAGCATTACAGAATAATTTCTTTTCACGCCACATAACTTCTTCACAGCGAACAGAGACAGGATAGAGAACATCATCACCCACTTCGGCAGCCAGTTTTTCAGACCATTTTTTGATGATCACGTTACGTGGATCTGATTCACGGTAAATAGCGTGACCAAAGCCCATAATCTTGTCTTTACGTTCAAGCATACCCATTAGCGCCTCTTCAGCTTGATCTGCACTTGTAAAGCCTTCAATCATATCCATAGCCGCTTCGTTAGCACCACCATGTAATGGACCACGTAAGCTACCAATAGCCCCCGTTACACAAGAGTGAATATCTGACAATGTTGATGCACATACACGCGCTGTAAATGTCGATGCATTGAACTCATGCTCTGCGTATAGAATTAATGAGACATTCATTACTTGCTCAAATAATGCCGATGGCGCTTTATCGTGCAATAAATTTAAGAAATGTGCGCCTACCGAATCATCATCAGTCTCAGTTTCAATCCGAACGCCGTCATGGCTAAAGCGATACCAATAACAAATAATACTTGGGAATACGGCAACTAGGCGGTCAATCGCATCATTCGCCTCAGAGAAATCATGCTCCATTTCTAGGTTACCTAGCATTGAACAACCAGTACGCATTACATCCATTGGGTGCGCGTCTTTAGGAATGTTCTCAAGCACTGTTTTTAGTGCATCTGGTAAACCACGTAGTGATTTTAGCTTTGCTTTATATTCTGTAAGCTCAGACTCTGTTGGTAATTCACCACGCGACAATAAAAAAGATACTTCTTCAAACTGTGCTTTCTCTGCTAATTCGCTAATATCATAACCACAATATGTTAAACCTGAACCTGATTTACCTACTGTACACAGTGCTGTTTCACCTGCTACTTGACCACGTAAACCTGCGCCGCCTAATGCTTTATCTACCATGAGTGTTCTCCTTATATGTTGTCGTTATGATTTTTTAGCTGAGAAAAGATTATCTAGTGTGTTTTCATATGAGTGATAATCTAAAAACTCATATAATTCCGCACGTGTTTGCATGTTGTCTACTTGGCTTTGTTGCGAGCCTTCGCTAAGAATAGACGAATACACATTAAGTGCAGCTTTGTTCATAGCTCTAAATGCACTTAGTGGATAAAGTACAATTTCAACACCCACTTCGCTTAATTGCTCAGCTGTATATAGCGGTGTCTGGCCAAACTCAGTGATGTTCGCAAGAATTGGAACATTTAACGCTTTAGCAAATGCTTGGTAGTCGGCTAAATCATGCACAGCTTCTGCAAAGATTGCGTCGGCACCTGCTTCAACACATGCAGCAGCGCGGTCAATGGCCGCATTTAAACCTTCTTTTTGGAATGCATCAGTACGTGCCATGATGTAAAAATCGCTATCAGTTTTCGCATCTACCGCAGCTTTAATACGGTCAACCATTTCATCTTTTGACACGATTTCTTTATTAGGGCGATGACCACAACGTTTTTGTGCAACTTGGTCTTCAATATGGAAACCTGCAGCACCTGCCTTAGTCATTTCTTTCACTGTGCGTGCAATATTAAATGCACCACCCCAGCCTGTATCAGCATCAACTAGAAGTGGTAAGTCGGTAGCGCTGGTAATTCGACGAATATCTTCAAGTACGTTATCTAAGCTTGTCATACCTAAATCTGGCATGCCGTATGATGCGTTAGCAACACCTGCACCTGAGAGGTAAAGTGCTTGGTGACCTGTTTTTTCTGCCATCATTGCGCAGTACGCATTGACGGTGCCAACCACTTGTAGTGGCTTATTGTTTGCGATTGCCTGTTTGAACTTTAATCCTGCTGACATTGGATAACTCCTATCTTTGAACGGTTTCAGCTCTTTGGCTGAATCTAATTTTTAAATCTAAATTATGACTGTTTAACGACTGCACTACTGTTTTTTTGCTGCTAGTAAGTCAAACTTAGTCTGAATATTTGCCTGAGACGCACTTATGTGGCGCTTCATAAGCATTTCTGCTAATTCCCCGTCATGGTTTTCAATAGCATTGATAATTGCCAAGTGTTCATCAAATGCTTTTGATACACGTGGCCCAACCATACCCATTTGTACACGGTACATACGAATTAACTGGTACAACTCATTACATAAAAGATGAATTAGGTGCGCGTTTTTAGAGCCTTTAATAATGCGATAATGAAAATCAAGGTCGCCCGCTTCTTGGTAGTATGATTCACCTTCTTTTACACGCTGTGTTTGTAAATGCTGGTTCAATAACTGCTTTAAACCCTGCACTTCTTCAGGTTCCATGTTGTCGGCAGCTAACCGACAAGCCAGCCCTTCTAGAGCACTACGTACCTGATATACTTCGATTAAACGCTCAGCAGTCAGTGCTACAACACGACAACCGACATTCGCTTTACGCTCTACCAAATAACAGCTTTCTAAACGATTTAATGCCTCTCTTAAGGTGGCACGACTTACACCATAGCGTTTCGCTAATTCTGGCTCAGAAATTTTGCTACCCTGCTCAATGGTGCCTTGTACAATTTCACGACGCATGTCGACAAACACTTGGTCTGATGCAGTTGTGATCGTGATATCGTTGTAGTTATCGTTGGCTTTTTGCTCTGTCATAAATAAGTCTATCAAAGTACTAAATTAGGATTGTCGACAATTTGTAAGTTCACTATGCGCTCTAACATGAAAAGTGTCAACCTCGAGATCAGCAAAATAGACTAAAAAACCACCAAAATGTCGACATAAAATGATATTTGTCAAAAATAATGGCTATAAACAACATTTATATTGCCAATTTGTCGACACTTCAACATTAACCTGAACAAGCTAAAAATATCCCATGAAAGCGCTATAAATGGTATGATCTACCAATTATTACGTGACGTGAGAGCCATTTAGTGGACGCTAATACTTATATCCCTGACTCATTTATTGATGATGTTAAAAGCTACCTTCCTGAACATTTATCATTAGACGACTTTATTGCAGCCTGTCGACGCCCACTTAGACGATCTGTTCGCGTAAATACATTAAAAATGTCAGTCGCAGAATTTCAGCATCAATGTGCCAATAAAGGATGGGAGTTAACAGCGATCCCATGGTGCGAAGAAGGCTTCTGGCTAACACGTCCAAGTGACGAAGAAGCGGCCCTTGCAATCGGTAATACCGATTTACACTTAAGTGGCGCTATGTATGTGCAAGAAGCCAGCTCAATGCTGCCGCCGGTTGCACTGAGAGCCGAAGTTAAACAAAGCGATGCTGTACTTGATATGGCTTCAGCTCCGGGCTCGAAAACATCACAAATCGCTGCCATGATGGATAATAATGGCGTGTTAGTGGCCAATGAGTTGTCATCGTCACGCTTAAAAGTATTAGCAGCAACCCTCAAACGTATGGGCGTAGGTAATTGTGCTTTATCACATTTTGACGGTGTCATATTCGGGGATTACATGTATGAGTGCTTCGACAGTATTTTGCTAGACGCCCCGTGTTCAGGTGAAGGCACGGTTCGTAAAGATGCAGATGCCCTAAAGAATTGGTCAATCGAGTCTAATATTGATATTGCTGCTGTACAAAAAGCCCTTATCAAAAGTGCCTTTTATGCCTTAAAACCTGGCGGCACATTAGTTTATTCGACCTGCACTTTAACACCACTTGAAAACCAACAAGTGTGCGAGTATTTATTAGCAGAATTTCCTGATTGCATCGAAGTACAATCGCTTGATAGCCTTTTTGATGGTGCAGAGAAAGCAACAACCAGCGAAGGTTATTTGCATGTTTGGCCGCAAACTTACGACAGTGAAGGTTTCTTCATCGCTAAATTTAAGAAAATAGCGTCAAGCGATAACCCAAATCAAAAAGTTAAAAAAGGCGCATTTCCGTTTGCTGAGTTTGATAAAAAACAAAGCCAAGCGTTTATGCAAACAATTAAAAAACAGTTCGGTCTAAAATCACTACCAGGGAATTTAATGCAACGTGATAAAGAGCTTTGGTTATTCCCTGATCGCTTTAATGAACTGCAAGATAAAATTAAATACTCCCGATTAGGGATCCAGCTTGGTGTTATTCACAAAGGCGGAGTTCGCTTAGCTCATGAATTTGCCACTGTATTTGGACAAAAATGCGATAAAAACACCTTTGAGATGACACAAGCACAAGCAAACGATTACTTTAACGGTAAAGATATTCGACTCGAAAAACCAACCCAAGATAATGGTGAAGTGATCTTAATGTTATGTGGATGCCCTGTAGGCCTTGGCAAGTGGCAAAAGAATAAAATTAAAAACTCACTACCTCGTGATTTAGTCCAAAATGCTCAGTTGATAACTTGGGTATAAGTTGCGCATAATGACTGTATAAATAAGGTACTAATTTAGGTAAAAAGCCGTAACAGACTGATTTTAAACTAGTATAAAATTTGTACATTTACCGTGCAATTTCCTGCTGATTAACTACACTTAAAAGTACTTTCTACTTCTCCCTACTGAATTTAGAAGGTGTTTTTTTATAGTTAGCGCAGGCTCGCACGAGCCACCCCCTAAGCCCAGAACAATGCGGATTCGTTCTGGGCGTTTTTTATTCAAAAGTCGCATAGTAAAGCATCACCCTTTTTGATTTCATTGTAAAAACAATGATAAAGGATTGATTATGCTTAAACCCCTGTGCGTCGTACTACCACTTTTAATAAGCAGCCAAACTCTGGCAAAAAGCAATGACTACCTAGGCTTTGACTACCCTAATAAGGCTAAAAATGCCGTCAGTATCACTTTTGATGATGCAAGACATAGCCAAGTCGATACCGGTTTAGCGCTTTTAAACAAGTACCAAGTAAAAGCGACATTTTATGTATCTCCTTTTAACGTAAAAGAACGTGTTGAAAAGTGGCAAATGGCAGTTAAAACAGGTCACGAAATTGCTAATCATACGGCAAGCCATTTGTGTACGGGTAACTTTGAATGGCTTCGTGAACTCGGCGTATCACTTGAACAAGTTACATTAAAAGAAATGGAGCAAGATATCCTTAAAGGACAGGATTACATAAAAGCCACACTTAACGTGACACCAACCGCTTTTGCATACCCTTGTGGAAATACTTTTGTTGGGCGTGGTGCCAATACAAGAAGCTATGTCCCATTAATAGCCAAGCATTTTAAAACCGGTAGAACTTGGCTTGATGAAACAGCGAATAATCCAAACTTTACTGACTTTTCGCAGTTAACTAGTTTACCCATTGATGGGCAAACATTCGCTGAGATCAAAAAAACCATAGAGCAACACCGAAGCAACAATAGCTGGATCATTCTTGCAGGCCACAATATAGGTAAGCGAGATCAGTACACCACCGACAGTAAAGTACTAGAGCAGCTTATTGTTTATCTACAAGACCCTAAAAATGGTTTTTGGTTAGATACGGTAAGTAATGTTGCCGACTATGTTGAGGCGAACCGCAAAGCATTCGATTAATTATCGTTTAAATCGAATTCAGTAATTTGGTTGTCAGCGTGGATCAGTTCATATTTAGCGAGTAAACCATCGTTGAGCTCAATTAAGCTGATAGCCGCATTACTGACCAAATACTTTTGCCCTTCTCCTATGGTTTGATGTTTATCAACTTCCATCTGCCAACGTTTAGTAAAAAAGTTAAGTGGGCTTTTCGGGGCATACAAAATTGAGTCTAGCTTATCGAGGATATTAATAAGCTTACGAGGGAATTCATTTTTAATGCCACTGGCAGTCAACTGCCAAATACGGTTTTTATGTTTACCAAAGCGCTTTTGCACTGAAAAGCAAAATGAGTAATGTACATCACCAGAGAGGATCAGGGTTTCCTTTGGTGTGTCTTCACGGCGAAATGTATCGAGCAATTTTTTTGCCGATCCTTCGTGAGCCATCCAGTTTTCAACATCAACCAACAATGGCTGCCCGCAAAAATTAAAAATCGCTTGGATTGCTTCAATTGATTTCACACCGAATACCGGAGCTGGAGATACGATAATCACTTTATCGTGAGACAATAAGCTTTCTTCTAATTCAGTGAGCCTTTCCCAATCAAGTAAACCTGATGGCTCATTGAAATTTTGTTCATTACGCCATCGGTGCGTTCGGGTATCGAGTACTACAACTTTAGGAATGGTATTAAGCTCGTAATGCCAATGGTTAAAATTGAGTATTAGCTTATCAAAGTCTTTAAAATTCCAGCTCTGTTGCTGCAGGCTTTGTTTAAAACTGGGTAATAATGACAGCGAGTTATCACCTGCGTCATTACCAATCCCCTGCATTAACCAATAACTAATTAGGCCATTATTTACAATGCGACGGCTAGATGGGTGCTGATAAATAGCTTGCTCCCAACCCGCGGTTAAGTTCCAATCATCGGTGACATCATGATCGTCAAACATCATTAATGTCGACACATTGGCGAATAACCTTTCAACGCTTTGAAGACCCTTTGCAAAGCCAACCAGTGCGTCCTTTTCGAGTTTAAAAAGATTTGCGTATTTAGGGGCTAATGCTGGGCATTCAATTGATTCAAAATCAATTAGCTGCCAAGTAACAGCGCTGAAGTTTAATAAATAAAGCGCTATAAATTCTTGAAAATGAATTAAGTGGTTTTCAGCTTTTAAGCTTGAGAAGTGTGGCTCATCTTTTTTAAGCCAATAACCAACACCAAATTTACTCCGTTTCTGCCAAGGTACTTTGGGTAAGTGTAAATGGCGCTGGTAAAGTTGCTGCTCAAATCCTGCTGGTAAATCTAAATCAAGCGCTGGCTCTTGAAACACACCAAATAGGCTAATTACTTTTTCGATCGCGAGCAGCATTGGCCCGGCTACATCATCCGCATATATTTGGTCGCCAGATAACAATAATAGGTCAGCACCTGCATTAAGTGACTGGCGCTGATCATTTTGCCAATTATCTGCAGCAACAAGGCTGTCTTTTGCAGGGTGATGAGGGTTACGACACGAGCCATGCAGAATTCTATCGAGTCTATTTGGGATCACAAATGCAGGAGATTCTGCTCGTTCATAGCAGTAAGACGACAAATCAAGGCTTTTATCTTCATCATGTAACGAATAGTAGATCAGTGAATCAACTGCAAACTGGCCGCTGGCGGGCATTACATTGATAAAATTTAAGTGAAGATGGAGCCCTAATTGGATTGACTCTAAATTCGAGAATGTCTCAACACCGCTAAACTCTATTCGGTATTGGCAAGGCCTAGATGTAACAAATTGAAAGCACACTCGCCCTGCATCTGCTCGGCGTACCATTGGCCCCATTACTAACTGAGGTAAATTCGATACGCCGTACACTATTACGCCCTTTTAGCTTGATTGAACAACGAGTAAAAGTTGTTGGTTGTTGCTTCAGCTAATTCGTTAAAAGTAAGCCCTTTTAACTCGGCAATGTAGTAAGCGACATCTTCAACATAGGCTGGTTGATTTGTTTTACCACGATATGGCACAGGTGCTAAATACGGTGAGTCTGTTTCGATTAGTAAGCGATCTAGCGGAATTTGCTTTACAACGTCTTTTAACTCTACGGCATTTTTAAATGTAACAATGCCCGAAATCGAAATATAAAAGCCCATATCGATGGCTTTTTTGGCCATTTCCCAGTTTTCTGTAAAGCAATGCAATACACCACCACAGTTTTCCGCATTGTGAGCGCGCATTAAATTGATGGTGTCTTCTCTGGCATCACGAGTATGGATAATTAGTGGCTTATTAAGCTCATTAGCAACGTCAATATGACCAACAAAACTTTCTTGCTGAACAATATGTGTGTCTTTTGAGTAATAGTAATCAAGCCCAGTTTCACCAATTGCTACTACTTTGTCGTGACTAGCTAGGTCGATGAGCTTTTGTTTATCCAGTGCGTCTTTTTGATCAAGTGGATGAACACCACATGATGCAGAAACATCTGGATAGTTTTGTATTTTATCCAGCATACTTGGGAATTGATCTAAGGTCACACTGACACACAAGAAGTGTTCAACTTTCTTTGCGCGGGCGTTATCAAGTACTTGGTCTAAGTTTAGGTCGAGTTTATCGAAATCTAGGCGATCTAAATGGCAATGAGAATCTACAATCATGGTACTACTTTTATTACATGGTATAGGTCGGATTGCCTGAGTTTAACATAGTACCGAGTAGTTTTTCGATTTTAGCATTCAAATTGGTTTTATCATCGATAAAGTTAACACCAATACCTGGTGGGTTTGAGCTTTGTGCACCTTGTGGTGTTATCCAAGCAACTTTCCCCGTTACTACATCATCTTCTAGTGCATCTGGTAAGGTGACTTTTAGAGCTAATGAATGGCCCATTTCAAAACGCATATTAGTGCGAACAAATAAACCACCATTTTTTAAATAAGGCATGTAACAGCGATATAATTCTTCTAAGTCTTCAATATCTACTAATAATTCTTGCACGATACTTCCTAATTTTGGCTTTCCCGTAAAGTAAACGCTAGTTGCGAAATGGCTAGTTCCATATTCAAGCCAAGCACATGTGAGCTATTATAAAGAAACTCTGAGATTGCAGATTGTGCTTTCTGATAATTGAAAAAGTCCATTCCTAACACCAATTGCGTCTTGAGATGCTCTGTTAAAAACAACGCAAATACATTAACCAAGCTATGGTCTTTATTAAGGATGTCGACTAACGCACTGAAATTATGGCTGTCTTTTATCTCAGTTGCAAATTTAAAAAGTGAATCGATTGCCTCAAGTTGATTATCATTTTGCCACTGCTCAACAAGCAGTGGTTGCCTAGCGAATAATTCTAACCATGAATAATTAGGGATATTTAAAAGAGCTAACCATTGTGTTGTATATTCTGGGTTAACTTTTATTTCATGAACTGCACAGCGACTTAAAATAGTTGCTGGTAATAATGCCGTTTGCTCACACGTTAATAATAAATAGCGGCGTAGACTAGGCTCTTCAAGAGTTTTTAATAAGGCGTTAGCCGCTGCAGTGGTCATTTTGTGACATTGTTCAAGTACCACAACTTTATTACCGTTTTGAGCGGCTGAATGATTGATAAAGTCACTTATTAAACGAATTTCATCAACCCCTATCGTCTGCCCCTCTACTTTAACAACACGTTTATCTGGATGGGTACCCGCTTGATTCAGTTGACAACTTTTGCAATTACCACAGGCTTTTAAGTTTATAGGTGACGCACATAGTAAGCCATCGGCAAGCGAATCGACTAAACGTTGTTTGCCTACACCTTTATCACCATTAAATAATTGTGCATGATGAAAGCGTTGCTGTGCAAAGCTTTGCGCTAGCTGCTTAAAAAGGCCTTCAAGCCATGGCAAATGCATATTAGCTTAAACCTGCAAAAAAGTTATCAAGCACCTTTGTAATTGCCGCATGCACTTCAGGCATTGTTTTATTAGCATCCACTGTTTTGATGCTGTTGTCAGTGCTTGCAATTTCAAGGTAACGTTCTCGCGTGCGCTCAAAAAAGCCTAATGCTTCTTGTTCAATACGATCAAGCTCACCACGCCCTTTTGCACGGGCAAGACCTACAGCAGGATCAATATCCAAATAAATAGTTAAATCTGGTTTTAAACCTTTTAGTACCATATCCGCTAGAAAAGATAATTTAGTCTGTTCAATACCGCGACCACCACCTTGATATGCTTGTGATGAGAGATCATGGCGATCACCTAACACCCAAGTTCCCTTATCAAGTGCTGGATTTATAACATTAGCAATCAATTGCGAGCGTGCTGCATACATGATTAATAACTCAGTTTCGCCTGTAACCGTTTCTTGATGAGCCTGTTTGACGATACTACGTAGCTCTTCAGCCATTGCTGTGCCGCCAGGCTCACGTACATTTATAAAATCGACTTTCTTATTTTCTAAATAAGCTTGGCATACGGCAATAGCCGTTGATTTCCCAGCCCCTTCAAGGCCCTCAATCACAATAAATTTTGCTGTCATATGACTCAATTCTGGTTGTTAGTTTAATTGGTACTGCTTTACCGCACGATTATGTTCTTGTAATGTTTTCGAAAATTGATGACTACCATCCCCTTTCGCAACAAAATATATAAATTCAGACTGTGGTGGATTAACCGCTGCAAGCAACGCCGCTTTCGAAGGCATAGCAATCGGTGTTGGCGGCAAGCCTTTTATTTTATAAGTGTTATACGGTGTATACGTCGTTAAATCTTTGCGTTTGATATCACCATCAAAATCAGCACCAATGCCATAGATAACGGTGGGATCTGTTTGTAAGCGCATATTTGTTTTTAAACGATTGGTAAAAACTGCAGAAATTAATGGCCGTTCACTGGCTAAACCGGTTTCTTTTTCAATTATAGAAGCAAGAATTAGAGCTTCATAAGGTGAGCTTAACACTAAATCTGATGCTCTATTTTGCCACGCAGATTCTAGTTCCTGCTGCATTTTACTATAAGCACGTTTTAATAAGCCGCTGGCACTATCTCCACTGTGGTAGTGATAGGTATCAGGGAACAACCAGCCTTCTAAATTTTTTTGCGTGTTACTTATCTGCGTCGCTAAATTTTTTGTATCTAAGTCATGTGTTAAATGCACTTGCTTTTGGATATTGGCAACGACGTCACGAAGTGGCTGTCCTTCAATAATTGTGAAGCTAAAGCTTACTTGTGCACCTTGATTAATGCGGCGGATATTATCAATCACAGCACTTGTATCAAGTTCATAAAGACCCGCTTTTAGATCAGTAAGCGTAGGATCTAATTTAGCGAGCACCTGAAATTTAAAGCAGCTATCAACCCACTGTTTTGCTTGCCATGCTTGGCAAAGTTGATTGAACCCAGTACCACGTTCTACTTTAAATAAAGTACTGTTTTCAACCTTTAACGGCATTTTCATTGCTGATTGAAGCTGTTGATAGCCAATACCACAGCATAGCAATGCTAATAACAGCACGCTAACAATGACTTTTATCACACATTCTCCTTGGCAAACTGCGCCGTTAATAGCGCTTTACTGCGTTCAATATCAAATTCTGTATCAGTAATCCGTGCAACGGGAACCACGCCCATTAAACTATTACACATAAATACGGCATCCATAGCTAAAAGCTCATCTAGTTGGATTGCTTTAAATTCAATGGCTAACTTATCACATAAAGCGCTTAGATAAACCCCAGTGATACCGCAGCGGTTTAACTTAGGTGACATAACTTGACCGTCTTTAATGGCAAAAATATTTGCAGCCGAGCACTCAATCACATTGTTATCATAATCAAGTACAACAACGTCATCACACTCAAGGGGGTTCATTTGTCTTTTGATAAGTACTTGCTCTAAACGGTTCAATGTTTTTAAGCCTGCAAGTAAAGGTTGATGTGCAAGTTTAACGTTGCTAACTGCTAGGCTTACGCCCTGCTGCTGCCAACTTTTATAGTGTGAAACTGCAGGCATTACACTGATCAGCACTTGGATACTTGGTGTATCTGGTAAGCCATAACCACGCCCACCTGCACCTCGGGTGATAACTACTTTTAAAATACCCGCTTGCGTTTCACTGATTACGTGGTTAACCCTACGCTCGATTGCAGGTAAATCTAACTCGGGGAAAAATAGCCTTTGCGCGCATTCTTCTAATCGTGCTTTGTGTAAGTCCCAGTGCTCAACGACAGAATTCACCACAGAGGCTGTGGTAAAAAAGCCGTCACCATAATTTAAGCCACGATCTTGCGTGCTTATACTGGTATCTGGTGTGGTTATTTTTATTGTTTGTTTTAATTTATTCATACAAAAAAGCCCAGTTAAACAACTGGGCTCTTCTTTTTAGTCCGTTGTTAAAAAGAATTATACCTTTTTAAACAGCAACGAGCCATTAGTACCACCAAAACCAAATGAATTACATAGAGCGTAATCCAATTTAGCGTCACGTGCAGTGTGCGGTACATAGTCTAAATCACAGCCTTCATCTGGGTTATCAAGGTTGATTGTAGGGCTTACTTTCTGATCAACAAGTGACAAGATAGTAATGATCGACTCTACAGAGCCTGCAGCACCTAACAAGTGACCCATCATTGATTTCGATGAACTTACCATCACATCTTTCGCCGCATCACCAAAAATAGTTTTAACGGCCGATGTTTCTGCCTTATCGCCTGCATTAGTCGATGTTCCGTGAGCATTAATGTAGCCAACTTGGTCTGCATTAACTTGTGCATCGTTTAGGGCATTTTCCATCGCCAGTGCTGCGCCTGCACCGTCTTCAGGTGGAGATGTCATGTGATATGCATCACCACTCATACCAAAACCAACGAGCTCAGCGTAGATTTTCGCGCCACGTGCTTTAGCATGCTCATATTCTTCCAGTACGATAACACCTGCACCATCAGCAAGAACAAAACCGTCACGGTCTTTATCCCATGGGCGTGATGCTGCTTGTGGATCATCGTTACGGGTTGATAATGCACGTGCTGCATTAAAGCCACCCATACCAATTGGTGTCGATGCTTTTTCAGCACCACCGGCTACCATTGCATCTGCATCGCCGTATGCAATCATACGCGCAGCATGACCAATGTTATGTAGACCTGTAGTACAGGCTGTAACGATTGAAATATTTGGACCACGTAAGCCGTGCATAATCGATAAATGACCAGAGATCATATTGATAATGGTCGAAGGCACATAGAACGGAGAAAGCTTACGCGGACCGCTATTTAATAGTTTAATGTGGTTTTCTTCAATTAAAGTTAAACCACCGATGCCAGAACCCACTGCTACACCAACACGGGTGGCGTTTTCTTCAGTGATCTCTAGACCAGAATCTTGTAGTGCTTGTACACCCGCTGCAATGCCATATTGGATAAACAAATCCATTTTCTTTGCATCTTTCGGTGACATGTATGCTGATGCATCAAAGTCATTCAGCAAACCTGCGAATTTGGTGCCGAAACTTGAGGTATCGAAATGCGTGATAGTTTGAATACCACTTTTACCGTTTAACAAACCTTGCCAAGTAGATTCAACATCATTACCTAGCGGTGTCAACATTCCTAAGCCAGTTACGACGACTCGACGTTTAGCCACGGGTTGCCTCCAATAAGGAAATTATTTTAGGTGGGGTGTATACCAAATTTATTAGTATCATTCTTCAGATAGACTAAGGGCAGCTTAATGCTGCCCTTAAAATCAAAATGCGTAAAATTACTCAGCGTGAGCTGTAACGTAATCGATTGCAGCTTGAACTGTAGTGATCTTTTCAGCTTCTTCGTCTGGGATCTCAGTGTCGAATTCTTCTTCAAGAGCCATTACTAGTTCTACTGTGTCAAGTGAATCAGCACCTAGGTCATCAACGAAAGAAGCTTCATGTTTTACTTCTTCTTCTTTAACACCTAGTTGCTCAATGATAATTTTCTTTACGCGTTCTTGGATGTCGCTCATTCTTCTTTCCTTTATTAAAAACGCCAATGCGTTATTTTCAGATTGCGGCGTAGTTTACGCCGCATAATTCTGTGATTCAAGGATTTGCTGATAATTACTTATCTGGTCAAACCTCTCGAATAGTATTTGTTCATTTATCGCTTATTTTCATAGCGAATTCAAGTATGTTTAAAGCAAGATCACAAAAAATTCAACAATTTTCGATAATCTTTCGTTAGCAAATTTCTGCCAACTTTCATTAGACCATGTACATCGCGCCATTTACGTGCAATGTTTCGCCTGAAACATACGCAGCAGCGTCAGATGCTAAATAACATACCGCAGCAGCAATTTCATCAGGTTGACCTAAACGTCCTGCTGGTACATTTGCAAGCGTAGCCGCTTTTTGGTCTTCAGTCAGCTCATCTGTCATATCTGTTTGGATAAAACCAGGTGCAACAACGTTTACAGTGATGCCACGTGATGCAACTTCGCGTGCTAATGACTTAGTAAAACCAATTACACCCGCTTTCGCTGCAGCATAGTTAGCTTGCCCCGCATTACCCATAGTGCCCACTACAGAACCGATATTAATGATACGGCCATTTTTCTTTTTCATCATAGGGCGTAAAACAGCCTTAGATAAACG
The DNA here is from genome assembly GCF_040148775.1 of Pseudoalteromonas sp. NFXS39. Taxonomy (NCBI): domain Bacteria; kingdom Pseudomonadati; phylum Pseudomonadota; class Gammaproteobacteria; order Alteromonadales; family Pseudoalteromonadaceae; genus Pseudoalteromonas; species Pseudoalteromonas sp. NFXS39. The sequence goes on along the minus strand of NZ_JAGDEC010000005.1, from coordinate 134,705 downwards.
GAAAATTGAGCTTAGGTTAGTGTCGATGATGTCATCCCACTCACCGTCTTTCATACGCATTAATAAGTTATCGCGAGTGATACCTGCATTGTTAACTAATACATCGATATCACCTAAATCAGCCTTGATCGCAGCAAGTGTCGCCTCAATCGATTCAGGATCTGTAACGTTAAGAGCATAACCTTTACCGTTGTCACCTAGGTATTCACTGATTTTAGCAGCACCTGATTCACTTGTTGCTGTACCCGCTACTTTTGCACCTTGTGCAACTAGCGTGTTTGCAATCGCTTTACCAATACCACGGCTTGCACCAGTGATTAGGACAACCTTGCCCTCAAGAGAAAATAAATTTGTCATTCTATTCCTACTTATTTCGCTTCATCAATAGCAGCTTGCGTATTAACCGCAGCACATACCATTGCTTTATCAATTCGTTTTGCAAGACCCGTTAGTACTTTACCAGGGCCAAACTCATAGCTTTGTGTGATACCTTGCGCAACTAATGCTTGTACTGTTTCAGTCCAGCGAACTGGGCTGTATAGTTGACGTACTAATGCATCTTTAATTGCTTCACTTGATTGCTCTGCTTTTACATCAACGTTGTTGATTACATCACACTTAGGTGTATTAAATGTTAAAGCAGCTAAATCAGCAGCTAATTTCTCAGCAGCTGGTTTCATTAGTTCACAGTGAGAAGGTACGCTTACTGCAAGTGGTAAAGCACGTTTAGCACCTGCTTCTTTACATGCTTCTGATGCACGCTCAACTGCCGCTTTATGGCCGGCAATAACAACCTGGCCTGGTGAGTTGTAGTTTACTGGTGAAACAACTTCGCCATTTGCTGATGCTTCACACGCTGCTTTAATTTCGTCGTCACCTAAGCCGATGATTGCAGCCATAGAACCAACACCCGCAGGTACTGCTTCTTGCATGTATAAACCACGATTTTCAACTAGTTTAACGGCTTCGCTTAAGCTTACAACGCCAGCACAAACTAATGCTGAATACTCACCTAAACTGTGACCGGCCATCACAACATCGGCTTCAGGGTTTGCGTCTAACCATTGACGGTAAATAGCTACACTAGCAGTTAAAAGTGCTGGTTGTGTACGATGGGTTTGATTTAATTCTTCTTCTGGACCATTTAGTACAAGTGCAGCTAGATCATAGCCAAGAGCTTCAGATGCTTCAGCGAATGTTGCTTTAGCAATCTGTGAATCAGCTAATAGTTCAGATAACATGCCCACAGTTTGTGAGCCTTGACCTGGAAATACGAGTGCAATTTTATGTGCCATACTTTGCTCTTATAATTAAACAAAAAAATATTCTGTAGCAGGCAGCATAACAAGTTTTAGATATGCTGCACTACTTTGTTGTTGGATGTGTTTGCTCAAAAATCGCAGCGATTTTTTCAGGGAGTTGGCGTTCGACTTCCCGCGCGGCTTCATCAATAGCTGCATGAAACGCCTTCGGTGAGGCATTGCCATGGCTTTTAACAACAATACCGCGCAATCCTACCAGACTTGCGCCGTTATACTGGTCGGGGTTCACCCGCTTGTAGAGTTTTTTTATCACCGGACGTAATAAAAACGCTAAACTTTTGTATAAGAAATGTTTGTGTAAGGCTTTGGTGAGTTTGTGCATGATCAGCTTGGCAATACCTTCACAGGTTTTTAATGCCACATTACCTACAAATCCTTCGCACACAATAACATCGGCTTTTCCGCTGAAAATATCACTACCTTCACTGTAACCAGTGTAGTTGAGATATTCACACTGCTGCATTAACTGTGCAGCTTGTTTTATTCCTTCATGCCCTTTGATGTCTTCAGAGCCAATATTCAATAAACTAACTCTTGGGTTATCACAGCCAAGAGCCTGCCCTGCTACTACAGAACCCATAATGCCAAATTGATAAAGAGTTTGTGCATCACAATGCACATTAGCACCTAAATCAAGTAAATAGACTGGGTTTTTACGTTCGGTTGGAACGGCAGAGATTAATGCAGGACGTTTTACGCCTGGAAGCATCTTTAATACGTAATGCGCCATAAAAAATAACGCGCCTGTATTTCCAGAACTTACACACGCTTGCGCTTCACCCGACTTGACTAAATCGAGGGCAACTCGCATTGATGAATCTTTTTTAGAACGAACCGCTGAAGCAGGTTCACACGCATTTGTCACGACTTCGCTACAATGACGAATAATTAAACGAGGGTGCGAAACAGAATCGAGTGCTTCGAGTTCTTTTAGAATAACTTGCTGATTACCACATAAGATGAGTCTTAAGTTGGTATTAGCATTTACCGCTTGCACGGCAGCGGGGATAGATGAACGGGGGCCGTAATCGCCCCCCATCATATCTAACGCTATGGTTAGATTGGTCAGCATATAGCAATCTCTTAGTTAGAAATTACTTTAACGCCTTTGTAGTAACCGTCAGCAGTTACGTGGTGACGACGGTGAGTCTCACCAGAAACTTGATCTACAGTTAAAGTTGGACCACTGATCGCATCGTGTGAACGGCGCATGCCGCGTCTTGCACGAGACTTTTTGCTTTTTTGTACAGCCATTAGTCTTCTCCTAAGAATCTTTCTTAAGTTGTTTCAAAATATCAAATGGATTTGGTTTGTCATCTTTTGCTGCTAATTTACCAAAGCTAGTAGGCTCTGATGAATAACTGCACGAAGCTTCGTTGTGTGTAGGCACTATTGGAATCGCTAAAATCAATTCGTCTTCGATTAACTCAAATACGTTGATTTCACCGTTTTCGTCCAGTTCTACTTCATCGTAGCCTTCAGGAAGATGATCTGACTCTGCATCCAAACCAACTGGCGAATACACAAAGTCTTGATCCAAATCCAACCCTAATTCACCATTACAGCGTTGACAAGTTACAGTTACATGTGTTGATAAGTTTCCACTTATTACCACTAAACCTTGCTCATCAATTTTGCAATGAATCTTTACCGCTATTTCACCTACTTCTTCCTGCACAACTTGCTCTAAACGAGAAAGTTTTTCAAGCGGGACAATACCGTCATACGTTAAACGATGTTGAGCTGCTTTGCTGGGATGAAGAGTGATGGGAATTTTCACCTTTTGCATAGGGGCTGCATCATATAGATAGTTAGTAAGTTAGTCAAAGTAAAAAACCAATTTTGATAGGTTTTTAACGATCTTCTGCTTTGTTTTCGGATTCATTGTGGCTTATCCTTGGCAAAATACAATTTTTATCCAGAATTTATTATGAAACCAACACTTATATTAGCGTCCAGCTCACCTTTTAGACAGCAATTATTAACTAAGTTTAACTTACCTTTTCAAAGTTTTTCACCAGATATAGATGAATCCCCTATTGCAGCTGAAACGCCAGAACAATTAGTTGCACGTTTAAGCGAGCAAAAAGCCCGAGTTGCCAAACAACATTTTAGTGAGGGTTTAGTTATCGGTTCTGATCAAGTAGCGGTATTCAACGATACAATTTTAGGTAAACCTCATACTAAAGAGAATGCTATTAAGCAGCTATCATCGTTTAGTGGCCATACAGTGACCTTTTTAACCGGTTTGAGTGTATTTGATATACAAAGTGATAAAGCAATTACCACAGTAGTGCCATTTGATGTGACATTTAAAACACTCACACTTGAGCAGATCAATGCTTATTGCGATGCAGAGCAGCCATACAACTGCGCAGGCAGCTTTAAAAGTGAAGGGTTAGGCATCTGTTTATTTGAAAAGCTCAGTGGCGATGACCCTAATACATTGATAGGTCTGCCACTGATCACATTAACTAAAGTGCTGGCTGAGTTTGGTGTTGATATATTGATGCTTCAAGGGAAGTAGTTAAAACTTGCAATAGCTGTTGATATGAATCAACAACACATAACGGCGTGTGTTGTAGTAACTGCGCCGGGCTATGAGCACCAAAACTCACACCAATACAAGCAATACCTGCGGCATTAGCCATTGCCATATCGAGTTGGCTATCGCCAACCATCACAGCATCACGTTTAGCTATGCCCTGCTCTTGTAAAATTTGCTCAAGCATATCCGGTGATGGCTTAGACTTAGCATCATCTGAGCATTTTACAGTGGCAAAGTACTTACCAAGGCCTGACTCGTTAAGTAGTCTATCGATGCCTTCACGACCTTTACCGGTAGCCACTGCCAATTGCATACCTGCGTCGCTTAGCTGCTTTAGTACAGTTTCTACATCAGCAAATAAAGGCGTGGGTGTGACATCTAATTCACGATACTGCGCTTTGTAAGCTGCAACTAGTTCATCGTTTAAATGTAAATGGGCAGGAAAAAGCGCCTCAGTAGCCTTTGCTAGCGACAAACCAATCACATCTTTTGCTTGCTGAACTGTTGGTACAGCAATACCGAGCTGTCTTGCTGTATTTTGCAAACAAGTAACGATTTTTGGCACAGAGTCCATCACTGTGCCGTCCCAATCGAAAATAACCAGCTTAAACTTGTTCATTATCTGCACGTAGCTTTTTAATGCAGTTTTTAAGTGCATTGTCTAATGGTGCCTCAACATGCATGGTTGTTTCGTTTTTAGGGTGCATAAAACGTAAATCATGAGCATGTAAAAACAAACGATTTAAACCAGTTAGCTTGTTCACGTATTGATCAAACTCTGCAACACCGTATTTATCATCACAAGCAATCGGGTGACCTTTACATTGTGTATGCACACGAATTTGGTGAGTACGCCCTGTTACCGGCGACGCTTGCACTAGTGAGCACTCAGCATATCGCTCAAGCACACGAAAACGTGTATGTGATGGTTTACCTTCAGTATTATCAACGCGAACAACACGCTCACCTGACTTCAACGTGTTTTTACGAAGTCCTTCGGTAACATTTTTTGTTTTAGAGTCCCATTGGCCATCGACTAACGCCCAATAGTTCTTTTCCATGGTTTTTTCACGTAACTGCTTATGCAAATCAGTCAACACAGAACGACGCTTTGATATTAGCAAGCAACCTGATGTGTCACGGTCTAAACGGTGAACAAGCTCTAAGCTACGCTCCTCTGGACGAAGTACTCGAAGTGCTTCAATTAATCCATAACTTAAGCCACTGCCGCCATGCACAGCCATGCCCGAAGGCTTGTTGATCACCATTAAATACTTGTCTTCAAACAAAATGGCGTCTTCAAGCTGTTTTACCTTATCGAGTTTTTTTGGCACAAACTCTTCTTTTTCAGCCACTTTAATAGGTGGAATACGAACTACATCATTTAGTTGTAGTTTGTAGACAGGTTTTATGCGTTTTTTATTTACTCGCACTTCGCCCTTACGAAGGATTTTATAAACTGCACTTTTAGGCACACCTTTTAGGTGAGTAATAAGAAAGTTATCAATACGTTGACCGAGATGGTCTTCACCTATGGTAACAAACGAAACTTGTAAGCCGGTTTTTTCTGACATTGCCTAATCACTGATTTAAGTAAATAATTTAGTTGCTAACGCGACGGTAATAGTGGGATAATCACCGTCGCGAACAAAAAGTTTGCAAGTAACAACGGTGCTTTTATCACATTAATACATTCGTGAAGCATATTCTGGGTTGCCGATCATACAGATCCGCGCTAAGTTTTCCAAAGCTTTTATAATTACCCAGCCAACACGAGCGTTCAATTATCGGCGATGCGCGTAATATATTGCCTGAATAATTTGAGCACGAATGTTGATTAATGAACATAAAAAGCAATTGAACAAGATAAATTGACTGATAGTGACGACGTAGCAACGTCATTCAGATACAGCTGTTGTAGCAAGACATTGAATAAAAATTTGAACATGGTCGACTTCGGGACAGAACTCGTAAATTAAAACCGCAGAATTGGCGGCAGTTTTGACACCAAAAAGAATTTAATAACGTGACAACATGTTATTGTCAGCCACACTTAGTGATGCTCAATGTAAGCAAACAACCTCAGGTTTTGACTTTAACCAGTCGTGAGACTGCACAAAAACAACCGTCAGAAACCACTGAACAGACGAGTTTATATCGTCATGTCAGCGACAGAATTAGTAGAGTAACAATATGAAACGTATGCTAATCAATGCGACGCAGCAAGAAGAAATGCGCGTTGCACTGGTTGATGGCCAGCGCCTGTATGATTTAGACATAGAGAGCCCAGGTCACGAACAAAAAAAAGCAAATATTTACAAGGGTAAAATTACCCGTATCGAACCGTCACTAGAAGCAGCCTTTGTTGATTATGGTGCTGAAAGACACGGTTTCCTTCCTCTTAAAGAAATAGCTCGCACCTACTTCCCACAAGGCTATACATTCCAAGGTCGTCCAAATATCCGTGACGTGATCAAAGAAGGCCAAGAAGTAATCGTGCAAGTTGATAAAGAAGAACGTGGCCAAAAAGGCGCAGCGTTAACGACTTTTATCAGTGTTGCAGGTAGCTATTTAGTACTTATGCCTAACAACCCTCGTGCGGGTGGTATTTCCCGCCGTATTGAAGGTGATGAGCGTACTGAACTTAAAGAAGCACTAAGCCGTTTAGAGTTACCTAAAGGCATGGGCTTAATTGTTCGTACTGCTGGTGTTGGTAAATCATTTGAAGAACTTGATTACGACTTAAAAGCACTATTAGTGCATTGGCAAGCAATTCAGCAAGCAGCTGATAGCGGCCCTGCTCCGTTCCTAATTCACCAAGAAAGTAACGTAATTTTCCGCGCAATCCGTGACTATTTACGTCGTGATATTGGTGAAATTTTAATTGATAAAGCACGTGTATTTGAAGAAGCGAAAGCGCATATTGAGCGTTTCCGTCCAGATTTCATGAGTCGTGTTAAGCTTTATCAGGGCGATGTACCACTATTCACTCACTACCAAATTGAAAGCCAAATTGAGTCTGCTTTCCAACGTGAAGTTCGCTTACCATCAGGTGGTTCAATTGTAATCGACCCAACTGAAGCGCTAACGTCTATCGATATCAACTCATCAAAAGCCACTAAAGGCGGTGATATTGAAGAAACAGCACTTAATACCAACTTAGAAGCTGCAGACGAAATTGCCCGTCAATTACGTTTACGTGACTTAGGTGGCCTTATTGTTATCGACTTTATCGATATGACACCACCACGCCATCAACGTGAAGTTGAAAACCGTTTAAAAGACGCTGCTCGCCCTGACCGTGCCCGTGTACAGATTGGTAAGATCTCACGCTTTGGCCTGCTTGAAATGTCGCGTCAACGTCTGCGCCCTTCATTAGGTGAAGCAAGCCAAGGCCCATGTCCTCGTTGTAATGGTCAAGGTACGATTCGTTCTAACGAGTCAATTGCATTGTCTATCCTTCGTTTAATCGAAGAAGAAGCAATCAAAGACAACACATCTCAAGTAAATGCACAAGTGCCTGTTGCTGTTGCCGCTTACCTATTAAACGAAAAACGTCGTAGTGTTCAGCGCATCGAAAAGCGCCATAACGTTGATGTTGTGATCATTCCTAATCAACACATGGAAACACCTCATTACGAAGTAGTTCGCTTACGTAAAGACGAAACAATCGAAACAGTAAGCTACGAGCAAGTTGTTGCTCCTGAGCCAGAAGCATTTGAAATGGCTAAAGCGCCTTCAGCACCAGTTCGTGAAGAGCCGGTTCTAAAAGGTGTAGTAATGCCTACAACACCTGCTCCTCAAGCTGCGCCTAAAGTTGAACAAGCCACTCCTGCGGCTAAAAAGTCTGAAGGTGGTTTATTTGCTGCAATTGGTAAATTCTTCAAATCATTATTCAGTAATGCCGAAGAGGAAGCTGAAAAAGAGCAAGAAGAGAAAAAGGCAGCACAAAGACGTAGCAATAATCGTCGCAACAACGACAACCGTCGCCGTAGCAACAATCAACGTCGTCGTAATTCGCGCAATAAGCGTCCTGATGATGCACAAGCTAAAGAAGAAAACACAAACACTTCTAATAAGCCTGAGCAAAAAGAAGGTAACGAGAATCGCAACAAACGTCGTCGTAATTCTAACAACAGAAAACGTAATGAAAAACGTAATGATGATGTAGAGCAAACGACAAAAGATACTGCACAAGAAACGCAAGCTGAGCAACCGAAGGAAACTAAACCTAAGGTTCGTCGTCAACGTCGTAACTTACGCAAAAAAGTTCGCGTACAAGATGAAAATGCAGATGATGCGAATACAGTAAAAACAACTGAAACAGTTGAGCAAGCCGCAAAAGCTGAGAAACCAGCTAAGCCTGCAAAAGAAACAGTAGCTGTTGAGACTGAACAAGCAGAACAAGCAGATTCTGAAAAGAAAGTTCAAGCTAAACCAGTTAAAACAGAAGCTGAACCTAAACAAACAGAGCAAATTGAATCTGTTGAAGCATCAACAGACGAAGAGCAAGCGCAACCTCGCACTCGTTCTCGTCGTTCACCACGTCACTTACGTGCTGCTGGTCAACGTCGTCGTCGCCCTGAGCAAGACGAGAAGTCGAGTGATGACAAAACTGATGCTCCTGCATTCATTCCGGTTGCTGATCAAGCTGCTGCTGAATATGAAGCTGAGCTAAAAGCTAAACAAGCTCAAGCTGGAGAGCCAGTAAAAGCTGAAAAACCAGTAAAAGCTGAAGAACCAGTAAAAGCTGAAGAACCAGTAAAAGCTGAAGAACCAGTAAAAGCTGAAGAACCAGTAAAAGCTGAAGAACCAGTAAAAGCTGAAGAACCAGTAAAAGCTGAAGAACCAGTACAAGCTGAAGAACCAGTACAAGCTGAAGAACCAGTACAAGCTGAAGAACCAGTAAAAGCTGAAGAACCAGTACAAGCTGAAGAACCAGTACAAGCTGAAGAACCAGTACAAGCTGAAGAACCAGTACAAGCTGAAGAGCCAGTACAAGCTGAAGAGCCAGTAAAAGCTGAAGAGCCAGTACAAGCTGAAGAGCCAGTACAAGCTGAAGAGCCAGTACAAGCTGAAGAGCCAGTACAAGCTGAAGAGCCAGTAAAAGCTGAAGAGCCAGTACAAGCTGAAGAGCCAGTACAAACTGAAGAGCCAGTACAAGCTGAAGAGCCAGTACAAGCTGAAGAGCCAGTACAAGCTGAAGAACCAGTAAAAGTTGAAGCACCTGCTAAAAATGAGAAAACAGTTTTAGTAAAAGGTTCAGCAAGCGCTGCAATGGCAAAACCTACGCCTGTAACTGACAGTGAGCCAGAGCCAACGCCAGCGGCTATGGCGCATGACAAACGTGTAGCTATTCCAGATAGCGGCCTTCGTGCAGGTTCAATTAAACCTGCTGGCAGAGCCAGTGCTGATATGGCAAAAACCTTAGCGGCTGATTAATTTAGTCGCTTAACTAAAAAAGCCGCGTTTTATAACGCGGCTTTTTTGTGTGTAATGTTTTTAAATAATACCAATTCGCTTAATTAAGTGATCTATTTTGAGGCAAGGAAACCTCGTTGATAGCAAGGCAAAAATTTCGTTATTTAGTTGTTCTAAATCAGAAATTTTTAACGCAGGTAGCGACAGGTTTAATCCCTCAAAATGATTAAGTATTATTGTTGATTGGTATAACAATACCTTGTGTACCTAGGTGAGTTGCATAGCCGCCCACAAGAACCTTATAAACACCCTGCTCGTTCGAATAAACACTGGCTGAAATGTGTGAACTGCACCCCATTGCTCGGCCTTGTTCAAACTTAAAATGATTTTCTTGCTGTACAAATACATGCTTTGATAAGTAGCATGCAAGCGCACCACTGGCGCTACCGGTTGCTGACTCTTCGGGTATACCAACCAAAGGCGCAAAGTTACGGCAACTTGCGGTCAGCTCACTTTGTTCTTCACATAATTCAAAGGCATGAACACCAATTACATTATGCTGTTGGCAGAACTCGCTAAGCGCAGCTTCATCGATATTGATTTTATCTAAGTAACTATTGGGCACTGCGATAATAATATCCGGTAAACCTGTAGTTATTACATCTATTGGCAAGCCTGTTTCTGCGAATGTTGTTTCACAAAGCCCTAGTAAGTTTGCAAAGTCACCATAAGCTAAGTTGCCAAGATATTTTGGCAAGGCTTGCTCCATGGTAATTTGCCCGTCTTCGGCAATTGTTACACCTAACAAACCCGCTTTTGTTCGCTGAGTGTAATTACCTGCGTTTAAAATACCTTGGTCATATAAGGTAGCAAACACCGCAAGTGTTGCGTGTCCACAAAAATCAACTTCTTCGGTTGTAGTAAAAAATGATACAGCAAAGTCAACTTCATGATCTTGCTCTACAAAAGCCGTTTCTGAAAAGCCAACTTCTTTTGCAATCTTCAATTTTTCTGTATCTGAAAGATTGTCAGCATTTAATACCACGCCTGCAGGGTTACCACCAGCTCCCTCTGCTGTAAATGAGTTAACTAAAAATGCAGTTACTGTCATTATTTTTTCCATACTTAAGTTAAAAACTAGGTATTGCACTTGCGCCATAATATATCGATATGTCTGCAGTGCTATAAAAGTTGAGATCTAAATTGGCTGTTTTATACAAGGAATATAATTCTTACGATTCTAAATCTAACACCTAAGCTGACGTTACACCCATACATCATTAACCGCGGTCAATTGACCACCTGCATTACCTGTATTTACAACCCCTTTAGGTTCAACAAGCATTATTTTACATTCTGTGTCTGCCTTTGGTTTATGTTCAACGCCCTTAGGAATTACAAATAATTCACCAGCTTCTAAAGTCACTACGCCATCCCTAAACTCAATTTCAAGCATGCCTTCAATAACAATGAATACTTCATCAGTATCAGGGTGGTCATGCCAAACAAATTCACCTTCAACTTTAGCGAGTTTAAATTGATAGTCATTCATTTCAGCAATGACCCTTGGCGACCAATGCTCTGTGAATTTAGAAAACTTGTCTTTAAAGTTAACTGGTTTGTAAGTCATATTTATTCATCTCCGAAACGATCTTTGTGTAAGTCAAATTCATAAAATAACATTCCATTTTCCTTTGAAGCTTGTTCTTCAAAAGCCAATTTTTTTAAAAGCTTAATCGATGGTGTATTTAACTCATCAACACCAGCAATAAGCTTACGCCAGTATGAATGAGTACAAGCGAGGTTTATAAAGCCCTGCAATAACTCAAGTGCAAGACCCTGCCCCCAATACTGCTCAGCTAACAAATAACCGATATGAGCATCATGCTTTTCGGTATATACAAATAAAAGCCCAATAACTTCTTGATGTTGAGATTGCAGCATTAATAGACAGCACTCGTTAAGCATGTTAACCAGCCACTTTTCAGCTGCAGCTATAGAATCTACCCCCTGAAAATAACTAGGTAAGTTTGCAACTACAGCAGGTGTTAATATCGCAGGTAAAGCGTTAACTAAAGTAGTTCGCTCTGACTTAGTGTCATTCGAGTTTAATTCAATAACGTTTAGTCTCTGTGTATTAAATGAAAGATTCATTTAATCTCTTAAATCTTCAGCTGTAAAATTACTTTTAAATGTAAAAGCATAAGGTGTGTCACCGTTTGTACGAAGATATTGCAACTTTTCTAATGCTTCTTGAGGGGTTGGAATATGCTTATCTTCAATCCACCATAAAACATAACTATCTTCAGCTAAGCGATGAAACCATTCAGCTTTTCTACGCATGAAATCTCTGTGATGAGTGCGAAACATAAAATTTTTAAGATCTTCAACGCTTTCCCACACAGACATATTGATAATCATATTCGGATCATCAAATAACTTAATATTGGTAGCATCACCTGATTCGTCTTTTAATCGCCATACAAATCCAGCACTGTTTTCAGCAACGCCATTTATTAAATCGAGATTGTCTACAAAATCTTTTATTTCTGGCGCATCCAATGGGTATTTGGCAAGAGCTATATTTAGCTGAGCAAGTTTCATCTTATGACTCTCCATAGCCATAGGGATGTTTGTACCTTTAGTGTATTAAAATTAAGCTATATATCAATAACAAAGTTATTGAAAATCAAACCTAACTTATCTAATGTTTTTGTTCATTAATAAAAAGCCCAGCTAGTGCTGGGCTAAAAAGTGTTATCTATCTTCATATTAAAGTTGAGTCAAATTAACTCTCTTCCTGCTCCATAAAACGCTGTAGCTGGTCTTTAAGGTTAGGTGGAATACCTTTGATCACAAGTGTATCCGTAGCCTCGTTGTACATTACACGCTCACCTAAGTGTTTACGTTCAAAGCTCACGCTGACACCACCGCCCATGCCTGAGAACTTCACCATACTAGTGACTGTTTTCTTATCAACAGGGAAAGACTCTTCTAAGTCGTAACTTTGCTCTTGGCAAAAGCTGTCAAATGGACTGTCTTCATTTTTCGATAAGGTTGCAGAAAGTTCTTTAACGTTGGCATCTTCACCTGTTGTCACGCAATCATTACAGTAATCAAATACTTGCTTGCGTAGCTCGTCTTTCTCTGACTTATCGTATTGTTGCTCAGATAAGTAATCTTCTACAGCATTTAACATGACTTGGCTTTGCTGTTTAGGATCAATGCCCTCTTCGCAGCCTAAAAAGTCTAAAAAGAAGTCAGCAACTTTACGACCCGCACGCCCTTTAATAAACGACACATAGCGGTTATCCTCTGGTTGTGTATCCCACGCAGTTAAATCTACACGTGCAGCTAGTTGCATACGCGAAATATCTAAGTGGCGTGATGATGCTAGATCAAGCTCAGAAGTAATTGAATAATGCTCTTTAATATTGATCATCGCAATTAACAAGAAGTCACTTGCCACATATTGATAATGGCAAAAAACTAAATAACCCGTTTCGTTAAAAGCATACTTATTTAACTCTTCTTTAAGCACATTCGTTGCTTGCTCTGTCATGTGCCAAAAGCCTAGTTCATTGTTACGGTAACTTTGCATTGCTGAAGCAACAATGCTGTTTTTCTCGCCGCTGAATGCACAGTAGCCTTTACCTGGCTTACCATTATATGCATGGTGTAGCTGCTCAATAAAAACGGCTACTTTATCGTTAACAACCATCTCATCATTGCGTAAATGAATATCTGTATCGTCATCTTTTTTGTCTACATAATGAACGACTAATTTTTTAACATCTATTGTCATCTTTGTTTTTCACGCCTCTGGTGTTAAAATACGGGAATATAACTCTTTTTATCGAACCAACTGATGCCTATCATATCAAAATATTCTAATGAGCAAGTAGAACAAATCGTTGATCAGCTGATTGATGTACTAACAGAGCACAAAGCGCCTGTTGATTTAAGCCTTATGTGTTTAGGAAATTCTATCACGCATATTTTAAAAGAGCATGTACCATCAGAGAAAAGACAAGCTGTTGCCGACAACTTTGCCAAAGCATTAGCACAGTCGGTTAAATAAGATTTATGAATTTATCGCAACAAAGTCAGTTTTCTTCAAAAGTAAGTCAGCTTTTAAGTTGGGGCCATTGGTTCACTTTTGCTAACATAGGTTTAGTGCTATTTATTAGCTTAAGCTACTTAGTCGCAGACAGTGCACCAACCACTTTTATAGGCTATGTTTACATGCTCGTGACTTGGTTAAGTCACACGAGCTTTATTACTTTTATTGCCTTTGTTTTAACGATATTTCCATTAAGCTTAGTGTTTCCATACCCTCGGCATATTAGAGGGATGGCAGCAATTATCGCAACACTTGGGGCATCATTCTTAACGCTTGATGCCTATGTGTATTTCAACTTGGGTTATCACCTCAATACTTCTGCCCTACCAGAGATAGTTTCTTTATTGTGGCACCGTTTAACAAGCTCACCCGCATTAACAACGATTCTTGCAGGCGGTATTGTTCTGCTAATTTTAGCGTTTCAATTATTAGTCAGTAACTATACTTGGCACCATTTGGCGCGTTTAAAGCAATATAAATTCCCACGCTATGCAACCAGCACTATCTTAGTGTGCTTTGCATTAAGCCACAGTATTCATATTTGGGCTGACGCTAACTTAAAATTTGATATTACTAAGCAAGATAATGTATTGCCATTGTCATACCCAACAACAGCAAAAAGCTTATTAGCAAAAAATGATTTACTTGATATCGAAAGCTATAAAGAAGCTCACGATGTTAGGCTAGACCCACATAATATTAATTACTTAGCACCGGCCCCACTTGCCGAGTGTAAGGCTGAGTCGAGTGCTACTATCGATATTTTAGTATTTGAAAACAATACTGAACTTGAGAAATATGTTGCCACTGAGCCGGCACTGCGTAAAACCGATTTGTTCTTACAGCCTGTTGAAGCCGAAGATACTTTATTTAGTTTAGTGTATGGCCTGCCAGCATTTTACAAAGCACCTATTCTAGACAAGCAGCAACTACCTGTGTGGCTTACTGATAATCGCTCAATTCAAATTAATGGTTTTGAACAATTCGAATTTATTAATAACGACGATCAAAACCCTGCGGTACGTTTAGTACGTGCAGATGCTGCAACACAAACTCGCGAGTCTGCCAATGCCGTATTTGCTTTTAGCCTTGCTAAAGAAAGCAATGGAATTGTCACAGCCTCACGTCTATACAGCTCAGATAAAAAAGTTGTACAAACCGATGGGCTTATTCAACCAAGCGATATTATCGCCACCAGCGTTGGTCACTATCTTGGCTGCAAAACATTAGCTAAACAAACCATGTTAGGTAGTAACCTATATAAACGTCATGATGACACTGGCGTAAACTACTCGCAAAATGTATTTATCGCATTTAAAAAAGACCGAATCACGCTGATTGATTCTGATGGTAATTTTAAAAATATTTCAGCAGCACAAGGCTTTGCAATTGAACAAGGATTAGATATTCCATTCTTAGTGCAAAGTATTAAAAAACTGAAGCGATATACGCCTTAGAACTTATTGATAAATCAATAATATGAACTAGCTTTAGATATTAGACACCTTATTTGATTAGGAGACACGGATGTCATGAAAGCCATAATCATTTACCTTATATCAATAGCCCTACTGTGTTTTTCATACAACTCAATGGCTGCCACCACTGAATACTATAAATGTGTTACAGACAGAGGCACAATATTTAGTGAATTTCCCTGCGGTAGCCGCGCAATAAAACATAAGATCCAAGTAACCGACCCAGACTTACAAGCTCCGAAAAACTTTGTTAAAGAGCTTAATGAGCTCGAACGCCAGCAAATTATCAGGAATATTGAGGCTGAAATTCGCAGTTATAAGTATCGTTTAGATATTTTAAGCCGCAACCGAGATAGAGCTCAGTATCAACAAGAACAACGCCTAAATCGTATTTTGTCTGATAAAGAAGCTAAGCAGATTAGTAAAGACATCAAAAAGCAACTGAAAGCAATTAACAAGCAATATGGGCGCGACGTGAAAAGTGTTAATAAAAAACTCGCAAAACTTGAGAAAAAACTAGCTCGCTATAATTAAATACACTTTACTATTGGGTTTAAAGAATAAATAACATATTCTTAACACCTATAGAGTTATTGCTCTATGTTGGTATAAGACCAACTCGCTTAATTAAGTGAACTATTTTGATGCAATAAAACCTTGTTGATAACAAGGCAAAAATGTCGTTATTTAGTTGTTCTAAATTAGAGATTTTTAACGCAGTTAGCGACAACTTTAATCCTTCAAAATGATTAAGTATTATTGCGGGTTAGTATGATTGTTAGAAGGAGTTTATATGCAGCCACAACACATTGCAGAGTTAATTTTATCTGGGTTTCGCAATCACTATAAACTCTTTCAAGCGATCACTGCCAAAGCGCCACTCGCGTTTGCAAACCGCGATTGGCAAAAAATAAATGAGATAAGCAAACTCAGAATTAGCCATTACGATGATCGGGTTAACGAAACCATTGCTAAGCTCAAATCGCTTAATGAACAGCAAATTATTACCTTAAACCAAACCTGCTGGCTTGAAACTAAACAACTCTATCAACAATTTTTGCGCTTTCACCCTCAAGCAGAACTCGCCGAAACCTTTTACAACTCGGTGTTTTGCCGCTTATTTCATCGCCGTTATTTTAATAATGACTTTATCTTTGTTAAAGCAACTTTAGCGGATGCTCCAGCATTACCGATGGAAGTAGAGTACCGAAGTTACCACCCTGTTGTTGATGGCCTAAGACCCACGATACGCAAAATTATTAACCAGTTTGATTTTAAAGCGCCCTTTGTCGATTTAGAACGCGATATCCGCTTGCTGGTAAAGGCCTTTTATAAGCAAGCACCCGACACACATCACCAAGCATGGCAAATGCGCTTTGATATACTGCAAGCCCCGTTTTACCGAAACAAAGCTGCTTATATTGTTGGCCGTGTGGTATCAGAAAGTGGCGTACAGCCATTTATTATTGCGGTGTTGCATCATGAAGACAAAGGTCTATACCTCGATGCCCTACTTACCAAATCATCGCAAATGCGGGTTATTTTTGGTTTTGCGCGTGCTTATTTTATGGTTGAAACCCATGCGCCATCTGCGTTAGTACGCTTTTTAAATCAGCTTATGCCGAACAAAACTCTGGCAGAGCTTTACAATGCAATAGGTTTTCATAAACAAGGTAAGACCGAGTTTTACCGAGAGTTTTTAAGTCATTTAGAGCATTCAAACGATCAGCTCGTTATTGCCCCTGGTACACCCGGGATGGTGATGATGGTATTTACCCTGCCTTCGTTTGGTTATGTATTTAAAGTCATTAAAGACACCTTTGGTGAAAGCAAGCCCTTTGGCCGCGATACCGTACTAAAACGCTACCAATTAGTAAAAAGCCATGACCGTGTTGGCCGCATGGCCGACACCATAGAGTATTCGAACGTCGTATTTCCACTGGCTCGATTTGATAGTAAATTACTTGAAGAGTTACATAAAACCATTGGTTCTTCGATGATAATTGAAGGCGAATGGTTAATCATCAAGCATTTGTATATTGAAAGACGGATGACACCGTTAAACCTGTATCTTGAAAATGCCAGTGAACAACAAGCGTTTGAAGCAATAGAAGAATATGGTCAAGCTTTAAAAGAAATGATCGCCGTAAATATTTTCCCAGGCGACATGCTGTTGAAAAACTTTGGGGTGAGTAAACATAATCGCATTATTTTTTACGACTATGATGAAGTTCAGTACCTAACAGACATGAACTTTCGCGCCTTACCAAAAGCAAAGTCGTACGATGATTACTTAACCAATGAGCAAAGCTACTCTGTGGCACCACAAGATGTGTTTCCAGAGCAATTATGTACCTTTGTTACGGCAAACCCGGTGTATAAGCAATATTTATTAAGTACACACCCTGAGCTTGAAGATCCAGCCTATTGGCGACAAGCACAATACAATTATAAGCAAGGTGTAGTTAGCCACATTTATCCATACCCTGCTGCACAACGATTTATCCATTATTGGTAAACACCAAGGACACGCAATGAATATAAGTAAAATAGATTTAAACTTACTTGTTTACCTAGATACCTTACTAAGGGAGTGTAATGTAACTAAAGCTGCTAACCAGCTGAGCATTACCCAACCTGCCATGAGTAATGGCCTAAAAAGACTCCGTAATTTATTTAACGACCCTATTTTAGTGCGTACCAGTGAAGGTATGGTACCAACTGAGCGTGCAAAAGAATTACAGCCGGTGATCCGCGGCATTTTAATGACTCTTGAAGAAACACTTGCACCAAACCGCGAATTTGAAGCATCACAAAGTAAGCGTGTATTTCGTATCATGGCCAGTGACTATGCAGCAAGTACCCTTGCCCCACGCTTATTGAGCAAATTACACGAAGAAGCGCCCGATACCACACTCGATATTTTGACTCCAAGTGATGTAACCTTCCACGACGTTGAAAACGGTAAAGTAGATATGGCTATCAACCGTTTCGAAAACTTACCGCAATCGTTTCACTATAAACAAATTTGGAAAGACAGCTTTTGTTGCTTAGTAAAAGCAGATAACCCAATTATCAAAGACTTCAGCCTCGACAGCTATTTAAAAGCCCGTCATATCTGGGTAAGTAAAACAGGCTTTGGTGTAGGTGTTGGGATGGACCCTAAAGATGTGCAAAAGCTAGGTTGGGTAGATGAAGCGCTCGCTCACTTTGGTAAACACCGAAATATTGCCACCTTTACTCGTAACTACCACGTTGCCATTCACTTAGCGAAAGAACAAAACTTAGTAGCAACTTTACCATCCAAAGCGGCAAATATTTATTTAGACGATCCGGGCCTTACAATTCTAGAGCCGCCATTCCCTATTCCACCATTTGAGCTAGATATGATTTGGAGCCCGCTGCTACACCGCGATGCAAGCCATATTTGGTTACGCCAAAAAGTTGCAGAAGTAGCCGACGAGCTTAAGTAAGATTTTACCACTGAATTTGTAATTATTGCTGATAAGCAACGTGTTAGCTTAGCTTATCAGCAATCCCCCTCCTATAAAAAACCTACAACCACTTGAAATACAATAACTTTATATTTAAGTGATGAACTGGAATATGCTTTGCAAGTATCTAATTACATTGTTTTTAATATTCAAAAAGAGGTCATTATGAATACTCATCAAGGACAAGACGTTCATCATATTGCAGATATCATTCAAGTTATGAATAGCGGTATCGATTTTTATGAAAAAGCACAGGAAAAAGTAACCGACCCAAGCATTATTGCCTTATTTCAACGCATGATAGATGCGCGTAAAGTAAGTGTTGAGCGCTTACAACCTTATGCCATTAACGAAAATGGCGAGCGTGAAAATGGCTCTGACTTTGCTGTAGAAGCACGTAAAGCTTATACATCTTTAATAACTAAACTTGGTGCAGACAAAAACGCCACGTACGTTAGCGAGCTTGAAGAAGTTGAAGATAAAACACTAGCTGAAATCAAACACGCGCTTAAAAAACCACAACCACATGACTGTGAAGCCGCATTATCTAAAACCCTGCTGACAATTCAAAGTTGTCATGCTGAAATGAGTAAGATGAAAAAGCATTAAATTGTGAGAGTGCAAAGCCCAGTAACGCTGGGCTTTTATCTGTTTAGATATAGATAAGCGGTGTGTATCTCACCTGAGAGTTTAGCTGATAGGTTTAAACATCTATTGAGAGACAGCAACAGCTTAATTCACCATCCGAAGTGCGAGCTTTTCCTAAGTTCCGCTAAGTTCCAATTTCTGACCATCAAGCTTGACTCGTTAATGCCCCAAAATAATTCAGAACAAAAGATCTTGATTAATTCGAACCTCGTAATTTCTCCTATCAAAAGTTATCCGAAGGAGTTTGAGTAGCAATATTTCCTGAAATTATCAGGTATCATGCGATCTAACCTATGCTTCTATGAGTGTGTTGAGATAATGTTTAACAATAAAAAGCTGATTTCATTTTTCATATTTATTCTGCTAGTTAACTTTAATGTTGCTGCTAATAGCAGATTAGAAAGTCTTCAGCTCACCCAAATATTAAAGGATGATTATAACGGTGTTGATGGCTTAGGTAATCCTAGAAGCGTAAAAATTCTTATGGATAATTCTAAGGTTTTTGTGTCTAGCGGAGATGATAATGCTTTTGCCATTTTCAATGTCGACAATAATTTTAACCTAGCTTTAAGTCAAATATTTAAAAATTCCTCAACCAACATAAATGGACTAGAGGGGGCTTCAGGTGTTGCCTATTTGGAGCAAGGTGATCAGGTAGTTGTAACAGGCTTTTATGATGGAGCTTTAACCCAATTTTCTAAAAATAAAAACAGTTATCGATTTAATAAAACTATTAGTGACGGTCTTCATTATGAGCGAATATTTAAGAGTGATGTGTCCGTTGGTAAATTAGATACTCTGGGACTGCTTGGCGCTTGGGATGTAATTAAGACACACAACGAAAAGCAACTCTTAGTTGCAAGCTATATGAGCAATGCTGTAGCGATTTTTGATATTACATCCGATGGTCGGATTCTTTTTAATAGAGCAATAAAAGACGCGAGACCACTTGAAAATAGCTTAGGTAAACCAGTTAGTTTAGCCTTGTCTTCATTGAATGATGAATTATATGTGCTGGGTTTTGATAACCATCAATTAACTATCTTTGATCGAAAAGACGGGGGGGAGTTATTGGTAAAACAAGTAATAAAAAATGGCGTCGCTGGCGTGGAACAATTTGTTAATCCTCAAAAGATCGTCGTTTCACCTGAAGGGAAGTATTTATATGTCGCCTGTTCAGGTAGCAACGCGATTGTTGTTTTTCAAAAGAAAGAAACTGGACAATATGCTTTTGTGCAGGCAGTCAATAATTCTGACGTTGGTGGTTCAGGCCTAGAAGGCGCCAGTAGTTTAGCAATATTGGCTGACGGCTCGAAAATTTATGCTGCTGGAGAGGCGGGACACGGCTTGTATTTGTTTAGTGCGGGCGTTGATGGGCGACTTAGCTTTAAGAGTAAACTGTTAAGTGTTCATGATAACGAATTAATGAAAATATCATCGATTACTCTTACTAGTGATAATCAACATCTGTTGGTGGCTACTGGTAAAGGTAATTCATTATTTGTCTTTAAAATAAAAAAACTATAGGCATCACGGAACAAGAACAGTTGGTTAGGTTTCGCTTAAGTGTGCGTTACAGGGCGTCAGCTCTTATAAGGTAAGAACTGTTGATGCTTAGGTAACCGAACGACTCTTGCTGGTATAGAACCGCCCACGACTCTAACTCATAACTGTCCAAAAACGAGTTTACCCGACAGTCTGCTATTGACTCATACACACCTGCCAGGTTTATTAATTCCTTTTAATCAAACCTGACACATACACTTAAGACTTATTGACCCGTCAAACGCTTTGCAAATGAAATCGCATAAGCTGTTGAGCGTAATTTAAGTACTTTGTCATCACTTGGCATAAAGCCTTTAGACAAAAGATTTGGGTCATAATTAGTGAGGTCACAACCTGATTCACCTGTGGATTCTATGGTGAGCTTTCCTAAATTAATTGTTTTGCGATCAGCGGGCCAACGAACCGAAGGATCCGTTAACGCATCACCGGGCTCGGCTAGTTCAGCTTGAAAACGATAATGAACCTTGCCTTTCGCTAAATCCTCTTCAAGTCGCTTAGCCAGAAATGATTTTGGTAAGGTTTTCATTTGCTCTTCTGTTAGCACCTGTTCTGGCTCTTCTGGCACCATAGTCCATCTAAAGGCATGCTTAGCGCCCTTTTCATCAACCATGTAAAAGGTATGCACACCAAAATACCGCGAAGACACATACGACGCTGGCGGGTTATGGCTTTGTAGCCAATTAAACTGCCCTAACGTACTCGGGTTTTGCTCTCTGTATGCTTTCACTTTCGCAAAATCGATTTTCCCTGTTTTCTCGTCAGGTAATAAGGTACTTAGCAAACCAAAAAATGCTTCTGGGCTATTACCTGCAAATACAGGCGTAGTTAGCCCTGCAATATTGTGCACATCACCATTTTCTAGTACAAACTGCACCCCCATTCCTCGCGGCGAGCGTGATGTTTCATCAGCATGAGGGTTACCACCTCCCATAGAAAAGCGAATATTTGCTTTTGATGGTGCGTTAAATAAAGGGCTGATTGAATACTGTTTTGCTGCTTGATTAGGTGTAAATGTGCCGACAGCGCACACACCTTTGGCGTGACCTTTCCTAATACCAGGCTGCTTACCTGAAAGCTTCTCAAATAAATTAATAAAATCTTGCCCGTTTACTGGTTGCTCAGCAAAACTTGCTGTTGGTAAAACAAGGCACATGGCACAAACTAAAGACTTAATTTTTAGCATTTATCCATCCTTTAAACTTAGTTCCAACACAGATGACCTGACTAACTTCATAATGATTTCATCAAAGTTAATAAAGATTTTTACCTACATAAACGTTACAAACATTTAATAAACTTAGAATATTTATTTAACTACAGTATTTTTAAAAGCTGCTAACTTTAAATTTAGGATCCTAAAAACTGCTGTGGCGCCCAGCATTTTAAAAATAATCCGTGTTCTTAGCACGACTATGGCTAATCCACTTAATTGTAAATTTTGTGGCTTGGTCTAAAACAACAAGGACCTAATTATGGTGAAGCAACATAAAAAAACCACTGCAAACGCTGATGTAGATATGACTCCTATGCTCGATATTGTGTTTATCTTGCTAATATTTTTTATCGTAACAACCTCGTTTGTTAAAGAGCGCGCTATCGAAGTCAATCGCCCTTTAGCAAAACCAAGTCTTGATAATCCCAAAAAACAAGCGCAATTTACTATCACTGAAAACGACAGTATTTATTTTGCAAATAGACTTATAACACCAGAGCAAATAATCGCTAACCTTGCGTTATTTGCCGCTCAGTTTGAAATGACAAATGTACAAGTAACAGCAAGTGAGCAAAGTAGCCACAAAACCTTGGTTACTTTGCTTGATAAAATAAAACAATATCAAGATGTTCCTATATCGATAAGCACATCTTTATAACTAAAAAAGGGCCTAACGGCCCTTTGCAAAGTTAAATAATAAAGGAATCTAAAGGGAGTTTAGAACTTGTACTCTGCACCTACGTAGTAGTACGCACCGTTAAAACCAAATGGTGCAGAACGACGTGAGTAAGTGAAGACACCCGGACTTGAAACAATGGTGTTGCCACTTGCATCAACAATCGTACCCGAGCGTGAATTACCAATAGTGTTCTTATCTGGGTAAACATCAAATAAGTTATTTGCACCAATGTTAAATGACAGGTTTTCGTTAAAGAAGTAGTTAACTTTTACATCAGTTAAGATTTCAGCACCGTATGTTTGACGACCACCATCTTCAACTGTGTATTCGCCGTAACGATTTAGAGATAGGTTTACAGTCCAATCTTCTAAACGGTAAAGCGCGCTTAAGTTAATGCGGTCTTCTGGTTGCCATTCTTCGATAATTGATGTTTCTTGTGCAGAAAATACATCTTCTACCGGAATAGTCTCAAGACCACTGCCTGATGGCGTGAATAAATCAACTACATCTGTTTTAGTGAAGTTAGCAGCAAAGGTGAAATCTAGCGTACCGCCAAGGCCTTCTGTGTTCCATGTGGCAACTAAATCAACACCTTCGGTTTCAGTATCGGCACCATTTAAGAAGAACTGACCCGCACCTGCGCCTGAACTTACAAGTGCAGCATCTAGCGTATCTGATAAACCTTTACCTAAACGGTTAGAGATAACGATACGGTCGTCGATATCAATCGAGTAGTAGTCAATGGTTAAATTGATATTGTCAGTTACGTTATACACAATACCTAAACTACGGTTTTGTGATTTCTCTTCTTTTAACTTAGGAATACCAATTGATTGCGCTAAGGTACTGTCGTTTCTGAATGTACCTACTTGCTCAGCAACTAAGCTGCCATCATCGCCTACAACAAACTGTGTACTTACGTTATTAAAGTAAAGTTGTTGCATAGAAGGCGCTCTAAATCCTGTACTTAATGCACCACGTAAAGACACATCTTCAGTCACAGACCAGTTACCCGCTAACTTAAAGTTTACGGTATCACCAAAGCCTTTGTAGTTATCGTAACGTACCGCACCTGAGATAATCACATCATCAATAACATAGGTTTCTGCATCCATATAGAATGAGATCACATCGCGTGACTCATCAACAGATGATGCCGGATCTGAACCACCAAAACCTTGCGTACCACTTGCAGCATCAACACTACCTACCCCACCATTTAAACCTGAGTAGATGCTCATACCATCAACAGTGTCGTAATCACGGTATGCGTATTCGCTACCTTCAAGAATACGGAACTCATCAGTACGAAGCTCTGCACCCAGTGCTAATGAGAAATTATCGTAGTCTTTGGTGTAATCAAGGTTAAGTGTTTGAAGTGATAATTCAAGGCCGTATGCATATGCTGAACGGGGGATAGTGGCACGAATTTCTGCCGCGCTTAAACCTTGGTTATAACGAAGGTAGTTAGCGTATGAGCCATTGATAGTGTCACTTGTTGTGTAATCAATGCTGTTTTCGCCATAGGTGTACGATAAATCAATGCTTGAATCATTATCGAACGACTTTTTAAAGCCAACATTGTAAGACACGTCATCAATAACGGTATTAATTTTCGGTAAGAATCCCATAGGAATGGTTGCATCACCATCTTGTAATACAGGGTTACCATTGGCATTTGCGTTGTGACGGAAAAACGCAGCTGATTCATTTTCACGATTTGAATAGGTGATAAAACCATATAACTCACCACCAGCAAGTTCATAGCCAGTGTTGATAGTTAAAGCAAATTGCTGTGAATCTGCATCACCAATTCTAAACGTATCACGAGGTGCGGTTAATTCACGCGGGTCGCCTGCTAATAGCGTCCCGTCATCAAGTTCAGTACAGCCGTAAAATTGACATGAGCCATGAAGACCTGCACGGTTTGTTGGCGCACGATCACGGTAGTTAATTGTGGTATTTAAATACCCATTATCACCTAGTGCAAAACCTTTATTGAAATCAACATTTACTGTTTCACCATCACCTTCTGAATACTCACCGTAGTTGATGGCCGCTTTACCGCCCTCTTCAGCGTCTTTTAATACGATATTAATAACACCTGCAATGGCATCTGAACCATATTGCGCAGCAGCACCATCACGTAATACTTCAATGCGTTTAATAGAAGCCGCAGGGATAGCATTCATGTCAGTCCCTGCCGTACCACGACCCACAGAGGTATTAATGTGAATAAGGCTTGCTTGGTGGCGGCGCTTGCCATTGATAAGAACTAAGGTTTGATCGGGCCCTAAACCGCGTAATGTTGCAGGGCGAAGTGCATCAGTACCATCACTGATAGACGAGCTTGAAAAGTTAAAAGACGGTGCAATAGCCTGAAGCATACGGCCTACTTCTGTTTGGCCTGTATTCTCTAGTGCTTCGGCACTTAAAATATCAACCGGAACCGGTAAATCTTCAACCGAGCGTCCTGCTACACGGCTACCGACAACGGCAATTTTTTCGATGTTTTTTTCTGCTGATTGATCTTCTGCTAACGCTTGCGTATTGGCGGCAAGCAGTAATGGCACGACTGCAGCGCTGACCCCTGATACTTTGATCATGTTATTATCTATCCTATCTACTTGTTTGAGTTTTATACTCAGCAAGCCTTGATGATCAACAACCGCATCGAGCTCAGTGCCTTCGAGCATCGCATTGAGTGCATCAAGTTTGGTGTAAAAACCAAACACAGATTGCGCTTGATATTGCTTCGCTAGTTCGAAAGAAAAAATGACGGTTTGATCTGTTTGCTTTGCAAATTCGATTAACGCCAAATCAGCTCGTTGCGCTTTGATGTCAAATTGCAGCATTTGTTTTTCAGCCGCTATTGCTACTTGGCCTGTAGTGAGGCCATAAATAACAAAAGAGGCAGGTAACAACCGCAATTGCTTACTGCGCAATTTAAACAAACAAGTGAGGAAGAAAAATCCGCTATG
Source organism: Pseudoalteromonas sp. NFXS39 (assembly GCF_040148775.1). Classification (NCBI taxonomy): domain Bacteria; kingdom Pseudomonadati; phylum Pseudomonadota; class Gammaproteobacteria; order Alteromonadales; family Pseudoalteromonadaceae; genus Pseudoalteromonas; species Pseudoalteromonas sp. NFXS39. Next base: position 109,232 of record NZ_JAGDEC010000005.1, on the reverse strand, counting down.
TAAATTTAACTTTTTTTTAATTAATTTTTTGTGACGAGAAGGTGGCGCATAATTAACATCATTATAATTGCGTATTCTCATAGGCAGAACTAACCTTTTGCAGCGATCGTTAAGCTAACACGATGTTCACCTAAACGTTGATGTTCTACACCTAAGTTGGCCTGTAATGAGTCAAGCAAACCTTTAATGTCGCCTGTTTTAAACACCCCAGCTACTTTCAAAGAGGCAAGTTCTGGGTCATTTAGCTCAAAACGCGTGGCTGTATAACGACTCACCTCTTGCAGAGCTTCGTCTAAAGACTCACCATTAAAAATTAACATTTCTTGTTGCCATGCCAAGTCGCGTTGGACGTCATCAACAGATAACTGCTTAATTGGCGCTGTTTTACTTTGTTTTATTAGTGCCTTCTCGCCTGATACAACCACATTCGCTTTAAGTGCTTTTATATCTGCGCTGTTATCTGAAGCATCTTTTAAACGATTAAAATCACTGGCATCAACCTGAGTACTCGGATCAGTAATCATCACTTTGCCCTCAGTCACAACTAACTCTAAGTCTGAGGCAGAATTTCGCTGAACATTAAATACTGTGCCAAGTGCAGTAAAAGATTTATCACCAGCAATTACGGTAAACGGACGACTAGGATCTTTAGCAACATTAAAACGCCCTTCACCACGGCTCAGGATCAACTGACGACGATCGCCCGAGTAAGCAACTTCAAGTTTAGTGTTGGTATTGAGCTGCACAATAGTGCTGTCTGGCAGAACAAATTCAGCTTGCTCGCCGACTTTAGTGCGATAAATTTTGGTAAATTTAGCATAGTCGTTTTCTTCACTTTGCCAGTAGCTTGAATAGATAAGCATAATACAACCAAGCAGCATCACTACTAAAAAGCTCGCAGCAGTTGCCATACCAAACACTGCAGGTTGTTTTTGCGGTGCTTTATAAGGGAACATACTACTTAACTCATTGAGCACGCTCATTTCATCCCATAAAGTCGCAAGTTCAAACAATGCTTCTTGATGAGCTGTGCTTTGATGAGCCCACATGTGCAATTGTCTCACTTCATCTTTAGATAAACCGCGATCAATTGCACTTATCCATTGACTCGCCTGCTCTTGAATCATTTCTTTTGATGAAAATGGATGGACATTACTCATTTGTTCACCTCTTTTGCAGTGAACTCAGTGGTTGGGTTAAATGTCTGGGGTTGTACGTCGTGTGATTTCATTGCTCGGTGAACATGTAATAAGCCTTTGGCTATATGTTTTTCAACAGTACTTTCGCTGAGTTCCATTTTAGCTGCAATTTCCTTTTGGCTTAAGCCATAGACTTTTTTTAAGATAAAACATTTTTTAATTTGAGGGCTTAATTCGTTAGTCACTCGGCAAAAAAACAAAAAACGTTCTTTTGAGGTCACTTCATCTTCAAGTGCCATTGAACGCATGTGATGCTCAACCTGTTGTTGTTCATCTAACGATTCTTTGTATTTATTGTCCCATTTAGCAATGTGATTTAGTGCCAAATGTTTAGCCGTTTTCAGCATGTAACTGTGAGTATATTCGATATTTTGTTTAAGATCAGCTTCATAACTTTTTATAAACGTCTCTTGCACAATATCTTCTACATCATCAGGGCTGACAATACGTGATACAAAGCGCCTAAGTTTGCTCGATATCTCAGTAAAAGCGGTGATAACCCCAGTTTGATCTGTCATCCTTAACTCACCTTTATTATATTTTTATTGCTTTAGGGTACGAGATTTCATTTTAATTACAAGCCATTTGTTAATTTTTTGTACCCTTGGTAAACAAAGATTTTATAAACTCATTAAAATCTTCTGTTTTAAGCGTCATAAGCTTGCTCTACTGTTTCAAAAATCACGCTACTTCATCCACCTCGACTCACTATTTGGCTATATTTTTTATTAACTTCCACCTACTAAATCGGTTTTTAGTTTGAATACATTAAGCGACTTAGTGACGGGCTAAATTAAGTCATCTTTTGGTTTTAAATAAAAAGTAAACTACAGGGTGTACCTTTTTCTTTTTTGGGTATAAACTAAACGACAAATGAATATGCATAATTTCGTCTTTCGTGTTTGTTTGACTATTTCTATGCATACCTACTTAACAATTGGACTGTGGAGTAAACATGCGTCTGCCTTTCGCACCTGCCAAATTATCATTATCTGCGTTGTTACTTGTGTCTGCACCCTTGCTACTGCAAGGTTGTTCTGAAGCGCCAGAGCAGCAACAGGGTCAAATGCACCCAGCAGCTGTCGCTACTATGACTATGGAAACACACGATGCACCTTTTACTATTGAGCTGCCAGCAACGCTGTCTGGTTCAAAAGAAGTTGAAGTTCGAGCCCGTGTTACCGGAATCCTTGAATCACGTAACTTTGAAGAAGGTCAGCGTGTCGAACAAGGCCAATCTCTGTTTACTATTGATCTTGAACCTTACCAACTTGCGGTTGATCGTGCGCAAGCTGCACTTGATGGTGCAAAAGCAGCGCTTGTTCAAGCTGATCGTGACGTTAAACGATTAGCTAAACTACGTGCCGAAAAATCTGTTTCACAACGCGATTACGATAACGCTAGTTCAGCTAATGATATTGCAAAAACTGATTTAGCCGCTGCAAAGGTTGCGTTAAAAGAAGCCCAGCTTAATCTTGAATATGCGCAAGTGAAAGCCCCTGTCGCAGGTGTAATGGGACGTGAGTTTGTCTCGGAAGGAACCTATGTTTCTGGCCCAGATTTACTACTGACTCAAATGACTCAGTTTGACCCTATTCGTATTCGTTTTGGCTTATCTGAGCGTGAACAACTGCAAATGCGTCAAGATGTTAAAAATGGCTCACTGACGTTACCTGAGCAAGGCCACTGGAAAACACAAATTAAACTCCAAGACGGCTCTTTATACGGACAAACCGGTGAAGTTAACTTCTCTGATGTGCGTATTAATCCAAACACAGGTACCAGTGAGTTTCAGGCAATTATTCCTAACCCAGATTTTCAACTTCGCCCGGGCCAATTCGTTCGCGTTGAGTTAAGTGGTGCAGTACGTAAAAACGCTTTCATCGTTCCGCAACGTGCAGTGCTCGATAACGGCACGGGTAAGTTCGTTTATGTTGTAAGTAAAAACGAGCAAGGTATGGATGTCGCGTTACCTGCCCCTGTCACTGTGGGTGAATGGATCAAAAAACCAGAAAACGAGCAATACCAAAACTTTTGGTTAATTCGCAGTGGGTTAAAAGAAGGCGACCAAGTTATTGTTGATGGCATGGCGCGTATTTTCTTCCCGGGTATGCCAGTAAATGTTGGCAAGCCAGCCGCTAACTCAAGCCACGCAGAATAAGCACAGGGAGTCTTATGTTTTCTCGTTACTTTATAGACAGACCCATTTTTGCGTTTGTTATATCTATTGTTATTGTGCTTGCGGGCCTTGCTGCGATGCGCAGTTTACCTGTAGCGCAATATCCTGAAATTGCGCCTCCGGTTGTACAAGTGACCGCAGCCTATCCGGGTGCATCCGCCAGTGTACTTGAGCAAACGGTTGCCACACCGATAGAAAATGCCATTACTGGTGTTGAAGGTATGATGTACATGTCATCGACTTCAACGAGTGCAGGCTCGACCACCATCGAAGTAACCTTTGAAATTGGTACTGATGTGGACCAAGCAGCTGTAAACGTGAATAACCGTGTAAAGCAGGTTGAAGCGCGTTTACCTGAAGAAACTCGTCGCCAAGGTGTGGTTGTCCAAAAAGGCTCTTCTAGCTTTTTACAAGTGCATGCCTTTTACTCTCCTGACGGTACACGCTCGAGTTTATGGACTTCAAACTATGTCACCATGAACGTGCTTGACCGTGTTAAACGTATTCCGGGCACCACCAGTGTGCAAATTTTTGGTGCTAAAGATTACGCGATGCGTATTTGGCTACGCCCAGATGTAATGAGCCAGCTAGGGGTTACTGTTGAAGAAATAGCAGGGGCAATCCGAGTACAAAACTCGCAATACGCTGCAGGTAAAATTGGTGCGACACCAACTACTCAATCTCCACAAGAGCTCGTTTACAGTGTGACTGCACAAGGTCGTTTGTCTGAGCCTGAACAGTTTGAAAATATCATTATTCGTTCAAATACCGATGGCAGTAGTTTACGCTTAAAAGACGTAGCACGCGTTGAGCTAGGTTCGAAAGATTATAACTTCAAAGGGACAATTAACGGTAAAGAAGCAGTACTATTAGGTATCTTCTTGCAACCGGGTGCCAATGCTCTTGATGTAGCTGAAGAAGTAAATAGTGTTATCGAAGAAATGAAAAGCCAATTCCCTACTGGACTTGCACATTTAACTTCGTACGACACAACCCGTTTTGTTGAAGTATCAATTCGTGAAGTAGTAAAAACACTGCTTGAAGCCATGGTATTGGTATTCTTAGTGGTGTATTTATTCTTACAAAACTGGCGCGCTACCCTAATACCTACCCTTGCAGTGCCAGTATCGCTACTTGGCACGTTTGCCGGCATGTATATGCTGGGATATTCAATTAACTCACTCACCTTATTCGGCATGGTGTTGTCGATTGGTATTGTTGTTGATGATGCCATCGTGGTACTTGAAAACGTTGAACGTATTATGCATGAAGAAGGACTCGGTGCCAGAGACGCAGCTGTCAAAGCTATGAGTGAAGTAAGTGGCCCTGTTGTAGCTATCGTTCTGGTTCTGTGTTCTGTGTTTGTGCCAATTGCGTTTTTAGGTGGCTTAACAGGTGAGTTATTCCGTCAGTTCGCTATTACTATTTCGATTGCTGTGAGTTTATCGGGCGTGGTCGCCCTAACGATGACGCCTGCTCTTTGTGTACTTATTTTGAAACAAGAACACAAGCAAACAGCCCGCTTCTTCTTATGGTTTAACGCTATGTTTACCAAGATAACTGGCCGTTATGTGGGGGCTGTTGGTTTTATGGTGCGCCGCGGTCTTTTAGGTGTAATCTTAATGACGGGTATGATTGCTGCAACGATTGGCCTTTGGCAAAACACCCCAGGCTCGCTTGTACCCGATGAAGACCAAGGTTATTACATCTCTGCAATCTTTTTACCTGACGGTTCATCACTTGAGCGTACCGAGGAAGTAACGCAACAAGTTGTAAAAGCAGTACAATCAAACCCAGCTAACGAAAACGTTGTTGCGTTTACAGGCTTTGATTTTATCGGCGGTGGTTACAAAAATAGTGCTGCGACTTTATTCGTGACACAAAAGCATTGGGATGAACGCGAAGTTGATACCAAAGCACTTGTGCAAGAGCTATTCATGAAAACGGCGGGTATTAAAGAAGCACTCGTACTTGCCTTTAATCCACCTGCTATCTTTGGTTTAGGTAACACTGGTGGTTTTGAATTTTACATTCAAAACAAAGGCGATAGCGACCCAGACAAACTTCAACAAGCGATGCAGTTAATGACAGCAGAAGCGCAAAAGAGCCCAATCATCAGCGGCCTGCAAACTCTTTGGCGCCCTGATGCACCGCAACTTCGTGTTGATGTTGACCGAGAACAAGCGCGTGCCATGGGTGTAGAAATTGATGATGCGTTCACCGCCCTTGCAGGTAACTTAGGTACTTATTACGTCAACGACTTCAATAAATTTGGCCGCGCATGGCAAGTCCTAATGTCTGCAGATGCTGAATTTAGAATGAAACCTGATGACATTGGCCGTATCTATGTTAAAAACAACCAAGGTACTATGGTGCCGCTTTCAGCCTTTACCACTATCGAGTATAGCCGTGGCCCTGAAAACTTAAACCGTTATAACAACTTACCAGCAGTTAAACTAATGGGTAATGCAGCACCTGGTTTCAGTTCGGGTCAAGCTATCGCTGAAGTTGAACGTATTGCAGAAGCTGTCTTACCGCCAAATATGACCTACGAATGGACGGGCTCTGCATTCCAAGAAAAGCGCAGTTCGGGTACCACAGGGATTGCCTTAGGACTTGCAGTGATCATGGTGTTTTTGATTTTAGCAGCCCTTTACGAGCGTTGGTCATTACCACTGTCTGTAATGCTTGCCCTGCCATTTGGTACCTTTGGTGCACTAATAGCCGTTTGGGTGGTTGGCATGACAAACGATGTGTATTTCCAAATTGGCCTTGTCACCCTACTCGGTCTTGCCAGTAAAAACGCGATTCTTATCGTTGAATACGCCTTAATGAAACATCAACAAGGCTGGAGCGCTAGTACTGCTGCACTTGAGGCTGCACGTTTACGTTTTAGACCAATCATCATGACTTCACTTGCTTTCATTTTAGGCGTTGTACCTTTAGTACTTAGCTCTGGTGCAGGCGCTGGTGCCCGTCATAGTGTTGGTACAGGTGTTATGGGCGGTATGATGGCAGCCACATTCTTAGCTGTATTCTTTGTACCTCTGTTCTTTTATTGGTTAACGGCACGTAAGTTAACTGAAAAACGCTCAAGACAAGAGCTTGCTGATGAAATAGCACACCATCACCAACAAGAACATGTCAAAACCCAAGAGGGTAATCTGTAAAAAATGAAGGGCAAACAATGAGTTTGCCCTTTTTTTGCTTATTTGATTACTAGCAATTTGCAGCTTCGAACGCTAGTATTAGGGAAAAATGTGTGGAGTGCAGCATGAATAATCAAAAATTAGCCGAATTTGAACAATTTTTTCAAATTAACGAGAGCAACCGTGTCAATTTGTACCCGGTTGAACCAAGTGCTGTGCCAAAAACCAATGCTGAGCTCGAGGCCGATATTCCTGCTTTATTCAAACTTGCCAACGAAGTAAATGAGCTTGAGCAAACGAGCTTACGACCACTACGTAATCTAGGTGATGTTGCACAAGAATTAGCAGCGTTTTTACAGGCGCAGTCTCGTAAAATCGATTTAATCATGAGTCATATCTTAGCCTCTGAGCAACCAGACGATAACGCAAACTATTGCGACAGTTACGGTGGTGGTGGTGTAAAGCTTACCTCATCTGAGGTCTATGAATTAGGTCAAACATTTCGCACTAAGTTGTTTTTACAACATGAGGCGTCTGCTATTTATTGCTACACCGAATTAGTGGCGATTGAAAAATGCGATGATGATAAATATCAATACACGTTATTGTTTACTGCTATTCGTGATGCTGACCAAGATTTAGTCGTTCGAGCGGCCTTACACGCACAAACACGCCAACTAAAAAAACGTCAACAAGAAAACAATCCGCAAGATAGTTAAAAATCGCGCTTTATCGCGCACAAAAAGCTGACATCTATGGCTAAAATGCTAAACTAGCCCCACCTTAGTTTGTTTATTACCTTCATGAAATTTAGACTTTTACCTGAATGGGCTGAGCAAGATGCCGTTATGCTCACTTGGCCTCATCTAGACACTGATTGGGCAGCAAATTTAACCGCTGTTGAGCCTGTGTATGTAGCGCTTTGCCAAGCAATTAGCCAACAACAAGATGTTGTTATCGTGGCCCATGATAATGCCCTAAAAACACATATTGCAGCTTTACTTGCAAAAGCTGATGTCGATGCAAGTCGCATTCACTTTGTGGTGACACCGTGTAACGATACCTGGGCACGTGACCATGGCCCATTGACCTGCGCGAATATTGATGACGCAAGCCAATTAAAAGTGATGGATTTTATTTTTAATGGCTGGGGCAATAAATTTGCAAGTGATCTCGATAACCAAATTAATCAAGTGCTTGTAAAGCAAGTCGCTAATCCTAAAAATGCTTATCAGCAAAGTGAGCTGGTTCTTGAAGGCGGCGGCGTTGAAATTAATGAACACGGCGTGCTACTCACAACCAGCGAATGCTTATTAAACCCAAATCGTAACCCAGAACTTACAAAAGCGGATATAGAACAAACGCTTGTTGAGCAACTAGGGGCTACTTCTTTCCTTTGGGTTGATCACGGTTATCTTGCTGGTGATGATACCGATAGCCATATTGATACGCTGGTACGTTTTGCACCAAACAACACCCTAGTTTATGTGCAGTGTGATGATAAAAATGATGAACATTTTGCTGCCCTTGATGCCATGGAAAAGCAACTGCAATTATTTAAAACCGCTAACGGTGAAAGCTATGAGCTTATTGCCTTACCTTGGCCAAAAGCGGTATTCAATGAAGACGGTGACCGACTACCTGCCACATACGCTAATTATTTAATCATCAATAAAACCGTTTTAGTGCCAATTTATGGTGACGAACACGACCAACTTGCACTTGGTCAGGTTGCCAAAGCATACCCAGACCACACTGTTGTTGGTATTAATTGCCTGCCAATTATTCACCAATTTGGCAGCTTACACTGTATTACAATGCAATTACCGCGCGGCTTTTTAGCAGGAACAAACAATGACTAAACCAACGCATTTAAAGGTTGCTCTTGTTCAGCAATCAAACACCGATAATGCTCAAGACAATATGGCAAAATCGATTGCAGGTATACGCGATGCAGCAAGCCAAGGCGCTAAGCTTATTGTTCTTCAAGAGCTACACCGTAGTTTATATTTTTGCCAAACCGAAGATGTAGACGTTTTTGATTTAGCAGAAACAATTCCGGGCCCAAGTACAGATACCTTAGGCGCACTTGCCAAAGAGTTGAATGTGGTGATTGTGTCATCGTTATTCGAAAAACGTGCGACAGGTCTTTACCACAATACCGCTGTGGTACTTGAAACTGACGGCAGCATTGCCGGTAAATACCGCAAAATGCATATTCCTGATGATCCTGGCTTTTACGAGAAATTTTACTTCACACCCGGTGATTTAGGTTTTCAGCCTATTCAAACGTCTGTTGGTAAATTAGGCGTATTAGTGTGCTGGGATCAATGGTTCCCTGAAGCCGCACGATTAATGGCAATGTCGGGGGCTGAGATTTTAATTTACCCAACTGCGATTGGCTGGGACCCTCGCGATGAGAAAGACGAACAAACACGTCAAAAAGACGCTTGGGTTATTTCACAACGCGCTCATGCCGTTGCCAATGGCGTGCCTGTGATCAGCTGTAACCGTGTTGGCCACGAAAGTGATCCAAGCGGCCAAAGCGAAGGTATTCAGTTTTGGGGTAACTCTTTTATCGCGGGCCCACAGGGTGAGATTCTAGCCGAGGCTAACAACAGCGATGAGCAATTGTTAGTTGTTGAATTAGACCAAGCACGTAGTGAAAACATACGTCGAATTTGGCCTTACCTTCGTGATCGTCGTATCGACCACTATCAAGACCTAACTAAGATTTATCGAGACTAAGCAGTAAAAACAGTTTAAAGGAGTAGTAAATGGCGTTTGCGCAATGGGCAGCATTGCCTTGGGTAAAATCTGAGAAAGATAAAATTCAATGGGGACAACTTACTGGTAGCGGACTTAGCATCGCCATCGCAGAAGGTGTAAAACAACACAACGAGCTGGTTGTGATAGTCACCCCAGATACGCCAAGCGCCCTACGCCTTGAAACTGAGTTAGAATTTCTATTGCCTGAAAACCCAGTCATGGTCTTTCCTGACTGGGAAACGCTGCCTTATGATCATTTTTCACCACACCAAGATATTATTTCTGCACGCTTAGCCACGTTAAACACATTAAAAAAAGAACAACAAAGTGTTTTAATCGTACCTGTATCAACTTTGATGCTTCGTACAGCGCCAGCATCATTTATTTATGGGTCAACCCTTAACTTTAAAGTGGGTGATACCTTAGATACGCACACTCTACGTGAAAATCTTGAACAAGCAGGCTATTTGCATGTACAACAAGTGATGGAGCATGGTGAATATGCTATCCGTGGCTCTATCGTTGACTTGTATCCTATGGGTAGCCCTCACCCATTCCGTTTAGACTTTTTTGATGATGAGCTCGACAGCATTCGTTTATTTGATGTTGAAAGCCAGCGTTCAGATGAAAAAGTAGATAAAATTGAGCTGTTGCCAGCTCATGAGTTTCCAACTAATGACTCTGACATTGAGCGTTTTCGTATCAATTATCGTGAGCAATTTGGCGCAAGCTCTGAACAAGACTCAATTTATATGCAGGTCACCAAAGGTACGTGGCCTGCCGGTATAGAATATTATATGCCTCTGTTCTTTGATGAATTGGCAACTATATTCGATTACTTACCTAGCAATACGACGTTTATGCATTTTGGCGATATTGAACATGCTGCTGATCAATTTTGGCATGATGTAAATGTTCGCTATGAAAACCGCCGTGTTGATCCACTTAGACCATTACTTGAACCTGTAAAGCTATATCAAAGCGTTAATGAACTCTTTGGTGAGTTTGGTAAATACGCACGTATTCGTTTATCTCAAGCGAAACTAGGCACTAAAGCAGGCCATACAAACCTTGCCAGTAAAGAGCTACCAAACGTACGTATAGATCATAAGCTACATGAGCCTTACCAAGGTTTAATTAACTATGTTGCTAGTGAGAAAAAACAAAAAGGCCGCATACTGCTGTCGGTTGAATCTGACGGACGCCGCGAATCTTTACTGACACTATTAAAACCAAGTGGTTTAAAGCTCAAAGAATTCGAGTCTTTCAGCGATTTTACAAATAGTGCTAGTGATGTTGGCTTAATAGTATCGCCACTTGAACAAAGTGTAGTGTTAGACGGTAAACCCCGTTTAACCATTATCACTGAACAAGAATTATTAGGCATTAAAGTATCGCAACGTAGACGTCGTAAACATAAATACGAAGCCAGCCAAGATGCACTTATTCGTAATCTTGCTGAACTGCGTGAAGGCCAGCCAATTGTTCACCTTGATCATGGTGTAGGCCGCTACCAAGGGCTTGAAACAATTGATGCTGCCGGTGTGATTACTGAGTTTGTTACGATCATCTACGCCAACGAGGCAAAACTATACGTACCTGTTTCTGCGTTACATATGCTTAGCCGTTATTCTGGTGGCGAAGAGGCCTCTGCCCCGCTCCATAAATTGGGCTCCGATGCATGGGAAAAAGCCAAGAAACGTGCCGCTGAAAAAGTTCGTGATGTCGCCGCAGAATTATTAGACATTTACGCTAAACGCCAAGCTAAACCAGGTAATAAGTTTAAGCTTGATGGCAGTGCTTACCGTCAGTTTAGCGACAGCTTCCCATTTGAAGAAACCGATGATCAACGTAATGCCATTGAATCTGTGCTTGGAGATATGCAAAGTAAACAGGCAATGGATCGTTTAGTATGTGGTGACGTAGGCTTTGGTAAAACAGAAGTGGCCATGCGGGCTGCTTTTGTTGCCGTAAATGATAACAAGCAAGTTGCTGTACTTGTGCCAACGACACTGCTTGCTCAGCAACATTATGAAAACTTTAAAGACCGTTTTGCCGATTTACCTATTGAAGTTGGCGTTTTATCACGCTTCAACTCAACAAAAGAGCAAAAAGACACGCTTGAAAAAATGGCTGAGGGCAAATTAGATATTGTTATTGGTACTCATAAACTGATCCAACAAGATATTCAATTTAAAGATCTTGGTTTATTGATTGTTGATGAAGAGCACCGTTTTGGTGTGCGTCAAAAAGAGAAAATCAAAGCATTACGTGCCGATGTCGATATTTTAACACTCACTGCGACCCCTATTCCACGTACATTAAACATGGCGATGAGTGGCATGCGTGACCTGTCAATCATAGCCACACCGCCTGCGAAACGTTTAGCGGTTAAAACCTTTGTTAGACAAAGAGATGCAGAACTTATTCGCGAAGCAATTCTGCGTGAAATTAAACGCGGTGGTCAGGTGTATTTCTTACATAATAATGTTGAAACTATCGACCGAGTTGCTGAAGAAATAAGTGAATGGGTTCCTGAAGCTAGCGTAACAACAGCACATGGCCAAATGCGCGAGCGTGAGCTTGAGCAAATTATGAGTGATTTTTATCACCAAAAATATAACGTGATTGTATGTACCACCATTATCGAAACAGGTATCGATGTACCGACAGCCAACACCATTATTATGGATAGAGCAGATAAGCTTGGCCTTGCGCAGCTGCATCAATTACGTGGTCGTGTTGGCCGTAGCCATCACCAAGCGTATGCCTATCTTCTCACTGGTAACCCTAAATCACTCAGTAAAGATGCCGTTAAACGCCTTGAAGCAATTGAATCACTTGAAGACCTTGGAGCCGGTTTTGCTCTAGCAACCCATGACTTAGAAATTCGTGGTGCCGGTGAGCTGCTAGGTGACGATCAATCAGGTCAAATGCAAACCATTGGCTTTAGCTTGTATATGGAGATGCTTGAGCAAGCTGTAAACTCGCTAAAAGAAGGCAAAGAGCCAACCCTAGAGAACTTACTTGGCCAGCAAACTGAAGTTGACTTAAAGCTACCTGCATTATTACCCGATGATTATATTCATGATGTAAATGCGCGATTAGGTATCTATAAACGCATTGCAAGCTGTGCTAATCTCAATGACATGGACGAATTACAAGTAGAGTTGATTGACCGTTTTGGCCTACTGCCTGATGCTACGAAAAACTTATTCAGTTTGCAGCAATTAAAACTACAAGCAAGTAATCTTGGCATTAAGAAGATTGAAGCAAACCCGAAAGGTGGCTATTTTGAGTTTAGCCAGCATACAAAGGTTAACCCTAGCTTCATCATTGGTTTGATACAAAGTGCACCGCAGGTGTATAAAATGGATGGCGCAAACAAACTGCGCTTTGCAATTAGCGAAGCCAACGCTCGTGAACGCTTAAAAATGGTCACTGCAATGATTGCAGATTTTGAGAAAAAGGTTAGCCATTAATGTTGTTTAGAAATAGTTTAATATTGCTTTGTTGCTTATTTACAAGCTCATCATATGCAACACGTTGGTTTGAAATTGAAGTTCTTATTTATAAACAGCGCCCAGCTCCTTACTTACAAGAAGATTTCAGTCTAAAACACGATGAAATCAAGGCTAAGCGTAGCAAAGATATATTATCTCCTGCGTACACAGCACAAGCGAAACAGGCTTGTATTGAAGGTGATAACCGCTTTCGCTCTGATTCGTTTACCGACTCTTTAGTCAATACCAACCCTCATTCTAATGTGTGTGATGACAGTGTTGATTTTTTAGCTAGTTATAATCAACTGCCTGTTACACCCGTTGTTGAACCGCGTGAAGATACTGACGAAATATATCTAATTGCACCAGAGCAATTACAGTTTGTTGATCAAAAAGACCAGCTTGATAAAAAGGGCTTATCTCCTATTTTGCATACAGGATGGCGTTTTCCTGAAATGAGTGAAAGAAGTGCACCAAGCATCCGCTTATTTGCTGGAGAACACTTAGCAAAAAACACAAGATCACTTGAAAATGAAAATAACGATTTTATCAGTTTGATCGATCCTACTGAACGTTTTATTCCCGACCAGCTACAAAACGTGCCTGAGTGGGAATTAGACGGTTTAATGAAAATTTATGTTCGTCACTACCTATTTATAAATGCAGATTTTGATATTAGTCAGCGTCTAGAAAACGGTGATTATGAAAAAGCACGTTTTTCACAATTTAAACGTGTGATCAGTAACGAGATACATTATTTTGATCACCCTCGTATGGGTATGATCTTGCAAATAAGACGCTACAACCATTAATGGATACAATTATGAAAAAATATATGGCAATTGCAGCAGCTGCTGCGGCACTTACTTTAGCTGGCTGTTCAAAAGTAAGTCTAGAAAACTACGAAAAAATTGAAATTGGCATGGATAAAACTGAAGTTGAAGCTATTTTAGGCTCTGCTGATAAGTGTGAAGAAAAAACACTACACACTAACTGTATTTGGGGTAACAAAGACAAAAACATTGAAATTACCCTAGTGTCAGACAAAGTATCGCTTTACAGCAAAACAGGTTTAGACGCTAAATAAACCCTAGTGGGTGGCCAAGGCCACCCTTTTTCATCATTCATCATTTATCTTTTCTTTCAGAATATCTGTTTGCGAGTAAATCCGCTCAATATTGACAATCTTGCTGCGATTTAACGTAATCTTGTAACGCTGATACAAAGTCTCGTCTTCGCTCTGGGTAAACACTAATACAACATTTAATTGATAACGCCTCTCTACCGCTTTCTTAGAGATTTTATTGCTATCAAGATGATAGAGCTTACCTTCGCCTCGCTTTAAGTAGCGAGCAAACGGTGCCAAGCTAAATTGCATGGTTTGTTGAAGCGTATCATATCCGGGTAAAAACGCCTTGGCACTGACATGTGTTTCACTTGCAAAATGTAGCCACTGTGCAGCCTGTTTATTTTGATGCCGGCGCTTAGAAAAGATTTTTCTCACAGCTTTCGGAATACATTTAAAGCTTGTGTATTCAAGCCAAATGTATTGGCTTGCGATCTTCTCTTTAGTAATACTGTTTTTAAACTGAAAGCGCCACTTTGGTCGGCCTCTAACAATCGCTCGCCAGATCACCCGTGTAATATCTTCTTTGAATATTTCACGAAGGCCATAAATCACACCTAAGATTAAAATCAACGTCGCTGTTACTTCGGTAAAATTTGAACGCGCATTTAATACAACTAACATCACAAATGCCATGATCACAGCAGTTACGGTACCCTTTACCATACGTTTTAAATAACTGTTTAAATGACGGGTGCTACGAGTAAGCACTACCCCATGCTCAATTAAACGTTGTAATAAACGCATTTTATTAGTGATACGATTTGCATCTTCAAGTGTTGATTGCGAGTTATACTCTTGTTCTTCTCGGTAACTGTTTTCTGCTTTACAAAACTCTAAAAGCTCGCTGCGCTCTTTTGCAAAATCACTACTGCGCGGCCCTTCATCTAGTAGTTTCAAAAATGACTGCTCTACATGCCAACTTAAGTAGTTATCGGCGTTTTTATAAAACGGCAGTAGCTTTTCATCATCTGGGGTATAGCGCCTTAGCTTTTTCAACAAGCCTTTGGTTTGCTCGCACAATTCGATAGCGGCAGGATAAAACTCTTCGGCTTCTTGGTGTTTTAGGGTGTCTTTAATATCGGCATTCAGCGCTAGTCGAACTTGATAACAATACAAGTTTAAGTTTTGCCGATAATCTTGCTGTTCACCTTTGTTTTTACTAACAAAGCGACTTCTCACTAAGGGTAAGTGAATGTTGTTAGCGTTATACGCAAGATGCGATTTAAAATTGTTATTAAAGAATGATTCTTCACTCAGTGTTTGTGGATTAACACTCATTTCATTCGGAATGGAGAAATATAGGTCGAGTCGTTGCTCTGTGCGTGGTTTAAGCTCAGGCTCGATAATAAAAGATAAGTTTTCGTCTTGTTTAAGCAATATCGCCTCGTTTGTTAAAAGTACCCTTATAGTTTACGCGTTGATATACTTTCAGACAATAAAAAAGGCCCAGTAAAAACTGGGCCTTAGTAATCATTTCAAACTAGATTAGAACTTAACGTTCATACCAGCGAAGAAACGACGACCTAGTACATCGTATGTGTACGGGTCAGTGTTTGAGTCATTGTTACCTGAGTAGTAAGGTGCTTGCTTATCGAATAAGTTGTTAACACCTGCAGAGAATGACACTGTGTCGTTCAGGATGTATGAACCACTGATGTCGTGGTATACAACAGTACCAACACTTGGTACTAGACATTCGCTATCGTCAGCAAGACATGCATAGCTGTCTAAGCCGTCGATCATACGTGCTTGGTATTGTGCATCCCAGTTGTCGCCAGACGCGTTAAGAGTGAAGTTAGACTTAACTTTCGCGTAGCTACCGATACCTGAAGTTACAAGACCTGTGTAATCGATTGTGCTTGTGCCTGAATCAACGATGTACTCATCAAGGATAGTTACATCAAGACCTGTGCGCCAGTTAAGACCTGCAGCTTCAAATGCATACTTGAAGTTTACGTCGTAACCTTTAGTAGATTCGTTACCAATGTTTTGTAATTGGTTATTGAAGCTAATGCGACCAGTGCTTTGGTTGAAGTTGATTGCAGAAGACTGACATAGTGCAGTATCTTGGTTCTTGTATGCGCCCGTAGAAGCATCAAGACAGTTTTCAACGATGTATTGGTTGTTTACGCTTGAAATTGAGTTTTCGATTTCAATTTCGTAGTAGTCAACAGTCATTGAGAAACCATCTAACCACTCTGGAGCGTATACGAAACCAGCTGTTACTGTATCAGCAAGCTCTGGAGTTAATTGGTCGTTACCACCAACAGTTACTTCAGCTTGGTCTTGTGCACCAGGGAAGTTTACTTGTTCGAATGAAGGTGATTTACCTTGGTAAAGCTCAGATACTGTAGGTGCACGGAATGCAGTTGAACGAACTGCACGTAGCATTAGTTCGTCATTTACACGCCATGTTAGACCTAGTTTCCAAGTCTCATCTGAACCAAATGTGCTGTAATCGAATGCACGAACAGCAGCGCTTAAGTCAACCATTTGTGCAAATGGTGCATCAGCTAGAAGTGGAACAGCGAATTCTACGTAAGCTTCGTTTACGTCAAAACGACCACCAGTTGGCTCAACACGTGGGTCATTTGCAAGACCTTGTGAAGTTAGTGAATCTGGAACATACCATGCTTTTTCTTCACGACGCTCGATACCAGCAGCGAAACCAACGTAACCAGCAGGAAGTTCCATTACTTCACCGTTAAGGCCAGCAGAAAGAACTAATAATTGGCTACCACCTGAATTGTTTTCAGTGTAGTTGTACTGTGCAAGGTTGCTACCTGACCAATCAGCTTGATCAAGTGGGTTAAAGTCACCCTCTTCGATTGCGTCTTGGATTGAACCCATGTTTAGTAGGTTAGTTGCGCGGTCAACTGAGTCGTTACGACCGAATACTACTGAAGTATCCCAGCCCCAACCATTGTCGAATGCACCGTCAAGACCGATTACTGCGCGAACTGTGTCAACAACTTGCTCATAACCACGAGGACCAACATCAGTCATACGACGACCGTAAGAGATGTCTTCACCGTCAGCTACACCGTGAGAAAGAAGTGAATCACCCATTGTTTCTGCATCATAAGTGAAGTCAAACCATACTGGCTGTGGAGCCATTTGTTGAGTTGACCAACGCTTAGAGTAAGTGAACTCAGAAACTAAACGCGTTTCATCAGTTACGTCAAAGTGGCCGATACCTGTTAGGTTTAAACGACGCATTGGCGTGTAAAGGTAGCTTGTTGCTGAGTAGTTGTAAGCATCACCTGCTGAAGTGAAGTCATGCCACTCGCCATCTGCTTGACCTTGTAAGCTTGCATTTTCAGCCCAAACGTGACCGAAAGGCGTGTAAGAAGAACCACCACAGTAGAAGCTACCGTTATCGTAATCTTCTTCGATTGGACAATCAGAGAAATCACGGTCTGCTTGAGAAGCATCGCCACGGTCAGTGTATTGTAAACCAATTACAACGTTACCACGGTCAAAGCTTGAACCCATTGTGATATCGAAAGACGTTTCGTCCGCATCGCCTTCACCAGTGATAGCACCGTTAAGGTTCATGTCTAGACCTTCGAAGTCGTCTTTTAAGATGATGTTAACAACACCAGCTACCGCGTCAGTACCGTATACAGCAGATGCGCCGTCTTTTAGTACTTCAACTTGCTTAATCATTGATACTGGGATTGTGTTTAAGTCAACAGTAGATGCTGCACCAGTACCAGAGTTGATCATACGACGACCATTAACTAGTACTAGAGTACGTTGTGCGCCTAAACCACGTAGGTCAACACGTGCGTTACCGCCTGAACCGTTGTTAACAGCAGGGTTAGTCATCGCACCGCTTGCTGCAGTCATTTTTTGTAGAACGCCATCGATGCTTGATGCACCCATTGCTTTGATGTCATCTGCGCCGATTAAAGTTACAGGACTAGACGTCTCCATATCGGTACGCTTAATGCGAGAACCTGTAACTTGAATTTTTTCAATAGACTCTGCTGCATCATCAGCAGCTAAAACTTGCATGCTTGAAAACATTGGGATTGCTGAAACAACAGCTAAACCAAGAATTGATTTTTTCATGTGAAAACCCTACTTGTTGGAAATTTACCTTTAATCAGGTAGCGCTCGTTATTATTAGAATCACGAGTCAGCGGAGGGCAACTTAGGCTCAGTTAACTGAACGAAAACTGAATGGAAGATTAAATAAAAAACACCACAAAAATGACGGACCCATTTCAGGTAATAAGGTTTCATGATGTATCAATGTTAACAGAAAAAAACACTTCTATATCAGAAAGGTAAGATTCTTTAGTAGCAAAAAAAACATGATTGAAATCAATTGCACGCACTTTGTAATCAAGTGTAACTAAAGCCCAATTAGTGCTACAAATGAAATTTTTACAAGTTGATCACACCACGTTATAAAAACCGTAAAAGCTTGGTAAGACTGCTAACCATACTTATTCACTAAAATTAACTAAATAGACAAAGTTAGCCTGTTAAACAGTGAATTAGAGGATGATTTTTTACTTTTGTTCCATCAGTTTGAAACTAACGTATAAAAATACGTTTAATGAAGAGCATTAAAGTATAAATAAATGACAAGGTAATGACGTTACTCACAGCTTCAGCGAAATTCGAAGCTGTGAGTAATAAAAATAGCGGTTGGTGTTAGCGAGTTTGAATTGAATCGAAATAATAAAACAAAGTACGAGGCTGATTATCAGCAGTGTTATAAGTAAGCGTCATTTTCCAAGTCATGACAGGTTCAGAACACGCTCCGACCATAGTGTCAGCAACCCAAACCTGCCCTTTGCGTTTAAACTGTAGTGGGATGAATCCCATATACATAGTGATACCTTCAAGTTTTGCAGCTAGATTTTTGGCCCCGTTTGGCAGCTTTAGGTTAATTGCAAAGGGCGTTTCCGGGCTGATGTCTGGGTTACTCAGCCAAGCTTCTGCATTATTTGGGTAATAACAATGACGATTGTTCTCACAACTTGTACTTGTTCTGTCCTCTTCTATACTTTGGCTATCACATGCAGCTAAAAATACACTAAAAAGGAACACGGTGAATAAACTAGTTCGCACTCTATTTGCCTGTATAAAATAAAAGCGGATACTAATTAGCTACCCGCGAAAAGACAACCATGCTAGATGGAATAAGCTAATAAAAATACAAACTCTGACAAAAAATAACCAACAAAGCGCTAAAATTTGATTGATGTCATAATTTTATGCAATTGACCTATCTTTTTAAGGTCAAAAATTTTATCATTTCCATCGCAAAAATAAGGGTTTCTCGAGTTTGTTTTCTGAAGCTAGCACCTCTAAGTTGGCTTTAGGTAACACGCTTGTGAAGTAATAGTAGGCCCCACTTTTAATAAAGTGGGTAATTCATTTCTAAAACGCATTAATTGCAGCGGAAGCCAGAAAATGAGCCAAACAGTAGCATCACAAACTGAGTACAATTATAAAGTTGTACGCCAATTCGCTATTATGACAGTGATTTGGGGCATCGTTGGCATGAGTGTTGGGGTTCTGATTGCTGCCCAATTAGCTTGGCCAGCACTTAACTTTGATACACCATGGTTAACTTACTCTCGACTACGTCCGTTACACACGAACGCAGTAATTTTCGCATTTGGTACAAGTGCACTTTTTGCGACGTCTTATTACGTCGTACAACGTACATGTCAAACGCGCCTTTTCTCAGATAAACTAGCAGCCTTCACCTTCTGGGGTTGGCAACTTGTTATCGTACTAGCAGCGATTACCTTACCATTAGGTATCACAAGCTCTAAAGAATACGCAGAACTTGAATGGCCAATCGATATTCTTATCGCCGTTGTTTGGGTGACTTACGCAGTTGTATTCTTTGGTACGTTAATCAAGCGTAAAGTATCGCACATCTATGTTGCGAACTGGTTCTACGCTGGTTTCATCATTACTGTTGCCGTTTTACACATTGTAAACAGCATGGCAATTCCAGTTTCACTAACTAAATCATACTCTATCTACGCAGGTGCTGTAGATGCAATGGTTCAGTGGTGGTACGGTCACAACGCTGTTGGTTTCTTATTAACTGCTGGTTTCTTAGGTATGATGTACTACTTCGTACCAAAACAAGCAGGCCGCCCTGTTTATTCATACCGTCTATCGGTAGTTCACTTCTGGGCTCTTGTTTCTTTGTACATCTGGGCAGGTCCTCACCACCTACATTACACTGCGCTTCCAGATTGGACGCAAAGCTTAGGTATGGTTATGTCAGTTATCCTATTCGTTCCATCTTGGGGTGGTATGATCAACGGTATCATGACGTTATCAGGTGCATGGCATAAACTACGTACTGACCCAGTACTACGTTTCTTAGTTGTTTCTCTATCTTTCTACGGTATGTCTACGTTCGAAGGCCCAATGATGGCTATCAAGTCAGTAAACGCGCTTTCTCACTACACTGACTGGACTGTAGGTCACGTACACTCAGGTGCACTAGGTTGGGTTGCAATGATTTCTATCGGTGCTATCTATCACCTAATCCCTGCACTATTCTCACAAGGCCGTATGTACAGTGTTAAACTAGTTAACACGCACTTCTGGTTACACACTGTTGGTGTTGTTTTATACATCGTAGCAATGTGGATCTCAGGTGTTATGCAAGGTCTAATGTGGCGTGCAGTAAACTCAGACGGTACGTTAATGTACAGCTTTGTACAGTCATTAGAAGCTTCGTATCCGTTCTATGTAATGCGTTTCCTAGGCGGTGTATTCATCGTAACAGGTATGCTAATTATGGCTTACAACGTTTATCGTACTATTGCTGCGAAGAAAGATTCGCTTCAACTAGACGCTGACGCACAATTGGCATAATGGAGTAGCACGATGAGCAATAATAATTCACAAAACAAACACGAAATAGTCGAAAAGAACGTTGGCCTTATGGCTATCTTGACTGTCTTTGCAATCAGCTTTGGTGCACTAGTTGAGATTACTCCACTAATGTTCCAAGACGATACGACTAAACCTGTTGATGGCCTACGCCCTCTTACAGCATTAGAAATGGAAGGCCGTGACATCTACGTGCGTGAAGGTTGTTACAACTGTCACTCACAAATGATTCGCCCTTTCCGTGACGAGGTTGAGCGTTATGGTCACTACTCTGTAGCTGGTGAGTCAGTATGGGATCACCCATTCCAATGGGGTTCTAAACGTACTGGTCCTGACCTAGCTCGTGTTGGTGAGCGTTACTCAGACGATTGGCACCATGCTCACTTAATGGATCCACGTGCAGTGGTTCCTGAGTCAAACATGCCAGCGTTTCCTTGGTTAGACGAAAACAGAGTCGATACGACCCATACACTTAAAAAGCTTCAAATATTCCGTGATAGCTTCGGAATTGACAAAGCTAGCGACCGTTACGACGGTAAAGGTTATGGTAGTGACGAAGAGCTACAAGCTGACATTGCGAAAATCGAAGCCATGAACGATGGTAAAGGCGCAACTGAAATGCAAGCTCTAATCGCTTACTTACAACAGCTTGGCACACACTTGAAGTAATTATTATGGATTACGGAACATACAGAGGCATTTTGACTCTGGTAATTTTAGTACTGTTTATTGTGATTGTTGTATGGGCATACAGCAAGCGTAGCAAAAGCCGATTTGATGACGCTGCTAATGCCATATTTGAAGATGAAAAAAAACACAACAACACAATCTCTAACGAGGAAAAGGAGTCTGAGAAATGACTAGCTTTTGGAGTATATGGGTTATTGTATTAACCCTAGCGTGTCTTGCTATCATCTTCGGCCTACTTCTGTGGAACTTGAAAAACTACACAGGTGTTAAAGAAGGCGAAAGCTGTGGTCACGAGTTTGACGGCATTGAAGAACTAAATAACCCACTTCCAAAATGGTGGACTTACATGTTCTTCGCAACATTTATTTGGTCTGTATACTATCTTGCAGCCTACCCTGGTTTAGGTAACTGGGAAGGTTTAGGTAAATGGACAAGTTCTAACCAAGGTATTACTTCTCTAGCTGAGTCTAAAGAAGCGACTGAACAAGCATTAGCTAATGGTGAGAACGTTCAATTAGACCAAGAATTTATTGCCGCTGATGAGCGTTTTGGCCCAATCTTTGAGTCATTTGCAAAACAAGATATTGAAACACTAGTTAAAGATGAAAAAGCGCTTGAGATTGGTCAACGTTTGTTCTCACAAAACTGTGCACAATGTCATGGTTCAGATGCACGTGGTGGTCAAGGCTTCCCTAACCTAACGGATAACGATTGGTTATATGGTGGCACACCAGACAAAATCAAAGAAACACTTCTTTATGGTCGTGTAGCTGCGATGCCACCATGGGGTGATGCGCTTGGCGAGCAAGGCATTAAAGAAATGACTGCTCACGTACTTAGCCTTTCAGGCCGTACTGTTAACCAAAAAGACGCTGCTGCAGGTGCTGCTAAGTTTGCAATGTGTGCTGCGTGTCACGGTGCTGACGGTAAAGGTTCGGTTGCGCACAACTTACCATTTGGTGCACCTAATCTAACAGATAACATCTGGTTATATGGTGGTTCAAAACGTGCTGTTGAAGAAACACTAACCAATGGCCGCGCAGGTGTAATGCCAGCATGGAAAGACATTTTAGGTGAAGATAAAGTACACCTACTAACTGCTTACGTTTACAGCTTATCGCAAGATAAATAACCACGCGGTTAAAAAAATGTATAAACAATTAATCATTTAATTCAATAGATTAATTAAGATCAAAAAAGCCTCTATCTAGAGGCTTTTTTTTAGTCTTTTGCTTTTAAATCCGATAAAATGCTTACAACGTTTTTAAAGGTATAAGTACTATGAAACCCACTCCTTGGTATAAAAACTTTTGGCCATGGTTTTTAATCTCTTTTCCTCTTGCAGCGATCATTGGCTGCGCTGGTCTTATTTATATGGCAATTGGTAACGGCCCAGATATGGTTGTTGATGATTACTATAAAAAAGGTAAAGCAATTAACCTTGAACTCAGCAAATTTAATAAAGCAAAAGCGCTTTATTTACATGGCGATTTAAATGTTACTAACGACAAAGTTGCATTCACCTTCACTAAAGGTGATGCAAGCAATGTCCACTCTTTAAAAATGTCATTTTATCACCGCACCATTAAGGCAAATGACTTTGATGTGAGCTTAATGAAAAACGCCCATGGCGATTTTACAGCCCTACTCGACGCTCATGTTGACGGCGCATATACAGTGTTTATTGAACCAATAGATAACAGTTGGAAACTCAAAGAAGACATCATTTTACCAACTGATAAAACAATTTCGATTAGCCCTGAATATAAGTAGTAAACTCTAATGTCCGATAATTGCTTTCATTGTCTTGAAAGTGTGCCAAAAGGCTTTAATGCGACTGTCGAAATAGACGGTAAGGCACAACCCATGTGTTGTATTGGTTGCCAAACGGTTGCAGAAAATATCGTCGCCCAAGGCATGACCGATTACTATAAATTTAGAACCGTACGCTCTGGTAAAGTTGAACAACTTGTTCCAGAGCAACTCGAGTTGATCAAAAGTTACGATAACGAAGATATTCAAGACGAGTTTATTTCTGCCTCTAATAATTTATCCGAGGTGCTACTAACGGTTGAAGGCATAACCTGTGCTGCTTGTGCGTGGTTAATCGAAAAACAATTACTCAATCTAAAAGCGATAAAACGCGTTGATGTAAATACATCGACCAACCGTGCCATGATCCAATGGGATAAATCGGTTACTCCGCTTAGCCAAATTATTACCTCATTACACGAAATCGGCTATAAAGCTTATCCGTTTCAGGCAGACCTTGAGGCCAGCCAAAAACAGCAAGCTGCTAAAGCCTATATCCGCCGTTTAGGTGTTGCGGGTCTAATGACCATGCAAGTAATGATGTTCGCTTTTGCCATGTATTTTGGCATGTTCTCGGGCATGGAAGAAAACTTCGAACAGTATTTCCGCTGGATAAGCCTTGTGCTTGCTTCACCGGTAATTCTCTATAGTGCCCTACCATTCTTAACTAATGCGATTAATGGTTTAAAAGCAAAACAGCTAAATATGGACCTACCCGTATCTTTAGCAATTTTTGGTGCTTATGGGGCAAGTTGTTATGCCACTTTAATGTCTGTTGGCGAAGTTTATTTTGAATCTATCTGTATGTTTACCTTTTTATTATTACTAGGTAAATATTTAGAATTTAGAGCTCGCTTAAAAGCCAGTGAGTTTACTGCTAACTTGCAAAAGTTACTGCCCCTTACAGCCCGTATCATCGATGAAAACAATCAAGAATCAATTATCGCAGCTAAAAAGCTAAGACTAGGTGATGTTGTATTAATTAAAGCAGGCGAAACAATTCCTGCTGACGGTATCGTTATACAAGGTCAAACAACTGTTGATGAAGCCATGATGACAGGTGAGCATCAGCCAGTTAATAAGTTTATTAACCATCAAGTATACGCAGGGACTATTAACCACGATGGTGTGATCCGTATTGAGATCAACAAAATCGGTCAAAATACCTTACTTAATCAAATTATAAAGTTACAACACACAGCTTTAACTAAACGCCCAAGATTAGTTGAAATAACTGATAAGGTGGCTCAGTGGTTTGTAGCGTGTTTATTAGTGTTTGCGTCAATTACAGCGATTGGCTGGTATCAAATAGACCCTGAGCATGCTTTTTGGATTACTATTTCGGTGCTTGTTGCAACCTGCCCTTGCGCACTGAGCTTAGCGATTCCTACCGCCCTTACGTGTGCAGTAGCAAGCCTGACAAAGCGTGGAATTTTAATTAAACAAGCCCATGTATTAGAAACGCTACCGCAACTAACCGATATTGCCTTTGATAAAACAGGCACCCTTACCCAAGGTCGTTTCACTATAGAGCGAGTTGAACTAGTAAACAGCCAGTATAGTGAAGCTGACGCATTACGACTAGCAGCGCAACTTGAAAGTTTCTCTGAGCACCCGATTGCTAATGCATTCGCTGGTTTCAACGATACAGTGAACCCAATTGAGAATGTTACAATCGAACCGGGTAAAGGCATTACAGCAGAACTTAATAATCAGCACTATGCGATAGGTAAAAGTGGCTGGTTCGATACTGATAAAGCAGATGCTCAAGCAACCTTGTATATCAATAAACAAGTAGTTGCGCGCTTTTACCTAGCCGATAGCTTACGTAACAACGCAGAAAAATTGATTACTAAACTGCATTCACAGCAGCTCAAGTGTCATATGTTAACTGGTGATGCTTCAAACAGTGGTGAGCAAATTGCAAAGCAGTTAAATTTAGATACTGTACATGCAGCATGTAGCCCTCGTGACAAACAAACCCATGTTGAAGCATTGGCTAGCAAAGGTGCCATTGTTGCTATGGTTGGTGATGGTGTGAATGATAGCCCGGTATTTGCAAGTGCCCATTTATCTATTGCGATGGAAACTGGCGCCGATATTTCCAAAAATAGTGCCGATGTGGTATTACTCAATAGTGATCTAACCGCCATTGAACATTTGCTTACTGTCTCGAAGAAGACTCGCCGTATTGTTAAGCAAAACTTGGCATTATCACTTATTTACAATGGTTCGATTTTACCACTTGCAGCACTAGGACTTGTAGCTCCTTGGATGGCCGTTATTGGTATGTCTGCAAGCTCCATTTTGGTTATTACCAACTCATTAAGGTTATTAAAACTATGAGTATCATCTACATCCTCATCCCAATTGCCATTTTATTTGTGCTAATTGCTATTGGTGTGTTCTTTTGGGCTGTAAAAAGCGAACAATTTTCTGATTTAAACAAACAGGGCCACAGTATCCTGTTTGAAGACGATAAAGAGCAGCACAACAAAAGTAATGATTGATCCGCTGTTTATTAGTGCATTTGTAATGGGCTTGTTAGGCAGTGGTCACTGTCTGGCTATGTGTGGTGGTATTTCCAGTAGTTTACAACTTGCCGCTAGCAAAAATCGTGCAGTTCGCTTTTCTGTTGCTTATAACCTTGGCAGAGCGCTCAGTTACATGCTTGCCGGTGCTCTAGTAGCCGGTATTAGTAGTCGCTTCGCTGCACAAAATACCTCTATCTCAGTAGGTTTATCGTTTCTAAGTGGTATTTTTATGCTACTTGTTGGGATTTATATCATGCGCCTAGCGCCCACCCTACAGTGGCTAGAAAAATTAGGAAAAACGCTAGTATGGCAGCATTTATCTAAACTGAATCGTTATTTACTACCTGTCGATACAACGCCAAAGGCCCTGTTGTATGGCGCTTTATGGGGATGGCTGCCGTGTGGATTAGTTTATTCGGCACTAACTTGGGCACTTACCAGCCCTTCTGCCCTTCACGGTGCTGGGGTAATGTTATTTTTTGCCTTAGGGACATTTCCTGCAATGATTAGTATTGGTCTAGTCAGTCAAAAAATAAACACTATTTTCAACCATGTTTGGATTAGGGTTATTCTAGGCAGCGTAATAATATGGTACGGTATATACTTATTAATTATAGCAACCGATAAGCTAATTCATTAATCTTAGCGGTTGTTAACTTATTTGAATGGATTTGATGTATGGACTTCTCACAAAACAAGTCAAAAGGCTTATGCACAATTAGCTGTAATAATTGCAGTATCAGCCAGCTATGTTTACCATTTTCATTAAACGGTCAAGAAATGGATCGTCTAGATGAAATCATCGAACGTAAAAAACCACTGCATAAAGGTGATTATTTATTTGAATCTGGTGAAAGCTTAAATGCCATTTATGCTGTGCGCTCAGGTTCGTTTAAATCTTACACTCTATCTGAACAAGGTGACGAGCAAATTACCGGTTTCCATTTAGCTGGCGATTTAGTCGGTTTCGATGCAATCAACAAAATGGCACATCAAAGTTTTTCTCAAGCCCTTGAAACATCTATGGTGTGTGAAATTCCATTCGATACGCTTGATGAATTAGCCGGTAAATTACCAAAATTGCGCCAACAAATTATGCGTTTAATGAGTAATGAAATTAACTACGACCAAGAAATGCTGTTGTTACTCAACAAAAAATCAGCTGAAGAGCGCCTTGCAAGTTTTATTTACAACTTGGCTGAACGCTTTGGTGAGCGTGGTTTTTCACGTAAAGAATTCCGTTTAACTATGACGCGTGGTGAAATCGGTAACTACTTGGGCCTAACTGTTGAAACAATTAGCCGCCTTTTAAGTCGCTTTCAAAAGGCTGGTTTTATTAAGGTTGAGGGCAAGTTTATCACCATTTTGGACCAGCAGGCACTTGCTACAACAGCGGCAATTAAATGTAAATAGAGTTTGATTTAACGCAACTTTATACTGTTTACCCCTTTAACTGTTCTAAATTTAGGTTACACTCAAAGTACTACTTTTTGCGGAACAGTTAAGGAGCAGCACATGGACGCAATTAAACGAATTTTAGCAGTTATAGACCCAACTAAAGAGCAGCAACACAGTTTAAGCCGCTCAATCGATCTAGCCAAAAAATCTGGCGCGACCATCACCGCTTTCCTCAGTATCTACGACTTCTCTTATGAAATGACAACTATGCTTTCAGCTGATGAGCGTGAAGCAATGCGAGAAGCCGTGATAAAAGACCGCCAAGAATGGTTAAATGAACAAATTGCACTTTATCCAGAACTCACTATTGATAGTTGTGTGGTTTGGCATAACCGTCCTTACGAAGCTATTATTAACACCGTGATCAACGATGGCTTTGATCTTGTTGTTAAAGGCACTCATCAACACGACACACTAAAATCGGTTATTTTCACACCTACCGACTGGCACCTTATTCGTAAGTGCCCTGCTCCAGTGTTACTTGTTAAAGAAAAAGAATGGCCAGCTCAGGGGAATATTCTAGCAGCTGTGAACGCGGTGAGTGAAAATGAGCAACACCTTGAACTTAACAAGCGTATTATTAATGATGCCCGCTTCATTTGTGACTTAGCCAATGCCACGCTTAATATTGTAAATGCGTACCCAGCAACACCGGTTAATATTGCAATAGAAATCCCAGAGTTTAATCCTGGCGTTTATAACGAATCAGTTAAAAAACATCACTTTGAATCAACGCTCTCTTTAGCTAAAGGGTTTGATATTGACCAAGCTCAATGCTACATAGAGGAAGGTTTACCAGAAGATGTCATTCCAGATGTTGCTGCACGCCTTAACAGCGAGTTAGTAGTGATTGGTACTGTTGGTCGCACTGGCTTGAGTGCTGCGCTAGTTGGTAATACTGCAGAGCACGTTATTGATAGTCTTGATTGCGATGTCTTAGCCCTAAAACCAGATGGCTATGTGAGCCCTCTCGCTAAGTAACAACCAGGATATGTATTAAAAAAGCCCCAGTTTGGGGCTTTTTTTATATATTTGTTACATCAATGAACAGTGATTCATCAATGTTTGTTGATGAGACCACCGCCTCGCTAAAGTCATAGCTTTCACGATTGCCTTCTCTATCAAGTGGTAAGTTTTCAAAATCAAACAAGTTTCTATCAGCAAGCTGGCTTGGGCTGACATTCTGTAAAGACTTAAAGATACTCTCAACGCGACCTGGAGTTTTCTTATCCCACTCTGTCAGCATCGCTTTAATTGATTGACGCTGTAGATTTTCTTGAGAACCGCATAGGTTACATGGAATGATCGGGAAATCTTTGTGCTCAGCGTATTTAATTAAATCTTTTTCACGACAATATGATAACGGACGAATAACTACGTTACGTTCATCATCTGAACGTAATTTTGGTGGCATCGCTTTTAATCGTGAACCATGGAACATATTTAAAAACATAGTTTCGACGATGTCATCCAAGTGATGACCTAGTGCTAGTTTGGTCGCACCAATTTTTTCTGCAAATGAGTAAAGTGTACCGCGACGAAGTCGTGAACACAGACCGCAGGTTGTTTTGCCCTCTGGTACTTTTTCTTTTACTACTGAGTAAGTATCTTTATCAACGATGTAATACGGGATATTTAGCGTTTCAAAGTAATCAGGCAAAATATGCTCAGGAAAACCAGGCTGCTTTTGATCAAGGTTTACGGCAATCACTTCAAATTTAATTGGCGCAGCTTTTTGTAAATTAAGCAAAATATCAAGCATTGCGAATGAATCTTTACCACCACTGATACATGCCATAACAACATCGCCGTCTTCAATCATGTTGTAATCAGTAATCGCATTACCAACATGCCTTCTTAGACGCTTTTGAAGTTTATTAAATTCAAGAGTTTCTTTTCTAGTATCAGTTTGATTCATTTGCTCTGCTCATACAGGCTTTACTAAGCCATGTTTCATAGTAAAAAGTTCGGCGTGGATTATACGGACTTTTTGAGCCAGTTGAAATGATTAGCGTGGGATAATTAAAAAGCATAACTCGTGAAGATATTACGTAAACTAAGGCTCTTTATGAATAGCATTAAAGGATCATCAATTTACAGGCTTATTTTAGGGTTTTCTGACTTCAATAAGCTAACTTCATTTTACTGTGCATTTATAACGCGAAGCTGTACAAGCAAGATCAGGCCAATCATCTCTGCCCCAGCAGTATTTATCATTTCTAAGTGGTTTTAGGTGCCAAACTACAGGTTTACCTTTTTTATCTAAGCGAGTTTCATTTTCAAGCTGCACTCGAATTAAATTTTTCTCTGTCGATAAAATAGTATAAACAAAGGTTTTTCTTGCTTCAGTCTCAGAAATATAGCCCTGCTCGTCATAAGAGATTTCTAATATTTTGTTTTTAAAAGCTATAGTATGAAAATTAGCTTCACAAACTGGGCTATTTGTAGACTGCCATGAGCCTTGTAACTTAGTTTGCATTTCTTGTTTGATAGGTGAATAACTGCTACAAGCTGAACATAGCAGTAAAATAACAAAAAATGCCGGTATAATTTTCATAAGTATGCTTTTAAGTCCCTGAAAAGTTGACGTTTAGCATAACGAGAATCGTAAAAATGTCCAGCAATAAGCTTAATACAAAAACAAAGGGCACATGAGCCATGCGCCCCTTGTTAACCTTAAGTGTTTTTAGTTTTTGTCTTATTTTTTGCCATTCGTTTGGCACGTTTTATTGCCGATTTTTTAGAAGCATTTTTCTGCGCTATTTTTAACACTTTAGCTTCTTTTAACTGCTTTTTGGCTTCTTTCAACCGCTTTTTAGCATTTTTAGCCAGGCTCTCTGCTTCGCTGGCACACTCTACAGCGGCTTGTGCTTTAAGTGCTGCATCTTTT
Source organism: Pseudoalteromonas sp. NFXS39 (assembly GCF_040148775.1). Classification (NCBI taxonomy): domain Bacteria; kingdom Pseudomonadati; phylum Pseudomonadota; class Gammaproteobacteria; order Alteromonadales; family Pseudoalteromonadaceae; genus Pseudoalteromonas; species Pseudoalteromonas sp. NFXS39. The sequence goes on along the minus strand of NZ_JAGDEC010000005.1, from coordinate 79,035 downwards.
GCAATTTCAGAGGTTCTGGCCACCTCTTTTTTACTTTTTTCGAGAACTTTTTCGAGCTTTGCAAGGCGCTTTTCAAATATTGACTCTGAATTTTTCATTGTATTCTCCTTTACTGACGCGTAGACATGCGGGTAGGTTCAGTGACAATAAGCGGGTCAACCCGATTGACTATATCCTGATCTTTTTCTGGGTAGTCCAAACAACTTAAGAAATGACGCATACAGTTGATACGACCCCGTTTTTTATCATCAGAGCGAATTTGTGTCCAAGGCGCATCTTTTGTATGGGTATGAAACATCATCGCATCTTTCGCGTCACTATAATCATGCCATTTAGCCAATGATGCCATATCAACCGGACTCAGCTTCCATTGCTTAAGCGGGTCGTTTTGACGTGATTTAAAGCGTCTGAATTGCTCTTCTCTACTGACCGAAAACCAATATTTAAATAGCTTAATACCGCTATTCACCAACATACGTTCAAGTTGTGGTGTTTGACGCATAAACTCTAAATATTCGTGATCATCACAAAAGCCCATTACCTTCTCTACACCGGCTCGGTTATACCAAGAGCGATCAAATAGTATAATTTCACCTTTGCTTGGCAGGTGATTAATGTAACGCTGAAAGTACCATTGTTCTCGCTCTCTTGAAGTTGGTTTTTCTAAAGCCACTACGTGCGCACCACGCGGATTTAAATGCTCCATAAAGCGTTTAATAGTGCCTCCTTTACCCGCCGCATCTCGACCTTCAAATAAAACCACTATTTGTTGATTGGTCTCTTTTACCCAACCTTGCATTTTCAAAAGTTCAATTTGCAGTTCGTGTTTATGGCGCTCGTATTCAACCAGGTCCATTTTGCGTTTATATGGATATTTACCGTCTGCATTCCACTTTAGGCTTGGGTTTTTAACATTTAAATCAAAAATTACATTCTGTTTCGCATTGGCTTCGGCTAATTTCTGTTTTTTAACTGATACAGGTTCGACATTGACTATCTGCATAACGACTCCTTTTAAACTATAAGTACCTATATTGAGATCTTTATAGTTTTACTTTAAGCCAGTTATTGCTAAGTAACTTGATCTAAATCTATATTTTTATTTCTTGAAAAATCATTAAAAAATATAAAGTTAGCACTTTATAGCTAATTAAAAATAAGCCTATAAAAGTAAAATCAAGCCCTTTTTCTATAGTAAAAAACAATCAGATAAAACCTATATCTTCATACCGTTTTCATATCTAAATACAAGCTGTTACTTAAACTGCGCTGCAATACAAGTAATTAGAAAAAATATTAAATGAGGGAATAAACTAGACAAGAGAAGCTGTTATATAAATTGCTTTATTTATATTGAATTTTCAATTTTGATACTAAACCAAAGTAACGAGATAAACTTTTAAAAAAAGAGACACAAGAACTATCTTCTCAACATTGAAAAAGGGACCTTAATAAGATCCCTTTTGTCGATATTTAAACGATTTTAGCCGATGTATAGTGGTTATTTAACGATCCAAGGCGTGGCGCTAATAAGCTTAGCATGACTGCTTAATACCGTTTCATCATCTTGCCAGTCATCAGAAACCTTAATTGAGCAACGTTGCTCCTTACAGCTAACACCGTTTGCCGAGATAGCATCTTGGCCGTTAAATTTTAGTACAACACCTTGTTGTTCAGGCAGCAAAAACCACATTAATTTGCTAACGAAAAAGCCCGACAAATCAGATAGTAGCTCGTCAAATTCTTCATTTAACGTATACAAGTTTGCTTTACTAAGCTCAAAATCAGCCAGATCAGTTGCTTCAATTTGCAACCTTAATTGACAATCATGTTTTGGATTTTCTGGCTGAACAACAATAACGGCTTTATCTGTATCTAGCTGCTTATCAAAAGGTAAAAGCAATTGAGCTTTATCTGTATAAGTTAAGTCAAACTCTTGTTTCTCTGTAATTATTTTACCTGATTTGATTGTACATACTTCGTTAGTAGCAATATCAGACAAATAAAAATTAACTTGAGCGTATTGAAATTCGCCTTTATTAACGACTTTCAAACGATCATAAAAACCATCGTATGCAACAACAAATTCAGTAGCAGCGGCCTTAGAGGCAACTGCACCTAGTGCAACCGCAATGGTTGTAAATTTTAACCACGGAAGGAATTTATTCATCAAAGTAAGCTCTGTTTTGATTTATCATTTTATTTAATTCTTCAATGTACGCTTCACCGCGCTCAGAATACGACAACAAGCCCTGTGTTAGCTTAGTAGCATCAATTGGCTTTTGCTGGCGACGTAAATCGGCTCGAATTGATCGTAAATCTTTATACGCTGCGTGAGTATTAATATTTTTAAAATATGAGCTTACAGCAGCACGTACCGATTTAAAAGCAGTCACTTCATGAGCGGCTTCGTTGGCTCGACGACGTGGTACCATGCCACAGCCTTTTTTATAACACCACTGACCGAAAAAGTTTAAGCCAATTCGAGCAAAACGTGACGTACCCCATGCTGATTCGTTAGCCGCCTGCATAAGCGCAAGTTCTTTTGGAATGATATCTACACGGCGCAGAGCTTGGGTCAGTGATAAGGTATCAATAGTGGTTGGTAACTTGTAGCTGGTCAGTATTTTCTTAATATCTGATTGCTGTTTACTACTTAGCGGCTCATTATACTCAAGCATCATGCGTGCAATTTCTATGAGCGCACGTTGTTGTAGGATCTTTTTATTCTCAGCCTCAACATGAGGACGGATAAAGTCAAAAAATGCATGTTTCTTTTCTTTCACATCAGTAAACGCTGCAAAATCAGGCAGTTTTACATTATGTAATGGCTTTTCTTTTTTGATTACGCGCTGAGTGCCAATAGGTGTTGTCTGTGACTGTTCATCCCCCTCATCCAGAGTATCTTTATCCATAAATGGCGACAACAACGCCCATGCAAAAAAAGCGGCCAGTAAAGCTCTAAAAACGTAATTCAGCATGTATTCTCTCAAATAAACTTTTACTAATATGCGGTAACTTCACGCACACACAATGGCGAAGTATACCAAAGCAGACATTTTTTGGCGAATTAGCCCTGAGATAGTTCCTTAAAGTATAACTAAAGAAGCGTTATGAACCGCCAATTTACTCGCAATTTTCAAGCGCTTGCGTATACTTAAATGCAACCAAACGAGAAATAGGAAGGTTATTTTTATGTGCCAATCTTGGCAAGCTCGCATTATTGATCAGCAAAAATATCGTCCCAACGATAACCGCTCAGCTTGGCAAGTTGACCGTTCTCGTATCATACATGCTGCAGCATTTAGGCGTCTGCAGGCTAAAACCCAAATTATGGGTATTGGCTTAAATGATTTTTACCGAACTCGCCTTACCCATTCTTTAGAAGTTGCACAAATTGGTAGTGGATTATTACGCCACTTAAAAAAGCAACACCCTGAATTTACGAATTTTCCGAGTGGTAGTTTACTTGAAACCTTATGTCTTGCTCATGATATCGGTCATCCACCTTTCGGTCATGGTGGTGAAATAGCATTAAACTACATGATGCGCGATCATGGTGGTTTTGAAGGTAATGCCCAAACTCTGAGAATTGTTTCTAAACTTGAGCCTTATTCTAATGGATATGGCATGAATCTAACCAGACGCACCTTGCTTGGCTTTATTAAATACCCAGCCTTTATTGATGACTTGTGGCACACCATTCCACCAAAAAGTGAACAGCGTAGCTTTATCAAAGCCGACCATTGGCGACCAGCTAAAGGTCTGTATCAAGATGATAAAGATATTTTCGATTGGATTATTGACCCACTGTCGAATAATGATAAACAACTGCTGAGTAGTCACTATAAGGTTGATGAATTTAGAGCTAAAACTCACTATAAATCAATAGATTCAGCAATTATGGAATTGGCTGACGATATTGCTTATGCCGTACACGATTTAGAAGACGCCATAGCCACTGAAGTTTTAACCCTTGCAGATTGGCAAAACCATGCCTTAGTACAATTACAAGAGTTAGACTCTGCTTGGTTAACAACACACTTAAGTTCGATTACAGCTAGACTGTTTTCCCATCATGAATATGAAAGAAAGGACGCCATTGGTGAGTTGGTTAACACCTTTATAATTAATGCCAAATTAATTGTACAAAATGCTGATTTTGAATCTGAAATATTACAGTACACTGTAAGTTTACCTGATGAATTTGCTGAAATTCTCAACGTGCTAAAGCATTTTGTTTTTAAACGGTTAATTCGCGAGCCAAAAATGCAGCAAGTTGAGTTTAAAGGGCAAAATCTGCTAATTGAATTATTTAGTGCCTTTGCTAGTGACCCCATGCGTTTATTACCTGAAACAACCCAAGACATGTGGCTTAACGCTCATCAGCAAGAAGATAATGCTATGCGTATAATTTGTGATTACTTGGCTGGGATGAGTGATGAATATGCCTATAAAACATATCAGAGGTTGTTTTTACCTACTTCTTGACTAGTTTTTGAATACAGCTGAAAACTGTTCTAAAATTAAACAGGTTATTAGAAAATAACCACTCCTCTTTGGATGCATTCTATTTAACAGGGATTGAAATGATGCTCAAAAAACACCTACTTTTAAGCGCTATAATGGTAAGTACATTTACCTGCTATAGCGCAGAACAACTTCCTGATCCGTTACTTGAAGAGCGAAATTTAATAATTAAAGATGCTTCTCGATTTGATTGGATACGACTAAACTCTGGTGAGTGGCTTAAAGGTGAACTTGTCTCAATGTATGATAAAGAGATCGAGTTCGATAGTGATGTGCTCGACACATTAATAATCGATCGTGAAGATGTCTACATGATTATCTCTGACCGCCACCATACAGTTCGTTTTAACGATGGGAAGGAGCTCAGCGGTGCACTTAATATATCCGGTGGTTTTATCAAAGTGGGTGAACAACCTGCTAAGTACCGTTATCGCGATTTAGTCTCTATTGCTCCTTCAGTAGAAAGTGAACTTAGTGCATGGACTATAAAATTGTCGATGGGTGCAGATTTAGCTCGCGGTAATACTGACCAAACTGAGTATTCTGTTAAAGCTGATATCAAACGCCGTACTGCATCTAGCCGTTTTTTATCTGAAATTTTGGGCTACCGGACTACCAGCGATAATCAAGTTACTAAAAACAACATTCGTGCTAACGGCACTTATGACTGGTTTTATACACAAAAAATGTATTACCGCCCTATTTTCTTTGAGCACTATCGTGATCCGTTCCAAAATATCGCTAATAAATACACTGTGGGCGCAGGTGTTGGTTACTATGTAATGGATACAGATAAAACAGAATGGGATTTTACAGCAGGGCCAGCATACCAAAAAACGCAATTTGACACTGTTGCTGAAGGCGAAGATAAAAGCAACTCATCAATGTCTTGGTTCATATCTACAAATTATGAATTAGAAGTAACCAAGAAAATTGATTTTTCACTTAATTATCGTTATTTGACGGCTAATAGTGACGCCGGGGGTGATTCACAATATGCAATGGCTGCGTTTGAATTTGAGATCACAGATGATATCGATTTTGACATGTCATTAGTATGGGATTACTTAGCCGACCCTATTGCCGATGAAAACGGTGTGGTACCAGAAAAAGAAGATTACAAAATGATTTTCGCACTGGGAATAGATTTATAAAAGTTAATTTGATGGATATATAAACGCCGAGCTTAAGCTCGGCGTTTTCAATGTTCGTTAAGCAAACACTTCCTTATAGCGATTTAATACCCATGTTATAGAGGGTAAAACCATAAATATCAGCATATTGGTCGATGATCTTACTTGTTGGCGTACCTGCACCATGCCCAGCATTTGTTTCAATGCGAATAAGATATGGGTTTTGTTTCGCACCTTTTTCTTGCAGTTCAGCAGCAAACTTAAATGAATGCGCAGGCACTACACGGTCATCATGGTCCCCTGTTGTCACTAAGGTTGCTGGGTAGCTAACACCCGCTTTAACATTGTGCACAGGCGAGTAGCCTTTTAAGTACTCGAACATTTCTTTACTTTGCTCACTGGTGCCGTAATCATATGCCCAACCAGCGCCGGCAGTAAAGGTGTGGTAACGCAGCATATCTAATACACCTACAGCAGGTAACGCGACTTTAAATAACTCAGGGCGCTGTGTCATAACCGCACCAACTAACAAGCCACCATTAGAGCCACCACGTACCGCCAGATAATCAGGTGAGCTGTATTGTTTTTTGTTTAAATACTCAGCCGCCGCAATAAAGTCATCAAATACATTTTGCTTCTTAAGCTGTGTACCATTTACATGCCAATCTTTACCGTATTCGCCACCACCACGAATATTAGCAACAGCATAAACACCACCATGCTCAAGCCATGCAGCAACTGTCGGGCTGTAACTTGGCGTTAAACTTACATTAAAGCCACCGTAGCCATATAAGATAGTTGGATTTTTACCATTAAGCTCAGTGCCTTTCTTGTACGAAATAATCATCGGAACTTTAGTGCCATCTTTCGATGTGTAGAACACTTGTTCTGAAGTATATTCTTCGCTGTTAAATTTAGCGCCTGACTTGCGATACACATCAGACTCGCCAGACTCAACATTAAACGAGTAAATGTTGCCTGGTGTGGTGTAATTAGTGAATGAATAATACAGTGTTGGTGCATCATGTTTACCGCTAAAGCCATATGCGGTACCCACACCTGGTAAGCTGATATCACGTACAAGTTTACCTGATTTATCGTATTGCTTTACTTGTGATATAGCATCAACCATATACTTAGCAAAGAAGTAATTACCGCCCTTTGAAATGCTCAATACATTCTCAGTTTCAGGGATTAAATCTTGCCAGTTGTCAGGACTTGGATCAGCAGCATCCACAGTAACAACACGCTTATTTGGTGCGTTTAAGTTAGTCACTAAATAAAGCTTTGTACCGTCATTATCTATAATTGATGTATCTGAGTCTGTATTATCTAAAATTGTCACTAACTTGCTATCAGGCTTAGTTAAATCTTTGATAAATAACTTATTACCTGATGTCGAAGTGCTTGCAGCAATAATTAAATAGCGATTGTCACGAGTAACCTCAGCACCAATATAGCGATGTTTCTGTGCTTCTGTGCCACCATAAATTAATTGGTCATCAGCTTGCGCTGTGCCTAATTTGTGATAATAAACTTTATGTTGATCCGTTTTTGCAGAAAGCTCACTTCCTTTTGGCTTATCGTAGCTTGAGTAATAGAAGCCTTCATTACCAAACCAAGAGATACCGCTGAATTTAACATCGACTAATGCCTCTTCAATAGGCTGTTTTGTTGCCGTATCAATAATAATGATTTTACGCCAGTCACTACCACCTTCAGAAATTTGATAGGCAGCTAAGGTGCCGTCTTCTGTAAAGGTTAAGCCCGACATTGATGTTGTTCCATCAGCACTGAAGGTATTAGGATCTAAGAAAATTTCAGCTTCTGAGTCACCTTTTTTACGATACACCACGTACTGATTTTGCAGGCCATCGTTTTTATAAAAATAAGTGTACTCACCTTCTTTAAATGGGGCTGTCACTTTTTCATAATTCATTAACTTTTCGAGTGTAGTTTTAAGTTCATCGCGATAAGGAATATTTTTTAGATAAGAAAAAGTAACGTCATTTTCGGCTTTTACCCACTGTGCAGTTTCGTCGCTCATATCGTCTTCTAACCAACGATATGGATCGGCTACTTTCTCACCGAAGTATTCGTCGACAACATTGCCTTTTTTAGTTTCTGGATAATTCACAGCAGCTTTAACCTCTGCAGTTTTTACTGTTTGTTCTGTTTTTGTAGGGGTAGATTCACCGCAACCCGCCAATGCAACAACAATTGCACATGCTAATGTTTTCTTGATCATAATCACTTTACTTTTAGTTATTGTTAATGAAATGAAAGTAAAATTAATACATTAGAATGTCTAGTTATTTGCGGTTAATCACGAAATGCGCTGTAAACCAATGTAAAAAAAAAAAGCCACGCATTGGCGTGGCTCTTATAAACTTACACAAGTAAACACTCTTGAGATTATACTTTTGTTAACCAACCATGTGTATCTGCTGATTTACCCCATTGAATATCATTCAGTGCTTGACGTAATTTAGCGACTTTCTCACCCGGCTCACCCGAACCTACTTTAAACTCTTGGTCGTTATGAATAAGCGTACCAACCGAAGTAAGTACCGCAGCAGTACCCGATAACGCTGCTTCAGTTCCTGGCTTAGCAGCTCTTTCAAGCAACTCAGAAACGGTAAAATTACGCTCAGATACCGTCATACCTAAATCTTTCGCAATCGTTAAAATACTATTACGCGTCACGCCGTGTAAGAATGTGCTATCAAGCGCTTTTGTGATGATTTCATCACCATCAATTAGAATAAAGTTTGCAGCACCAGTCTCTTGAACATCGCCACCTGGGCAGAACAAAATTTGGTCTGCTTGATGTTCTGAACGAGCCTCTAAGATTGGGCCTAATGCACTTGCGTAGTTACCACCACTTTTAACCATACCCATGTGTGGAGCACAGCGCATGCCGTCTTCTTCAAGTAATACGCGTAATGCCGTTGCACCACCTGAAAAATAATCACCCACTGGCGAAAGTAATACATAAAGAAGTGAGCTCATTGACGGTGCAGCGGCTTTACCAATTGCTGCTTCTGTACCAATGTGAGTTGGGCGAATATACATAGAACCCGGAGGTGTTGGTGTTTCGTCTGCGTACTCTTTTACAATGTCTTTGATCATTTGCTCGAGCATGCTTTCTTCAAAGTCAGGTAAGTTTAGTAACTTAGAGCTTTGTTTCATACGAGCAATGTTAGCATCCATACGAAAGATATAGACCGAGCCATCTTCGTGACGAAATGCTTTTAATCCTTCAAAACAGGTGCTTGAGTAATGTAATACGTGAGCACCCGCATGTAATTCGATTTTATCAGATGGGACCAGCGCGCTTTCACTCCATGAGTTATCAGCAAAACGTGCTTGGATCATTTGTGGCATAAATACAGTACCAAATGCGGCCATTGTTATTCTCTCTTGTTTGGACTACTTTTACCCCATTGTAAGCTAATCTATCCCCGTTTAACCATAGCAAACTAGTGCCTTTTATAGATTATAGTGATAATAATTCGACCGTTTGGTACAAAAAATGTGCAAGCCATGTTGCACATTGTTTACTGAGAATCATTTACTAATAAATAATAGCGAATTATCGGTAATTCATTTTTGCCGTTAGCCGATTAAAGAAGCTCGGAAAGAAGCGTTTAATGGTCGGTGCTAAACCACTTATGCCTTCACCAATTACAACCTCATCTTTTTCAGCTTCAATGGCTTTAATCATTTTTGCAGCGGCTTTAGCGACATCCATGCCGTTCTCAATTGAATGCTCTGGCTTATTTTGTGGCTTACCTTGGCCATCTAATGAGTTATGTGCAATGGCTGTTTTAATTGAACCTGGGCAAATGGTCAGGCAATTAATGTTTTTATCAGCTAATTCTGCTCTTAAGCAATCCATGAAGCCGACTACCGCATACTTAGAGCCCGAATAACCAGTTCTAAACTTCGAACCAACTTTACCTGCGACACTGCTAATTGAAACCACCATCCCCATACCTTGCTTCACCATTTGCGGTACGACCGCCTTAGTTAAGGCAATTAAACCAAAGTAATTCACTTCCATCAGTTGGCGATAAACCGTAAATTCATTTTCTAAAAATAAGCTACGCTGCGACACCCCACCGTTATTGATAAGCACATCAACTTGGCCAAGTCGCTCTATCACCGCAGGCATATCTTCAAGTAAGGCTTCGGGTTTTGCCAAATCAAGGGGGACTACGTGATGATTACCACCGAGTCGTTTATTCAGCTTATTGAGTTTATCTTCATTGCGGGCAGACAATATTAGCGTTGCCCCTTTTGCCGCCAGTTGCTCACAAAGTGCTTCACCAATTCCAGAAGATGCCCCAGTTACCCAAACTGTTTTACCATTTAATTGCATATGTGTTCCTTATTATTGTTGTTATGCTTTGTTAGGCCCAGCATGTTGTTCGATATAATCAGCAATATCTTTATAAAAACCAAGCATAATCAAGAACTCGGCTAATACAAATAAAGGCCCTATTACCAAACCAATTAAATCGTCAACAAAGGCTGGCTTTTTACCTTCAAAATAATGACCAATAAACTGAAAAACCCAACCAACAACGAAACTGCCAATACTTACGGCTAGCCATAATTGTGTTGAAAGTGACACCACAGGCTCAGCAGCAATGCTTAACACACTTAAGCATACAGCCATAATTAACCCCATCGATAAACTAAGCATTAAGTAATAGAGACAGGTGAGTCCAATCACCACGGTTGCTAAAGAGATGACAACAGGCTCAGAGATAAGCGTGACGCGTTGCAATAAACAAATAATTGCAAACACAATTAATGGAATGCCAATAAAGTGGGTGTAAATATTGCGTTTAGAACGGTGATAAAGGGCGTAATTTGTCAGTTGTTGTTTTAATGTTTTCATTATATTTTCCTGCCAAAACTGTGTTCAAAACTCAGATTAGCAGATAATTTACTAGCAAGAATGTCAACTATCCGACATTTTAACTAGCTCTATTAAACTCGCATATCAAATCAGCGCATCAATTATCTTGCCTTTGTCGGCCTCTGGCTGCATATCCATGCGTTCGCGTCCTTTTTGATACTCTTCATCAAGCATCGCTTGCAGCTCATTCATTTTTTCTTGCAGTGCTTTGGTGTCGGCACCTTGTTGCTGCATTTGTTCCGCTAGTTTTTCTATTTGCGCTTTTATTTCGTCAATTTTCTCTTTATCAACACCGAGTCGCTGATAAACCAAGGCTTCTTGCGCCTGTGCTAGAAAAGAGCTGGGCTGTGAGTGCTTTTGCAACAGTTGTTGTGCTGAAGATGCAGGCGTATGCATGGCCTTCACACCCTCAGGGCGGGCCGTTTGCGAAAGCTTAGTAGCAGCCGAAGTATGATGAGGGTTATATTGATTATGAAACGTAATTGCCACAAGTTGTCTTCCGTTTAAGCTTGATTACAGCTTTGTAGCAATTTTAGTTCCAAACTAGCATTGAGATTGCAATTTATCGATATCAATTATTTCAATCGTTTGATATTTAAGATTAATAATTGAATCAGCTTGCAGGGATTGCAAAATTTGATTAACAGTTTGCCGTGTTAGATAGGTCATATCGGCAAGTTGTTGCTGGGTAAGCGGCAAACAGTTTTGCAGTGATGACTGATAAAGCATGTATAAGCGCTTAATCACCTTTTGCTTTGCAGTTAGTAATGCGTGATCTTCTAATGAATCAAACAGATTTCGCACTTTGTTAGTAAGCAACAGCCCAAAATCATGCCAATAAGCGGGATGATCTTGTAATAACTGAGTTAATGCCCGTTCTGATACGTGTAAAAGCCTTACCGTAGTTTGTGCATACACATCGTGGGTGCGTTGACCACCATCAAACAAAGCAACTTCACCAAACCACATTGCACTGGTTACAAAACTGAGTACAGCTTCTTTGCCTTGGTTATTAACGCCAGAAACTCTAAGCACGCCATTAATAACACAATACAGACCATTATTTTCATCACCACGCAAAAACAATGCATCACCGGCATTTAAGGTGATTAATTTAGCATTTTTTACTAGCTTGTCCCTAAATAATTGTGTTCGATTTTTAAACCATTTATCTTGGTTAATAACCGAAAGGTCTTGTTCATTCAAGTGTTTATCCTTTACATTAGTGTAGTGTGCATATATCCAAGCCACCTCAAAATGCAGAATTCAGCGTTTCACAGGTGCTTAATATCAAGGCGTTACTTTGCAAGAATGGCATTCCCTTTTAAGAAGTAACAACGATGAGAGTAAGTGCCTGCGAAGCGCCCAAAGGATTGGTTTAAAAGCGATTTATACTGCGTTATTGATTTTAACAATAGAACATCTATTACTTGCAATCAATGCCTTGCCTAAACCGCTTTTATTTCCAACTGAAACTCGTATTTTGAGGTTGTTTGGATTTCTAAATAATAAAAGGATACGGGATGTTAAACAAACTACTTTCGACCAGCCTACTTCTCAGTGCTATTTCTACCCCTGCATTTGCTAGTGATATTAATACTGAACTTAAATCTGCAAATAAAAGCGTCAGCGAAAAAGTCATTAAATGGCGCCGTCATTTACACCAAAACCCAGAACTTAGTAACCGTGAGTTTGAAACTGCCAAATACGTAGCTAAGCATTTACGCTCTTTAGGCCTTGAAGTGCAAACAGGTGTTGCTCATACAGGTGTCGTTGCCAAACTGAAAGGTGGTAAAAAAGGTCCGCTTATTGCGCTGCGTGCTGATATGGATGCATTACCTGTTAAAGAGCAAGTAGATTTACCATTCGCGTCAACTCAAACGGCTGAATACAAAGGTAATACAGTTGGCGTAATGCATGCCTGCGGTCATGATAACCATGTGGCTATTTTAATGGCGGCAGCGGAGTCTTTAGTTAAAATTAAAGACCAACTAGCAGGTGATATTCTATTTGTCTTCCAACCTGCTGAAGAAGGTGCTCCAGAGGGCGAAGAAGGCGGTGCTGAGCTTATGCTTAAAGAAGGCTTATTTAAAGAAAAGCCAGAAGCCGTATTTGGTTTACACGTAACCAGCTCACTTAATACCGGACAAATTGGTTTTCGTGAAGGACCGTTAATGGCCAGCGCCGATAAATTTACAATCACAGTAAAAGGCCGCCAAACTCACGGTTCTCGTCCTTGGAATGGTGTTGACCCAATTGTAGCTTCATCACAAATTATTATGGCAACTCAAACCATTGCTTCACGCCAAGTTGATGTAACCAAAGCGCCTTCAGTGGTTTCATTTGGTGCCATTAATGGTGGTATACGTAACAACATCATCCCAGATCAAGTTGAAATGGTTGGCACAATTCGTACCTTTGACCAAGAAATGCGTGCTGACATTAAAAAACGTTTAGCTAAAACCGCTGAGATGGTGGCTGAATCTGGTGGCGCAGAAGCGCATGTTCACATTGACCATGGTTACCCAGTAACAGTGAACGATGTTGAACTTACCAAGAAAATGGCCCCAACACTTGCAGGTGTGGTTGGCAAAGAAAACCTGATCACAACCCCACTTATCACAGGTGCAGAAGACTTTAGTTACTACGCCTTAGAAACACCAGGAATGTTCTTTTTCTTAGGTGTAACACCAAAAGGTCAAGATGCTGTTACAGCGCCAAGTAATCATTCACCACACTTTTTTGCAGACGAGAAAGCTTTACAGCTTGGAGTAAATGCAATGACGCAATTAGTGATTGATTACCTTAAATAATCAATACTCTCATACCTGCGGGTAACATCATTACCCGCCCTATTTTCTTGTCTGTTCAGCATCAATAAAGTTCATTTTGCTAAGGTTAACTTACTATCAAATAGGTAAGGAAGCCTCATGACATCAGAATACTTTCACTTTTTAAGCATTATCGGTGTAGCATTTTTTGCAATCTCTGGCACCTTACTGGGTCATGAAAAAAGTGTCGGTGGTTTTGGTGTGGTGGTGGTTGCCACGGTAACAGCAATAGGAGGTGGAACATTACGCGATATTTTGCTCAATAAGCCGGTCTTTTGGATAGCCCAACCAGATTATTTATATGCTACTTACATTGCCATTTTTGCCTCCATTTTATCGATTCGTCATTTACCCGATTTAAGTAACACCACCATGTTGTTAATGGATGCCGTAGGTATGGCAATTTTCAATATTATCGGTATAGAAAAGGCACTAATAGAAGGAGCTGATATGGTTGTTGCAATTACTATGGGCATGACCACCGGTATTTTTGGTGGCTTGATGCGCGATGTAATTTGCCGAGAAGTGCCTCTAGTTATGGGTGAAGAGCTTTATTCAACCGCTTGCTTATCGGGAGGGTTAACCTATGCTGCCTTATTCACCCTTGAGGTAAGCTATATTTGGTGCATTATTGGCGCATTTGCTGTGACGGTATTTTTAAGATTAGGCGCCATCCATTTTGGTTGGCAACCTAACCTGTTTCGTAAAAGCAGCTTTAAACGCTCTTAGCAGGTCATATAAATACACCCGTCGAGTGGCATGTCAGCTGGGTACTGGGTTTGTATAAAACCCAGTTTCTCATAGGCCGTTTTAGCAAGGGTATTGTGGGTATACACAAACAAAGACAAGCTATCGCACTGCAACTGCTGTTTACCCTGCTCTCCCAGTAAATTTATCAGCACTTTTGCAAGACCTTTGCCACGCTCGCTTGGCGCGATAACTAACCGCCCTAAATGACAACGCCCTTCACGTAAATAGTATTGACCAAACCCAAGCATCTGGCCATCGCCATTAACCAGCGCGTAGGAATTCAGCGCATCTAGGTTTAAATCTTTTTTAAAGCTTTGTGTATCAAATGGATATTTAAAAAATGGCCCTGACCAAATACGCAGTTCTGCCTCTGTGTTAAACCAACCCATTAACTGGTTAAGTTGGATGTCGGTTACTTTAACGAGCTTCATGTTTTAACCTATCGTATAAACCTGATGCACGAGTAACAGATTTATTCATGGCCATTAGCAATACATTTTTATCGGCCACCAGCTCAAATGTGGTTTTCGCGCGGGTGATCCCCGTGTAAACCAACTGTCTGTTAATCCCCTGATTAGCCTGTTTAATTGGCGGTAAAATCATCGCGGTGTAAGCAAACTCTGAGCCTTGCGACTTATGAATAGTCATTGCATATACTTTATCGTGAGCGGGTAAACGTGCTGGTGAAAAGGCACGAATGTTTTCTTGTTCATCAATAAACATGGCTTTTAACTGACCTTGCTCATCATACATTAAAATACCTATGTCGCCATTAAACAGTTTTAACTGATAGTCGTTTTGGCTGATCATTATTGGCATACCCACATAGTGCCTTTGATATGGCGCAATTAAGCCTTGTTGAGTAAGTGCTTTTTCAATACGCTGATTAAGGCTATTTACTCCATAATCTCCCTCTCTGACGGCAGCTAGTAACTGATAATGCGCAAATGCTTTATGCACACTGGCTACACTTGCCCCTTGCTGGATAAGATGCAAATAATCGTGGTATTGCAAAGCCGCTTGCTGCACAAAATACTCAATCGGTTTACTGATTACACTGTAATTAAGTTTAAGGTCTTTAAAACCGCCTTGATTAATCGTTTGCTCAACGTAGCCCAGTAAGCCACTATTATTGGTATTTACAGCTTGTGCTAATTGACCAATACCGCTGCTGCCGTCAAAACGATAACTTTGCTGTAAAAACGCAATACAATCGTTAAGTACAAAATGGCTGCTCGCCGCGGGTATAGCGCTCTGATTATTAAAACAAACGCGATTAAGCTGCGCAGCTCTTTCACTGCTGTAATCAGGCATTTTGCCAAGCTCTAACCCTTGGCATAGGTCACTAAGAATACTGCCCGTATCAACCGAAGCTAATTGGTCTTTATCGCCAAGTAAAATAAGCCTTGCATGACTAGGTAGTGCTTCGATTAGTTTTGCCATAAGCGACAAATCAACCATCGATGCTTCATCAATAATCAGAACATCTAAATGCAGCGGGTTACGCTTGTTATGGCGAAACTTATTAGTATGCGGAATAACGCCAAGTAAGCGGTGAATCGTTTGCGCACTGTCTGGAATAAGTGGCGCGATATTCTCAGGGATCATACTGAGCTTTTGCTTCGCCCCTAAAATCGACTCGGTTAAACGAGCTGCCGCTTTACCTGTCGGTGCAACCAGCTTTATTTTTAGCGGTGCACTGGCATACAAAGATTGTAATATGGCTAGTAGCTTAGTTACCGTGGTGGTTTTACCGGTACCCGGGCCGCCAGTGATCACACTAAAGCCTTTTGTTGCAGCTATCGCACAGGCTACTTTTTGCCAGTTTAATGTTTTAACAGGATCGCTTGGGTTGGTTGTATGCTCACTGTTTGGAAAATACACCTCAAGTAATGCCTTTAATGCAGCTTCATCAAGGGTGAGCTCTTTCGTTGCTAAATGATGTAAACGCGATGCCAGTGTGGTTTCGTACTCTGCCAAACGGGCAAAGTAAAGTTTATTAGCAAACAATAGCAGTGGCTTGTCGTCCCCTACGCACTCAGCATTCATTAGTCTATTAACGGCCTCAGTAAGACCAAATTCCATATCAAACGGCGTTAAAACCTCAGGGGCTGCGATACTGGCATCAGCTAAGCTTTGCTGTTTAATTTCAAACGGATTTTGCCAGTTTATATTAGCCAGCTCTAAACAGCTGTGCTGACTTTGCTGCGCTGCCGCAAGCAATAAAATCAGGTAAAAAACCTCACTGTGCGCTGTATCGTTATTCTCTATCAATGTTTGTGAACCGGTTAAAAGCTCTGCGAGCTTAACATCAACCAAGCGAATACGTTTTGCCTCAAGCAAATAACTCAATAGAGGCTGAGTTTTAACTTCTATAGCAGGCAACGCTGAATCGTTTTCAACATGTTTCGTTGATTGTTCTGCTTGTTGATTTTTACTAGCCTGTTCATTACTGTTTGATTGCTTATTCATAGGCTCGTGGGGTTCATGATCATCAAAGCCGAATGTCATTTGACTCATAGCATGGCTCCTTGTGCGAATAAGCTATCAAGCTCAGATATTTGCTGTTTCGTTAGCTGATTAAAGTACACCCCTTGCCCTTCGCTCATACCACGTAAGAAGGTGTAGTAAACACCGCCTAAATGCATGTCGCTATCGTAATCTTGAATACGTTGCTGTAATAAACGGTGTAGTGCCACGGTATAAATTAAATACTGCAAATGATACTGATGACTGGTCATAGCTTGCTCTAGTTGCTCATGTTGGTAGTCAGCCGCACTATTACCTAAAAAGTTCGATTTATAATCAAGAATATAATACTTACCCTGCCAGCAAAATATTAAATCTATAAAGCCTTTTAGTAAGCCTTGCACCTCACTAAAATCAAGCTGTCCTGGTAATTTAAAATGTTGCACCAACACTTGGTTAAGCTTATCGCTTGAAAGCGATAACAACGGTAAATTAAATTCCATTTCGACCAAACACGTATCAGGTTCAAGTACTGATAAACTAAGCCCTTTATCGTTTAATGGGCAGTTCAATGCTGCTAGGATCCACTGCTCTGTCATTTCCTGCCAGCTATCATCAATATGGTATTTTTCAAATAATTTTTTGATCACTTTATCAAGTGCATGGTCGTCTTGCTCAGTGGCTGGACGCTTTAACGCATAAGGGTCGGTAAAGTCCAATTGCTCAAATATTTCATGTAAACAACTACCCGGCTTTGCGCCTTTAGGAAAGCTGTAAGATGTTATAGCATTTGCATTTTGGGCTAAAAACTCATCTTTTGCGTGGTCTTCATCACTGCGCCCAAGTTCAATGTGGTCAGTATGCTTTTTCAGCGTTAAGCTACTAAAGCTGGTTGAGCGCCAATCACGCTGGATCTCTGCTTTTACAGTATTTACTTTATAGACTTGTTCTCTGTCAGAACTGCCTAATCTTAGCTTTTCAAGCTCATCTGCTTGGGTAAATACCTCATAGTGCATGTGCGCTGAACCATTACAAAATTCTTGTAACAATGCTCGCCATTCATCGCCCGATTTAACATCTAACCCTGCAAATAATACGTGGCCAATGCTAGTACTTTGAATGCCCGGACGAGCACTGCGACCTTGCGCAATGTTATACATCCCCACTGAGCAAAAATGCACGGCACGAGTCAGCGCCACATAGAGCAATCGTAAATCTTCGGCCAAGCGCTCTTGCTCTGCTTTTTGCATTGCATCATCACTTTTAGCAAGATCATAAATCAACTTACCGTCTTTATGATAAAGGGCTTCTTTGCTTTCGCGATAACCACAGGCAAACGGCATGAATACAATCGGGTACTCTAAGCCTTTTGAGGCGTGCATGGTGACAATTTTCACCAAATTAGCATCGCTTTCTAGGCGTACTTGCACCGCTTCACCATCTTGTTGGCTGACTTTTTGCGCAAACCAACGCAGCAATCTATGGGTTCCCTCAAGCTCAATTTGCTTTTGCTGTAAAATTTCCCCTAAATGGCGGAAATCGGTAAGCCAGCGTTCAACATTGTAACCTAAGCCTTGCCAACGCGCTGCGAGTTGATTATGGCTTAATAAACGCTCGAGCATCGCCATGGCGCCTTGTTTATGCCAAATATGGGCAAGCTGAGCAAAAAAGTTTAAATGCTCTTGCCATGCACTTTCATTTTCGTGAAGTTCATAAATGCGGTTGTAGCTTAAGCAAAACAATGGCCCGGCAAGAACACCACGCAGTAATGACTCATCATACTGACCATGTAATGCTGTTAAAAAGTTAAGTAAATGGTGACTAAGCTCTTGGTTAAACACACTATCACGCGACAAATACACGCTGGCAATGGTAGCTTCTGCAAGTGCGGCTTTCATCAGCTGTGCTTCGTTTCGATCTCGCACTAACACACAGATATCGGCAGCAGTAAGTGGTTTTCCTGCAATAGTCGCATCGCCTGCATCAGCTTGCTTGAGTAGCTCAGTGATTTTTTTCGTATACTGCAAAGCTAATGCCTGTTGAGCCCCCCCTTTGCTAGTTGGCTTGTTGTTCGCTTCTGCGTATTCATCAACAAAAACCGAAAATTCAAACGCACTGGGCATTTCACCGTTTATTAAAAACGCTTTGTCTTGCTGTTTTCCTTTTGCATTAACCTTTTGAAATGGGATTGCGTCGTTGTAAATAAAGCTATTGCCATTTTTAGCAAATAAGCGGTTTACGCTATCAACAACCCCTTCACTTGAGCGGTAGTTGGTATCGAGGGTGTATTGTTTGTCATCTGAAACGGCTTGTTTTGCGCCAATATAAGTAAAAATATCTGCACCACGGAAACCGTAAATAGCCTGTTTTGGGTCACCTATCATGGCAAGCGTGGTGTTTTTAATGCCATAAATGCGGCTAAAAATACCATATTGAACGGGGTCAGTATCTTGGAATTCGTCTATCATGGCAACCGGAAACAAGGCGGCAATTTTTTCACTTAACGCTTTGCCTTGCTCACTTAAAAGCGCCTGATGCAAGTTACTTAATAAGTCATCAGGGGTGATCACGCCTTGCTCTTGCTTACGTTTAACTAATGCATTTGCCACCCATTTAGCAGCATATTGCACTATCGCAATATTCAATCCGTTGTTGATAAGGCTACTCAGTTTGGCCATTTCATCAAACTGAGCCACCATTGCATGACTAAGCAAACTACCGTTTTTCTTGTAATTTGCAGGATCGTTTAAACTCTCTGAGCCCCATACTTCAAACGAGTATTTACTGGTACCAAATACAAAAAACAACTCATCATTGTTTAGGTATTCTTCAAGCGCTGCAAGGCTGTTTTTTCGACCTGGGGTTTTTGAGCCACTTAAATCAGATGCTTTTACAGCATTAATAAACTCACTCTCACGGCACGCCTTTTTAAATGCCGGTACTTTTGCCACAAAGTTGTCGCGCGCTTGCCATATATCGTCAAGGTCATACTCAGGGGTGATTGTTGCCCCTTGCTTGTTGAGTAAACTCACTACCTGTGAATACAGTGATGCAGGCACTGGGAAAATATCGGTAATTGCTTGCGTGCGCTCTTTTGATTGTGGGTAGACAAAGGCACGCCAAAAGTCATTGAGAGTTTCTTGAATAAGCTCACGCTCATCTAAAATAAACTCTAAGTTAAACGCCACACCTGATTCAAAAGCATGTTGTTTCAGCATTCGTTGACAAAAGCCATGAATAGTGAATATAGCGGCTTCATCCATCGACTTTGCCGCGGCGTCTAACAAATCAAATGCCGCGTGTTTATCAGTCACCTCATTAATTACTTGCTCAATCAGCTCATCATCGGGCTTTTTACCAAGTAGAGCATCTCTGGCATTGATTATGCGCGCCCGCACGCGGTCTTTAATTTCTTGCGTTGCGGCCTCTGTGAAGGTCACCACCAGTATTTGCTCAACACTAAGCGGCGTATTCAATTGTTCATTTTCACCGGTCGCTTTTTGTAAGCCCAACAAATACCGTAAATACAAACCAGTGATGGTGTAAGTTTTACCCGTACCCGCACTGGCTTCAATAAGGCTTTGCCCACACAGCGCCATACTCATTGGATTAAGCGTTTGCATGATCTGCCTCCTGTGCTAATTCAACTAGTGGCGATAACAGCAGCTCGCTCCATTTAATAAACTCTTCTTCACAGTCTTTTAGGCTCTTTATGGTTAAACGAATATACGGGTTTTCGCCTTCACCCTTGCCTATGTATTGCGGCGCGAATTTATTGTTTGCTTTGACCATATCTTTATCTGTTTTTATATACTCGTAGCCACTGACTGGGAAAAACGCCACTGGGCGAGTTAAAAGTGTTTCATAGAGCGAGAACCAATCGTTTAAATACTTGCGGGCATCGTCTTCTGACAAAGGTGAAAAACTAATTTGCTTGTCTAAACCAAGAATGAGGGTTTCAACTGACTGGCCCATTATTTGCGCCGCTAAATGATGCACAAAGCCCCTAATAACATCTTTTGCTTTAATACTGGCGGTGCGATAAAACACCTGTTTTTGACCATATATATGATTTAACCAACCTTCTAATCTGGTGTTGGCAATTTTAATATTTACTTCAACGGGTAATGCTTCATCACCTTGAATATGCGCTTTTACTTGCCCTGCAAGAGCATCGACTCGGTGCTGCATACTTTCGAACACTAAGTCACCAACGTGTGCTTGCGGTAATTCACCACGCTGCATAATTTGCGCTTGGTTTAGAGGCATTTCTTGAATACTGGCTTCGAGAATTTCGTCTAGATAAAAGTAGCGACGTAACGCGTCTAAGCTAAACGGCTCTTCATCTTTAGCAATATCGTTAAATTGCGGCAAGCGTAAACCCAAGCTTTGCTGATAAAAGCTCTCGTGAGGCTGGCAAATACTGCGAATAAACTGACTTAACTCAACGCTACTTTCTGGCTGAACATTAAGCGCTTGCTGAGGCTCAGGATTGACACTTTGAGTTGGCATCCAAACAGGATTATAGCTATGTAATTGTGTTGCTAATGGTTTGTCTGCTTTTTGCTTATCATCACTTTTCTCTGTCAGATAATAGGCTGGGTTGAATGGCTGTAAGTGCTGATAATTAATCAGCGCCTCTGGAAGCTTTAAGTCTGTTTCTTGATCTGCAAATTCAAAACTACGTGCTATATATTCTAGCAGTTCGCTCACTAAGGTTGACGGCATTCTTGGTTGGTTATCAAAGCATGAGCGACCAATATAACTGATGTATAGATTCTCACGAGCACTTAAAATCGCTTCTAAAAACAGGTAACGGTCGTCGAGTTTACGAGAGCGGTCCCCTTTTTGGCGTTTTGAGTAAGGTACTAAGTCAAAACCAATTGGCTGAACTGTTCGCGGATAATCGGCATCATTTAAACCCAGCATACACACTACTTTAAATGGCACAGCCCGCATTGGCATCAAGGTACAAAAGTTAACTTGTCCCACTAAAAAGCGCTGCCCTACGCCTTTTTCTTGAATACCTTGTTTAACAAGGTAACTAACAATGCGCTGCGAAACGTTTTGTTGATAATCGCCATTTTCATAATGCTTGATCAGCGTATCAAGTACTTTTTGTAGGACTAATAAATCCCAGCTTTGCTCTCCTTCATCACTGTATACTTCACCTAATAACTCTTTTAGCGTTTCTGCTTTTTCATTGAGTGGTGCATCAGCTTGTAGCTTGGTTTTATAACGTGCCAGTACGTCAATAAATTCAATCAGTTTATTCAGCGTGTTTAGTGCCATGCCTTCCACTTCATCGGCACTGTAAATGCCCGAGAAAGGCAACTGTTCATCACGTTGTGCAACACCCAATAGCAAGCGGTTTAAACCGTGTTGCCAGGTATTTAAATCAATCGCAGGTAAGCCAAAACTGTCTTTGTGAGCTGCATCTAAGCCCCATTTTACGCCAACACGTTCAAGCCAAAAACCAATTTGCTCATATTCATGCGGTTCGAGATTAAATTTCTCGGCAATTTGCGTGACTTGCAGTAAATCAAGAATGTCAGACACACCAAAGCGTGAGTAAGGTAAATCAGCTAAACTTGCAAACGAGCTCAACACGGGCTTTTCTTGTTCTATAGCTAAATCAGCTAACGCATAAGGAATAAAGCGTCGCCCCTCTGCACCACCAAACACCGCTTCAATGTACGGGCTGTATGTGCCAACATCCGGCATCATTACAATAATATCTTTCGGTGTTAACTCTTTATTTTCATTAAATAAATTAAGCAAGTAATCGTGTAGTCGTTCTACTTCACGAAGTGGCGTGTGACAATCGCTAAGCACAATGCTGGTATCATCTGACTGAATTGGCAGTTTGCCTTCGTCATTGATGAACCATTCTTTATCAGGCGTTAGTGACTCACCCTTAAAGGCTAATTGGTAAATCTCAGACTGAATTTGTGATAACAAACTGTCATCAAAATCGTTATCGAATCCGTCAAGCCACTGCGCATCTAATTGCAGTAACTGCTCAAAATAGTCTCGGCCTAATTTACCCCACGATGAGAGTAACGGGTTACCGATAAAAAAGTACTCGTGATCAGGGTTTTTCGCACTGTCTTCAAGTGCTTGTAACTGCGGGCGTTTAGCATATTTAGCGGTAATTTTGGCTGCTGTTTTTTCATCGAGTGTATCGCCCCAGTAATGTTCACTAGGGTTAAAGAAAAACAAAAATACCTGCGTTTTTTTCGCAATGGCCTGAAACACTTCAAGCTGGCTACTCGCAATTGCAGAAATACCAAATAAACTAATACGCTCAGGTAATAGGCTTGCGTCCATTTTTTCAAGGGCTGCAAGGAGTTTGTCTTGCATATTTGCGCGGTGATATTGGCTTTGCCCTAATTCTTTACTATGCGCCACCAGCTTACGCCAAAGATCTGGTTGCCATGGTGCAATGCCTACATCAACATCATCAAGCTCATCGATGCCCTGCTCCCAAGTTGCAATCCAATTAGGACGATACATTAAATATTGGTCATAAACGTCGGCAATTTTCTCGCACAAGGCAAACGTTTTTTGCCCTTCAGTGTCACCATCTAAATAGGTTTTGAGTGGTAAATACAGCGGCTCATCAATGCAGTTTGGTAAAATCGCAAACAGCTTCCAAGCAAGGTTAGCTTTGTTATACGGTGATTCGCTGGGTACATCGGGCAACAATTGCTGATAAAGCTGCCAAATAAAACTTGAAGGTAGCGGAAAATCAACCTGAGCAGCAATCCCTAAGTGTTCACTTAAGCCTATTTTTAGCCACTGCGACATACCCGGTGACTGCACAAGCACAATTTCTTTTTTAAAGGGACTCGTTAATGGATTAACTTTAAGAAGAGCGTGAAACCGCGCTTGCAGTGCTTCCATGCGATTTGATTGAATTATATTCAGCACTTTACACTGTCCTTGCTTGAAACTAACTAATTGACACAGTGTAAGATATTTTAATTAGATGGGATAGAGAGAAATACCCGCAAACCGGGCTTAATCCATGTTTCCGGGTATTAGATGCGGGTATGCGCTGGAGGCAATATTTACTGGTATGGGCTTATCGTCGATAACGCGAACTCGGTGTGCATTATCTCATCACCCTTGATACCTTTAAGCGCAATGCGAATGGTAGGGTCTGCTTTTTGCCAATCAATTGTTAAATCGCCGTAGTTAACCTCATGAGTATAAGCACCTACACGGTGTTTATTAGGGCTAACATCTTTCCACTTTTCTGTAAGTCCTGAGCTGGTCATCTCGTACAATGGGTAGTCAAGGTTTTGTTGGTACTTTGACAGCTCGCCCCAGTGGGTATCACCACTGACAATAATCACACCGTTTACTTTATGCTTTTTGATAAGCGCAAATAAGCGCTCACGATCAGCAGGATAATTAGCCCATGACTCCCAACCTGTAAAATCAGCCAATAGCTGTAAGCTTGATGCAATGATTTTTATCTTTTCATCAGACTTGAGCTCTTGTTCGAGCCATTGCCATTGGCTTTCACCTAGCATAGAGGCATTTTTATCGGTTGTTGGGCTATAAGGCCCTTGTTTTGCGGGTTTTCGTTCAAGTTGATAGGTCTTCGCCGATACATGATTTAAAGGCGCGCGATTAAAACGTAAGTCAGGCATGATGACTTTTACAGTTTGCTCACCTTCACCGTAAGTGTACGAGGTGTAAATGCCATCTTCACGAGTTCTACGAGCTGAATCCGCTGGCTCTTGCCAAAAGTCGAGCATAATTTTACGTGACTGCTGTTTTTTTGGATATTCGCTGCCAGCGTCATTTTCGCCATAATCATGGTCATCCCACATGGCAATTATTGGCGTATTCGCACGTAATGTTTTAAAGCCCGGCTTTTGCCCTAAGCGTTGATATTTATCTGCAAGCACCGACATATCTTCGGTATCACCATAAATATTATCGCCAAGGAACATAAATAGATCGGCTTGCTCTTTGTTAATAGCATCAAAAATTGGAATTTGCTTGTCTTGATGACCACACGAGCCAAACAAAATTTTACTTGGCGCGGCAATCGCACTCACACTACTAACCAGCATTAACCCTGATAAGGCGCTTCTAAAAAAGCTAAGTGTAAAACTCATTTTAAGATCTCCTTAATCGGCGCTGCCATTTTCGGGTTAACTTGCTGACTGTTGACGCCTAAAATGCTCAGTACAGTTGCAGCCACTTGCGCTTGTTTGAGCTCATTGTTTGGCTTAATTAAGCCAGTTACTTTTATATCTGGGCCAATTGCCGCTAGCCAAATATGCTCAGAGCCAACAATGCCGTTTGGAAAACGTTGCTTACCTTGCTCTGAACGTGCCAAAGCACGCTTCGAACTATGATGTTGCCAATCATCAGCATGGCTGCCACGGCCATGATCGGTAGTAATAATCAATGTGGTATTGTCTTTATAGCCGGGCGTTTGTTGTATTGTTTGCCAAAGGTCACGAATAAACGCATCACTTTGCTTAGCTGATTTTAGATAGGCATCGTATTTACCGTTATGGGCAAAGTCATCGGTTTCCCCCAAGCTAATAACAAGCAAACGCGGCTGTTTATTTAATAAATATTGTTTGGCAAATCGGTAGGTAAAGCTGTCGAGGCGAACATTGTGCCAAGGACTCGGAATTTCGCTTTGCATTTGGTTTAGTAAGCTAACCTCCTCTGATTTCACCGCATCAAAGGATTCAAAGCCAGCATTAACAAAAACCTCACTTCGCTCGCGGTTTACAATGTAAGGAAACACATCCCAGCTGCCAAAAAGTGCGGTTTTACCTTTAAATTCAGGCTGAGTATTTAAACTCTCTAAAATGGTTTTATTCGGGTTAGAAACTTTATCGTTACTATCGATATTTTCATCTACAATGCCGGTTAAAACTTCACTGTAACCTGGGTATGAGAAGTACCATGGGTTACTTACCGACATCAATGAACCTTGAGTTCTATCGCCAATCAAAACACCCTGCTTTGCCAATGTGTCACTAAAAAATGGCATTAACGCTTTAGTTCGCTGTGCTTGGTCATTTCGCCAAAAAAGCGCCTTTAGTTCATCTGTATCTTCTACAAAATCACTGTTATTAATTAAATTTTTATCTGCCCCAGAGAACACTTCTTGCCAGCGAAGCCCATCAAGAGTTACAAGCACAACATTGTCAGCAGCTTTACTGCTTAAGCTTAATAGTGATGCTGCAACCACTGCTGTGGCTAAAATTAATTTTTTCATATTTCACCTGCAAAAAAGCCCACCAAAGATGGGCTGTTTAAAACGTTAGCTTATTATTTAAAACTGCGCTGTAAGTGTTAAAGCCGCAGTACGTGGTGCACCAATAAAGTAGGTTGAACCATTACCTGTGCCACCTGCTAGGTATGATTTATCAAACAGGTTATTCACCACAAATGCAAGGTCGAGTGATTTGAACACACCTGAATCAAGGCTAGTGTTATAACCAATGTTTAAATCAACCAAGGTGTAGCCATCAACCTTGTTTCGCGAACGGGTTTGTTCATCAGTCCATGCACCTAAACGCTCACCTGTGTATTTAGCCGATAAACCAAAGCGGAAATCACCACTGTAATAGTCTGCCGATACCACAAATAAATCTTGTGCCGAGTCAATGACTTCATCACCCGCTTTGAAGCTTGCAGATGCTTCCTCAAGTAACTCACCATCACTGTTGTAAGCACTTGGATCGTTCGATTGATACTCAGAGTTATTGTACGTATAAGATGTGTAAAGGTTCCATTTGTCAGTCAGCATATAACTTGCTGATAGCTCAACACCCGTTGACTCAATACCACCTACATTGATGTAAGAACCGTTCGTGCCAATGGTGTAATCAATACCATCTGTATCACTGCCCGGGGCAATAAAGGTAATACGGTTATCAAACTCAATGCTATAAGCTGTTGCTGTTAAGCGTAAACGGTCATCACTGTAACGTACACCTAGGTCGATGTTTTCAGCTGTTTCAGGTTCAATCTCGGTCAGTGTCGATGAATCACGTTCAAGTACACCATCTTTAATTGCCGCAAAGTTTTCGCTGTAGCTGCTAAATAGCTCTGTGCTTGCTGATAGCTGATACAACACACCACCGCTAAACAGTACGTCTGAATCACTGTCGATTTTATCTGAGTATTCATCTTCAAAATGGTTATAACGCTGAAGCTCAACAATGTACTGTTTAGCACCTAAATTAAGTGTGAAATCACCTAAACTGATTGAGTCTTGCACATACCATTTAAAAGTATCCGTTTCGAAGGTGTTTTTGTACTGAGTCCAATATGGCGTATGATCAAAATGATGATAGATACGGGCATCAATCACTTTATGCCAATCTCGTGATTCATCACGATCTGTTTGTTCAAACCAAAAGCCAGCTTCAATGTCATGATTGCCAAGAGTAACTTGGTACTCGCCAGTCATACCTAAGCGGTCTTTTTTGTAGTGAGTATGACGATAAGACATAACCGGAATGGCATCATCAGGGTAACAGGCCGGGTTTAAGCCTGGGCCTGAAGCCCATGGCCATTCTAAACTTGCCGTACAACCTGCTGCAGGTGCAAGTGGGTTGCCATCGCTGTCGGTAAAGCCGTAGCTGCCAGCATTTTCACCACCAATTGATGTTGGGTTGCCATCACCATTAACAGGTGACGTTAAATAAGGCGGAATCCAATCACCACGACCCGAGTTTTTATGGTAATAAGGCGATAAGCTTAAGTTTGAAGTGGCACTTAACGCGTAATCAAACTTTACATAAGCAAGGGTATTTTCGCGTAATGTACCCCAGCCCTCAGCAAACATTTGATCAAAATGAGGCACACCGGTCCAATTCCACGTTAAACGATCCCAATCAGGGTTTTGTTCAAATTCGCTAATGCTGATGCTGTTATAGTTAATTTCGTGAACATCATCATACGAAACACGACCTGTTATTGTCAGGTCGCTAAAGTCCGATACAAATTTAGCTTCAATGTGCTGATTGTCCTTACCGCCATTGCTGCCATCACCAATCCAACGGCTAGTATCTGTTTGCGAGTAGCTGATATAGGCTTGCGTGTTATCGAACACCGTGCCGGTTTCATGTTTAACAAAGTAGCGGCTAGCATTGTGATCGCCTGTAGTGTAAGCAAACGTGGTGCTTTGCTCTGTACTCGGTTGTGCACTCACAAAATTAAAAGTACCGCCTAGCGCTTCTAGTGATGCAGAGGCAATATCAGAAGTACCTTGCCCTACCTCAACAGTTGCTAAATTTTCACTATCTAGATAACGATTTGCTTTTGCACCGCCACCATAGTTAGAACCACCATTAGGAATACCATCAATAGTCATACCTAATTGCTGTTGATTACCATCAATACTAAAACCACGCATAGTAATAGTGGTTGACCAATCGTCACCACCAAATGCATCACCTTCGTTGATGCTAATACCCGGTAGGTTATCAATTACGGCTAACACACTTGATACTGAACTTTGTTGCTCAAGCATGGCAGGTTCAATGACGTTATTGGCATAACTGGTTGGCTTTGCAACCACCGTAATTTCTTCAATTTCGTTATTCGTGTTTGCATTTGCTGATGTTGCTAAAAGCGTTGCTATTAAAAGGCTTAGCTTTGTTTTTTTAGTTACTGTGCTCATTGTTTTTCCAAGGTTACGTATTTGTAAGCGGGCACAGTATGCAGAGCGCGTATGACATTTAGGGTCAAAATTTTTGACACAATAATTAAAAAATTAATGCATTTAGATGGCAGATTTAAGACTTAACTGATTAATAAATAAGAAAGTATTAGAAAAGCGCCCAATTAAACTAACAGGACGCTTTTTGGTTGGATAATGTTATTAGGTGTTTTAAATCAATTCAGCCAGCATTTCTTCACTGTATGGTGTTAATTGCTCACCATTTTTAACTTTGCTGATGTAATCCGGATTCGCAATAAATGGACGACCAATCGCAATTAAGTCAAATTGGTTGTTATCGATAGCTTGATTAGCTGACTCAAAGGTATAGCTCCCTACACCGACTAAAGTACCTTTGTATGCACCGCGCATATATTCAGACGTTGTTTTATTGTCTAAGCTTTCAAAGCGCATGCTGTCATCAAAAATTCCAGCATGTAAGTAAGCAAGTTTACGTGTTTCCAGCGCTGATAATAAATAATCAAATACAGCTTTATCACCTTCGCTTTCAGTCATATTAAAATACGCACCAGGCGATAAGCGTAATGCTGTTTTATCTGCACCAATTGCTGCAATCACTGCATCGACGACCTCTAGGGCAAAACGTGACATATTTTCTGGTGTTTGACCATATTGGTCTTCACGTTGGTTTGCAGCAAAATGTAAAAATTGATCAATCAAGTAACCATTTGCACCATGAATTTCAACGCCGTCAAAACCCGCTTCAATGGCGTTTTCGGCCGCTTTTGCGTAATCAGCAATTAAACCTTGGATGTCTTCAATAGTGGCAGCTTTTGGTGTAACGTAAGTCAGCTCACGCATTCTTGGTACCGACCCTTCAACGCCGATTGCAGATGGTGCCAGTACATCACCTCCAAAGAAATGTGGGTGAGCCACTCGCCCTACATGCCAAAGTTGAGCAAACATTTTGCCACCTTTAGCGTGCACAGCATCCGTGACCTTTTTCCAACCTTGAATTTGCTCACTGGTAAATAGGCCCGGTGTGTTTGGGTAACCTTGGGCATCTGGACGAATAATGGTTGCTTCACTAATAATTAAACCGGCATCGGCACGGCGCGCATAGTAATCAACCATAGCTTGGGTTGGCACTAGGTTATCGTCACTCATACAGCGAGTAAGCGGTGCCATTAGTACGCGGTTTTGTAATTCGATACTGTCATTTAACTTAAACGAAGAAAGTAAATCGGTTTTCATGGTTCTATCCTTATCTTGAACATACATTCAAGATAAGGGCGATATAAACTAACTTCAAGGTTTATTTTGAATAATCGTTCAAGATTACGTAAACTTCAATTGTAAATAATAGGAGCATTAATGAGAACTGCTGAATTTGATACTGAATTTGTACTTCGCCAAGCTATGCATGCGTTCATGCAATTTGGCTATGCAAAGACCAGTATGCAAAAATTAAAGGAAGTGACTCATCTTCATCCAGGCTCTATATATGCCGCTTATGGCAATAAAAAAGGTTTGTTTTTGGCTGCCACCGAGCAGTATCAAAAAGATAGAAACCAACAATTTACGGCACTTTTTAATGATCAACAGTCAGTGTTATCAACCCTCAAACATTACCTGACTGTGATTGTTGATGAATGTATTGAAGGTGAAGTTGCCAAGGTGTGCTTACTTACAAAGAGTATTTCTGAGGTTGAAGGCAACGACCCACAAATTTGCAATGTGCTACGTGGTAATTTAAACGCATACGAGCATGCCCTCGCACAGCAAATTCAAAAAGCCCTTGATAATAACGAATTTGCAAGTAGCAAGTCAGCTCAGCAACTGGCACGCTTTTTAGTCATGGGCATATACGGTATTCGTACCTATGCGCTGACAAATCAAGACCCAAAATCTCTGCAACAACTTGCTGACGATCTATTTGCTGCATTAGTAAATTAATTTAGCTAATAACTTTACTTGTCATATTAATTTATCACCTTATGATTAAGGTGTAGCTGTGTATAACTAAAAGAGTGAGCCTGTCATGAATAATGCAACTGCCAAACGTGTTGAAACTGAATTTGATGCTGTACTCGCCTTAGGCGCTAAGAAACGACTCGCTTATATGTTTGAAACGGTTCAAGAGTTTAAACAAGTGTGGATCCTCAATGATGAGCATGGCTGTGTGATGCTCTCAAATGAAGACGATGACTGCGTGCCTGTATGGCCTAGTCGCGAATTCGCGCAAAGCTGGGCAACCGGTGAGTGGCAAGACTGTACGCCAAAAGCCATTCCAGTCAAAGACTGGTTAAGTCGCTGGACTTCGGGACTCGAACAAGATGATTTATTGATTGCTGTGTTTCCGACAGAGCAAGATGACGGCACGATTTTATTCCCCGATGAATTTGACTCACAACTAAGAATGCCAAAAAGACGTTTTTAAACTAAGAGAGCCATGTGCTCTCTTTTTTTATGCTGTTTGGTGCTGTCGTATAGCCGAAATATCTTTTATGGGGGGTTTACCAAAAAAGCGCGTGTACTCACGACTAAATTGAGATGGACTTTCATAGCCTACTTTTAGTGCTGCAGAACCAACATCAATTCGTTCATTCAACATTAATTGCCTTGCCGCTTGCAACCGCAAGTTTTTTACGTATTGCAACGGGCTCATCTTTACCACATCACGAAAGTGCAACCTAAATGTCGAAGGACTCATGTGTGCATCACGAGCCAAATCATCTATTGAAAATTGACTAGTAAAATTTTCTTTTAACCAACACAATGTTTTCGCAATTTTCTGGTGCGCAGAGCCAGACATCACAATTTGCCTTAAATACGGACTATGAGGACTATTTAACAATCGCAATACAATTTCTTTTTTAATAAGTGGCGCAAGATTAGCTTTTAATTGAGGTTCATTGTCTAGATTGAGAAGCCGATGAAGTGCATCAAGCAAGCCATTATCTGTGTCAACCACAGACATTGCTTGGTGTTTAGGGAACTTGTCTTGCCCTGTAAATTCCATTTCAGCAACGATGTGGCTGATTTCATGAACATCTAAGCGTAAATAAAGGCCATAAAACGGCTGCTCTTTACTGGCACGAGTAATATGCGACGCAACAGGCACATCGACTGATGTTACCAATGATTGGCCGTCAGTGTAATCATAACTATGCTCACCTAGCACAACTCGTTTTGCACCTTGCAAACTAATACCAAGTCCTAATTCATACACGCAGGCCATCGGTAATGAAACTTCGCTTCGTCTGAACACTAATAACTCTGGAATAGATGTTTCAAAACTACCATCTTCTATCGCTATCGCTTTCACTGTTTCAATTAATGCCTGACGCATTTAGATTACCTCTTAAATATACTCAATTAAGTGTATCACCGTAAATTAAGGTTAGGACCATTTAAGGTAACAGTTCGTTGTTTTAGGCAAAAATTAAATCATTTATGGCAAGCAGAAACCGCCGTGATCAACCATAATGTATTTTCAAATTTTCGATTGCATGCTCTTTGCAATCAGCTTCTACTGCAAAACCTCAATATATTCAATACCTAAAATCAAAAGAGAAATTATGAACTTAAACAACACGGATTTATTTGTGTTTGTCGCGATCGCTGCTTTGGTCACCGTTCATGACAAGCCTTTGTTAAAACGAGCATGTCAGCACGCACTTAATGATGGCGTATCAATGCAAGTGTTATGTGATATTTTACCGCATATTAGTGTGTATTCTGGGGTGCCAAAATCGTTAATGGCACTAGAGGTTTTAAAATCAGTTGATGATATTCAAGGTTCAAATGCATTGGTAATCAAACGCACAGAGCAACAACTAAAAACAGCGCTCACATTTGGCCAGCTTCCGTTTGGTTTAGACCAGCAAAACAACAGGGTATGTGAGCTTGCCTCTTTAGGCGCATTATTTGCGTTAGAGGATGCCAGCAGCTTAGTTAGCGATCAACTTAAACGCTGCGTATTACTAGGCTATAGTCGTGCGCAACTTGAATTATTAGTGATAGAGCTTGCCAGAAAGGTCAGCAGCAATATAGCCATGCGGGCCAAGTGTAATCTCGAAAAGCACTTTGCTATGGTGGGGTAAATTTAAGAAATGGCGGGACGGAGAGACTCTTGCTAAATAAATAATTAATTGATTAAAAACAAAAATAAATAAAGCAGCTAATTAATGGAATACCATTAGGCAAGCTAAAATTTATCTGTTTTAAAAACAACCAAGTCAGCCTAAAAAAGCTCAGTCAGCCCTACTACTCCCAAGCATCTAATAATCTAGTAATCTTACTATCAATAGTTGATAAATTTTCTCTTATAGCTTTAATTTCAGAACTATCATCAAAAGTTCTCTGTTTGAGTTTGTAAGGCTCTTGCACTTTTGTATCTTTAGAAATCAACTTAGGGTTTTTCCTAGCGTAATTTATTAGTTTTTCAATATATTTAGATTGGGATATTTCATCCGCGTCACTAAGCGCCTTTAATTTATCACGCGCTGATTTAGACACCTCCAGCTGAAGTTTACACACTTTATTAGATGTATTCTTCAAGCCTCTTTCATAGCTTTTCCAGGCTTTATGCAGCCTTTGCACCTCGACTTTTTGAGTATCCTCATTAGAACTGT
This sequence comes from Pseudoalteromonas sp. NFXS39, assembly GCF_040148775.1. Classification (NCBI taxonomy): domain Bacteria; kingdom Pseudomonadati; phylum Pseudomonadota; class Gammaproteobacteria; order Alteromonadales; family Pseudoalteromonadaceae; genus Pseudoalteromonas; species Pseudoalteromonas sp. NFXS39. Next base: position 46,081 of record NZ_JAGDEC010000005.1, on the reverse strand, counting down.
ACCCTTTAACTTCATATCTAATGAAGCTATTTAACGAAGCATTTTCAGATTTAAAATATTCAGAATAGCTTGAAAATCGATAAGCTAGCCAGTTGCGCAAGTCTTCGTCATCTTCTTTAACCCACTTCAAAATATTCTTGCTATCAATCCAATCTGTCATTGACTCTTCCCTGTGTTTTACCGTTTGAGGATGTTATCGAAAACAATAATCCAATACCAATTTGTAAGCAACCGCTTTGCGGTCAGAATCTATCTCACCAGATACCTTTTAAATACTAATCAACATCTAAATTAAACCCTCAACTATCACCTCAATTAGAGGCTCAATTAGATTTTTAAAATAAATAAAAAGTCTATATTAGATTCTAATTGAGATTGAATATCGCATCTTTTTAAAATACAAAATAACAACCTGTTATTATGTTAATTAGAGTGTAGTTACTCTACTATAGAGTAACAAGACACGGCATGGAAACAATCTAATGAGTGAGTTTTTCAACTTAACCACAGGTCTATCAGCATATTCAAAATGGGTTTTAATTCGTTTAATTGCGGAGAAAACTATTGGAGACGAACTATCTAAATCTGATCTGATAGAATTAGGATGCCCACACAATAAATTTAAAAAAGTAATAGAAGAGCTACAAGAAATAAATGCAATTTCAAAACTCGCAGCTGAGCACTTTAAGCCTGGACGACCAGCTGACTCGTACATTTTTGTCTACGATAAATATACAGAAATGAATAAATCATTACTGTTCAAAAAGCTTGTTCAAATAGAGGATGAAAGTTTTAGAGTGCCTGTGAAAATAGTATGGTGCTTCTTCGTACTTAATCAGGATGAGTTTGGCCACGTCGAAAACTTTTCTTTACCGACAATAGCTAATAAATGCGGATTAAAAAATATAGAGGCAAAAACGGCTATTACTAAACTTATTGAACAAAATTTTATTATTCAAATAACAAAAGGATGTACTTACAAAAAAAATGAACGATTTACTTGCAATGAAAAGAAAGCCAACCCCAAAAGGCCATCAGCATATCTGGTACCATATTTAGATTTACAGGGAGAGTTAAAAGTAATTTCAATGGGTAATATTAGGTTTAAGCCTCTATTAGAAATCAAAGACATTAACAAGCAAATTTACAAAGATAATTTTATTAAATCACTCAGTCCAGAATTAGATACTTCATTAGGTGAAAATGTTTCTTTACTTAAATTTCAAGCAGAAGGCCTGACTTCTATGCACATATTTAAAGCCATTAAATTACACCTAGCTAAACAACCTAAAAGTGTTCTAGATAATTTATATTATGTTTTTTTGCTTTTACTCACCAAAGGTATCAAAAGTAAAATATCTATTCAAAACGTTTATAATTCTCTAGCTGGGACTGATCAAACTGACTGTGAAAACTCAACTTTTTACAAAATGTGCCTCGTTATCACCTCACTTGTGAATACAATTTCAAAATATTTAGTGTTGAGTTGTTACGCAAAAGCTAGCAGCACTCTACCTTTTAACGAACAAAGCCACAACTCAGAATTAATGGCAGATGCTTTTTGTACTAAAAAGTATCTATTCATAAAAATAAGTACTTGCAATAATAGTAACTTTAGAAAAAATATATTTTATTTTAGCTTTAAGCTATCCGGAACGTTCGCAAACTTCACAGGTCATAAAATACCAACCATTAAAATGTAACTTCAGAGTAACTTTAAATATGTAAAAAAACTTATAAGCAATGCATTTTCAAATTCAACCACCACAAACTAAACTGCTTTTATTAGTGTAAATTTCGGTTTGGTAATATTTATTAGAGTTACTAGTAACGAAGTAATTATCAAAACAAATTCAAATAAAAAAATACGATTCATCCACCTGATATGAACCCATACTTTCAGGACAAAGAAGATGAATAATCAAACACAATACTCAGTAACTACTAACTCTACTTACAAGCAATATCACACGCTCGCTAGAGTAAATCAGTCTTTAGTTATTCCCTACTTAGATGCTAGTGAGAAAGTCATGCTTGCTGCATGTGCTGAGCATAAAAGAACGTTTGCTGTGAGAATTGATTTAAGGCTACCTGCTTACTCAAATACAATTGATTTAGATAGCAATAAAGTTATTAAGCGGTTTATTGCTTCTCTTGGGGCGCAGATTAAAGCTGATACAAAACGTAAAGCTCGTAAAACTCGTGAAGGTAGAACACCACACCCTTGCAATGTTAGGTATATTTGGGCAAGAGAACAGAGCACTGCTCATCATCAGCATTATCATCTTGTTCTATTTTTTAACAAGGACCGATATCACTGTACGGGTAAAATAAATGAAGAGAGCGATAATCTGTTTACTCGAATTGTTAAGGCTTGGGCAAGTGCGTTGCACTTACCGCTGGATGAAACGATGCGATTAGTTCATTTGCCTCAAAATGCTCATTACTACCTTGACGCTAATAACCCTAATTTTACTCAAGACTTCCATGCTCTATTTTATCGCCTGAGTTACTTCGCTAAGCTTAATACTAAGCAATACAGATTAGGACAGCGGTGTTTTGGTTATAGTCAGAGGTGATATTTTAATTAATACCTGTGCTTCTCATAATTCGTTTTAACGAGGTTTTGAGACCTTCAACTAGCTAAACAAGCTCAAGCCCTTATTATATAAGGGCTGGCAAGTTCCCAAAATAGCATTACGAGAAGCTAAAAATACAATCAAAAACAAAAAAAGAACGCACTCATAAAAATGCGTTCTTCGTTTGTTACTAGTCAAATAAACTAGCAATACCAGCAATTACGCCACCAGCAACCGCCAATGGAACTGTAACAGGTGCAGAGACTGCACCAGCCCCAATGATGATAGCACCGGATGTAATCGCCCCTGCTGCTGCTCCAGAGCCAACAGCAACGGCTGTACGACCAATACTGGTCTCGCATTTACCCGTAATCTGTTTTGATAACTCATTGCCAACGAGTCCACACGTTACGGCTTTATTTAACGACATAATGCCTCCTATTAAATTGAAAGTAGCACCTAATGCACTACCCTGCTATAGCTCTAACTCTTCAAAATCTTTATCTATTTCCTCCTGTGTTATGCCAATGTAGCGAAGTGTCGTTGCCTCGGAGCTATGGCGAAGCATTTTCATTACCCGCGCTATATCATGCGTTTTATGGTAAAGGTGATACCCACGTGTTTTACGCATTGAATGCGTGCCTAATTTAATGTTCAGTTCTTCGCCTACAAGGGCAAATGCCCTTGTAACAGCCCTTCGTGATAATGGTCTAGGTTTAGAGTATTTAGCTTGCTGATTACGGTAAGACTGAAAAAGGTAGACGTGAGTAGGATGAGTTGAGCGGATCTCATTTATAAAGCTCAATGCCTTGTTATTTAGCTTAATCTCGGCAAGCTTGCCTGTCTTACTTTCAAAAATGAGTAGCCGATCATTTTGTATATCTGTAAATTTAACTGATAACAGATCAGATATTCTCAGAGCTAAATTTAAACCGATATTCCAAACATCACTCATCTGCTTAGAGCTACGCTTCTCTAGTAAATAACTTATTAATTTAACCGTATCTAGATCTTTAACTGCCTGGACTTCAGACATACTCCCTCCTAGTCACAAGTTATTGATACCTGATAACAGCCAGTGCGGTAATACTCAACAAAGTTTGAAATAAATAAAGCAAAAAGTTCATTTGCTTCATTATGGTTCAACCAGCCGACAAGCAAATGAAAAACTCGCTTGCTAGAAAAGCAAATATCAATTTCTTTAACCAATTCAGGGTAAACATTTCCCTGGTAAGAAAAATCAGTAATATATTCGAATTGCCAATTGTTAGTATGCTTTTCTAATCGCACTTCAACTGGATGAAAGCCCCCTGCTTCAGGCCCGTATTCAGGATCTTTAAAGTTGAGCGTTAACGACTTCGCTTTGTCACTAAAACACTCACTAAATGCAATCTCCTTACTAACTATTTCAATAAAAGTGTTTGGCACTTTTAAACCTTTTATTTGCTCTATTTTGATTGCCATTACTCAGTCTCCTTTTAAATTAAGCCATGCTCAGCAAATGAATAACTTGTTTCACCGATTATGATGTGATCAAGAACAGAGACATCTATTAGATTTAATGCATCGCGCAGCTTGTTTGTGATTAATTTGTCTGCTTGGGATGGTGTAGCAACACCAGAAGGATGGTTATGAGACAAAATGACTGAAGCTGCATTTAACGACAAAACTTCTTTTACAACTTCTCGAGGATAAACGCTCGCCGCATTAATGGTTCCCCTGAAAAGCTCTTTAAAAGCGATAACGCGGTTTTGACTATCTAAAAACATTACCGCGAACACTTCGTATTCATGTAATGCCAACTTATGTCTCAGGTAGCTTTCGCAATCGTTCGGGCAATTTAATACACCATCACGAAACTGCTTCTGAGCAATAATGTATGCTGCTGCCTCAAGAATTTGTTCATCATCGACAGGATGCTGAAACTCATACAAAGGTTTTTTCTCTTGCATTTTTTTGTCTCCATTGTGGTGAATGCAAGTAGATGATGTATAGCTATAAAATTTTAGTTTTAGGGCATAAAAAAATACTAACTCCGGAAAAGTTATGAACTAATAACTAACCGGAGAAAATCCATGCGTTTAATCAAATTAAAAGAAGTTTTACACATGACAGGCCTAAGCCGCGCAACGGTATACCGTTTTATGGCTGCTGGTGGATTCCCTATGAAAGTAGAGCTAGGTGGCAACTCTGTAGCTTGGGTGGAAAGTGAAGTAGAAGATTGGATAAATGAGAAAATACTCAAAAGAGACGCTTCAGATACAGCAGCTTAAAGTGCTACCCCATAGCGGGGTAGCCTTAATAAAGCCTACTTACTTAGTTCATAGCAAAGTCTAAAGCCTGTTTTTATGCCTTTATATTTACCTGTACAATCTCGCGGACCAGATGCCCTTAATACATTAGCGTCGCCATAAAAAGAGGTCAAACTCGCTGAACGTATACTTACGCCTTCCAACAACCACTCAGCAAAAAAGTTCGAGTCTATAAACTTTAGCCCGTTTTTTTCAAAACAAGCTAAATTCTCAGGAAACCGTAATGTTAAAGCATCAAAGTCACTCTCATTCATATATGGAGGGTGCGCAGGGTAATGCCTACCGTCAGGTGTATAAAAGGTCATATCACGACTTTTATCAAAGTTAGCATTTTTTCCAACTTCATTATCCCTAACTGCTAAGTACTCATCGTAAGCAAGTAATCTAAGTGGTACGTTTGTTTCTTTTTCAGCACAGTTAATATAAGCCAGTACATCATAAAAAGTGCATGTAGCTGCTAAATTTTTATCAGTCTCACTATTTAACGGGGGTAACGAGTCACCCTTTCTGGTAGCAAAATATTCATGGTTTTTATGTAAAAAATCATTTAGTTCATCTATGGTTATAAGCTCTGAAACCATTAGCTCTTTTTCGGCTAGCTTAACTTTTTTAAAGCCATGTAGGCGCTTATTTGAGCTGCGGCTTTCGATAATATAATCCCCAGAGGCTTTATAATAATTTTGTAATATTACATGTTGCCCAGGGTAGTTTTTAGTTAAACCACCATTAAAATAGTAATGTTGCTCAGCTAAGTGACTATCTAATTCACGATTACCTTTATAGTTAAAGTACTCCCAACGCTTAAATCGATAATCTTCAATACAGCTTGGTATATCTGCTCGTTTTAGGTAGTCACCGTATATCTGATGTGTAAAAACCTTATCTCTTTGGTTTTTAATGACAAAGTCAAAGTTGCCGTTATTGTCAGATAGAAATATAAGGTTTTCGTTGTAAGGAATTACATTCACCCATCCACAATCACTAGCCTGAAGCCGCTCATTTAAGGCTTTTGAAAAAAACTCCATTTGTTTTTTAATTAATTTAACCTCAGATTCAAGCATGCCCTCTTCAAAATAAACTTCTACTTCTGAGTCAGAGTCATAACAATACGTATCACAAAGGTTGTCCCCGAGTAAGTTATAACAACTGGGGACAGTATTATGATTCTTAACTAATATTAGTTCTGCAGCAGTAGTTACTATTTCTTTGTGTTTAACTGCAGTTGGAGTAGCGTCTTGAGCTTTACCATTAGTGATAAAGTCTATGAAACTTGGTAGGCTTGACTTATCCACTACTCTAAAGGCTATTTTTGCTGATAAACCCTGGGATAAAAGCTGTTGTTGACGCTCATTTAATTGAGTTATGTAATAGCCATCACTGAAAACCTTTAAATGAATATCGTTGGTAATTATACTTTCCCAATCACTATCAACCTCAAGTGCGGTATTTAGCTCTAGCATATCCCAGGTTAAAACACCTGAAAAATCGAAGTCGTGCCCAGTAAATAACTTATTCGGCATCTGCCCTTTTGAGTAAAACAGCCTCTCAGATACTTGCTGGTGGGTAAATTGTGTGTAGCCTAGTTGTATTCCACGGTATTTATGCTCAAGTAAATTAACTCGTTTATGCAAGTTATGCTTTACCATGAATGGCTTAATCTTTTCTTCAAACTCATTTGCGTAGTTAGCAAAACCACCCTTAATACCGAGGCTTTTAGCTAGTATATTAAGCCTTGTGGTAGGAGATATTTTTTCTCTGTCTTTAATAATTTTTTTAGCTGAGTATTTTAAGTTCTCTGGTGTTAAACCAGTTACAGGCAGTATATGAAATTTTTCTAGAGGGATGTATGTAGTTGGAACTGTAGTATTATTTTTCATTCTAAAACCTTAAAAAATAGTTAAAGCCCCGTTGTATATTTTAAACGGCGTACTTCTGGCTACTAAGTCCAAGAATGAAGTGTATATCGTAGGTGTTATCTGAAAACGATTCGAGTGCTTTGTTTTGTAAGAAGTACATTACAAACCGCAGGTAAGCCTCTGCCCTTAAAACGCAATTTAATTGCTAAAACATTTAATGTCAAATGTTTATTGTAGTTATTTAAGAAGCACACCACATTAACTCATTTTGATTGCATCTTTAACTTTGCCTGATATAGTTACTACAAAATAATGATTTAGTATATTTATGACTAATACCGCATTGGATGCACTCACACATGCGCAGAGGGAACGCTTAGCGTTCATAGATTTTAATCTGCAGTACTTTGGCCAAGTTGCAAGAGCTGATTTAATTCAGCGTTTTAAAACTGGCTTAGCCGCGTGTACTCGTGATTTTTCATCATATAAAGAACTTGCACCTCAAAATCTAGTATTAAGTCATACAACTAAAAGCTACCACCGCTTAGAAAGCTTTAAACCTTTGTTCGCACATAACGCTGAGAGTATTCTCAGCGCTTTATGCCGTGGTTTTGGTGATGGCCTGTCTAGTGGCGTTCAGCCAAGTGACTACTGCCAAAACGCAACGCGTTTAATACATCCAAATAGCGAGATCATCGCTACTCTAATGCGAGCTATTACTTCTAAAAAAGCAATTGAGTGCCTATATACATCTTTAAGTTCCGGCACAACTTCAAAAGAATTAATCCCCCACTCTATTGTAAATAATGGCACACGCTGGCATGTACGTGCATTTGATAGATCAAACCAAGAATTTAGAGATTTTGTTGCTACCCGTATTGAATGTCCAAAAATACTGCAGTCACTCATTAAACCTGAAGAATACGCAGATAAAGACACCCAATGGCACACCATTTACGATATAATTTTAGCGCCGCACCCACAGCTAAAATACCCAAAAGCAATAGAGCTTGATTACGAAATGGACAACGGGCAATTAAAATTAGAAGTAAGAGCAGCTCTACTCGGTTATTTGCTTAGACAATGGAACGTAGACTGTACCGAACAAGGCACATTAAACTGTAATACTTACCAGTTGCACTTAATCAATAAATCACAACTTAATCTTAAAGATATTGAGATAGCCCCAGGCTATCAGGAATGAACATGGTTGAAGAAAACACACTTAGCCAAATAGGCTTTAAATTTGGCAAAAATGGCGCACACTCTGCTAGAAGCATGATGATTGAAGAGCTTAAAGAGCTTCTTTTTGCTCGTGATGAAAGCGCAACAAAAAAAGATTACGAAGACGATATAATCAATTTTAATATATTGCATAAGCCAACCGAAAAATCACGTTCATTAACCTTTAGGCACCTTGTAGATCTATATGGCATGTCTATGGATATCCCTTTATTTAATGTTTTCCGTCAGTGGTGGGAGCTATCAGAAGACGCTCAGCCAATGTTAGCGCTGCAATTAGCAATAGCAAGAGACCCTATTTTAAGGAATTCAGCTAGTGTCATACTACCACTACAATTAGGCGAACACTTGCCAAGAGAAACGGTAGAGCAGCATCTAGCAAAAGATGATCCAAATCGCTTTAGTGCAGCATCACTTAAATCATTCGCACAAAACATTAATGGCACATGGACCCAGGCTGGCTACTTAGAAGGTAAAGCCAAAAAATACCGCATTCAACCAAAAGCGTCTTACGTTAATTTAGCATACGCACTTTTTCTAGCTTATTGCCACGGTTTAACCGGACAAAGAATGTTTGATAGCTTTTGGTGCCAGATGCTAAGTCAAGATAAAGAGCATTTGTTTGAGTTAGCTCATAGAGCGTCATTGCGTGGCTTAATAAACTTCAAACAAGTGAGTGACATTATAGAAGTCACCTTCCCCAACATAGAGTTACCAGATTTGACGCAGTCAAAGCAGGACGAGGATAAAGAATAATGTCTGATAGATTATCCAAGCTTCTAAGGAGCTTCGACAGCCATATTAGTATTCCTTGGCCAGTAGCGGTTTCCGCTGATGAGCGCACTATTTTTGTTGTTTATAACAAAGAAGATGAGTTAAAGCTAAGAGCACGTATTGGCGAATTCGAAGCAAGTGCAACGCAAAGTGGACACCCTTGGCTACAACTTGATCTAACTCATAGCTTTGAAGAATGGATGGCAGATCAAGAATACAAAGAAGGTTACTTTGAGGATCCAGAATATCTTGCAGGCTTATATGAAGACTTTTCTGATGAATTGATAGAGAAGCTATCAACCAAGATAAATGAAAATCAAGACGAGAATGGTGTAGTTGCACTTCTTGGCTGTGGTGCTTTGTTTGGTTTTGCATCCGTTTCTGGCTTAGTTGAAGAAGTGGCAAAACAAGTTAAAGGCCGCTTAGTCGTTTTCTTCCCCGGTGAATATCAAAACAATAATTTTAAACTTTTAGATGCCAAGGATGGGTGGGGCTATCACGCAACCGCCATCACAGCAATGTCATAAGGAACAAGTAAATGCTAAATAGAGAAATATATTTCAACGACCCACTACAAAATCATTTAGCTAATGAAGGTGTAGCAACAGTAAAAGATGACCTAACAAAATTAGAGTTAGATATTCTAGAGTACGAGCTTAGAACCTTTGTTTGTGATGGCGCATATGCTGAAGGCTTAGAAAGAATTTTAAAATCTTACATAGACAGTGTAAAAAGAAACGCTAAACAGCCTTGTGTATGGATCAGCGGATTCTTCGGCTCTGGTAAATCTCACTTAGCCAAAATGGCACGTGCATTATGGACCAATCAAACATTAAATAACGGCCAAACTGCACGTAGTATTGTTGACTTACCAAGCAATATTGCAGCTCTTTTAGACGAACTATCTACACAGGCAACTCAACATAATGGACTGCATGCAGCTTCTGGCACACTTAGTTCTAGCGCAGGCAAAAATGTTCGTTTGGCATTTTTAAGTATCATATTTAAGTCGGTTGGCTTACCAGAGCAATATCATTTAGCACGTTTTGTCATGTGGCTAAAAGAAGAAGGCATTTACGACCAAGTTCGAGAATACGTAACAACGAATGCCAAAAAGAAAGAAGGTCGAGATCCTTGGGAGCATGAATTAAAAAACCTTCATATGTCTCCTGTTGTTGGTAATGCAATTTTAAATGCCATACCCGGCTTTGCACCTTCGCCTGTCGAAGTCAGCAAAATGATCCGCTCTCAATACCAACAAGTGAAAGACGTATCAAACGACGAAATGGTGACAGCGGTGATAGACGCTATTGCTATTAATGGTGAGCTACCATTAACACTTGTTGTGCTAGATGAAGTTCAGCAATACATTGGCGACGATATTGATACGGCGATGGCAGTGCAAGAACTTGGTGAAACCTGTGGTGAAGATGGTCGATTAGACTCTAAATTGTTATTTATTGGCACAGGCCAAAGTGCGTTAACCAGTACTGAAAACCTTCAACGTCTAATGGGCCGTTTTACCGTTAACGTGCAACTTCAAGATACCGATGTTGATTCGGTTATTCGTAAAGTCATATTGCAAAAAAATGAGAGTGCGCGTAGCTCAATCCAAACCGTTATCGATAACGAATTAGGCGAGATTAGTCGTCATTTACGCGGTAGTATTATTGAGCACAACAAAGATGATGAAAAATGGATGGTTGCAGACTACCCGCTATTACCAGTGCGCCGTCGTTTTTGGGAAAAAGTGCTTCCAGCGCTCGATAAAACAGGCACAGGCTCTCAACTTCGTAACCAATTACGCATCGTTCATGAAGCAACAAAATCTACGGCTGAACAGCCTTTAGGTTGTGTGGTGCCAGCTGATTATATCTACGATCAAATCGCTACCAAGCTATTAAATAGTGGTGTTATCGGTAAAGATATTTATGAAACTATTAGCCGTTTAAAGGCTGGCAACAGCGATCAAAAATTACAATCTCGCTTATTGGCTTTAATACTGTTGATCAGCAAGTTACCTACAGATATTGAATCAGGTATTGCTGCTACGGCTGATACATTGTCTGATTTACTGTTGGAGAACCTCCAAGAAGGTAAGCATGAACTCAGAGCACTCGTACCGAAACTGCTTACTCAATTAGTTGATGATGGCCTAGTCATGCCAATGCAAACGGCTGTAGGTGAAGAATATCGCCTTCAAACAGTCGAAAGCCAGCAATGGTACGATATGTATCGCCAACAAGAGAATGAATTAAAGGCTAACCCACAAAAGCTTGAATATTTCCGCTCTCAAGAAATACAGCAGTTCGTTCGCAAACAGGTAGCGCAAGCTCGTATAACTCAAGGTGATGTTGCAGAACCAAGACCAATTAACCTTGAGTTTGGTCGAGAACTACCTAGTGATGCAGACAAAAAGCTCTATGCTTGGGCACCAGAAGTGCCAGAAAAGAACTTCAATGCCTTGGCGCGTGGTGCCGATCCTGATTCAGCAACTATTTACATCCATGTACCAACATCACAGCGTGATGAATTACGTAAAGCTATTATTGAATTAAAGGCTGCAGAAACCACGATAGATGTGCGAGGCACTGCTAAAACAGATGCTGGTAAAGAAGCTTATGCCGCAATGGAATATCGTTTCAAAGAAGCGGACCGAACGAAAAAAGCCATCTTAAAAGGTATCTTTAGTCAAATTCAGGTAAAACTGGCAGGTGGCCAAGAAATTGAAGGCGCAAACCTAGCAGAGCAAATTCAAAACGCAGGAAAGCTCGCAAGCCAACGTTTATTTAGTAAGTTCAAAATGGCCGATGACAAAGGCTGGGCAAAAGTATATAGCCGAGCTAGCACGCAAGGTGATCCTAATGCACTAGAAGCGATTGGTCACAATGATGATGCAGATAAACACCCGGTATGTTCTGAAATTAAACGCTTTGTTGGTCTAGTTAAAACAGGCAAAGAGATCATCGACAACTTTAAAGATGCACCTTATGGTTGGGGTAAAGATACTATCGAGGGTGCCCTTTTCGCAATGGTCGCAGCCGGTGTAATAAATGCAAAAGACGCACAAGAGCGCCCTGTAGATGCAAAAAGTTTAGATAGATCTTCAGTAACCCAAACTAGGTTCCGCCCTGAAAACGTAACCTTATCAAAAGTACAAATTATTAAAGTACGAGGCTTAATAAATGCCTTACTACCTGAGGGGCAAAACTGCGGTAGTAATGAAGAACAAAGTAAACTACCACTTGCGATAGCCAATGCAAAACAAATTGCTCGCAGTGCAGGTGGTGAAGCGCCTTTACCTCTAGCGCCATGTACCACAGTACTTACTGATTTAGAAATGTACTCAGGTAACGAGCAACTTCAGCAAGCTTTTGATGCCAAAGACGAAATTGAAACCAAGTTCAAACAATGGCAAGAGCAGGCTGATTTAGCTAAGAGCAGAATGAACCAATGGAATGAGCTTAAAACAGCATCTCGTTTATGCAAAGATTTAGCGATACATCGCACTATTTCTGAACAAATGGACTTCATTGAAAGCAATCGTAGCTTGTTAGCTGAACCTAACCCAATCAGCCCTCTACTAAAACAAGCGGAATCTGCCTTACGCGACGCTATAACAGCTAAGCTTTCTGAATATGAAGACGAATTCAATGCGTGCCACCGTGACCTAATGGATGACGCTAATTGGGCTAAGCTAGATGAAAATAAAAAGCAAGATTTATTACGAAAACGAAGCTTAGACTCAGTACCTATCGTTGAATTATCTTCATCAGCCTTAGTATATGACGCAATTGAAGAAACCAGCTTCGAGCAGTGGAATGATCGTATTTCAGCATTACCTGGGCGCTTTGACGCAGCCCTTAAAGACGCCATTAACGAACTTGCACCTAAAGTAAAACATATTCGATTAAATAAACCATTGATTGAATCAGAAGAAGATCTGCAAAAGTGGCTAGCTGAAATCGAAGTCCAAATTAGTGCTGAACTGGCCAATGGCCCTGTGGTACCTAGCTAATAAGCTTGCTAAAGGAATAAAAAATGAGAACACCATTAGATAAAACATTACGCGGCAAGCTTGAAAAAACAGTAGAAAAAGCCCGAGACATTGTTGAAGTTGCAGTAACAGAAGCGCTTACTCGCTTAGGTATTAGCGAAGGAAGTGCGCCTAGCTATTTAAGTGAAGCAGAGCGTAAGCTCAGAACGCGTTTACGTGCCCACGGCCGTCAATTAGGTGATGTGTTAAATCGTGATTCAGGCAAACAAGAAACAGAGTTGCTAGTTAACGAAATGGCATACGAGCATTGGCATCGCATGCTGTTTGCTCGCTTCTTAGAGCAAAGTGACTTGTTAATGTATGATCAGAATACACACGTTACCCTAGATGAATGTAAGGAACTGGCTGAAGAAAGCGATCCATTAGGTGATGGCTCAGAAGTTAAAGACGGTTGGGATTTAGCAGGCCGTTTAGCACAAAAGATGTTGCCGCAAATCTTCCGCGCCGATTCGCCTGTGTTCGACGTCAAACTTTCCATTAACCATGTTCATGCCCTAGAAGAACTCATTGCAGACTTGCACCTGGATACGTTCCAAGCATCTGATGCCCTTGGCTGGTGTTATCAATTCTGGCAAAACAAAAAGAAAAAACAGGTCAATGAATCTGGCGTAAAAATCGGTGCCAAAGAATTAAGCCCGGTGACTCAGCTATTCACCGAACCTTATATGGTGAGCTTTTTACTCGACAACGCGCTTGGTGCTTGGTGGGCAAAACGACGCTTGACACAAGACGACTTAGTTACAGCTTCCAACGAGCAAGAGCTGAGAGATTTAGCCTCTATTCCCGGCGTACCGCTTGAGTATTTAAGATTTGTTCAGGATGAATCTACAAAAACATGGAGTTGCGCCGCAGGTGATTTTGATAAATGGCCAGACAATTTAAGTGAATTTAAAACCCTCGACCCATGCTGTGGGTCGGGTCACTTTTTAGTAGCCAAGTTTTTAATGTTAGTACCAATTCGTATGGAGCTAGAGGGACTAAGCGCTAAACAAGCCATTGATAAAGTATTGGCTCAAAATATACATGGCTTAGAACTCGACCAACGCTGTGTTGAACTGGCTGCATTTGCCTTGGCGCTAGAAGCATGGCGTTACCCTAACTCAGGTGGTTATCGCCAACTACCAGAATTGCAACTTGCCTGTTCGGGTGTGTCCATTAATGAAGCACAAAAGGAATGGAAAGATTTAGCTAAAGGCGATGAAAAGTTGCAAGGTGCTATTAAGTGGATGCTACAGACTTTTAAAGAAGCTCCTACTTTAGGAAGCTTGATTGATCCAAGTAAATCTCTTGATGAGTATTCATTAAGACCTTGGGAAGTGTTGCAAAAAGCAATTATAGATAAATATGATGTTAGTGAGGAGGCTAGAGCTATGGCTCAAGGCTTGGCTAAATCATCCGAATTACTTTCTGAAAAGTTTGACTGGATTACTACTAATGTACCATATAGGTCTGCAAATGACCTTTGTGAAGAAATAAAGGATTATGCTAATACCAATTGTGAATATGCTCGAACAGATTTAGCTACTATATTCTTTGATAAACTAACAAGGCTTGTATCAGATCCTGGAGTAATTTCTTTAGTAACCCCACAAAATATTTTAATTCAGCCTACATATAAATATTTTAGAAAACGTTTATTGACTAAGTTTGATTGGAAATTATTGGTAAGGCTTGGACCTGGGGCATTTCAAGAAATATCAGGGGAAGTAGTAAACGTACTATTGCTTACAGTAGGTAAATTTAGAGAAAGAGACAACATTCATACAATTGATTGCGGAAGAAAAAGTTCATTTGAAGAGAAAGGGTCATTAATTCAAAGGGATGAACCTAAAATAATTTCTCAAGAGCAACAAATTATTAATAGCGATAGCGTAATATATTTAAGCCCATTTTCTAATGATGTATCACTCCTTGGAGATTATTGTTCTTCAGTTCAAGGAATAAAGACAGGCGGAGACGACCAGTTTAAAAGGTCATTTTGGGAGTTTTCTAAAAAGTTGCCAAAATGGAAATGGTATCAGAGCACTGTATCTAAATCTGGCTTTTATGGTGGTTTGCACTATTTACTTTTCTGGGACTTAAATGGAGACCACTTAGCCCGAAAGCAAGGTATGACTGCCTGGGGGAAAAAAGGCGTCGCCATAAGCCAAATGTCAAATCTGCCTTACGCCCTTTATATGGGAGAAGCATTTGACAGTAACATGACTGCTGTTGTCGATAATACAAACTGCTTTCTTCCATTACTTAATTACACTTATTCAGAAGAGTACTCTAAAGATGTAAGAGAATTTGATCAATCAATGAAGCCAACAAATAGCAGCTTTGAAAAAGTTTTGTTTAATAAAAGGAAGTGGGAGGAAACAGGAAATTTTCGAAAAGGTGCTCCTATTCCCTTACCGCATACAGATGATCTTACACAATGGATTTTTCATGGTCACCCTTGTGAATCAGTTGTTTGGAATGAAGAAACTAAAAAGACTGCTATTGGAAAGCTACGCGAAGACGACACCGTTCTGCAAGTAGCGGTTGCTCGTCTATTAGGTTATCGATGGCCAGCAGAGCTGGACACGGAAATGGAATTAGCGCCTGAAATGCGCGAAATCATTGCTCAGAACAAAGTGTTTGAAGGTTTAGTGGATGATGACGGCATTGTTTGTATTCCTGCCATACGCGGTGAAAAACCTGCCGTAGATAGATTAGAAGCCATATTGCATGCAGCCTATGGTGAAAAGTGGTCCGCCACTGTATTAAACAATTTATTAAAATCCGTTAAGTCTCGCGACTTAAACATCTGGCTACGTGATAAGTTCTTTGAGCAACACTGTAAACTGTTCCAACATCGTCCGTTTATTTGGCACATATGGGATGGCTTGCCTGATGGTTTCTCTGCGTTAGTCAATTACCATCAACTCGATTACAAAGGCTTAGAGCGCTTAATTTACACCTATCTTGATGACTGGATTAGTACTCAAATTCAGCTAGAAAAAGATGGTGACGAAGGTGCTGAAATTCGTTTAGCCGCAGCTCGAAACCTAAGAAAACAGCTTGAAGATATTTTAGTTGGTGAAAAAGGGTTAGATATTTTTGTACGCTGGAAGTCATTGGCGGAACAACCTATCGGTTGGAACCCGGACTTAAATGACGGTGTTCGCCTGAACATCCGCCCATTCATGAAAGCGAAAGATGTTGGCAAGAAAGACGCAGGGATTCTGCGTTCAAAACCCAATATTCATTGGAAAAAAGACCGTGGCACCGATGTAGAGTCAGCCCCTTGGTATGACTTAGGGTTAGAGTATGGCGGCAAACAAGGCGACCGTATCAACGACCATCACCTAACACTGGCCGAAAAAAAAGCAGCGAGAGATAAAGTTTAATGCAATTAGTAGACTACTTAATTGAACAGCTAAGAAACTCAGCTAAATATAATTCAGCGGTGCAAGTAGCCCCTGCTGCTATTTTGTGGACTGATATTGAATGCCAGTGGCAGCCTGCTATGCCTTATATTAAGCAGCATTTACCTGAACTAGTAGAATTAGGCGAATATAATCCTGACCAACGTATAGGCCCTGCTATTTGGATTAAGTGCGCCATAGCTGGGTTGTTGGAGGATTGTGAATTACCAAAAGACAAGGCGCCTATTATTTACTTACCAGGTGTGGGTCGTAAAGACTTACGGGCGATTGAGCAGTGCCCCGATGAATTAAGGCCGTTAGCTGAATTACAATATCGTGGCTGTTGGTGGGCTTATAATACGGCAGGCAGAGATTGGTCTGTAGGCTCATTTTTAACAAACCCAAGAGTTGGCCTTGAGCTTGATGTAGCCAAGGATAGAAAAACCCAAGAAGCTATTTTAAATATTCTTCCTGACTTGCTTGAAACACCTGATGAAGCGCTAAAAGGCAAAAAGCTAGAAGCACAGGACTTCAATAGCATTGTGATGGAAGATCCTGCCAAAGATATATTGAGCTGGCTAAATGACCCACAAGACAAAAAGCGTTCATGGGCAGATAGAAAGTGGGCTGCGTTCCAACAAACCTGTACTGAAAGCTATGATTTTAATCCTGAATCTTCGGATGTTAATCAGGTCCTCTTTAAGCTATGTGAAGCGGAAGGCGAGTGGTCTTCTGTATGGCAGCGCTTTGTGGATACAGCACATAACCTTCCTTCTTTAGTTAGTCGCCTAAGTGCGATTCAACCAGATGGTTTGGCATTTGAAGCAAGTCACTTCTTATCAGAAAATGATAAAGATGAAAATGAACTGGCCAAAGAGTTAAGTAACTCTTCAGAGATAGATGCTGTAACATTAAAAGACTCTATTTTATCGCTATATGAGCAACATAAAGAAAGAAAAAGCTGGCTTTGGTATAAGTTAGAACGCTCACCTTGGTTGGCTATATTGGAGCAACTAGCAGAAGTAGTTGAACATACTAATGTTGCTTTTACTGGTCCTAGTGTTGAGCAAATGGCTGAAACCTATAAAGAACGCTTTTGGCGAGCCGATGCTGCTGCCATAAATGCAATGGCTGTTGCAAAAGATATCAACCAAGAACAAATAGTTGCTGATATTTTGGCAGTTATTTATACCCCTTGGCTTGAGAAAGTAGCGCTAAACTTCCAGAACTTAGTTAGAGCAGAGGGTTACCCTGGTAACCCAGGAAAGAATAATGAAGTTAACGAATCGACCTCCGCATATAATGTTGACGGGCAAGTTGTTTTCTTTGTTGATGGATTACGTTTTGATACCGCTAAAGCTTTACAGGATAAATTAGATAAGTCTGGATTAAGCACAGAATTAACAACGAACTGGTGTGCTTTACCTTCACTTACGGCAACAGCCAAAGCTGCGGTGACGCCAGTCGGTGATTTACTTGATGGTGCCCAAGAGAATGATAACTTTACTCCAAAGCTAAAAGATTCAACTTCTGAGTTTGGTTCCTACCAGTTTAAGAAAGCACTCAAGGATCGAAACTGGCAATATTTAGAGGGATTAGAAACGGGAGAACCTAATGGGAATGCATGGGTTCAAACGGGCGATCTAGATAATATGGGTCATAAACAACAACTAAAAATGCCTCGTAATATTGATGCTGTGTTAGATGACGTAGTTGCTCGCGTAAAAGGTTTGTTCGAAGCAGGTTGGAATAATATTCGTATCGTTACTGATCATGGTTGGCTTTGGGTACCTGACAAACTTAAAGATGCCGATATTTCCAAAAATGTTGTTAAAAAGCGCCTAGCAAGATGCGCTATTTTGAAAGACAACGTAGATAGCAGCGAGTTAAAAGTACCTTGGCATTGGAATGAGAACGTTTCTGTTGCAATGGCTCCCGGTATCGCAGGTTATGTAGGTGGAGATTACTACAACCACGGCGGACTGAGCTTGCAGGAATGTTTAACGCCTGTGATTAATATAAATAAACCTTAAGTTTTATACCGTATGACCGATGAAGAAATTATAAAGAAAGCGATAGCGCAAGCTAAGACAATGAAGAAATCTATTGCCAAAAGCATGATTGATCATTTGCCTGAAGAAGAAAGTGCTGTATCGGTATTTATGGCTGGTTCACCGGGCGCTGGAAAAACGGAAACGGCTAAAAGCATAATTTCTCAGTTTAAAAAAGAGCATGGTGTAGAAGTTGTTCATATTGAAAATGATGAATTGAGGAAAGAGTTTGAGGATTATAAGGGACTAAATTCACCTCTTTTTCAAACTCCAGCTACACTGTTGGTAGAAGCTATTCATGATCGGGCTTTGATGAAAAAGGTAAGCTTTTTGCTTGATTCAACACTGTCTAGTTTTGAGAAAGCAAAATCCAATATTGAACGATCACTTAAAAGAGAACGCTATGTTTTGATAATCTTTGTATATCAAGATCCTGAGCAGGCATGGTGTTTAGTAAAGGCACGTGAAATTGTTGAAGGCAGAAGGGTTCCACCTGAGGTTTTTGTTGATCAATTTCTTAAATCTCAAGCTGTTGTTAGTGAGCTTAAGAAAATATTTAAAGATCAAATAGATATTATTTTTATGGAGAAAAACCTTGATGGAACAAGAGAAAAGCCTTACTTTAATGTTAGCGACATTGACTCTTTGCTCGGCAAAAAGTACAATCGCGCCTCACTTGAAGCCATTGCTGGCATAGGTAATTCAACAAAATAAGGAGTACGACATGTTTGCTAAATCTCGTGAAAAAGTTAAGTCTACGCCTTTTTCTGAATTTGTGAGAAACAGTTCAGCTAGAGAGAAAAGAAAATTCTTCGATAAGGTTATAAAAGAAACCGTGGCAGTACAAAAAGCCATGATTGAAGAATCTAAAGTTTGTAGATAATTAACAGATTTTATTACTAAACTAAAGCCGTTCATTTGAACGGCTTTTTTGATTTAAAAAACAGAATCTTTCCTGATTCTTGTAGTTTTGATTTGTTCGGAATCTGCCTGTTTTCTATCCGTCAATTCTTTTGAATATTCACCGCGTAGATAAAGCAAAATTATAGTGTCGTCTTTCTCTACATTTAACAATGT
Organism: Pseudoalteromonas sp. NFXS39; assembly: GCF_040148775.1. Taxonomy (NCBI): domain Bacteria; kingdom Pseudomonadati; phylum Pseudomonadota; class Gammaproteobacteria; order Alteromonadales; family Pseudoalteromonadaceae; genus Pseudoalteromonas; species Pseudoalteromonas sp. NFXS39. Next base: position 26,741 of record NZ_JAGDEC010000005.1, on the reverse strand, counting down.
AGAAATCTCTGCCAGATCATCTTCATCCATAGAACGCTTAAATGCATCGGTTTGTCTTGAAAGGTTATATATGCTGAAGACGCTCGCCATGACCTTTTTATCTTCCGTAGATTCACCTCCACCAGGGTTTACTATTTTATTGAATTCAACAGGCTCACCTTGATCTAACAAGGTTGTGAATTCTAATGCTCTACTCTTCGCACAACTGGGGGTGTAATCATCATAGGTAACCCCGTTAACCCATTGTGCCTTTATCCAGTTTTGATGTTCACCTTTAAGTGCTCTTCCCTGCTTACGGAGTGGACCATCATCTTTTAATAACTCAGCTCTAATTAGGTTGATTGCTTCAAGCAACTCTTGATTCTTCGTATAAAGTGAGTAATCAAAGGCAGGGTCTGTTAACTTGCCCGGCACTGCAATATAACCGCCGGTTAAATATGTTTTACTATCATCCTTTTTACGAGATGCTTTATATTCAACTTGAGGGGCGATACTTATACCACGGTCAAAACCTCTTACTTCGTATTTAGCGCAAATATCTTCAAAAACTTCATGTAAACCTTCGAAGTCACTTTTATCACTATTTAATTCAAGGTGGTTTAGTAAGTCGCTGTAAGCTTTAATAGCATCAAGGTTTGTATAATGTTTAGCCACTGTATTATTATGATAACCACAAGCACGACCAATATTTGCCTGCACAATTGCAGCTATATTAGCAATGGTACTATCCCAGGTATTAATGAGCGTACTCTTCATTTCTTGACCAAAATTAATACCAGCCCTAAAGCCTGCAACAGTAATTGCAATGACTTTATCGTCAAACATAGCTGCTGCTTCATATTCACGTTTAAAGTCGTCGATACTTGCTAAGTCACCTTCCTCAACCCCCACCAGCTTTTGGCCAATAACCATAATTTGCTCTTCAGCTATACCGTTTTCTAGCAAGATACTTTTTGCTAAGTTAGCCTGGCTACTAGGAACTCTAATTAATGACCACCCTGATGAAGGATGCTCTTTGAACTGTCTAATAAACCGCTTACGTAGTAAAGAATCATCACAAAAATTACGCTGTTCTTCAGTTAACTTTACTATTTGGTTGTTGCGGTGCATTTCCCTGATGCCCAAATACTCATCACTTGTTTTATGAAAAACAAGACTGGTTTTAAAATCGTGACGAAGTATCGAGTCTGCGCCTGCCGAGTAAAGTGCGCTAAAAGGTGTGGCTGAAATAAAAGCAACTTTACAGTTTGTGTTTTCTTTTTCGAGATACTCAAAAACTTTAGCATATCTAACGGCCTCTGAACCTGCACCATAGTGACATTCATCTATGATAATGAGCTTAGGCGATTGGGCTTTAAAGTTACTTGAGAGTGCGAAACTCATATTAGTAAAGTTACTCACAACAACATTATTACATTTGGCAAGGTCTTGCTTGGCCTGCTCTTGGAGTGACAAATCAGCCATTGTGACCAAATAAAGTGTATCTTTTAACTTTGAGCGCTCACAAATATCTGTATCTGATAAACTAAGCCTTTGTAATGCTGCTAGTGCTAGTGCGATACCCGATTTTCCTGATTGCATTTCGGCAGTTATTACAACAGCACGAACCCCCTGTTGAAAATGGCTAAATGCTCTCTGTGCAGCATGCTGTTGATGTTCAAACGTATCATTAGATACTACTTCTTTTAGATACTCTCTGTGTTTTTCTGCTTGATTCATAGACTCTATTTCACCGAGAATTGTGATTCATCACTTAATGTACCTGATTTTTCAGGTAACTCATTGTGAGCTTTTTTAGCTAGGGTTCTATCTAAGTCGTACTCGCCACGCTTGTATAGTACAAATAGAGTATCATCACGAGGGATATCGAAATGATCACACATATCCCATACATCTTTTTCTGTCATCACCGTTTTAGCTACTTTGCGTCTTGAAATGTTATAAACACTAAATACTGTTGCAGTAACTGACTTATTCTCTGTTAATTCACCTGAACCTGGGGCTACGACTCTATTAAACTCAACATATTCATCATTATCTAACATGCTGGTAAGCATTATTGTTCTATCTTTTTGAGGACCATCTACACCTGCTTTTTCTGGATTATCGTAACTATCTCCATTAACCCATTGAGCTTTGATCCAGTTTTTCTTTTTACCCCGCATAGCCCTGCTGCCTTTAACAGACGGCGCTCCATTTTTGATAAACTCTTCCCGTAAGACCGTTATAGCGCTTAAAAGAAGCTTATCTTGGGTGTGCTGGGAAAAGTCGTAGTCTTGCTCCAGGAGCCTTGCTGGTACTGCTACATAGTGATCTGTTGCGAATGTTTCAACATCACCAATAGCTCTACGTTTTTTATATTTAATTGTTAGTCCAACATCCAAACCATTTACTTGGTACTCTTGACATACGTCTTCAAAAAACTCTTTTAACCCATCAAAATCTGATGCTGCATGATCTGAACATGTACGCTCTAGGTAATCCAAAATTGCCCCATAGGCTTCAGCTGCATTCCCATTTGTGAAATGCATTGAAGTATTATTACCGTGATAACCACACGCGCGACCTACATTAGCCTGTACCACAGCAGCAACACTTGCAACTGTGCTATCCCAGGTAGAAATGAGGTTATTTTTCATTAAACTACCGAAGTTTATTCCTGCCCGACAACCTGCAACTGTAATTGCGACTAATTTTTCACCAAACAATTCACTGTCTTCAAATGCTTTTTTAAACCTATCAATAGTAGATAGCTCGTCCTCAGGTACACCTGATAGCGAATTCCCTAGTATATAGATGTTCTCTTCATCAACACCTTCAGATATGAAGAACTGCTTAGCATCCATTGCTGTACCGGCAGGAACCCTAACTAATGACCAGCCCATACCCTGATGGGCATGAAATTGCTGCATAAAATTTTTACGGTGAGATGAATCAACTAGGAAGTTTCTTTCTTCGTCATTTAAATTGTGTAAGCGATTGTTTTTTAGCATTTCCCTAACACCGTAGTACTCGTCACTTGTTTTATGAAAAACTAACCGAGTACCAAAATCACGACGTAAAATAGAGTCTTTAAGCGCTTGATTAGCTGCTTGGGTTGATTCCTTTAAAAGCTTGTCGTTGTGATCTTCTTCAGCTTCAGAACTAACCTCTAGCGCTTCTTCGTATTCTGTTTCTGCCCCATATAGAGCGCCAAAAGGTGTCGCAGAAATAAACACAACTTTGCAAGAGTCATTTTCTTGTTCTAGATAGTCAAATACAGAGCTATATCGAATACCGGTAACATTAGAACCATAATGGCATTCGTCGATAATGATTAGCTTAGGGGGGTTACCTTTAAAGTCTGTTTCTAAGGCTTTTTCAAAATTAACAAAATTACTAACGACCACATTCTTTGCAAGTCTTAAGTCGTCTTCAGCCTGATCTCTCAAAGCCGTATCAGGCATTGTAACTAAGTATAACGTGTCTTTAAGTGAACGTTTTTGGCAAATTGTTTCATCATCAAGGCTTAAACGCTGTAAACAGCACAAAGCTAAAGCAATACCTGATTTGCCAGCTTGCATTTCAGCTGCTGTTACTACAGCTCTCACATCGTTAGAAAATGCATTAAATGTTTTTGTGGCAGCACTCACTTGGTGGCTATGTAAAGTATTACCGTCGAGGATTTCTTGAACTTTTTTGCGGTGCACTTCAGCTTTATTCATAAAACTAGCTCCTTGTCTTTGTTGTAATATTATTTATTGAAGGGGCCTCAAGCTATTTCTAACATTGAAGCTTTTTGTAAAAAGCGTTATACATTTTCACATCTAACTAGCTCTATAGCTTCCGCTTCACTCATTCCTGCCGCGATAAATACCTTAAAGTTGTCGCTTTCTACTTCTTTTAAAGTGTTTTTACCCGTCCAAGAGGGATGTGTTGCTAAATTCCAACCCGCTGGTAAATTTCTAAACTTTTCAGTATGGCTTATTGAAACTGCGTAATGTTCTTTTTTAAGTTTTTTATATAGATCCAAGGCCTCGTTAAAACTGAGGACAAAAGACAATTCTTGCTCAGGCTCTGCATTACGATTTTCATCAGTAATGATTCTGACATTTTCTTTTTTTAACCACATTGATGATTTAATTTCTTCAAACTTTGCCTTCATGGCATCTTTATTATTTGACACTTGAACTCCCAATCAATTTCATACTCTTGTAAATCGTTATAATTTTAAATTAATATTTGGCTAAAAGTTACTTTGGCGATACTGCACCGCCTGAAACTGTCCATACACTTGCCTTTCGTTTATTAGGCTTTTTCTTCTTTTTTGTATTTTTAACTTTGTTAGTTAACACCTTTTTCGTATTAAGGCTTTTCTTTGCTTTCAACCTTTTTATATTTTCTTCCCTTTCTACTAGGACAAACCTACAAGCCTCTTGATAGCTAAAATAAGGATTAGCTTTTAGTACTTTTATAACCCTTTCTTCAATTGATTTTTGCTTCTTCCTTGACATAAACAAGCACCCACCTTGATATCTTTTATTTGTTAATTAGATAAATTTACTCTCAAAGCTCAGTGCTTTTAGGCAATATTTAAAGAACCGCTTAACTTCAAGCATTCAAGAAAAAGCTATTTCTTTTTTCCTAAGCTTGGTAAACCTCCTGATCTCACAGCTCTAACGCCAGATTTAAAATATACATCCATAATATCGTTAGACACATTTTTATCTGGCTTTAACTTGGAGTTTAAGTCACGAACAGCGGCTTTTCTTAAATTTTTCTTATCAGACTGTGATACTTGATTTTGTATAGATGAAAAGGCATGCGATATAGCTATCAGTCTTTTTAACTCTTTATCAGAACGGTTCTCGTTAAAGGCTAAAATGGATTCTAGTCGTTCAATTTCCTTTGCTAATTTTTCCTTAGGTGTACTGGTAAAAGCTATCTTTAATTTATTTGATGTAGCCTTGTTACTTTGAAGTAAAGCCCATTCATAAGTCCCTTCTATTGTTCTTCTTGCCTTCAAAAGGCCCTTGGGAATATCACTTTTATAAGATGGCCCTGCAAGATAGGCCTTACGGACACATCTTTTATTATGCTTTTTTTGTTCTGTAGGGGCTTTAAAAGGCCAACCACATTCTGGACAACTAAAAACTGACATATTACATCCTTGTAGTCTGATAAATAAAGTAATTTTAGTTCATGGTTTAGGAATAAAACAACTACTTTATTCACTTAACCCCTTAATCAACAAAGAGCCCAGCTGCCGTGTATTAAATGGATTTCCGTTGCCATTTAAAATTGAAACCCCTAACTCTTTGGCAATATCACGTAAGTAAGGCTTACTAGGTGTTACAAGCTCGTCATTTAAAAACACTTCTATGGTGCCATTTTCTAGCTCCACCAATTTGTAGTTATTCCATATGACTTCTTTTACGTTTAGTAATATACGTGGCTTAACCGGTGGATTTATTAACTTACTCATAGCTATAGCGCTCTTACCTGTTGGCCCAATATTCATGAGTAGTTTTGCTTGTTCAACAGTGGTATCTAATAAAGTCTCAACCTGCATTTCTTCAGTATTTATTTTCAAAATAATAATGCGGTCAACCAACGCTAACGTATTTGTGTTAAAGCTTATATGGCCGCTTGACCCCATTTTAGCTGTTGTTTTTACTGATATCCGCTCACCACTACTTGATACAACATCGTACCCTGCCTGGTTAACCTCAGTTGCCATACGTCCATTAGTTATAAGTGCGGCGTACAGTTCCCCTATTCTACCGGTTAAATGTCTTAGCTCTGTTGCAGGCACATCCCAACTTAACTCCCTTTCTAACCAGCTCATGGCTTCACCAAGAGACTGAATGATTTGCATTTGTGTTAGAGCCATTTGTATATTCCTTTATTATCATCTAACTAATGTCTTTTTATTTATGCTCAGTATAGAGACTGATCCTTGCGAGGATCTTTCAATATGCTCACTCCACCAGCTCATTAACTCTTTGCGTTTTTCATAATAATCACTTCGATTATATGCTGCCCTTATTTGATTCTTATCAACATGGGCTAAGGCTGCTTCAATCACATCAGGGTTAAATCCCTTTTCATTCAGTGTCGTGCTCCCTAGGGACCGAATACCATGACTAACTAAACGTCCTTGAAACCCCATTCGCCTTAAAGCAACATTTGCTGATTCATTATTAATATGCTTTTTAGGATCTCGGTCTGATGGAAATACAAACTCTCTATGGCCTGATAGAGGTTTAATTGCTTCTAATAGCTGTAGGGCTTGTTTAGATAGTGGGATCACATGCTCTTTTCTCATCTTCATGCGACTAGCAGGAATAGTCCATTCTTTTTTATCTAAATCAATTTCATCCCAGCGAGTCCCCGCAGCTTCCCCTGGTCGCGTGAGGGTGTGAAGTTGCCACTCTATTAGAAATCGAGTTATATGCTTGATACTGGCATTTGCCAGTGTTTGCATAAGCTCTGGTAATTCATCTGGTTTAAGAGTGGGCATATGAACTCTTTTTGGTGAACTGTAGTTAGCTTTAATTCCCGCTATAGGGTTAACTGTAATGTAGTTTTTGTTCATCGCAAAAACCATTACCCTATTGAGCCTTTCGCAAAGACGTTTAACAGTTTCTAATCTATCATCCTTGGCAAGTGGGTCTAATACGCTGCTAACAAGTGGTGCTGTCAACTTTCCAATTGGGTGCTTTCCTAACTTAGGAAAGATATGATTGCCTAAAGATCGCCACATATCGTCGCAATAATTTTTAGACAAACCTTTACTCGAAAACTCAAACCACTCATTAGCAACTTTTTCTAAAGTAAGTTCCTCTTGAGCTAACTTTTCTCTTCGGGCGGTTTCTCTCTGCTCTTTTGGATCAATATCGAACAGGATTAATTCTCTTGCATCTTGAGCAAGCTTTCTCGCATTAACTAAGCTTAGAGCTGGATATGTACCCAACCCCATATTTATACGTTTTTTAGTTATTGGGTGATAGTAGTTAAAGTTCCATTGTTTCGAACCATTTTGACGAACTCTTAGCTGTAAACCCTTTCCATCAGAAAGCACATAATCTTTTTCTCTAGGTTTAGCATTCTTAACTTCATTATTAGATAAAGGCTTTATTGTTTTAGGCATAATCGATAAAAATTTGCATGTTGGTATACCTGATTATGGCACCAAATATTAGGAATACCATATGGGCAACTAAAATTTTGCGCTTCAATGAGACGGGATAAGACACCATAAGATGACAAATAATTGATTTTATTTACTTTGCAGGCATAAAAAGACGTCATGAGACGTCTTGATATTGAATAATGGCGGTGACGGAGAGATTCGAACTCTCGATACGTTGCCGTATACACACTTTCCAGGCGTGCTCCTTCAGCCACTCGGACACGTCACCTAAGGCGCTTATAGTTTAGCGCGGCGTTATAGTATGAAAACAACCCTATAGACGCAAGGGCTTTTTAAAATACGATGGTTAAGTGATTAGTAATCAAACAAAAAAGGCAAAGTATAGACCTTGCCTTTTGTATATATAGACGATTCGCTCTTAACGTTGAAGCGTTGCTGAGAAATCTAACATACGGTTAAGCGACTTTAATGCGCCTTCGCGTAAATCCATATCTACAAATACTTCTTTACCCTCAGGGTCTGTCAGTGCTTCTTCAATCGCTTTTAAGCCGTTCATTGCCATCCACGGGCAATGTGCACAGCTTTTACAGGTTGCGCCTTCACCGGCTGTTGGTGCTTCAAAGAATTCTTTCTCTGGGCATAACTGCTGCATTTTGTAGAAAATGCCTCGGTCAGTCGCTACGATGAACTTTTTGTTGTCCATAGTTTGCGCTGCTTTGATTAGTTGGCTTGTTGAGCCAACCGCATCAGCTAAGGCTACAATCTCCGCAGGAGACTCTGGGTGAACCAATACAGCCGCATCTGGGTGTAAGGCTTTCATATCCTTAAGTGCTTTGGTTTTAAACTCGTCATGAACGATACAGGCGCCATTCCACATGATCATGTCTGCACCTGTGTTCTTTTGAATGTAAGAACCTAAGTGTTTATCTGGACCCCAAATGATTTTTTCGCCTTGCTCATCAAGGTGCTCAACGATTTCTAGAGCACATGAAGAAGTAACAATCCAATCTGCACGGGCTTTCACAGCTGTTGATGTATTTGCATACACTACTACCTTGCGATCAGGGTGCTGATCACAAAACGCTGAGAATTCTTCAATTGGGCAACCTACGTCTAATGAACAAGTTGCAGCAAGCGTTGGCATAACAACTGTTTTATTTGGCGTTAGGATTTTTGCAGTTTCGCCCATAAAGCGAACACCGGCTACCACAATTACATCTGCGTCGTGCTTAGCGCCAAAACGCGCCATTTCTAGCGAGTCGGCAACACAACCGCCTGTTTCTTCAGCTAGTGCTTGAATTTCAGGATCAGTGTAATAATGGGCAACAAGAACCGCGTTCTTGTCTTTTAATAATTGTTTGATACGTGCCTTATACTCAGCTTGCTCGTCTTTTGATAACGGAGCTGGCTTTGGAGGGAAGATATAATCTTCAGGCATAATTTGTTCAGCTAGACTCATTTCTCGACCACTTAGTCCACAGTGCATTCATGGCGCGAATTATACGAGAATCTTAAGCTAAAGAACAGTATTGCTGTGTGCTGTTAAGATAAATAAAGGATAACTTAGAAAGAAAAGATAAATCAGGAATGGTGGGTCATGATGGACTTGAACCATCGACCAATGGATTAAAAGTCCACTGCTCTACCAACTGAGCTAATGACCCGCTCTGGATATTAAGATGCGTAAATCCGCCGATTTGAGACCATTCCAAAAGAATGGTGGGTCATGATGGACTTGAACCATCGACCAATGGATTAAAAGTCCACTGCTCTACCAACTGAGCTAATGACCCGCTCTGGATATTAAGGTGCGTAGATCCGCCGATATAGAACCATTCGAAGAATGGTGGGTCATGATGGACTTGAACCATCGACCAATGGATTAAAAGTCCACTGCTCTACCAACTGAGCTAATGACCCGCTCTGTTGCTTATAAAAAGCTGCGTAAATCCGCCGATATAAGACCATTCAAAAAGAATGGTGGGTCATGATGGACTTGAACCATCGACCAATGGATTAAAAGTCCACTGCTCTACCAACTGAGCTAATGACCCGCTCTGATGCTTATAAAAGCTGCGTAAATCCGCCGATATGAGACCATTCAAAAAGAATGGTGGGTCATGATGGACTTGAACCATCGACCAATGGATTAAAAGTCCACTGCTCTACCAACTGAGCTAATGACCCGCTCTGACGCTTATAAAAAGCTGCGTAAATCCGCCGATATAAAGCCATTCAAAGAATGGTGGGTCATGATGGACTTGAACCATCGACCAATGGATTAAAAGTCCACTGCTCTACCAACTGAGCTAATGACCCGCTCTGATGCTTATAAAAGCTACGTAAATCCGCCGATAGAAAACCATTCAAAGAATGGTGGGTCATGATGGACTTGAACCATCGACCAATGGATTAAAAGTCCACTGCTCTACCAACTGAGCTAATGACCCGCTCTAATGCTTTTAAAAGCTATACGTAAATCCGTCGATTAAAGATTACCATTCTGAAAGAATGGTGGGTCATGATGGACTTGAACCATCGACCAATGGATTAAAAGTCCACTGCTCTACCAACTGAGCTAATGACCCGCTCTTTTTTCCGCATTTCGGCTGTTGTTACCAATCGCCTGCTGCGGGCGCTTATAATACTTATTTAAATGCTGAGTGCAACAGAAAATATCTCTTTTTTTAAGTTTTTATGTCTAGTTGCCTAATTTTAGACCGCTTATGTCAAAAAGCAGTCTAATCAGGTCAAAACTACATTTGCGACAGACGTTCTGTGGCTAATTTTGCAGCGGTGGTACTTGGGTACTGATTAATTAAATCATTAAAGGTTTTAAGGGCTTGTTCGCCTAAACCTTGCTCCGCTAATAAGTTTCCTAACTTTAACATCGCATCAGGGCGTTTATTAGAATTAGGGTATTCATTCACAACTACTTTGAAATGCTCAGTCGCACCTGCTTGATCGTTTTGAATTGTTAATAGCTGACCTAACCAATAATGTGCATTAGATGCATATACTGAATTAGGGTAAGTAGTTAAGAATGTTTGGAACTCCGGAATTGCTTGCTCATAACGTTTATCTTTCATTATTAACGCCACTGCACGCTCATAGGCTTCATTTTCAGATAAATCTGAACTAATTGCCTGTGATGCACCTACATCCGTATAAGAGTTAGTAGGTTGAGTTTGTGCGGCAGCGGGCTGGCTATAAGCTTGGCTGACACGGTTTTCAATCTCTTGATAAAGCTCACGCTGACGCTGAAGTACTTTTTCAAGCTTGTAACTTTGCTCTTCAGTAATACCACGAACTTGGCTCACTTCGTCTTGTAAGATATTGAGCTGTTGCTGAAGCTCAGCTTGCAATAAATTACGTGACTTCATCATGTTTTCTAATGCGATTAAACGCTTTTCAATGCTCGATTGCGAGCTTGCAGCTTCTGAAACAGGAGCGGGAGCAGCCCATAACTGGGTGCTCCCGCTTAAGATCATTGCTGCCAAAATAATTTTCGGCTTCATAATGACTCTTTATTAGTAAACTAATACTGCGCGACGATTCTTCGCGAACGCTTCTTCAGTGCGAGACTTAACCATTGGCTTCTCTTCACCATAGCTCACTACTGACATTTGGCTAGCAGAAACACCTAAGCTTTGTAGGTATTTTTCTACTGCTTGACCACGATGCTCACCAAGTGCGATGTTGTACTCAGGCGTACCGCGCTCATCAGCGTGACCTTCGATTAGTACTTTAACTGATGGGTTTTGTACTAAGAATTCAGCGTGTGCTTGTAAAAGCTCCGCGTATTTGCTTTGGATTTTTGCGTTATCAAAACCAAAGTAGATGATTTGCTCTTGACGTAACGCTTCGTACTTTTCACGAAGTGCTTCTTCAGCTTGTTGCTCTGGAGTAAGCGTTGCAACTTCAACAGTATCAGTGTTTGATTGCTCAACCATACCTTGGTTAGATTGGTTTGCAGCACCCTCATCAACACCTGAAGAAGAGCTACACGCCGCTAATGTCATCACTGGCACAGCAATAAGCAGGCCTTTTAAAGTTTTATTAAGTTGCATTGAATTGATTCCTATATTGAGTAAACCAGTAAAATTACTGTAAATAAGGCGACCAAGCTGGCGCCTTAACTTGTCCATCTAGCACAGGTAAGCGAGCTTTAAAGCGACCGTCCATAGACACTAACGCCAACACCTGTTTATTATTATGAAGCGTGCTGTAGATAATCATCGAACCGTTTGGAGCGATACTCGGCGATTCATCTAGGCGAGTTCTTGTTAATACTTGAAACGCACCTGTAGCTAGCTCTTTTTTAGCAAGATGGTATTGACCGTTAGTACGATTCACCATCACTAATTCTTTTCCGTCTGGTGAAATCGAACCTGCTAAATTCATATCACCATCAAACGTCATACGTTTTGCTCTACCAGTTTGCAAATTTAACTTATAAATCTGGGCATTACCACCCCTTTCAGACGTAAACACGATATCTTGCCCATTTGGGTACCAAGAAGGCTCTGTATCGATACTACGATGATTTGTTAAACGCTTTTCTTTGCGAGTTGCAAGGTCTAAAACATAGACTTCTGTTGCACCGTTACGGTCTTTTGAAAGTACTAATAATAGTTTTTTACCATCAGGTGAAAACTGTGGTGCACCATTAATACCTGGATGGCTTGTGATTAACTCACGTTTGCCCGTATACAAATCTTGAATGTAAATTTGGCTTTGACGATTTTCAAAGGTTACATACGCAAGCTTAGTACCATCTGGTGACCAAGCTGGGGACATAAGTGGCTCTTTAGAACGAAGCAATACTTGCTCATTGTAGCCATCATAGTCAGCAACAACGAGTTGATAAGGCTTCGGTTCATTATCACGTACAATAACGTAAGCAATTTTTGTTAAAAACGCACCTTTTTCACCCGTAAGCGCTTCGTAAACTACATCGCTAATACGGTGCGCATAACGGCGAAACCCTGTTTCAGATATAACACTCTCACGAGCATCTAATACATGGTCTTGGCTCTTCACTAATTGACCATTACTCATCATTTGCGTTTCGCCGCCTGTAATTTGACCACGGATCACATCGATAAGCTCATATTTTACTAAGTAACGTCCACCCGGTTGTTGCTCAACTTGACCAACAAGTACCGCTTCAACACCTTGATTGACCCATGCACCATAATCTACATCAGCATCTTTGCCGGGTAATTGAGGCATATTTGTCACATCAATAGGTTTAAATTTACCACTACGCATCAAATCAGCTGCAATAACGGTGCTCAATTTTTCAGGGATGGGACCAACGCCCTGGTATTTAAATGGAACAACCGCTATTGGGCGTGCTCCATCAATACCTTCAGTGATAACAATTTCTAGTGCAGCACTGGCAATGCCATGAAAGCCCAGTAATACAATAAAACATGCTGTTTTTATCTGGTTGAACATATCATTCCTTTAGAATTCTGGCTTAATTGTTAAGTTAATATTTTTCAGTTGCTCGAAAACATCTTTATCAGGCGAAACTGGTAGTGTATCGGCCATACGGACAGCACGAAGAGCAGCTTCACACACTAATTTATCACCACCAAGTGATTTTACTTGAGTTACTAACCCGTTAAAACCAAGGCGAATGTTAACGCGACATTGCTTATTCTTCATTTTTTCATCAATAAGTAAAGTTTGTTGAATACGCGCCATAATTAACGCTTTATATTTATCAACTTCATTCAAGACTTGTTGCTGACGTATTTTATTTCGTGCAGCCTGCTCAGCAGCTAACTGCTCTTGCAGCATTTGTTCTTGCAATGCCTGCTGACGTTTACGCTCTGCTTCAGCTTCTTTACGTTTACGTTCAGCTTCAGCTTCAGCTTCAGCAGCTTTACGCTTGCGCTCTGCTTCCGCTTTCTTTAACGCCTCTTCTTCAGCTTTACGTTTTTCAGCTGCGGCTTTTGCTGCGGCTTCAGCTTCTTGCTTTTGCTTTTCAGCCTGCTTAGCTTTGGCACGTTCTTTCTCTTGTATTTCACGTGCTTTCTTCGCTTGAGCCTCAGCTTCTGCTCTTTCTTTCTCTTTCGCTCGGCGTTGTTGCTCTAACTTTTTAAGACGACGGTCTTCAGCTTCGCGTTGCTTACGTGCGTCATTTGCACGACGTTCAAGATCTCGAATTCGCTTTGCTTCGGCTTGTTTTTTTGCTTCTTCTTGCTTTTTAAGTTCAGCAATTTTCTGCTCAACCTTTTGTTGATCAACCGTTACTGCAGAAACCGCTTTTTCTGGTTCAGGCATAGCCGGATTCAATGTCACCTCCATTACCTTAGGAGCTGGCATATGAAAGTTCGCTGATACGACTAAGAAAACAATAATACCAAGGTGCAATAGAAGCGACTTTATTACTGATTCACGCATACTAACCCTCAAATGACTCAGTCATAAGACCCACTGAAGGCACACCGGCATTTTTCAAAAAGTCCATTAACAGCAACACTTCTTGATAAGAAACACGACCAGAACCTTTTATCATAACCGGAGTATCGGGGTTTTTCTGAAGTTGTAATTTTATAACAGCAGCTACATCAATTGCTTCCATAGGAGCTTCTGGATCAGTGCCGATACTTACATAGTACTTACCTTCAGCATCAATTGATGCAATGATAGGTGGTGTATCTTTGGTATCTACAAGATCCGATTCTTCCATTTTCGGCAAGTCCACTTTTACACCATGAGTAATAAGTGGTGCAGTTGCCATAAATATAATAAGTAGTACCAACATTACATCAATGTAAGGAACTACATTTATCTCACCTACTGGGCGACGTTTCTTACGCTGATACATTCGCTTTAGCCTCTATTTGCGCAGCTGCTTGGCGGTGTAAAATATTGGCGAACTCTTCCATGAAGTTAATGTAATTACCTTCAAGCTTTTCTACTTTATTTGCAAAACGGTTGTACGCAATAACTGCAGGGATTGCTGCGAATAAACCCATCGCTGTTGCGATAAGTGCTTCGGCGATACCCGGCGCAACCATTTGTAAAGTTGCTTGCTTAACTTCACCTAATGCAATGAATGCGTTCATGATACCCCACACCGTACCAAAAAGGCCGATATAAGGACTAATTGAACCCACTGTCGCTAAAAACGATAAACTTGATTCTAGTTTTTCAACTTCGCGTGACAACGCAACACGCATTGAACGATGTGTGCCTTCCATTACGATGCTTGCACTTTGCGGTGAATTTTTCTTATGTCGTGCAAACTCCTTAAAACCAGCAACGAATAATGCTTCAACACCTGATGCGCCACCAGGACGAGCTGAAACTTCATTATATAATTTACTTAAGTCTATTCCTGACCAAAACTTTTGCTCAAAGCGCTTAGCGCCATTAAGTGCATCAGAAATCGCTTTTTTACGTTGAAAAATAATTGCCCATGACATTACCGACATGCCGACTAATGCCAACATTACTAGCTGGACAAGTACACTGGCTTCTAGAATAAGATCTAAAAAGTTAAGCCCTGATCCCACGTTAAACTCCTAAAAATAGATTTCTATGTAATTTGTTATATTTTTTACACTTGTATTTATTGACCACAAACATGGCCAAAAGTTACAACTAGTGTATCTAGTCAATTATGAACTGACAACGCTCTTGCTGTGAATTAGCGGCAAATAACGGTAAAAAGCAATTTGCTTAGTTATTTTTTAGCCAGATTGAATTTTACAAATACTTTTATGCATATTTTTACCTTAATAATAAGTCACTAGAGTGACGCTTAAAAGCAACCAAAACAATCAAAAACACGACGTTTATTCATAAATTACGCATAAACACCCAAAAGTACTTTTGCAAATCTACTACAGAATACTTAAACTAATCCTGAATACAGAATTTGAATTTTATAAAAACCACTCTATTCATGCAGTTAAAGAGAAAATAACCACAAAGCGAACAAAAAGAAAACAATAGAATTTTTTGCTCACATTAGTTTTTTTAATCTGAAAATTAAATTTTTCTAGTTTGAAGAAAAATCCATCATTGCGTATTATTTACCTATACCGAGCTAGCAACCTCATGAAAGTTTCTTTCATTAAGCTCCGTTTTTAGCAATATGAAGTTTCGTATTGCTCTAGGTTTACTGAAATCAGGATAAAACCTTCTTTTAGTAGACCGTAGTTCCCTGAATTACTTCCTTCAACTTGTTGTTTGCCCGCATCCTTATGCGGGCTTTTTTTTGCCTGCGCAAACGTCAACGAGAATACCTATCAAAAACTTAACAGCATGTGAATTACAGGTGTTAGATGACTCTTGCCGGTATGCGGTATGCGGTATGCGGTATGCGGTATGCGGTATGCGGTATGCGGTATGCGGTAAAATCTATATTGCCATTTAAAAAGTCAACTTTTCTCTATTAAAAAGCAGCCCTCTCGAGCTGCTTAATACTTATAACTTAAAGCTTTTGTAACTAACCTGAGTTTTGTTATTTATCTGGGGTTAGTCCAAAGTGCAAGTAAGCGATGTCTGATACAAGTCGTCCGCGCGGGGTACGTTGTATAAAGCCTTGTTGAATTAAAAACGGTTCTATTACATCTTCAATCGTTTCTTTTTCTTCGCCTATTGCAGCTGCAAGGTTATCAAGGCCAACTGGGCCGCCCATAAATTTTTCGATAATAGCTAATAGGTATTTTCTATCCATGTAGTCAAAACCGCTTTTATCGACATCAATCATATCGAGGGCTTGCTCTGCAACCGATGCGTTAACTTTACCGTCAGATTTAACTTGCGTGTAATCACGAACACGGCGTAACAAACGGTTCGCTATTCGCGGTGTGCCACGTGAGCGCTTGGCTATTTCTGTGGCACCTTCATTGCACATAGTTAAATCTAAAAATCTTGCTGAACGAGCAACTATTTTTGATAAATCTTCAACCGAATAAAATTCTAAACGCTGCACTATGCCAAAACGGTCTCTCAGTGGTGACGTCAGTGAACCTGCACGGGTTGTCGCACCTATTAAAGTAAATGGCGGTAAATCAAGTTTAATTGAACGTGCGGCTGGGCCCTCACCGATCATAATATCCAGCTGATAGTCTTCCATTGCTGGATACAAAATCTCTTCGACCTGCGGGCTCAAGCGGTGAATTTCGTCAATAAACAGTACGTCACCTTCTTCAAGGTTAGTTAAAAGAGCAGCTAAATCGCCAGCTTTTTCGAGTACTGGCCCTGACGTTGTTTTAATACTAACGTTAAGCTCGTTGGCAACAATGTTTGCAAGTGTGGTTTTACCAAGACCCGGTGGACCAAATATTAATAGGTGATCCAGGGCTTCGCCACGATGGCGAGCCGCCTCGATAAATATTTCCATTTGTTGCTTAACATGCGGCTGGCCAGTGTAATCTGTTAACAGTTTTGGCCGTATGGCACGATCAACACTGTCTTCGTTACTTTGTTCACTCGCATCTATTAAGCGATCTGCTTCTATCATGGTTTACTCACAACATTGATTTTAGAGCTTCTTTAATTAGAACCTCTGTCGTCATATCTGGTTTGTTCACTGCTTTCACCGCTTTTTGTGCTTGCGGTAGCTTATAACCTAACGCCACAAGTGCAGACACTGCATCATCGGCAGCATTATTTGCCACTAGGGTATCATCACTTGCAGGCTCAATGACGGCATTATCGCTAAATGGTGTAAATAAGTCATTACCCCAATCTTTCAGTCTGTCTTTCATTTCGAGTACTAAGCGCTCAGCAGTTTTTTTACCAACCCCCGGAAGTTTAACCAGTGTGGTTGCATCTTCATTGTTTACACAACTTACAAATTGCTGTGCTGACATACCCGATAAAATCGCAAGTCCTAATTTTGGTCCTACGCCATTAGCCTTTAATAGCTCTCTAAATAAAGCGCGCTCTGTTTTATTGTTAAAACCAAATAATAGCTGGGCATCTTCACGTACCACAAAATGGGTATAAATAATCGCTTGCTCACCTACTGCGGGTAAATCATAAAAGCAGGTCATAGGCATTTGTACTTCGTAGCCTACACCACTTACTTCAATAAGAATTTCTGGCGGCTGTTTTTCAACAAGTAAGCCATTTAATCGACCAATCATATTACTTCCTTAATCGTCCTCTTACGGTTTTGCTCGCACTGCCCGCAAGTTTAATTAAATTTTGTTCTGAGTGTGCATGACATATAGCAATTGCTAGAGCGTCAGCGGCATCGGCTTGAGGAGTGCCTGGCAGCTTTAAAATATTCTTTACCATATGTTGTACTTGAGACTTATCGGCTCCGCCATTACCCACAACAGCTTGCTTGATTTGCCTTGCTGAATATTCATAAACTGGCAGCTCAGCCATTGAAGCGCCAACAATGGCAGCGCCACGAGCTTGACCAAGTTTTAGTGCCGAATCAGGGTTATGTGCCATAAACACTTTTTCGATAGCAAAGCTGTCTGGGGAGAATTGCTCTACCAATTGACTGATCCCTTGGTAAATCATTTTTAAACGAACAGGAAAATCGTGATCTGCCAATTTTATGCAACCACTTCCTAAATAAGTGAACTTAGCACCTTGGTGAGCAATCACGCCGTACCCTGTTAATCGTGAACCAGGATCAATCCCTAAAATAATCGCCAACTAACTGACCCATCTATTATCATTATTATCTGTGTTAATAATGCCAGAGCACTGTATAAATTACCAGTAACCAATTGCAATTCATAAAAAATGCCCGCAATTGCGAGCATTTTATAAACGCGTTTTTAGTTAGAATCTTATGCCAGTGAGCGTAATAAGCCTTGGGTATTTTTTCGCATTGTGCGCGCTATCATCAAATAACCCAAACACGCCACAAATAGGCCTCCTACTGCTGGGCCAATAAGCCAAATATGAGGATGGAATTTACCTGCTAATTCGAACATCTGTTTTTGTACAATTAATAAAGCAATATCACTGACAATGGCAGCGACTAAGCCTGCCGTAACCCCTAATAATAAAAACTCATATAAGGTGGCATTTTTAATTAAACGCCCTTTAGCACCTAAAGTTCTTAAGATGACAATCTCTTGCATACGCTCACCCAAACTTGCTTGTACTTGTGAAATAAGCACTAAAGCTCCACAGGCAACGACAATTGCTAGTACAAAACCAATCGCTAACGATACTTGCTCTATTGTTGAGCGAATCTGTTTAATAAAGCTTTCAACATCAATCACATTCACTGTTGGGTATTGACGCATTAACTCATTAAATTCGCGTTTTTTATCCGCTTTTACATTCACCGATGAAATATAAGTAGCAGGAAAACTGGCTAGCACATCAGGACTTAAAATAATAAAGAAGTTAGGTTTGAGTGTCGTCCAGTTAACTTTTCGAACACTGGTAATTTTTGCATCGAAAGACTGTGCACCTATTAAGAAAGTAAGCGTATCACCTATTTTTACATCTAAGCGTTTAAGCATAGACTCTTCAACCGATGCCTCAGCCACTGAGTTTTCACTAAACCATGTACCGTCGATAAGCTCGTTTTGATTTGGCAAGTCCTTGCGCCAAGTTAGATTTAGCTCACGGCCAATGCCAGAGCGAGCTTCTTCGTCTTTCTTTTCGTTATCTTCTTGCGATACTTCGCGGGCAACCAGCTCACCATTAACGGCGTTTACACGGCCACGAACAACCGGGTAAAAATCAGACGTTGGCATATCATTTTGCGCTAAGAAACTAGTAATAGGTTCTAGTTCTTGCTCAGTAATGTTCACTAAAAATGAATTAGGTGCATTTTCTGGAAGCTGTGACTGCCAATCCGAGATCATGTCGTTCTTCAATACAATTAAAAACAATAACAATTTTATAGCCAATGCAAAGCTAATTAATTGTACGGCATTAACGTTGGCACGCTTTTGAATTGATGCTATCGCCAATGACCAACTATTACCTGGGCTTAAACCGAGTTTGCGACCACCGCCAAAAATAACCTTTGATAAAGCAAATAACACCGCAATTAAAAATGCAGTTGAAAGAAACAAAATGGCACTTATTTTGATGTTATTACTAAATAACCACATGAGTAAAAACACAGTAAGCGCCGACATAGCCAAGTGCACTTTACTAACCAATAAACGGTCGCCTAAATTACGGCGAAGCACGCGCAGCGGAGGAATATCAAATAAATCGAGAAGTGGTTTAATAGAAAACATTACCGCACAAATCACGCCGGTACTAATAGCAATAATCCAAGGTTTAGCAGATGCACTTGGTAGTGCTGTGCCCATGGTTTGTGCTAAATAATCTGTTGCAACTGCTTGTAAGCCATAACCAATCAGTAAACCAACTATGACCGACATTGAACAAACAAGGCTCAAGTGAAGTAAATAGATTTTACGTATCATAGCGCGGCTTCCGCCCAGCGTTTTCATCATGGCAACCGGGTCATATTGACGCTCACAATACCGTTTTGCCGATACCGCAATAGCAACAGCGGCTAAAATAATGCCAAGTAAACCTGCTAGCAATAGATAACTCTCGGCACGATTTAAACTATTAGAAATAGGAGACTGGCGGTCTTTAACACCATACCAACGCTGGTTTTCTTTCATTTGTGGTTTTAACCACGCATAGAAGGTATCTAAATTGTCTTTGCTGCCAGCATAAAGCTGACGATAAAACACTCGACTACCCGGCTGAATTACCTCTGTAACAGCTATGTCTGCTTCATTAATTAAGATTCGCTGGCTGCTTGAAAACACATTAAACGGTGCATCAGGCTCTTCGGCTACAACATGACTAGCAGTAAACGTAGCAGCGCCAAGCTCTACTTTATCGCCCACTTTAATGTTTAACGCATAAAACACTGATTCACTTAACCACACTTCACCACGACTTGGGATATCAGCAGTTACTTGTGGTTGATCAGTCAGGCTAGTTTTTACTTTTAACTCGCCTTTTAACGGATAGGTGTTTGATACCGCTTTCACCGAGCCAAGCTGCATTTCTTCACCAGCAAATAACATGGTATCGAAATAGGTTATTTTAGCGGTACGTAAGTTTTCTTGGTTGGCTTTTTCTAAAAACTCGGCAGGTAAAGCATGGTTACTTGCTAAAACGCGATCAGCAGCAATAAAGGCACTGCTTTTTTCTTCAATACTTTGACCAATTCGGTCGGTAACCATAGACAGTGTTAAAACAGTGAGAACAGCTAAGGCAATTGCTGCACTGATCACTGTTAACTCACCGCGTTTAAACTCACGTGAAAACAGTTTTAGTGCTAATTTAGCCCACATTCGCTTGCACTCCTTCGCTTTCTTTTACAGTTACTAACTGCCCTGCTTCAATGTGTAAAATTTGCTGACACTTTTGTGCAAGCTGCTCATCATGCGTTACTAAAATAAGTGTCGTGCCGTGCTCTTTATTTAATTCAAATAATAATGACTCAATTAATTTACCGTTTTTGCTATCAAGGTTCGCTGATGGTTCATCGGCAAATAAGATTTTCGGTGTACCAATAAATGCACGCGCAATAGCTACACGCTGCTGCTCACCGCCAGATAATTGCGATGGGTAATGGCCAACACGGTGACTTAAACCTACTTTTTCAAGTAGCTCAAGCGCTTGCTGTTTCGCGTCTTTACTACCGGCAAGTTCAGCCGGTAGCATCACGTTTTCAAGTGCTGTTAAGCTTTGTACAAGCATGAAAGACTGAAACACAAACCCCACTTTTTCGGCGCGAAGTGCCGCGCGTGCTTCTTCGCCTAATTCGTGCAAAGCAGCACCATCTAAATAAATACTGCCGCTAGTTGATTGGTCAAGTCCGGCTAACAAACTTAATAAAGTAGACTTACCCGAACCAGAGGTGCCCACTACTGCAACTGAGTCACCCGACTTGACATTAAAGCTGATGTCACTGAGGATGGTCAGGTTGCCCTCAACCGTGGTGACCGTTTTAGAAAGTCCTTTAACTTGAATGATGTTTAATTGAGAAAGCGCTGACATATGATGCATCCAATCCTACGTTTTATATTCGTTTTACTGTTAGTAATCAAACCACTTACGGCAGCAGCTGACAACACAATTTTAATTTTAGGTGACAGTTTAAGCGCCGCATACGGCCTTAAACAAGAACAAGGCTGGGTTAAATTGTTACAAGATAAGTACGATGAAAAAGACCAATCTGTATATTTAGTAAACGCTAGTATTAGTGGTGAAACTACCGGCGGCGCCTTAAGACGACTCGACGCGTTACTAAGTGAATTTGAACCCACTCATGTGCTTATTGAGCTTGGCGGAAACGATGGTTTACGTGGTTTCCCTATTAAACGCCTTCAAACTAACCTACGTGATTTAATAGCGAAAAGCCAACAAACTGGGGCGAAAACCGCCATAATGGAAGTACAAATTCCACCAAACTATGGCCCTCGTTATACCAAACTTTTCACCGATAGCTTTAAAACTATTGCTGATGAAACAGATTCTGAACTCATGCCTTTTTTCATGCTTAATATTGCAGGCCGTCCTGAGCTAATGCAAAACGATAACCTCCACCCTAACGCCGATGCTCAACCATTAATACGCGACTTTATGTACAAAACGATCAACGATTGGCTAGATTAACCACTAGCCCATTGATTTAATACCGATTGCCTGAACAATAAACAGGCAATCGAACTGCGCTGATATTGATTTTTATAAAAAAAGCCGTACTATGACTTTCAACGTCGGCATATAGCGCAGCTTGGTAGCGCACTGTCATGGGGTGTCAGGGGTCGCAGGTTCAAATCCTGCTATGCCGACCATTTTTCTACACTCTATTCAATAAGTTAATTAACTTACCTATTTACTTTATCGCACCTAAACTCTACATTCTTTTATTTATATCGCACATTTATCGCACCATATTAATCTAAACTTATTTTCTCATTTTTAGGTTTGATTAGGTGTTGATTGGGGGGGATATATAGGAAGACAGCTAATGGCACCTTTGTTACCTTCCTCACGATAGAATTTATAAAAAGCTTTTCAGAAAAATAATTTGTAATAGACGGGCAATGAATCGTGGCAGCTCAAATATGACCTTATGCTTTTAGCAGTTAGGTTAGGGTTTCTGCTAACCGGTAGGTTTAAACGAGGTGCAGTCGACGACTCTGACACATTTTTGGACAGAAACAATTTAGAGCCTAAGGACGGTTCTGTGCCAGAAGCTGCCATTCGTAAAGCCGCCAACAACGGCAGACTTGTGATTGTGGCTTTTGTGCGACAATGGCAAAGCCATGCACAAAAGGCGCGAGCGCAAGGCTGTCCAAGGAGCGCAGCGACTGATGTTGCTTGGCCTTGTTATAACCCACTAAAGATTCCTGCGACGACAACGACTGACGATAACACTAAATATGGGAGCCAAAGTTTGTAACCGCCAAATATGCCAATACTTTTATCAGTTCGGAGTACGTGATTTATTTGCACTTTAGAATATGTTTCATCATTTATTTCAGATTCTATTTGGCGGGATCTAATAACTGCTGATAAATAAGTATGCCAATGATGGCGCGCAACAATAAATAAACCACTTACAATGATTAGGCCACATGCCATATATGCAAAGCTAGGAATGTTAATTGATTTGTGAAATAAACCTATAGTGAAAGCAGTCACGAAGCCAACAGCCCAACTAAAAACTTTGAAACAAAGTTCCTCCTGAGTGGTAATAATATCTTGAACTATTTTTAGCTCATCCATCGGGTTTGGAGTCATCTACTATTCTCTCTTAGGTTATAACAATTTAATATCGACCCATTGGGTCGTTTTCCTGAATATAGGAGAAATACATAGCAACTGGACATAAAATCAGTGCTGAAAAATAATTTTCTAATGACTGCTATTCGCTCATTACTGTCAGATACATAATTAAATTCAGAGGGTTACTTCCGTTTTGTGCCAATAACTGTCATTCGTAACGCCGCGTTAAGTAGTGAGCAACGCTACCACTGAACCTAACTAGACCACCGTAAACACAAAAGCCAACGATGGAATGAAAAGTGCCAAGCGTTGGGAATCTGTCTTAAACGCTTTGTTAAATTGCCTTAATCGAATTGCTGTGGGAAGTTAATTGAACCTGTTTGGATAATAACTGTACTAATAGGTAATGCAGATAATTTAAAGCCCAATAGACGCGGTTCGTTAATTACATTTACTTTTTTCGCATTATAACTAGACCCATCAAGTAAAAGATCCCAGCAGACTTTACACCATTCCGAGTATTTTAGATGTTTTGTATCATAAAATTGTTGCCCAGTATCACCACACAAAAAATCTACTAGAGCCTTTGACAATGGATTGTTGATTTTAAGAGAACCACTCGCTTGGGCAATATTAAAAGATGTATTATTTTTAAAACCATTACTTCGATAAGTACCATGTTGCTTTAAATTTTCGTGAAGCAATAAATATTGTGCGCCATCAAATGCCTTTTTAGGTGTAACATCCCGACCCACGATTTTCCGAGGTCTTACATAATCAAATTTCGGCCATTTTTCATATAAGTGCAACTGGTGCTGGTCACTTTTACCGACACTAGCCGTATAACCTTTTGCACTTGATACCTTTGCCTGTAACAGTAAAGAGTTCATATAAACAGAGAGATTGCTATCATAATGCATATGCACTACAAACAAATCACCCAATTCTGGATTTTTGGAAGCGCCGCCCCAAGTAACTATTGGACGTTGGTGACAAAAGTGCCCTTGAATTTGAGCTGTAATCCCCGTTTGGTTCAAGAAATAATTTAATATGCGTTGTATTTCTGGTAGTGAGTACTGAAACAAGCTTGAAACGATCGCTGGCTCATCAAGCTTCTGATAGCCCTTGACTGACCCATACAGCGTTGACCGGTGTCCTAGCCCGACTCCATCTATCAGAGCAGTTTCAATATTTGATTGAATAGCTGTCCTAGTGTTCTGTAGATTTAATTTTATTGGACTAGACATTTTTACTCCTATCTAGAAACTTGGGGGCAATTTAACGCCAAAAGCAGCGGCGGCGAAGCCGTCCAGCCCGCAGGGCGATGCTGCCTTTGTTTGTTATGTGTTTCACTCGGTTTTGCCCATTTTATTTAGAGTGTCTTTTAGTTGCTCACGAGTAAGGCCAATGTGAGTTTGAAAATCCCAGTCGTCTAGGTGAAAACCCGACCAAGTTACATTTACTGCATTTTTTACTGCCGAAAACTCTTCCTGTGTTAACAGATTTGGAGAAACCGCTTGCACAGCCTTGCCTATTTTCGAAGCGACTAGCGATGGTATTGTTGTGGTAACAACTATATCGCCTGATTCTTCTAGCTCCTTTAGAGCCTGAATGATTGCTTGTTCAACAGCTAATTTATCCATGACTTCCATTTACACATAACGGTTTGCTAAGCGGCAGAAAAATAGCTGGCTAAAATTAGCGAGGTACGAGCAAAAGCCAGCTGTTTTTTGTCCGTTTAAGCAACTTGTTAGTTTTTACTTTACGCGTAAGGTAGATGCCATACTGCTTTAGCTTGTTTCGCTAAGTATTTTTGTCTAGCTTTAAGGTTATCTTGATCCCATTTTTGATAACCAAATCTTTTTGTTAATTCATATCTACTTGTTTTATAGACTTCAGATTTATGCTCAAAGTTTTTGTTGCCGATAACACGATTCTTATCTGGCTCTAATAATGTGAAGTTACCAAGCCTATAAATAAAACTTTCTTCGATGTCTTTAGGAAAGTTTTCACTCCACTCAGTAGATGGATTTTCAGGTAATACATGTTCAAGTGAACCATTATCATACTCAAAATCAAATGAATGTTCAGATAGGTGATTTTCGATGCTATAAACTATATATCTTGCCAATTTCGCTGATCTTTTAGTTCTAATTGATTTAGATTCAAAATTACGTTCGAAATCTTCATCGCTAACGTACAGTGGTTGCAAAATAACAAATATGTCTCTCGCCGTTTTGGCTGTTCCTGCATTAATTGCCTTACATGCTTCATTATATTTAGACTCTAGCGCATTTGGGTTTAACCCTGAGACGACCATGTATCTGAACGAAATTACAGAGCAAATTCTTAAAGTAGCAACCCAATCTTCATGTTCTAAGTACAAATAAGCATTAATTAACAGTGGATAACATTGAGTAACGTTAAATAGACTTAGTTCTCTAATATGCCTTTTAACTTTTTCCTCTCCTTCCCACAATTGATGGGTTGAGTCACCTAAAGCGGCATAAACCTCTGAAACTTCACTCATACTATTTAACAAGTCAAAAGCTGTTTTAGGAGTATTGATGTGTCTTTTGACAGTTTTAAACAACTCTTTCTCTTGAATTAAACCATTTTGCATCATCCAGTAATGGCGCAGAAACTTAGGGAACCCCGAATATGAAACGTGATTTATCGTTACATCCCAAATATTTTTAACATGACTTTTATCTGTCTCATCAACGATGGAAAATAGATAGTTCTTCAATAAATCAGTTACTGACAAATCTAAACCTCGATCATTAAGAGTTTCGAAAATCAGATAAGCACTTAAATCATCTGTTGCAGTAATTTGGATAAACAACAAACTATCGGAAACATACTCAACAAAAGAAATTAATGAAGAAACATCTTCCTCCATAAAAATTTCTTCTTTGATTAATTCTTTATAATAATTAAAACAGTCGAAAAGCAATTTATTACTTTTAATGGCGGATTTGATATTTACAGGTTTTCTAAAATTGGTGAGGTAAGTCGAAAAGAAAGGGTTATTACTTTCATTTAATTCAATTTTATTTTCATAATTTAATGAAGACAGAGATTTTTTACCAATAAAGTCGGTTACTAATAGTTCTATTCTCTTTTCATTATTTTCTACATCTATTTCTCGTTTAACTAAATCATTCAATGTATCAACGACAGCTAATACCAATATAGTAAGAGTTGTTAATCGTTGCTGACCGTCGATGATATCATATTGTTTTTTGTGTTTAGATACTAAAACCACAGATCCCATGTAATGCTTTGAGTTACTTTTCCTGTTAGTTTCAATATCTAACCACAGATCATTCCAGTGGGTTTTGTTCCATGAATAGTCTCTTTGATAAAGAGGGACTTTGAATTTGTTATCACCTTTGATGATCCCACCAAAAGTATCAGTCTCTGCGTTTAAAAAATTTTCTGCTGACAACGCCAACTCTCCTTGTAAAAACTAACAATTTAATAGTGCGCAAATTGCGCATATTTCTGATTTGCAATCGCTCACTTTTCTGAATGCTTTAGTTTTAACAAAGTTGATAACTAGTTGCCAGTATTATTAAAAATACATGTGGTTAATTTTTTTAGAAAGATAAAAGTGCGCAATTTGCGCATTTTCTTGAATATGGGGGAAAGGTTTTGATTCAGAGGCTGAAAAGTAAGGGTTTAAAAAATCTGAACGTCCGTTACTCGCTCTTTTGAGGCATTGGCCTAAACACGTTTTGGGGCAAATGTATGGTACGCCCCGTTTTGCAAGTTAATAATTTAAAATAACGGAGATGGTTTGCGCTAATGTATTCAGAGTCTATTAGAGACTTTCATTAGTCCCAGCTCTACGATGAGATCCGCGCCAGAT